>DAXETV010000051.1:0-31423 GCA_051155775.1 Cyclobacteriaceae bacterium | reverse complement strand
TTCGGCTAATCTGATCGTTGATCGTTATTGTTATTACTTTGATTTAGATTATTTCGAAATATTGAAAATTAGTTATTTTGTTTCAATTTTTTTATTTGTATTGTCTTTTCCCCTATTGTCCCAAAAGACTATTGTTTCGGGAAAAGTAATAGATGCTGCATCAGGAACCCCAATTCCTTTTGCCAATGTCATTTTTACGGGCACGGAAATAGGTACCACTACTGATTTCGATGGGAATTTCAATATATCCACAAAAAATAGGGTAGATTCTTTGACTGTTTCGTATATCGGATATGTTAGTCGCACCAAACCATTGGCCGAAGGAGAAGAGCAGGCCATTAATTTTCAATTGGAAGAAGATATTATAAACCTGAGTGGTGTTACGGTTTATGCCGGGGAGAATCCAGCCTTTCAAATATTAAGAAATGTCGTTGAACATAAATCAGATAATGACAAACGTAGCCTCGAAGCCTATGAGTATGAGACCTACACCAAAATAGAGATTGATATCGATAATATCTCGGAGAATTTACGCGAGAAGAAAATTATGAAACGGGTGCAATCCGTTCTGGATAGCATTGACCAGGTAGCAGGAGAAGATGGTAAGCCGATTCTGCCGATTTTTATCTCTGAAGCTATATCAAAATTTTACTATAAGAAATCCCCAAGGCTAAGACATGAAAATGTTTTAAAAACAAAAGTCACCGGGATAGGCATCGAGGATGGAACATTGGTTTCGCAAATTATCGGATCAACTTTTCAGGAGTATAATTTCTATCAGAATTGGTTAAATATTGTTGGCAAGGAATTTGTTTCTCCCATCTCAGACGGGTGGCGACTGTATTATGATTATGACTTGATAGACAGCCTTTATATTGGTGATCACTATTGCTATCGTTTGGATTTCTGGCCAAGAAGACCACAGGACCTTGCATTTAGAGGCACGTTATGGATCACAAAAAGTGAATTTGCATTACGGCGAATTGATGCTACAATTACCAAAGAGGCCAACCTGAATTTTGTGGAAAAAATAAAAATACAACAGGACCTGATGCCTACCAGTGAAGGCCCATGGCTTCCTGTTAAATCCAGGGTGGTCGTAGACATAAGTGAACTAACCAAAAAGTCGGCCGGGTTTATTGCTAAATTTTATGTCTCCGCAGAAGATATTTCTGTTAATCAACCAAAAGATAATCGATTTTATGAGAATCCTGTGGTTTTAGAATCTGATGTCAGATCGTATAATGATGACTACTGGTATAAGCACAGGCATGATACGTTATCCCCCACTGAAATATCAGTCTATAAAATGATCGACACCTTGCGCAAAATACCTCCTGTTAAGCGTGTAACAGATATTCTTACAGTTCTTGGTTCCGGATATTACGATGCTGGAAAATTTGATTTAGGTCCATATACTGTTTTATTTGGTAATAATGATATTGAAGGTATCAGGCTTGGGTTTGGAATGAGAACAGACATTGATTTAAGTGATAAACTGGTACTTGAGGGATATGGTGCTTACGGGTTTAATGATGATAGCCTGAAATATAAAGCCGGTGCGAAATACATAATCTCCAGGAAGCCATGGACAACCATTAGCTACTTTCATCAGAAAGAAGTTGATCAGATCTGGTTATTGAATGATGACATCCCCACCAACAGCTTTTTTTACTCTTTCAGCAGATTTGGTACGCTTACCCAACCATTTTTGGTGAGTAAGAATGTTTTTGAGTTTGAAGGACAGGTTTCCAATGGATTAATCCAAGGGGTAAAATTCAGGACCCAGGATTATAATCCTCTATTTGATTTTAATTTTTTTAAATCAACGGATGCTGATGCTCAGACAGGTAGTAAATTTTCCATTTCTGAAATAACAATTCAGACCCGCTATGCCAGGGATGAGTTGTGGGTAATCAACGATAATGAACGGATAAGTTTGGGAACCGTAAGGTTTCCTGCCGTAACATTCACTTACACCAGGGGATTTGACAATTTGTTCAATAGTGATTTTAGCTATCATAAGTTGGGACTCAGGATGTTCAAATTTCAAAAGATGGGATTGTTGGGCAGAGCTGCTATTGACCTGGAAGGTGGTTATATATTTGGTGTGTTACCATATCCGCTTCTACATAATCCTATAGGAAATGAATCTCCGTTTTATATCAACTTTACGTTTAATCAAATGAATTATTTTGAGTTCAGTAGCGACAGGTTTTTTTCCTTGAAATACAGGCATTTCTTTGAAGGATTGTTATTGAATAAAGTTCCCTTATTTCGTAAATTGAAGTGGCGATTAACAGGTACTGCAAACCTGATTCTTGGCGGCATTAGAGATGAAAACGTGGAGATTGTGCCCAGGGATGAAAACGGTTTACTCCCATTTACTGAATTTGAAGGAGGAAAACCATATGTGGAGGTTGGTTATGGTATAGAAAATATCTTTAAAATATTCAGGGTTGATGCATTCCATCGGCTTACCTATTTAGATAATCCTGATGCCAGGGATTTTGGAGTAAAATTTAGTGTTCAATTGATTTTATAAAGACTCAGATTTTTTAAGCTTGGCACTTATGTACAGTTCCTGCATATTTGCGCCTTTAAATTTATAATTCCGCATGGAGCATACTGAACAAATCCAAATTACACTTCCTGATGGAACGGTGAAAGCATTCCCTAAAGGTATAAATAGTTTGGATGTGGCTAAATCGATCAGTGAGGGTTTGGCAAGAAACGTACTGGCTGCTAAAGTTGATGAAAAAGTGATAGACGCAACATTACCGCTAAATAGTGATGCTTCACTACAGCTATTAACCTGGAAGGATGATGAGGGAAAGTCTACCTTTTGGCACTCATCGGCACACCTCATGGCTGAGGCACTGGAGGAACTATACCCGGGGGTCCAATTTGGTATTGGCCCGCCGATCGATAATGGTTACTACTATGATGTGGATTTTGGCGCTATGACATTTGATAGTGAACACCTTGAAGTGTTGGAACAAAAGATGTTGGAACTTGCCAAACAAAAAAATGAATACATCAGGAAAGAGGTCAGTAAAGATGAAGCTTTTAAATATTATAAAGACAAGGGCGATGCGTATAAGCTAGACCTCATTCAAGACCTTGAGGATGGTCAGATAACTTTTTACACTCAGGGTAATTTCACCGATTTATGCAAGGGCCCCCATATACCAAATACCGGTTTTATCAAGGCGGTTAAGATTTTAAATGTGGCTGGAGCGTACTGGCGGGGGGATGAAAATAACAAACAACTTACCAGGCTCTATGGTATCACATTCCCCAAACAAAAAGAATTAAAAGAATATCTCGAACTACTGGAAGAAGCTAAGAAAAGGGACCACCGGAAACTAGGCAAAGAATTAGAGCTTTTTACTTTTTCAGAGCGTGTTGGAAATGGACTACCCCTATGGTTGCCTAAAGGTACTATGCTGAGGGAACGTCTGGAAAATTTCATGCGCAAAGCGCAAATTAAAGCTGGTTACGATCCCGTAGTCACTCCTCATATTGGAAATAAAAAACTCTACATCACATCCGGGCACTATGAAAAATATGGTGAAGATTCCTTCAAGCCCATTGAGACACCGCATGAAGGAGAAGAGTTCTTTCTGAAACCAATGAATTGTCCGCATCATTGTGAGATTTACAGCGCAAAACCACGCTCATATAAAGACCTTCCCATAAGATACGCAGAGTTTGGTACAGTTTACCGGTATGAGCAAAGTGGTGAGTTGCATGGTTTAACGCGTGTCCGTGGATTCACGCAGGATGATGCGCATATATTCTGTACTGAAGACCAGGTAAAGGATGAATTTATAAAAGTGATCGATTTGGTACTGTATACCTTCGATGCATTGGGTTTTGATAATTATACCGCTCAAATTTCTTTAAGGGATCCTGAGAACAAGTCCAAGTACATGGGAGCAGATGAAGCTTGGGATAGGGCTGAAAGAGAGATCAAGGAAGCAACAGAAGAGAAAGGCTTAAATACAAAAACTGTGCTTGGTGAAGCTGCATTTTATGGGCCAAAGCTTGATTTTATGGTTCGGGATGCACTCAACCGGGAATGGCAACTAGGCACCATTCAGGTTGACTATCAATTGCCTCAGCGGTTTGAGCTCGAATATACCGGAGCGGATAATCAAAAACACCGGCCAGTGATGATCCATCGGGCACCATTTGGTTCGCTGGAACGTTTTGTAGCAGTTTTAACGGAACATTGTGCGGGTAATTTCCCGTTGTGGCTGACACCTGAACAGATCATAATTTTACCCATATCTGAAAAGTATCATGACTATTCTCATCATGTGTTTGACCAATTGCAATTAAATGATATTCGTGGGACTATCGATACCAGGGATGAGAAAATAGGAAGAAAAATAAGAGATGCCGAAATGTTGAAAATACCTTATATGTTGATTGTCGGTGAAAAGGAAGCCGCCGATAATGCTTTATCAATACGTGAACATGGAAAAGGTGACCTTGGTCAATTCTTAATTGATGATTTTATACAATTATTTAAAGAAAAAGCGCAAGTTGAGGCATTTTAGTTTGATATTGCACAATTGTTTTCGAAATTTGCGACCTTAATTTAAAATATAGAATTATTAAACAAAGAAGACCGAGGCCACCACGAATAAGAGAAGAGCCGTACCGAATAAACCGAAAAATTACGGCACCCGAAGTTAGGTTAGTCGGTGACAACGTTGATGTGGACATTTATCCTTTAGACAGGGCTTTAGACTTAGCAAGAGAGCAAGGACTCGATTTAGTAGAAATATCACCAAAAGCTTCTCCACCGGTTTGTAAGGTTATTGACTATTCGAAGTTTAAGTATGATCAGAAGAAAAAGCAAAAGGAGATAAAAGCTAAGGCGCAAAAGACGGTTGTCAAGGAGATACGGTTTGGGCCTAACACCGATGATCATGACTTCAATTTTAAGTTGAATCACGCGATCAATTTTCTTCAGGATGGGGCTAAGGTGAAAGCTTTTGTCCATTTTGTTGGAAGGACAATTGTATTCAAGGAGCGAGGAGAAATTTTGTTATTAAAGTTTGCCCAGGCGTTGGAAGAATATGGCAAAGTAGAACAGTTTCCAAAGTTAGAGGGTAAACGAATGTTTCTTATAGTCGCCCCAAAAATTATAAAAAAGAAATAATTAATTAAAGATAGAATAGGAAGATGCCAAAAGTAAAGACGAATTCAGGGACCAAGAAACGATTCAAGCTTACAGGAACCGGTAAACTTAAGCGTAAGCATGCTTTTAAGAACCATATCCTGACCAAAAAAGAAACGAAAAGAAAGAGACACCTTCGCCATATGGGTTTGGTTCACAAAAGTGATGAGGGAAGGATTAAAGATTTATTAAATATATAAGGTTTATTATTTCACCAGGTAATTGGTATTAAGTTCATACAATGACGCCAATTGCTAAAACAAATTTATTATGCCAAGATCAGTAAATCATGTGGCGTCGAAAGCACGCCGTAAACGAATGTTAAAACACGCCAAAGGATATTTTGGCAGGAGAAAAAATGTTTGGACGGTTGCTAAGAATGCAATCGAGAAAGGTTGGCAGTATGCTTACCGGGATAGAAAAGTAAAGAAAAGGGAGTTTAGGGCATTGTGGATACAGCGTATAAATGCAGCATCCCGTGAGCACGGCATGTCGTATTCGCAGTTTATTAATAAATTGAAAAAAGCTGATATTGATTTGAACAGAAAGGTACTGGCTGATTTAGCCATGAATAACCCACAGGCTTTTAAAGCCATCGTTGATCAGGTCAAATAATACTGGCCTTTACAAATGATTTTATAGCCCCAATTATGGTAATGATTGGGGTTTTTTGTTTTATTTAAGATATTCTATCATTTCGTTTAAGACCCATGCAGACTAACCATATAGAAGCTATAAACAAAATAAGTAAAACTCATGGAACACCTTTCTATTTTTATGATTTGGATTTACTTAGACAAACGCTTAATCAGGTAGCAGAATTCATTGACTCCGGAAAGATGGCAGTGCATTATGCACTGAAAGCAAATGCAAATGACAGGATACTAAAAGAAATACAGAGCAATGATTTCGGTGCAGATTGTGTTAGCGGAAACGAAATAAAAAAAGCCCTTGAAATAGGCTTTAAACCATCCGAGATCGTATTTGCAGGAGTTGGTAAAAATGATGATGAGATTCAATTTGCTATTGAAAAAGAAATTAGCCGTCTTAATGTTGAATCACTTCAGGAACTGGAGGTAATCAATCTAATAAGTGGTCAGCTTCATAAAAAGACTAATGTTGCCTTAAGGATCAACCCTAATGTAGACGCTAAAACGCATAAATATATCACGACAGGACTGGAAGAGAATAAATTTGGAATCAATATGTACGATTTAGATCGGATGGTTGAGTCAATAAAAAAACTCAATAACATCAAATTGGATGGTGTACATTTCCATATTGGCTCTCAAATACAGGATCTCTCAAGGTTTCGGGACCTTTCCGAAAGAGTGAATGACTTGATATCATACTTTGAAGATAACGAACTGAGTATTGACTCCATCAATGTAGGTGGGGGATTGGGCATTGATTATAAAGATCCAAAAACAAATGTGATTGCACCCTTTGAAGAATATTTTAGGATTTTTAAAAACCATCTTTCCTTGAAGCCCCATCAAAGCCTTCACTTTGAGTTAGGACGCTCTATTGTGGCTCCATCTGGTGTGTTGGTTACAAAGACTTTATACACAAAGTCAGGGTTACAGAAGAATTTTGCTATTGTTGATGCAGGGACCACTGAATTGATCCGGCCAGCACTTTATCAGGCTTATCACTATATCGAAAATGTTTCATCTCGTTCAGCCTTCAAAGAAATTTATGACGTAGTGGGACCCATTTGTGAAACTTCTGATTTTTTAGGAAAAGATGTTGAACTACCGGAAACTAAGCGTGGAGATATTTTAGTTGTTTATTCAACGGGAGCATACGGTGAGGTTATGGCTAATAATTATAATTTGCGAGATACTGTCAAAGCATTTTACAGTGATGATTGGTAATCAATCGGGCCAATAGGCATATTAATATTTACAGGCATCCTAATGATAAAATAAGCCATCATTGTATCGAAATTCGTCATCTGATCCTTTAAATTTTTACTCATACATTTTTCTAACCATTAAAAATGAATTTAGATCATTATCCAATTATTTGTACTTTGTATTTAGGCACGATATTGCTGGCTTTAAAATACAAGAATTCCAAGAATTAAATACAAAACAAAAGTAATTCCACCCGCAATTAAAGCATAGGGTAACTGGGTTTTTACATGATCAATATGATCAACCTCAGCGGCCAGTGAAGAGATGATGGTTGTATCAGAGATCGGCGAACAGTGGTCACCAAAAACACCTCCACCTAAAACTGCTGCAAGCGCCAGGGTCAGGTCAGCGCCTGAAGCAATGGTCACCGGTACGGCAATGGATATCATGATCGCGAATGTGCCCCATGAAGTGCCGGTAGAGAAAGCGATAAATGCGCTGATAAGAAACAGAAGTGCCGGGATTAATCCCGGAGCTAACCATGACCGGGTAATCTCTGATATGTAAATCCCTGTGCCCAACAATTTACTTAGATCACCGATAGCAAAAGCAAATGCCATCAGTATGGCCATGGGAACCATATCCGACATCCCCTCAATTGTGAGTTCCATCCATTTTTGTGTATTAATTTGCTGGCCGATAATTATTATTATGAGCGTGGAGACTAGCGCCCCGGATACTGAGTACAAAACGGAAGCCGATCCTGAACCATTGCCCATTGCCCGACCTATCTTACCCAATAAACCAATATCCGCTTGTTCAATTTCATTGTTCCATCCAGTGTAGCTGAGCATAATGGGCATCATTAATACCATTACAGCAACAGGAAGGATCATGTGCCACTTATTGCCAGTATTTCCGCTGCTATTGACCTGTTGATCATTAGAGGCAGCGCGCGGCTGAAAAATACGCATGGCCCCAATCTCTTTGTTAAATCCTATGGTGAGAAAAACGATGAAAACAGTGATAATGGCATAAAAGTTAAAAGGAATCGATGAGGCTAAAATGGAGAAGGGCTTGTCTATGGATTGAGCCACCAATAATGCCATGATGTATGCCCCCCATGCATTAAATGGGATTAAAATACAGGAGGGGGCAGAGCTGGAATCTACGATGTAAGCCAGCTTTTCCCTTGAAATTTTAAATTTATCGAATAATGATCTGAATAATGCACCAACAGTTAATATGGATATGTTGGACTCTACAAATAAAATCAGGCCTGATAATGAAGCATAGGTTTGTATCCTTTTTCTCTGCATTTTTTCATTATCGCTGATTCTTGATTCAACCCATCTTGTGAAACCCTCAATGCCTCCAATGGCTTGTAATATTTTAATGAGTGCCCCAACGAGTAGTGTGAAGATGATGGTTCTTGTATTGCCTTCAGATTTAAAAATTTCTACCAATGCCTGCAAAGTGCTGATCACTGCATTAATGGGGTTCCAGTGGGAAAGGATCAGGTATCCAATAAAGATTCCCAAAAATAATGAAGGTATCACCTGCCTGGTTTTGATGGCCAGAAATATTGCCAATAGGGAAGGTATCAAAGACAAAAAGCCAACATGATTTTCCATGAAGGCTATTTAGCGCTCTTTTGGGAAAGTTTCAAATAATTGACTGACAGAATCTATGATCATCTCTTCCAGGCTCATTTTTTTTGATCTGTAATACTTTAAATCCAGACTGGCCTGCCAGATTATTTTTTTATTGCGCGCATGAATTAGCTCGAGTAGAAGTATCGATTCGGTAAATCGTCTTTCCGTGATTGTAGAATATCCGTAAAAAAAGCTATTATTATAACTGACATCACTTCCCCTGGCCGAAGCCAATTCTATTCTCAATCCCAAATCAGTGTTGCCGGCAGACATCATAAAACCCCTTGATTTCATTTCTTTATCAATAGCACTTTTTATTTCTTCTAAAAACTTAGAACCCCGATTGGTATAATTATCATCTACACTTTTATAAAATAAGTTTTTGTACGTATTTAGGTCTTCAGTGAGCAGGTCTTCATTAGAAAAACTAACAATTTTCACACTACTACAGGAAAACATAAAAATTAAAAGTAAGTAGACGGTATTTCTCATATCATAAAAAAAGCCTATCCGGAAAGATAGGCTCTTAATTAATTACGATTAAAAATTTTTAGCCAACCTTATCTAGTTTTTCATCCCTTGCTTGATTTAGCGACCGTATTATTTTTTCCGCAAGCGCAGAGCTGCCACTTGCAAATTTGTATAATAAAGTAAAACCCTCAGGATTGTTACTTTCTGATTTCAGCTTTTTAAATTTAGCGATTTCACCATGTTGATATTCTCTAACATCCGGGTTAAACCATATTAAATACATGTTATCCTGCTTTTAATAATGTTGCGAAACTAAACAAACTCACCCGATCAATGAAAAATTTATTTGAGATATACGAATAATACAATTCTCTATCTGGATTAATGACCTGATTACTGTGGAGTTAAATTTTATTAAATATAAGTATTATCATTCTTTCTAACCAACTCTTATAACATTAGTTTTAAAATCCCACGAATCAGAAATATTTACATTTCTTGTTTATCTACTATGAATTTTAATTTTTTAAAAACATATTTTCTATCATTCAGTGTTCTTCAATCAGGGAAATTGATAATGGAAGATGTAAAGTATCTTATTTCAAGGCGGTTATCTGAAAAGAACCGTAAAAATGATGCACAAAGGATCATGACGATTTTGTTTGTCCTTACCAGCACAATCATTTTTTCTGTTTTGTTGTTAATATGGATAATTCAGTCTCTTCCCACCATTATTGTACCTCCAATATTAAAAGCCAACACAATAGTCATCTTATTTTCTAGTTTTTGTATAATCATTGCACAGCGTGATCTCAGAAACGATAATATTAACAACACAACAAGGTGGTTATTGCGGGCAATAATATTAGCTATTGTTTTTCTTACGCTTCAAATATGGGGATGGTATGATTATGGATATGAAGACAGTTTTTTTAAGAACATCCTTTTGCCCATTACTGTGCTGCATTTTATGCACGTTGTAGCTGGTACAGTATTGTTAGTTCATGCTTATTATAAGATTAAAAACTTTCACATACATTCTAAAAATGATGCTTACTTTAATAATGTAAGTATTTTTTGGCATTTCCTGGGAATTCTGTGGTTTATGTTCATGATTATTTTATAAAATAAAGCCTCACCATTTTTGGATGAGGCTTTAAATACTTATAACCTATAACACATAGCTTTGTATGACCTGTTGCTGGTTGAAAAATCTAAAGATAATTCAAATAAAAATATAAATATTAATAAATACAAGGCTAAACTTAAAAAAGTTTAAATATTTATTGAATAATTTATGTTATTGGTTATTAAGGTGTCTTTTTAAGAGATTTGCGGGATGAGATTGAAGCATACTTTATCAATTTTTTTTTCACTTTATGGAAGTGTTGCAATTGCCCAGGTAGAGATGTATTCCGGGCAAATACCACTTCCGGAAATTAATACCCAATATGATGAGCGCCAGGTAGTAATGCATCCATCAGGGAATGAGATTTACTTTACCAGGTCAAATGATCCCAATAATGTTGGTGGAGAAGTAGACAGGGGGGATATTTATATTTCCTCAAAAAAACCGGATGGATGGAGTGAACCTAAGAATTTGCCCACTTTGAATGATGAATATTACAATGCTGTGGCCGGGTTTTCGTCCGATGGCCAAACGATGTGGATACTTAATCAGTATGGTGGGAGAGAAGCTGTAGACTTTCAAAGCGGGATATCTTTTTCAAGAAGACTTGGGAATTCATGGTCAAAGCCTATAAACCTGGTGATCAAAAACTTTAAAAAGTATTCCAAGCATATTTCAGGTTCGGTATCTCCTTCGGGGAAGTATCTATTATTGGCTATGGAGTCATTCGGTAGCTACGGCGTGGAAGATATCTATATAAGTGAAAAAATCCGCAATGGATGGTCATTAATTAGAAATATCGGATATGAAATAAACACAAAAGGACAAGAATTTACCCCGTATTTGGCACCGGACGACTCAACATTATATTTTTCAACAAATGGTCGAAAGGGGGATCGGAGTTTTGATGTTTATGTAACTAAAAGGCTGGATAATACCTGGCGAAATTGGGAAGAGCCTAAAAGAATAACTAATATAAGTACCAAAGGGAAAGATATTTCATTTGGCTTTTTATCAGGTTCAGATTTTGCATTTATGAGTTCAACACAAGATAGTGAAGGCTATGGGGACATTAAGATAATTGATATAAAACCAGAGTTTAGTGAGCCTGACAGCACTATTTTGGTTGATTCGTTGGAACAATATGTAAAATTTGAAGTAATGGAAAAGAAAAGCGGAGACCCCGTTCCAAATGCAAAGATACTTCTAGAGGTCTCCGGACAAAAAGACACAATTTATACCAATCAAAATGGTATATCAACCCATCCTTACATACCCTATGCGGACTATCTGATTACTGTGAGCAAGTCGGGTTTTTTTGGATCAGATGCAATTATAAGCTCCCGGGAACTAGAAATCCAACCAAATATTATTTTACCAATTGCTAAACTTACCGTAGGGGCATCTATTTCCCTTGAAAATGTATTATTTGAGCAGGGTAAATCTAAAATGATTGAAGGTTCACTCAGTCAATTAGACGAATTGGTAAGAATATTAAAAGAAAACCCCTCCATTAAAATTGAGCTATCAGGACATACGGATAGTCGGGGCGATCCGCTGATGAACTTAAAATTATCACAAAAGCGTGTAGATGTTGTGGAAGACTATCTGGTGGCAAAAGGTATTGATAGAACAAGGATTAAAAGTATCGGATATGGGGGAAAGCGTCCAATTGCAAGCAATGCCTCCGAAGAAACCAGAAAACTGAATAGGCGGGTTGAATTTAAAATTATGAAATGATTCTATTAATCAATAACCCAATGCCTCACAGTCTCCCCGTAGGTAATCGGGTGCTCCTTCTAATTTACCGTTGGGCCTGACCATGATACAATTTAATCGGCCTATGGAAGACCTTTCTTCTAATTCGTGACCTATGTCCTGAAGTTCTTTGATCACTCTATCGCTCAACCCACTCTTTTCATAAATTATTCGGTCCGGAAGCCATTGATGATGGGTCTTTTTAGCATTGACAGCCTCTTGCATGGTCATTTCAAAATCAATGACATTTAGTATCGTCTGAAATACTGATGTGATAATAGTAGAACCACCTGGAGTACCAAGTACCATATACAAGTCGTTATTATTTTCAACAATTGTAGGGGTCATAGAGCTTAGCATTCGTTTGGAAGGTATTATAGCATTTGCTTCCGAACCCACCAGGCCAAATTGATTAGGCACGCCAGGTTTCACACTAAAATCATCCATTTCATTGTTAAGAAAAAAACCGGCGCCACTTACCATAACCTTGCACCCAAAGTAACTATTTAATGTAGTTGTAATGGTTACCGCATTACCTGATTCATCAACAATCGAGAAGTGTGTTGTTTCTATGCTTTCAATGATCTCAACCTCACCTTCTTTGATATCCTGGGATGAGGTTTTTTGATTGGTTTTGATAGATGAAAATCGTTGGTCGTTGTACTGGTCAGATAGAAGCATATCGAGCGGTACATCATAATGGTCCATATCACCAAGATGGGTTGCCCGATCGGCAAAAACCCTTCTTTCCAGTTCAGTTAAAATATGAATTGTTTCTGCAGAATTATGTCCCATAGCAGAGAGATCGTAATTCTCAGCACCCTTTAAAAGTTGGATTACTGCCACACCACCGCTGGAAGGAGGGGGCATCGCAATGATTTTATGTCCTTTATAATCACCCTCAACAGGATCCCTGAATTTAGAAGTATACTGTTGCAGATCTTCAATAGTAATAAGCCCGCCACCATCATCCATCTCATCAACAATTAATTCAGCGATTTTCCCACTGTAAAATCCATTTCTCCCTGAATCTCTGACAAGTTTTAAAGTTTTTGCCAGGTCTTTTTGAATTAAGGTATCATTAGTTTTCCATCCGCCGGGTTTTAAAAAAATATTATCTTCTTCATTGTATTTTTTAATATCATCCTGAAAGCGATTGTAATTTTTAGCTTCTGTTTCTGAAACACTTACTCCATTTTGAGCCAGGTCGATGGCGGGCTGTATTAACGCTGGCCAGGGTATTGATCCAAACTTTTCATACAGTTTGTACATACCATCTACGGTACCAGGGACGCCAGCTGCTTTATGACCTTCAATACTTAGATCTTCAATCACATTTCCATCCTCATCAAGATACATATCTTTTGTTGATGCAATGGGTGCTTTTTCCCTGAAGTCTAATGTACCCGCACTACCATCTGCCTGCCGCCAAACGACAAAACCTCCTCCTCCGATATTACCTGCCCTGGGGTATACCACCGCTAATGCAAACTGAACTGCAATGGCTGCATCAAAAGCGTTTCCACCATCCATTAAAATATCCAATCCAACCTCTGTGGCCACCGGGTGGGCTGCAACGACCACAGCATTATCCATAATTTCACCATGTACCCTTTCTTTCTTTTTTTCACATGAGGACACCAGTAACAATCCTGCCAGTAGGATAAGCGTAGATTTACAGTATTTCATGGATAGGATTAGTTGGCTTTGAACTTTACTTTTTTTATTCTTTTCTTGCGTTTATGTTTACCCGGTTTATAGTGTTTATGCCTGCTAATAGGCTTAACCACTGTAACTTTATAAGAATAATCCCTGCTGCATGAATAAGCAGGCAACAAAAGAATTATTATAAAAAGTAATTTTAATAATCGGTATAAGCTATTGATCATAGAAAGTAATTTACATATTGGCAAAAATCGGGTGGTCGCTTTCTGTTGAACCAATGACCTCTACTTCAATATCATTTGACTCAGACGTTTCTTGAAAATCTAATATCGTTTCAACGATATCATGGTCTACAAATATTGCTTTAGAACCATCGAAAATTACTTTAGAGCCTGCAGGTACATTTTGAAGTGAATTCCTCAAAAAAGCTTTATTGAGAAAGGATACATCCTTGTTAAGTTGAATAGTATATTCTTGCTGATCGTTTTTATGTACAGATATGGCTTTGTGAAGGTTTGTCTTGATCACAAAATATACACCGGTTAGAATTCCAATGGTTATTCCTATGAGCAAGTCAGTAAACAGAATGGCAATAATTGTTACAATGAAAGGTACAAACTGGCTCATTCCCTGTTCGAATGCGGTTTTATAAAGTTTCGGCTTGGTGAGTTTAAATCCCACAACAAGCAGCACTGCAGCTAATGAGGCTAAAGGAATAAGATTCATAATCTGAGGGAAAAATGCGACGCTTGTCAGTAACAATACGCCATGAAAAATGGCTGAGAATTTTGTCTGCGCTCCTGATGCAACGTTTGCAGAACTCCTGACAATTACAGCGGTTAATGGTAAGCCTCCAATCATCCCTGAAATAAAGTTGCCGAGACCCTGTGCTTTCAATTCCCTGTTAGTAGGGGCAATTCTTTTATGAGGATCGAGCTTATCGACTGCATCAAGGCTCAATAGTGTTTCCAGACTCGCTATTATCGCAATGGTAAATGAAGTAATCCATAGATCTTTTGTAAGTATTTTGCTAAAGTCGGGTAATGTAAAAACCTGAATAAACTCATTAAGGCTGTTTGTTACAGGTAGTGTCACCAAATGATCACCGGATAGATACAGGTTAGTATTTGATTTAAAAGCTAATTCATTCAACAGAACACCAGAAAGTACTGCTATAAGAGGCCCCGGAATATATTGGAATAATTTAATTCTTTTCATAAAAGGTCGTTCCCATAGGATCAAAATTGCTAGTGCTATCAGGCATATTGTAATTGCTCCAAAGTGTGTATTTTGAATCGCTAAAATTATCTCTGTGAATGTATTTTCTCCATCGGGTTGATAAAAGCTTTCATCACCCTCATAGTCCCTGTCATCTCCTAAAGCATGTGGTATTTGTTTCAGGATCAAAATCAGGCCAATTGCAGCAAGCATGCCTTTAATTACCGTGGATGGGAAGTAATGACCTACGATACCGGCTTTTAAAAAGCCCATGGCCAGTTGAATTAAACCAGCAATCGCTACTGAAGCAATAAAAAGTTCATAAGAACCCATGCGTTCGATAGCAGATAATACGATTACGGTAAGACCAGCTGCAGGTCCACTAACACTGAGCTGAGAACCGCTTGCAGCTCCTACCACCAATCCCCCTACAATACCGGCAATCACTCCTGCAAAAAGAGGCGCCCCTGAAGCAAGCGCAATACCCAGACACAGAGGAAGTGCCACTAAAAAAACAACAATGCCTGAAGGAATATCCTTATCTAAGTGAGAATAAAATTGTTTAGTCAAAGTATATGATTTGATATTTAAATGTAAAAATTAATGTATTTATTTAGATAACAAGGCATTCCTTACTCAAAACCAAAAAAGCTTACCTATTACTAATTACTACAAAACAAATAAAAAATTTTCCTTCAAAGTATAATTTAATCCGGATAAGTATTACGCATTCTTGAAATAATTCAAGAAGAACGTAAAGATAGATAAGAAAAACACTATTTAAATTTTTACTTGATTTGCAATTTTAGAGCAATAAATATTTAAGATTAAGAATTTATCAAATTAAATGATCTATATCCATTAAAAAATTATTATCAAATATCGAAGTATTAAATTTTTGAAAATATTTAAAATGTTATATATTTATGTGACTAAAAAATCAGCTAAACTTCGTCAAAAAGAAATGCCAAGAGAGATAACCACAACCAGTGATGGTGAAGTGAAAAATTCAAAGGATTTTAGAGTGTATAGGATTAAAGGTGTCGATCATCCAATAATTGCCAGGAAAGGTGGCCCTAATGCTGATCGAATTAAAAATGACCTTTCTTATGAAGCGTTGAGAAACAATCAGAAAGAATTTGGTGTCGCCTCCATGATGTCGAAGGTGCTGAGAAACTCGTTATCTAAGAATTTATCGGAAATATGTGAATCGTATGTATCAGGAAAACTAACTGCTCAGTTTAGGAATCTGGCAAAGCATGAAGATGGGGAAACAGGTACCAGGCCATTTTTTCTAACAAAGCATGGTCATTTTTTAAGCGGATTTGAATTCAATTCTGCATGCCCTTATAAAGAAAATTTTAACGCAAAATACTTTGTGAAGGAAGGATCTCACCGTGGCCAGGTAATCATTCACTTTCCTGCATTCATACCAAAAAAAGCTTTTAACTACCCTAATGGAGCAACTAATTTTAAAATTAGTGCCCGATTGATCGCATTATCAGACTATTGTTACGATCCCGAAGAAAAAACATACTTACCAAGGAGCAAGGATCACCATGGTAAGTTTGGCTATTACGAAAGTCAAATGCTACCGATCTTGAAAATACCTACTGAGCCTATGACCACAATGATTGCTGCCAACGAGAATAAACATGTTTCGGAAAACACGGCGCTGTTTTTAATTATGGCTGTTAGATTTTTTAAATATGAAGATTCTAAATTTAAGCTTTTTGGAAAGGACAGTTCCATGCAGATTTACCAGGTTTTTTAAAATATCAAATCATTTCCCAATTAACATTGTTTAGGTAATGTGAAGCCTAATGCAATACAATCTAAATCTAGCCTACAGGCGCAAAGAGCCATAGGGGATGAAGTTACCGATACACTATTTGAACTGGTTGTAAAAAATAACTGGCACGGAATTCTTTTCGGATTGAAAGACAATCAACAGATTTTTCAAAAAGATCTCCCAGGGCCAATAGCCGATTATTTCCAAAATTTATATGATCAGGCAAAAAGCATTGAAGTGTACGATATATATCCATTTTTTGTAAAGTATAATCAGCAGATTATGGCGGTGCTGGGATTATATAGCTTACCTTATTGCTATGCTGCTGCAGATGGAGCCAAGGTCTTAATTAATTCTAAAAGGTTGGTTGATGATCCAGGAAGAAGACTTGCTGAGACATCATTGTTCGTGTTGGAAACATGCAGCAAGGATGCGTTTAGCAAAAGTGGAAAAGGTATTGTTGCCATTGGAAAGGTAAGATTAATGCATGCCATGGCAAGATATTATTGCAAGAAAGGTAATTGGAATTATGAGTGGGGTGAACCTGTCAATCAGGAAGATATGGCAGGCACAAATATGGCTTTCTCATTGATCACCCTTCGGGGATTGAAAAAATTGGGATACAAAATCACAAACAAAGAAGCCAATAACTTTTTAGCATACTGGAATAAGGTTGGTTATTTGCTTGGAATTAATGAAGAATTGTTACCGATTGATTCAAGGGAAGCATATTTCTTAGAGAAATTTATAAGGGAAAGAAACTTTAAAGAATCTCAAGAGGGTAAGGTTTTAACTAAAGCGCTGGTAGAGTTTATTCAGGACCAGGAAGTGTTTAAGCAGTTTCCAAAAATTGTAGAGAGTCTGATGGCATACAACCTTGGGCCAAAACTTGGACCGCTACTGGGATTAAAAAATTACTACGGAGAAAGGATAATTAATCTGTTCTTTTCGTTTAACCTATTAGATGCAGTCAATAAATACTTTAATAATTCAATTGCAAAACCCCTTACATGGGATACTGCCATTGATACATATGTACCTAAGGGAACAGCTTATGCAATGAAACGCTAGATGAAATTTGGTTTAGTTTTTTTATTTCTGCTCACATCATTTTATATAGTTAACAGCCAGTCATCAGAATTAGAACTGGCTAAGCAGTTCTACAACAACCAGAAATACAACAAAAGCATCTATCACCTGTCTTTATTTTTAAATGATAATCCGAAAAATACCAACGCACTGTATTTAAGAGGGCTATGCTATGAACAAACAAATGACGCTCTTAAAGCTATAACTGACTATGAATTAGTAACAAATATCAACAATCAGCATAGCGAGGCTTATTTAAATAAAGCGCTGCTTTATATGGACCTAAAAAATTATGATCAGGCAATAAAGGATTTTAATCATTTATTATATAACCATGAAACAACAGAATCTACCAATGCAGTTTTCTTCAAATCGTCAGCTTATGGTGGTGTCACATCAGTGCATAGCCTCTATGACTTCAAATGTGACATATTAAACCTTAGAGGATTATGTTACTTGAATATCTTAGATTTTGACAAGGCACTAGAGGATTTCAACAGGGCGCTTAGTATGGACTCAAATAATCCTGATTATTACGTTAATCGTGGTCTAACTTATATGGAACTGGATAGTACCCATATGGCCAGGCTCGACTTCCAAAAAGCTATAGAGCTCCAACCAGACCATCAAGAAGCACTTTATAACCACTCTTTACTAGAAAATAAACCACTCAGTCAGGAATTATTTAATGAATCATTCCCTTACAGTTATTCTAAGAGAGCCTATAAATTTTTTAAATCAGGTGAATATCAAAAAGCGCTGGAGGATTATAATAAAGCCCTTGAGATTGATCCGGCAAATGCATTGGATTATAATAATAGGGGATTGATAAAAACTAAACTTAAAGATCTGGAAGGCGCAATATTAGATTTTAAGAAATCTATTGAATTGAATGCCAACCTTATCAAAAACTACCTTCACATTGGAAATGCTTATTTTGATCTTAAAGAGTTCATCAATGCTGATCAATACTATGATTTGTACTTGTTATTTCATAAAGAAAATCCTAGAGCATATTATAATGCCGGTTTATGTAAAGCTGAGTTAAATAAAATTGATGAGGCATGCAAACATTTTAGAACAGCGGTAGAGCTTGAATTTAATGCAGCTAAAAAACCATTCAACCACTATTGTGAGGATTAGCCATATAATTTGGTAATTTCGTGTTTATTTCGTTTTAATTATGGGCTATGAGGGTTTGAAAATTGATATGCATACCCACATCCTTCCTGAGAAACTTCCTAACTACTCAAAAAAGTTTGGTTATGAAGGGTTTATAAACTTAATACACCACAAAGCAGGTAAGGCTCGAATGATTCAGGGGGATCGGTTTTTTAGGGAAATAAGTTCAAATTGTTGGGATCCAGTTCAGAGAATTGAGGAGTACAGGCAATTCAATACGCAATACCAGGTGATCTGTACTGTGCCTGTTATGTTCAGCTATTGGGCAAAACCTTCTGATACACTTGAGCTATCTAAATACTTAAATGACCATATTGCTTCCATAGTTGAGGAATATCCTAAAAACTACATGGGTTTAGGTACTATTCCTATGCAAGATGTAAATCTTGCGATACAGGAACTGGAGAGGATCAAAGAACTTGGCTTATTGGGTGTTCAAATTGGATCGAATATCAATAATTTAAACCTTAACGATCCCCAATTTCATGATTTCTACGGGGCCTGTGAAGATTTAAGTGTGGCAATTTTGGTTCATCCCTGGGAGATGATGGGAAGCAAGGAGATCAAGAAATACTGGTTGCCATGGTTGGTAGGAATGCCTGCTGAAACCACCCGGGCTTTATGTTCCATGATTTTTGGCGGAATATTCGATAAATTCCCAAAACTGAGGGTTAATTTTTCGCATGCCGGCGGCTCCTTTTTTGCTACATTGGGGAGAATTGAACATGGGTTTAAATGCAGGCCCGACCTGGTAGCGGTAGATAATGATGTGCCACCTACTGACTATAAAAATAAATTTTGGATAGACAGCATCACGCATGATCCATCATATCTGGAATTTATACTTAGTAAAGTAGATTCAAAAACAATCACACTGGGAAGTGATTATCCTTTTCCATTAGGGGATTTAAGTATTGGAAGGGGGATCGAAACCATGAATTTAAGTATAAAGGACAAAGAAAACATTATGTACAAGTCATCTTTGTCCTGGCTGGGTATATCAAATTTAGATAACTAACACTCTACGATGGCTGAAACCTGTGATTGGTTAAATAGATCGAAATAGTTTTTTCTGCTTACATCATCAAATGTGAACTCCTTAACAGAAAAATGTGCTACCTGTTTTTGATTTAATAGCCTCGAAAGGCCATTTGAAAGTTTATTCTTTTTCATAACAGTTGGGCATTTCCATTTTTAACTTCCCTATAAAGGCAACCATTTGATTATTAACCCCTAAAAAATTTCATTATTTTATTCTACTTCTTTGTGAATACTTGAAAACGAGGAAGCTCCAAAAAACCCAAGTACTAATTCATCTTCATCTTCAGGGTTGAAAATATTTCCTCTTACCAGAACTGGTGCAGTACCTGAAGATGTTCCCAAAGACGTGAGCTGATTTTTTATGATGGATAAGTAATCAAATGCTGGCTTAGATAATGATAATTGTTCTATTCGTAGATCATCACCAGCCTCTAGTATAATATCGGGAAGTTCATTTTGAAAAATATTACCATCTATAAATTGATCACTAATCAGTATAAGGTTCTCTGGATCACTCAACAAGCTGTCATTTTCATAAATCACCCAACGATAAAAGTTTTCAATACTTTCGGGGTCATTAACGACACCTACAGGAAAAAAGAACTCCAATTGATTAGCAGGGTCCTCTGGGTCTGGCTCGACAAAGGATTCAAAAAAAATACTGTCAATTATCGGAAGTGTATTTAAAGTTTCTGGATCAGAATAATATTTCTTATCCCCTATACCGACATTTAAAATATATGAATCACCTACATTTCCAATAAAAGAGGAAGTGTCAGATCTGTAGATGCCTGGTGTAATTTCCTCGAACATATATTGATTATTGTGGTTATCAATTACCACAACATCAGCACCCGTGACTGCCGGATTAGATGCTTTATCATCAAAAGCATTTGTTCTTGTAATCCTGACCTCATAGCTGATTTTCTCATCGGTTATCCATCCGTTGATAATGATGTTATTGGAAGAGGGCGGCAAATCAACTTCTATTGGCTCTTCACATGATCCTGATAAAATAATAAGTGTCAGAAACAAAAATTTTCTCAAAATCTAAAATTATAGGTGACTGATGGAATGATACTACCTAAAATACTGTATTGTAAGACATCAGTCTCCGTGGGGTTTTCTTCGTCCTGTCTAAATAGAAACGAAAAGGCATTTTTTCTATTATAAACATTGTAAATAGAGAAGGTCCAATAGTCTTCCTTCTTCTTTTTTGCTCCATTTTTTTTTATCTTATCCTTTTTACCCTCCAATCTAAAGCTTAAATCAAACCTATGGTAATCAGTTAAGCGGCCGTTGTTTCTTGATTCAAATTTAGGTATTATAAAATTTTCAAAATCTATCTTTCCACTTGGCAAGGTTATGGGCCGGCCCGTATTGTATATAAAATTTCCTGAAACACTCCACCGCTTTGAGATTTTATAAATACCGGTTATTGATAAATCATGCTTACGATCATTATTAGCAGGAAAAAATTTCCCATTATTTACTTCTTCATCCGGAAATTGACTGTCTATTTGTATTTCTGATCTGGAGAAAGTGTAACTTACCCATCCTGTAAAGTTCAAAATAGATTTTTTCAAATAGAACTCCAATCCATAGGCTCTGCCTTTGCCATTTACTACTTCCGTTTCGATGGCTCGGTTGAAAGAAAGGTTAGCCCCATCTTTAAATTCAATAATATTATTTAATTTCTTTAAATATCCTTCTATGGACAGATCAAAGCCTTTAAAGAGTTTATTGAAAGCAAGTGTGACCTGATTACTTTCAGTTGGAGGAATATGTGTATCGCTAAGCTTCCAAATATCTGTTGGGGAGGGGGTCAATGTATTAGAGATTAAGGATATGTATTGAAAATTTTTGCTGTATCCCATTTTAAGAGCTGTGTTTGGATCAATTTTGTAATTGACAGCAAGTCTTGGTTCAATACCTGAATAATGTTTTATTGCCTCCCAGGAGTTAAAACTAAGTGTGTCAGAAATATTTTCGATATTTCTAGGTTCACCGGTTTTGTACAAAAATACGTCCCTTTCTCCCAGTGAAAGCAACCCTGAAAATCTTAATCCATAGTTTATCAGTAACTTATCCTGATAGTTATATTCATTACTGGCATACAATGCATATTCAAATGCATGCTCCGTCTGAAATCTAACTGGATTAGTGGATACACTTTCCGATAATGGTAACCGATCTCCGGGTTTAAACCTATGAAAGATACCGCTAATGCCCAGATGGATACTATTATTTGGGGCCATGAAGATGCTATGATCTGCTTTTACAGCATAATCATTGATTCTGGATGTAGAAGTAAAGCTACCAGCTTCACTGGGATCGGTTACTTTAGTAGTGTAATTACTGAAGTAGCTGGTTACGTTGGTGAAGTGTTTGGGTGTGTGTATATGAGACCATTGCAGGGATGCCATCCTGTTTCCCCAGACATTAGTTTCGCCAAATCCAATCCTGTTCCTGTCGTTGCCGAAATATGCTGAAAAGGAGAGGTCATTTTTCTTATCAAAATCAAAAAATAGCTTGGTGTTGAAGTCCTGAAAAATAGCGCGGCTATTGCTTATTTCCCGGTCGTTGAATAGCCTCAAACCTAAATCAAGGTATGAGCTGCGCCCCGACATTAAAAAAGAGCTATTCTCTTTTTTTATTGGGCCTTCCACCGTGAGTTTACCAGAAGCAAACCCAATACCTCCACTGACTTTAAGTTCTTTATCGTTTCCTTTTCTTTGCCTAACATGCACCAAACCTGAAGTTCTGCCACCATTGCTGGAAGGAAAATTACCCTTATATATTTTGGCTTTACTTATTATTTCAGGGTTGAATATGGAGATAAGCCCATAAAAGTGATTGACATTGTATAATACAGCATCATCCATCAGAATTAAATTTTCATCGACACCTCCACCACGTATATTTAAACCCTCAGCATCTTCTCCAAGGTTTGTTACGCCCGGTAATGTTAAGGCACCTTGCAGAACATCAACTTCCCCTAAAAAATATGGAATGTCAGATAATAATTTATTATCGAGAATATTTACCCCTGGAGTAACTGCCGATAAGCCGGCCTCATAGTCATAAGAAGATACCAGGACCTCTTCTAACTTGGTATTCTTCGGCATTAATGAAACTTCCATTCTGTGATTACCATTAAGATCAAGATCAATTGTTTGACTTAGGTAACCCACATGAGAAATTTGTATTGTATGCTGTCCTTTTGGGAGTGTAATTGAAAAAAAACCATAATCGTTAGAATTAGTGCCCTGTTGCGTTTTTTTTACTGAAATATTGGTTCCGATTAAAAGTTGTCCACTCACTCCATCGTTGACTTTTCCACTAAAGGTGTATTTAAGACTACGCCTTTTTTTTGATGGGATAATTAAAATCCGCTTACCCATTAGCTTATAATCAAGAAACTCATTGTCTATGATCTTGTCCAGGATTGATTTTAAGGTTTCCTCATCATCCAGATAGATGATTTTGTCAGTGGGGATAAGATTCGCACTATATGAAATTGGGATGTTGTAATCCCTTTTTAATATAGTCAATAGTTTTTGGGAAGACTGACTTTTTATTTCCAGGTTTACAATTCTGTTGAACAGATCCTGTGATGACGCTATATGGCTAAAAAAAAGGAATAGAAGGGATACTATTTTCAATAATCTCAACACAAATTCTTTTTGCGTAAAGATAAAAGCAGTTACTGGATTTTATTAATTACATCCCTTTCCGGAGATGTAGTATTGATCTTGCTTTTTTTGATAGCTACCGCCCAGTACTGATGTTATAACCTTCAAGATTTCTTTCAGATCCTGTTTGATGAATTCAGAAGTAATCAGACATTTCTTCAAATCTTCATTTACGATTTTTATCTTAACCTGAAAGTGATTTGACAATTGGATTACAACTTCTTGCAATGGGGTGTTTTCAAAGGTAAGTTTTCCATTTATCCAGGATAAAGTATTCACATCCGGTTTTTGCTTTTTTATCATTCTACGGACAGAATCATATATTATACTTTCATCATTCTTCAATAATACATCCAGTGGGCCGTTTTTGAACTGGACTATCCCGGATATCACCGATAATTTAACTTCGGAATTTTGTGGAAAAGAATTCAGATTAAATTTTGTGCCAATTACTTTAACCTCAGATCCTTTAGTAGTGATGATAAAGGGTGAATCCTCATCCGGGGTTACTTCAAAATATCCTTCTCCTGATAGGGATAATTTCCTATTTTGTTGAAAATTATCAAAGAATTTTACTGAACTATTCCTGTTTAGCCAAAGTTCAGATCCATCTGGTAAGGTGAAATTTTTTGCTGTATCTGACGTGGTTAATTCTATTACTTTTCTTTCATCAGAAAGATCAATAAAAAAGATTGCAAGCCCCAGTAGTAAAATAATTGAAGCAGCTGCATACCACCATCTACCGGAATTATTTTTTGAAATTTTAGTATTCACAGTATCCCAGGCCCTCTCAGTATTGGGTTCAAAAGGAGGCAACTCACTGAGTAAGTATATTTTTTCTATATCTTGCTTACTCACTTGTTCCTCATCAGTGGTTATAAAATCTGCTTCCGACGGGGATAATGCTTTGCCCTGGCATAGATCTTGAAAAAAGTCAATAGGAAGCTTTCTTTCTTTCATGTACTATAAAGGTCAACAATAAATTACCGAACCCCTAAAGATTGAATAAAATAAATTCATTCTGATAAAGCAATTTTTAACTTCTTTAACGCTATGCTAATTTGATTTTCCACTGTTTTAATTGAAATACCCATTTCTTCGGCAATTTCAGCATAAGTTAAGCCTGCATTTCTGCTAAGGTTAAATATAATTTTACATTGCTTGGGTAGCTTATCGATGGCTCTGTCAATTTTAAACTTAAGTTCTTTCAGGTTATCTTCATCATGTACAGGATCAACGACCTCCATCACAGGACTAAGCGCTTCTTTGCTATTGTCTTTGGGCAGTTGCAGCTTCAAATAATTAATGGAACGGTTTCTAACTGCTCTGAACAAGTAAGCATTAATTGAGGTATTAATTTTGATTGTCCTTCTTTTTTCCCATAAGTAAATAAACACTTCCTGGACTATTTCCTCAGCTATTTCTGGTATCCGGACAAATTTTATCGCATAGTTGCAAAGGGGCACATAATGTAATTTAAATACTTTCTCAAAAGCACTGCTATCACCTCTGGCCAAGTCATTAAGTAGTTTTTCGTCCCTTTTTTGCATTCATGCGCACTTGTTACTGCTTATGGCTAAGCTAAGGATGCACCCTTTAACTATATGCCTGCTTGGTTTAACGATGAAAGGAAATTACGTATTAAAAATTGAGTTTGAAAATAATCTCCATTATTAAGGTTTTCAGCCATCACAGTAAATGTCATTTCCAAATGAGGAATGATGAATATTGCCTGTCCATCAAACCCGTAGGTGAAATATACATCATTGACCAACAAACTGGGAAATATCTGTTCAACATAACTATCTGTGTATCTCCACCAATGATAGCCGTAGCTATTTGTATTTGTAATACTTACTTGTACTGCGGTTGCTTCTTCTAAATATTCAAAGGGAATAATTTCAGCCCCAAACCAATTTCCTTTTTTTAAAAACATGTAACTGATTTTTGCAAGGTCAAGCGTATTCATTTTAATACCAAAGGCGCTGTTAGTCAGACCTGAAGGGTCGCTTTCTATTAGGAAGTCATTAATCTGAAGTGGTTTAAACAGGTTTTGTTTTATATAGTTTTCAAATGGATGATTGGTTAGATTTTGAATGGCGCTTGAAATAATAAGGTTTGCAGCGCTATTAAAGGCAAAACGTCTTCCAGGTTCTGCTTCTAATGGCTGGTTTAAGAGAAAAAGAGCCCAGTCGTTGCTATGGGTAAGTTGCACTAAATTATTTTCCGGAAAAGGGTAGGGGATAATGCTTTCATTCCAGGCCAATCCGGACTTCATGGTTAACAAATGTTCAAAATTTATAGATCTTTTTCCAGGGGCGGCTTCAAATAAACTATCATATTGGGGAGATAGTGTTTGCTGTATAGGTGTTTGAAGGTTGGGTATTAAATTTTCATTCAAAGCAGTACCGATAAGCGATGATGTAATGCTCAGAGCCACGTTACTTATATCATAAAGCGTTGATCGTTGAGCTCCATTGTAATAATTCTCAAAGATTATTTTGTCATTTTTTATCACTAGAAGGCTATTAATATCACCAAATTCCCCTAACCTGATGGCTGAGTCCAATCTTAGCAGTAATCCTTCATTAAAATTAAATTCAGATGGGAATTCATAGTCAAAAGGACTATTATCCGGTTGGATATTATCATCAATTAAGCAGGAGGACAAAAATAGAAAGGTAAAACAAAATATTGTAGATGCTCTCATTGAAATAATCCTATTTTAATGCCCCCATTTAATGTAATACCGTCAAAGTCTGATGCGTCCAGTCCTCTGAGTTCAAGTCCATTTATTTTTCTAAAACCTAATTCAACACTCATTGCCAGAAATTTTAATAGTTGATATTCTATCCCAACAGTTGGATTAATGAAGGTAAATTTATCGTTACTAAAATTAAATGACGTCTCTGCGTCCTCCCATATTGCCTGACCAAAACTTGTTTTGAGATCAAAGTAAGCAGAAAGTTGGTCTTTATCATATAATTGATAGCCTACAGAAAATCCTGCATGGCCATAGATAAGATCAAAAGCATTAGGGAAAATTAGTCTTTCGGTATAATCACCGATATAAGCTGAGGCAAAACCACCGATCCGATATTTATTTTTGTAAATTAACACCAGAGCGATAACTGCAGACCCTCCCAAGCCATTGGGATTCTGTGAAAACTCAAAATTTGGGAATACATGTCCTTTCAAAGGAAATTCCTTTTCTATTGCTCTCTCCGGGATGGTGTCATTTTGAACTTGCTGTTGGCAAAAAGATTGTTCCGATATAAGAATAAAGAGAACCATTACTATTAATCTAAACACTGATCGCAAGGCGTATATCTTATTAATAGTAAAAATGACTGGTTAGTTCAAATTTTTCTTTGGATGAGTCCAGTAGCTTACCCTTCTCACACTTTAATATTCTGGAAGGATATTTTTCAATAAAAAAATGATTATGTGTGGCCATCAAAACTGCAGTGCCACCTCTGTTGATCTCCAAAAATAATTTAAAAATCCCTTCCGAAACCTCCGGATCAAGATTGCCGGTAGGTTCATCAGCCACCAAAATGTAAGGGTCGTTTAATAATGCCCTGGCGATAACAACCCGCTGCTGTTCCCCTCCGGATAATTGATAAGGCATCTTGTTGGAGATAGTCCCTAATCCTACTTTCATGAGAACATCAGAAAGCCTTGATTTCATTTTGGATTTATCTTTCCATCCCGTGGCCTTCATTATGAAGAAGAGGTTTTCTGAAACCGTTCTGTCTTCAAAAAGTTGAAAGTCCTGGAATATAATACCAAGCCTTCTTCTAAGGTTTGGCACATCTTTACTTTTTATGTTAGATAAATGATAGCCGGCTATAAATGCGTTGCCTAGCTTGAGCGGTAAATCAGCGTACAATGTTTTAAGTAGAGACGATTTACCACTACCCGTACGGCCCACTAAATAAACGAACTCCCCCTTCTGAATTGAAAAATGAACATCACCCAATATCGTATTTCCATCCTGAAATATACTGGCTTTTTCAACCTGGACTATGGTTTCGGATTCATTCATAGTTCTAGTTTTTGGAGTTTTCCAAAGGGTAAATTATGAATCACTTCATTCAAAGCTTCCTCTTTGCCTTCTAAACCATATTTTTCCAGCTTTTTCAAAGGACGGTCTGCTCTGAAGTAAGCTACCAGCACAAAGTTATCATCCCTTAACTGTATATAGTCAGGAATTTTGGCTTTGCCTTTAACTTTTATGATGTACATCAAGAAATAACTATTTATTTCCTTTCTTATGATCAGAGAGAAATTTCTCCAGTCCGCTATCTGTGAGCGGATGCTTCAATAAACCTGTTATTACTTTTAATGGACAAGTAGCAACGTCTGCACCAATTTCCGCACATTGAATGAGATGCATATTATGGCGGATAGATGCAGCTAAGATTTCTGTTTCAAAGGCATAATTATCATAGATGCCCACGATTTGCTCTATTAATGAAAGACCATCGGAGCAAACGTCATCTAACCTGCCGATAAATGGGGAAATAAAGGATGCCCCTGCTTTAGCGGCCAGTATTGCCTGGCCTGCATTAAAAATTAGTGTGCAGTTGGTTCTAATACCGTCTCTTGTTAGCTGTTTAATAGCTTTAACACCGTCTTTTATCATTGGTATTTTAACCACGATTTTTGGGTCGATATCGGCAAGCTCCCTAGCTTCATTAATCATCCCATCAAACGCTGTAGAAATTACCTCTGCACTTACATTATCATCTACTTCATTACAGATGGCTTTGTAATGTTTGATGATATTTTCTTTCCCTGAAATATTTTCTTTGGCCATGAGGGAAGGATTAGTTGTTACGCCATCCAAAACACCCAGATCGTAAGCTTCTTTAATCTCCTCAATATTTGCGGTGTCGATAAAAAACTTCATATGTTATTTTAGTAAAATAAAAAGAAAAAAGCAACCCGTATCGCATCGCTACGACCGCCTACCCTTGCTTCTTTCCAGACCTGGGGGATTTGGCAGGAGCTGATCGTACAGGTTGCAGAATCGCAAAGATAATAATTTTACAAGAGGCTGCTAATTAAGAGCGAACAAATGATGCCTCGAAAACAAAATCCTCAATGGATGATTTTTCCAAATATTCTTTCTCCAACAGGTTTGCCCATGCTTTTAAATAAGCAGTTACATCATTTTTGCTATTGTGTGCAGGATATTTCTTGGTCATATGCATCAACACCTCTTTATCGGATAGCTTTTCAAGATTCTGCAGATCTTGTCGGGTTAAACCTTTATTTAACAGCTCTGAGATCATCAAGTCCATGGGATATTTACTTGTTGGGCAATAATCCTCAACCTGGTCAGTCCAATCCCCTTTACCCAACATTGCATACTCATGGATTTTTGCCTTAGAAATATGCAAAAGTTGTTGTGCCAGGTTACCACAATTACATGCGCCCATATGGCCCCATTGGTAGGATGCTCCTTTTTCTAATTTTTCGGCAGTTTTCCTTAATGCAACTATTATTTCCGGATTTGCTTTTGCCATTTTTTTTAGTTTTTAAACATATGTTTTTAAGGAATGTTCTGATGATTTTATCAAATGATCTAATGGGTTTGTTTTTTATTACAAATTGTAATTTTAATTAATTTAGCGCTTTCAAAAATTTTAAAATGGGAAAAGGCGATTTAAAATCAAAAAAAGGTAAAATATCAAGAGGTTCTTATGGTGTATTAAGGCCAAGGAAAAAGAATTTTATCCTGAATAAGGGTAAATCTCCAAAAACAGAAGAAATAAAAGAAGGGAATGTGCAGGAAAAAGAAAATTCTTGACAGCCTATCTGAAGATTTTTTCTTTTCTATCATTACTACTTTTTTTTTCAAAAGTCCAGTCTCAGAATTCAACGATCTATCTAGGGGTTAGGGGAGGATTTAATGGGAATACTGCCATTCTGGATCATCAGATAGCCAATTTATCTATTGACGAGGACTTTACTAATGGTAAGCACTTTGGCATTATGGGAAAGTACTTTTTTTCCAATAAAAACCCAATAATTAAAAGTGGGATTAGGCTTGAATTAAATTTTATTGAGCGTGGATATGCTCAACAGTTTATTTTGTTGGGCCTGCCGCCGTACAAGGCATCATTTAATTATCTGGAGCTACCAATATTATCGGAGTTCTATTTTGGTAAAGTGAACAAATATTTCATTAATGGCGGTGTTTTTTTTGGGAGGCTTTTGTCATTTAATCAAGAGAATATCATTGAATCAGATGAAGTAGACAATTTTCCCTTTGTAGAGGAGCGGGATAATTACTGGAGCTATGGTTATAGACTTGGTGCAGGGATTTCCCGGGACTTTCCATTTGGCACAATAGTAGTAGATGGTATTTTCAATTTTACTCTGAGTAATTTACTGGACTTCCAGACATTCGATACATTCATACCTGACACCAGTAATCTGTTCGAGTTTGGAATTTCCATAGGTTATATGCATCGATTCTAATTTTTTAATATCTTTAATTAAAGAATAATGAATTACAATTGGACAGATTTAAATACTTACTTGTTCTCACCCTTCCAATTTTAATTTTATTTTCATTTTTTGCTAAGGGGTGGTATACTTTTTTACCGCTTATTCAGGTATTTGCCCTTATCCCGATCATAGAACTTTTCTTCAGACCAAATCCAGGTAATTATGATGATGAAGAGGAAAAAAGGTTGCTGAAGGATCCGGTATTTGATTGGATGTTGTATTTGATTGTTCCTGTTCAATGGACACTATTGATTGTTTTCTTTTTTCAAATTGGGGAGGATGATCTGGGTTGGGTTGAAAAAGTAGGCAGAATTTCGGCTATGGGGTTGGGATGCGGGGTGCTCGGGATTAATGTAGCACATGAATTAGGACATAGAACAACGCAGACTGAAAAATCTCTGGCTAAGTCGTTATTACTCACTTCACTATACATGCATTTTATTATTGAACATAACAGGGGGCATCATAAGAATGTATCGACCATGGAAGACCCCTCATCCGCAAGATATGGCGAACCACTTTATGCCTTTTGGTGGCGTTCTGTGAGTAACGCTTATTTGTCTGCATGGAATCTTGAAAATAAACGGTTAGAAAGACTGAATACAAAAGCGGCTTCATTTGACAATGAAATGATTCGTTTTACACTGGTTCAGGGCTTGCTTCTAGCCAGTATATTGATTGTCTTTGGGGTGGAAACCATGATTTATTTTATAATGGCTGCCATTATGGGATTTCTCCTGTTAGAAACCGTAAATTATATTGAGCACTATGGATTGAGAAGAAAACTGAAAGAAGATGGCACTTATGAGCGTACTATGCCATGGCATTCATGGAATTCCGACCACACAATTGGTAGGATGATGTTATTTGAACTATCCCGACATTCAGATCATCACTACATAGCAAGCAGAAAATACCAGGTTCTAAGACACATTGATCATAGTCCTCAAATGCCCACAGGTTACCCCGGTATGATGCTAATAAGTTTGATCCCTCCTATATGGTTCAGGGTTATGCATAAAAAATTAAAAAGGTTAGAATGACCTACTATTATAAATTAATAGATAATAAAAAATAAATATTTAAACTGTTGTAAATAATAAAAAAACCTATTTTTGCTGCGAATTTTTTAAATAAAATATCATGTCAACAC
>DAXETV010000050.1:0-29913 GCA_051155775.1 Cyclobacteriaceae bacterium | reverse complement strand
TCATCTCCGCCATTTGCTGTACCGCCATCATCCTGTACCTGTACATCAAAGGTTGCCATACCATTAAAATCACTCGCTAGCGTATAGGTCAATTCTCCTCCATTACTTACATCAGGTCCCGCTGAAAACGCCCCTGCAGTTACATTACTTATTACATAATCTGAAATACCCTGTACACTCTCATCAGAGGGCCCGGGATCAAAACTGGTTACCCAGCCCGTCTCCGTTTGTGCTGAAGCGTCCTCATCCAAATTAAAAGATAAATTGGATACTGTAAAGCTTGGTGCATCATTGACACTATTCACCGTAATATCAACCATACCAGTCACAGATCCATCAGTATCACTGGCCAATATTTCCAAAGAATCAGTACCGTTGAAATCAGGATCAGGTATGTAAACTATATTATCTAATGCCAGGTTTATCGAGACAGAATCGGATCCAATGCCTATGTTAGATGTGCTATCGGCACCAGATATTATGGTAACCGCAGTTAAATTAACATCAACAAAATTTATTACCCCATGCTTAACCGTTATAAATACTGATAGGCTATCCATATCAGGTTCTCCAATACCGATAGAATCTGCTCCTATATCAAAAGTGAATACACTATCTTCACCGATTGTGATAGAAGCTGGAGCATTAATATTGGGAGCAGTTTGGGACACTACTCTGAACACAATAATTAAATTTAATATCAGTATTAAAAAAACTATCTTCTTCAGGCTGGCTATCATAATTTTCATTTAAAGAAATAAAGATAATATTCCTATGAAAAATAATCCCAAGAGGCTGGTTAAATAATTGCAATATTTTAGGATGAAGTTAGACAATTATAGTAACAGACTCGCCTTTTTAGAATTTATCCTTTTATGCCAGCAAAAAATACTTGCAATTAAACAAGTTAAAGCCATAATAATGGGTGAGTTGATTGCCAGGTTTTTAATTTTATTAGCTTTGGCCGTTTAACAATTTATCATATGATCAGAGAAAACTGGGGCAGCAGGTTTGGGTTTATCATGGCAACTGCCGGCTTTGCTATCGGAATGGGAAACATCTGGCGGTTTCCTTATATTGTTGGGGAAAGTGGTGGCGGGGCCTTTTTATTGGTTTATCTGGTCATAACGGTTATCATCGGGGTGCCTTTACTAACCGCTGAGATTAGCCTGGGCAGAAAAGCCCAACTCACACCGATCAAAGGTATGCAAAAACTGGCTGCGAAGAGATCTTTCTGGGTATCCATTGGCTGGGTTGAGATTATAGCAGCACTTATTATTACCAGTTATTATTTAATGATCCTGGCCTGGGTAGCGGTTTATTTTGTTGAATATGCTTCCGGAAAACTTAGTGCCTTGAATGCTGTTGAGATGTCACAAAATTTTAGTGATTTAGTGGCCAATCCTGTTAAGCTTTCGGCCTATTCACTGGTAATTGCTGTTCTGATAGGTATCATCATTGCCCGTGGCCTTCAGGGCGGCGTTGAAAAAGTAGCCAAAATATTTATGCCCATGCTGCTGATTTTTTTTGTAGTCCTGGCTATAGGCTCAAATACATTTGAAGGATCATTTGAAGGACTAATCTGGTATCTGTCCCCGGACTTTTCAAAGATCAATGGGCGTGTGATACTGGCAGCTTTAGGACAGGTATTCTTTTCTATTGGCGTCGGGCTTGCAGGAGGTTATGTATTTGGCAGCTACCTACCCAAAGATAGTGATGTGCCCGGAAGTGTTGCATTAGTTGTGATTTTTGACACAGCTATAGCCATCATAGCGGGCCTGGTGATATTTCCTGCTTTATTTGCCTTCAACCTACAGCCTGATAGTGGAGCCGGCCTTCTGTTTGTTACTATGGCCACTCTTTTTAACAAAGTGCCACTAGGGAATGCTATCGGATCATTATTCTTCTTCTTAATCTTTGTTGCCGGTCTAACTTCAATTATTGGCCTTATTGAAGCTGTGGTTGCCACCCTAATGGATTCTATGAATATCAAAAGGAAAAAGTCTGTATGGTTCACCGTGCCTGTTTGTTTTTTACTTAGTATTCCCAGTATTCTTTCTTTCGGGCCCTGGCAGAACATAAAAATCTTAGGCCGTACATTCTTTGAATTATTCGATTTTGTCTCCGGGTCAATACTCTTGCCACTGGGGGCATTACTAATGGTGCTTTATGTCGGGCATGTATGGAAGTTTAAACCCTTCCAGGAATACACCAATCAAGGCTCTTCTGGCATCAGGGTCAACAACTTTTGGGGGTTCTTTTTAAAATACCTGATCCCAATAGTCATCTTTATCATATTGATCAATGGCCTTCTGGGTGCCGCACCTGGATAAAATAGACAGACTGGTCAATAGTGTAGCATACCATACATCACGATAGTTTTTTTAGTAAATACCTGGCATATCCAGGAGCATTTTTCATAGATTCGTTATAAATCAAAACTTTTAATGCATGAAAAGATACGATCACATCATAATCGGAACGGGACAGGCTACTGGCACACTTTTAGGAAAGCTCATCCCCACAGGTGATTCCATAGCCGTGATTGAAGGCGGAAAAGTTGGCGGAAGCTGTGTAAATTATGGTTGTACCCCTACCAAAACCATGGTAGCCAGTGCCAAAGCTTTCAACATGGCCAAAAAGGGTGGTTTTTATGGATTCGATACTGGTATGGTAAAGCTTAATTTTTCACGGGTTAGGGAAAGAATGAATGAAATAAGGAATGGCGGTAACCAGGGGCTTATCCAATGGATGACGTCCACACCAAATATTGACCTGCTTAAAGATTATGCTTCATTTGAAAGCCCGAAAACACTCAAAGTTGGAAAAGACACCCTTGAAGGAAAGAATATCTTTATAAACGTTGGTACCCGTCCATTTGCTCCACCCATTGATGGGTTGAATGATGTACCCTGGATGGATAGTGCCCGGTTATTGGACATGGATGAGCTTCCCGGGCATTTATTGATCATAGGTGGCGGTTACATCGGAGTGGAATTTGCGCAGGTGTATAGACGCTTTGGAAGTCGGGTGACTATCATACAGGGTGCTGAACAACTGATGCCAAGGGAAGACGATGATTTGGCAGCAGCCATTCAGGAGTTCCTTGAAGAAGAAGGCGTCCAAGTTTTATGTGACGCAAAGGCCATGCATGTTGAGGAGGACGATGGAGCGCTGCACATCACATTGAAAAGAGGAGAAGATCAGGAAAAAGTGTCAGGATCCCACCTGTTGATCGCAGCCGGCAGACGACCTAACAGCAACACCCTTAATCTTAAAGCTGCAGGAATTACCACCGATAAAAGAGGTTTTATTGAAGTGGATGATTATTGCAGGACCAATATAGAAGGTGTATTTGCATTAGGCGACGTCAACGGGAAAGGTGCCTTTACCCATACCTCAGTGAATGATGCGGAGGTTGTGCTGGATTGTTTGTATGGTGGCGACCGGAAGATATCCGGACGTATCCCCGTATATGGATTATTCACAGACCCTCCACTGGGTAGGGTTGGTATGTCTGAGAAGGAAGCCTTAGCGGCGGGTAAGCGTGTGTTAAAATCCGTCAGACCAATGTCGAAAATCAGCCGGGCCAAAGAAATGGGTGAGACCAAAGGTTTTGCCAAGTTGCTGGTTGATGCGGATACAGACTTAATCCTTGGTGCTTCTATTTTGGGCGTAGGTGGTGATGAGATCATCAACATGTTTGCGGCCATCATGCATAGCAATATACCTTGCATGAACTACCGCAAGGTGGTGCTGGTCCACCCTACCGTTTCAGAGCTTATGCCCTGGACACTGGATGGGTTGGAATTGGTAGAATAGATTAATTATTGTTTGATGATTACTCTTTTATAAGATCAGGCGGTAGTGATTCTACTGATATTTGAATGACAATCATTGTGAGATCACAAACCAGGGCGTTTGTGCCGACTAGCGTCAGCTACATCCAGGATCTTCATGATATCCAGAAAATCACAGAGATTTGCTCATTGCAGATATTCAGAACCAGTAACCCAGAAGGCACCACTTCTTTGAGCAGGTAAGCCCGGCATTTATTCTTGCATAGATTCCCTGGTTAAACCCGGAATCGTCATCAGCATTTCTATTCCAGCCTTAAATCACTTCAAAATCCTAATGACGAATCCGGGTTTAAGTAATGGTATTTCTTATCCGGGCTGAGGAGCCGGTTGGAAACCGAATGGGCTGTGAGGGTGTGGCCGGTTCCATCGGCGGGTGGCCCCGTGTGGATGACTGGTGATGGAGGTAGAGGGCCTTAATCTGCACCTCCCTTAAAGGTTTGGCATATAAAAGTTTTTGATCCAAACTATCGATTATTTGTAGTCATTAAAATATTTCAGGACAACGCCTCCTCCTCCATTTCTTAAAAACCGACATATTCTTTAGCTTTAAACAACACTTAAATGATCGTACATGTCGAAGTATATTCTTGCCCTGGACCAGGGCACTACCAGTTCACGGGCCATACTATTTGACCAGCAGGCCAACATCATCAACACAGGTCAAAAAGAGTTTCAGCAACATTACCCACAATCTGGCTGGGTGGAACACAATGGCCATGAAATATGGGAATCCCAACTGGAGGTCAGTAAGCAGGCACTGGACGCCATCGACCCAGAGGATGTTGCTGCCATCGGCATCACCAACCAACGGGAAACAACCATCATCTGGGACAGGGAAACCGGGCAGCCGATCCATCATGCCATTGTTTGGCAGGACAGGCGCACCGCCAACTATTGTGATCAATTGAAATCAGAAGACTGGACAGAAATCGTACGTAAAAAAACAGGATTAGTGATTGATGCTTACTTCTCAGGGACTAAGATCAAATGGCTATTGGACCATGTAGCAGGCGCCCGTAAAAAAGCAGCACAGGGCCGGTTGGCGTTTGGTACGATTGATAGCTGGTTGGTATGGCAATTAACGGGTGGAAAAGTCCATATAACAGACATCACCAATGCCAGCCGAACCATGATCTTCAATATTCATGAGCAACGCTGGGATGATGACTTATTGAGATTGATGGACATTCCCGGAACGATTTTGCCCGGGGTAAAATCCAATTCGGAGGTATATGGGGAAACTGATGAATCACTCGGCATGGGAAAGATACCAATAGCAGGCATGGCCGGTGATCAGCAAGCGGCACTGTTCGGGCAATTGTGTACCGAACCGGGAATGGTAAAAAACACTTATGGCACTGGGAGCTTTGTGGTGATGAACACCGGTGAAAAAACGGTGGATTCAAAACATAATCTACTGACCACGGTTGCCTGGAAAATAAATAATAAAGTAAGCTTTGCCCTGGAAGGGAGCATTTTTGTGGCAGGCGCGGTTGTGCAATGGCTTCGTGATGGGCTGGAAATGATAGAAAGCTCTTCAGCTATTGAAGCACTGGCCAATTCCGTTGAAGATAATGGAGGTGTATACCTGGTACCCGCATTTACTGGATTAGGGGCACCGCATTGGGATCAGTATGCCCGGGGTACCCTTATGGGCCTCAGCCGGGGAACGAAGAAAGGCCACATCGCCAGAGCAGCTTTGGAGAGCATTGCCTTACAGGCTGAACAGGTTATAGAAGCTATGAATGAAGACTCCGGTATACCCATCAAAGAACTCAGGGTCGACGGAGGTGCAACAGTCAATGATAGCCTAATGCAGTTTCAATCGGATATATTAAATATCCGGGTGATCCGGCCAAATTGTTTAGAGACCACTGCTATGGGGGCTGCATTTCTGGCTGGACTGGCGGTTGGATTTTGGAAAAACCTCGATGACTTAAAAGCATCCTGGTCTGTGGATAAAAAGTTTGAACCTGAAAGTAATTCAGAAAAGAACGCAGAGATTTTACATTTCTGGAAGAAAGCCGTGGAAAGGTCAAAACACTGGATAGAAAAATAAACGAAACAAAAAAAATAACGCAATGAAAAGGGAAAAAATGCTCCGTAAGCTGGAGGAGTTTGAAGGATTCTGGGATGTAATTATAATTGGTGGGGGGGCCACGGGTCTGGGCTGCGCTCTTGATGCCGCCTCCCGGGGATATTCCACCATATTGTTAGAACAGTCTGATTTCGCAAAAGGTACCAGCAGTAGAAGTACCAAGCTTGCTCATGGTGGGGTGAGATACCTGCAGCAAGGAGACATCTCTTTGGTTTATGAAGCTTTGCAAGAGCGCGGTCTGATGCTTCGTAATGCACCTCACCTGGTAAAAAACCAGGCTTTTGTAATCCCAAATTATGAATGGTGGGACGGCCCGTTTTATAACATCGGGCTGAAAGTGTATGAAATGATGGCTGGTAAGTTGGGATTAGGGCCTACCAAAAACCTAAGCGTCAATGAGACCCTGGAATACATTCCTACAGTTGAGACTGAGGGGCTGAAAGGTGGGGTCATTTATTACGATGGTCAGTTTGATGATGCGCGCCTGGCTTTGAACATAGGACAAACAGCGGCCGAAAATGATGCTGTTCTATTGAATTATATGTGTGTGAACCAACTCTTAAAAAGTAATGAGTACGTCAATGGTGTGATGGCCACTGACCTGGAAAGCAGAAAAGAGTATCAAATAAACGGCAGGGTTGTAATAAATGCCACCGGTGTCTTTGCAGATGGCATCCTGAAGATGGACAGGCCGGAGAGTAAAAATGTTGTGGCACCCAGCCAGGGGGTACATATTGTTTTGGATAAATCATTCCTTCCGGGAAAATCAGCCATCATGGTACCTAAGACTGCAGACGGACGTGTGCTTTTTGCTGTACCGTGGAATGGTGTTGTGGTAGTGGGGACAACGGATACACCAATAGAAAAAACAGAATTGGAGCCAAAAGCCTTGGAAGAAGAGGTAGAATTTATTCTGGAACATGCAGCCATCTATCTGAAAAAAGATCCGGACAGAAAAGATGTGCTAAGCGTATTCACAGGACTAAGACCACTAATAAGAGCAAATGAGGAAAAGAATACCTCCCGCCTTTCCAGAAGCCATAGTTTATTTGTTTCTGATAGTGGCCTGGTAACCATAACCGGGGGAAAATGGACCACTTACCGAAAGATGGCTGAAGATACTATTGATAAAGCGGCATTAATTTCAGGCTTGTATGAGCGGGAGAGTGTGACAAAAAATATGCGTATCCATGGGTGGCTTAAGAACACTGATTTTAAAGACCCCTTGTATTTCTATGGAACAGACCTTATTCCGCTTAGGCGGCTGATCGATAAAGACCCTGAACTTGGTGAGAAACTGCATGAAGACCTTCCATACTTAAAAGCACAGGTAGTATGGGCTGTTAGGAAAGAGATGGCGAGAACAGTAGAAGATGTTCTTTCCCGAAGGACAAGGGCCATCCTGTTAAACGCCAGGGCCAGTGAAGAAATAGCCCCCAAGGTCGCTAAAATAATGGCGGATGAACTGGAAAAGGACAAAGCATGGGTTGACCAACAAATAACAGCATATTCCCGTCTGGCAAAAGACTATTACCTGGAAAATTGAATTAACTTATGGGCAATAAACTGGAATACTTTAGGGAATGGGTGCAGGAAGGAAACATTGACGTGATCAAAAGAGAGCTCTTCGATCTCATGCTTGACACCAGGTTTGATATAGTAGATTTCATTGATCATCAAAATGATAATCATTATCGTGCGATATGGCTTTTGGAAGAAGGCCAGCTATCCCTTTACATGCCATATGGCGAGGGAAAGAGTTTTGTAGAATTAACCTGCTCACATCATCAACTGTACCTGAAGTTTGTCCTAAACTTTAAAAATTACCTACTGGAAAAAAATAATATATGAGTCGTAAGGATTTTAAGTATAAGATCCTCAATACCATCAACAAGGCCGAACGAGCTGACATTCTCAGTAAACGGTTTGATATTTTTATCATGACATTGATAGTGTTGAATGTTACCGCTGTGATCATCGAAACAGTAGATTCCATTTATAATCAATACTCCAACTTCTTTGATGCTTTTGAGGTATTTTCAGTTATCATTTTCACTATTGAATATTTTATCAGGGTTTGGCTATGTACATTAGATCCAAAATATAGACATCCATTTTGGGGAAGAGTCCGGTATATTTTTTCCCTGGAAGCACTCATTGATCTACTAGCGATAGTACCCTTTTACCTTCCGCTTATTATTAGTGCAGATGGAAGAATTCTGAGGATTATGCGGATCACACGAATACTACGGATCTTCAAACTTGGCCGGTATTCCGTAGCTTTTCAATTGATTATAAAAGTTGTACAAAAAAAGAAAGAGGAATTACTCATTACTGTGTCGTTGCTCATGATCTTGTTAATTCTATCATCAAGTTTGATGTATTTCATAGAAAGCGAAGCGCAGCCTGAAGTTTTTACCAGCATCCCAGCTACCATGTGGTGGAGCGTTGCTACCTTGACAACAGTTGGATATGGAGATGTTTATCCAATAACACCCATGGGTAAATTGCTCGGCGCATTTATTGCCATTTTAGGTATAGGTGTATTTGCACTCCCTACTGGAATGGTAGCCTCTGGATTTGAATCCGAAATCAGTCAAAAGAGCAAAAAGAAAGATGAAGATTAGTCAATTAAAGTTTTCATTGGTTGTGTTGGCCTTGATTTTTCTTTTGGAGTGGGGTTACATTGTCAGTTTTTTCTTTAATAAGGTTGTTATAATTTTAATCACACAGATATTCTGGCTATCTGGGAGTGCTTTAATCGCCTATTTTCTCACGCGACCCATATCCAGTTATCTTTCACTTACAGGACTGTTGGTCTTAAATACTTCAAGTATTCCGGTATTTATCTGGTCGAAAGGATTTTTAGAATACAACCTTGTTATTCTTTTGATCTTCACATTAATAACCGGCGTATTATTGGGAAATGTCTGGGGATCGAAATTGAAAGAGAATAACCCTATAATTAGCTGGATATACCCAGGCCTTAATGTATTGATGATGGTAATAATTTTACGTTCGATAAACATCTATCCAACCCAGGTTAAGTTTAATGATTACCTGGTCTATTCATCAACTGAAGATGCGTTCGATTTAAACATCACGATATGGGAGGGTGAATATTGGATTTATTATGATCAAATAAAGCAAATAACCACCAAAGACTACGAACTTTATTATGAGCCTATGGTGATTCCGGCATTATCACAAATGAAAGAAAATGAATCGGTACTAATTATTGGTGGGGAGAATGGATATGTATATAAATTATTAAAGGACCACAATTTCAATAATGTGGACTTTATCCATCATAACAATGCATTGAACAATACGCTTCTTAATTATTGTTTAGAGGATGAGCTGATCGCTTCTATTACAAATGATGTTAAATCTAATAAATTACCCAGAGACAAAAAGTATGACCTCATCATCATGGATATTCCATATCCCGGGGTAGCTCGATTTGAAAAATTCTATACACTGGAATACTTCAGTAAATGCTTTGATGCATTGTCCGCTTCCGGAATACTGGTTTCTCCGGCCGGAAACCCATACCTTTCAAAAGAAGCCTTTTACACCATTGAAAAAACTGTACAAAAGGCAGGTTTCAAAACATTAGCTTATCACAATGAAGTACCTGCCCTTGGGCATAATGGATGGATACTGGGTTCGAAAAAAGAGATTTCTGAAGATGATATTATCAGCAGTTTAAGACTTGACAAAGCATACTGGATCAATGAAGATGCACTGCGGATGATGTTATCCTTTGGAAAGGTACATTTAAACCTTCAACTTCTCCGTGTCAACTCAGAGAAAAATATGCATTTAAAAGCGTTGTTCGAAGAAGGCAGCTATGATCTGTAGGTTAAACCCGGAATCGTCATTAGGATTTTGTAATGAGGGCTTAAAGTGCAAGAAAATTAGGTAGTTAGGCGAGGAGGCATAATGAACTATTATGGAGACGAGCCAATGAAGTGTTAACTGTCTGATTTTGAAGTGATTTAAGGCCGGAATAGAAAGGCTAATGACGATTCCGGGTTAAACTAGTAGTAGGCCCAGTCCCCCTGATCATAATATCTGTAAAGAACAGGATTATATAATTTATTCACCTCGATATTATCCCCATTTAAGAAGTAATCCCTATTACCAAAGTTTATCATATAATCTACAGACTCCTTTGTCAACCATCGGGTAGATAGATCGTTGAGTTGGATATTTCTTAGTAAATATTTCATTTCATCTGTCTTTTGGTCTGATTTTTTTCCAAGCACCCACCCCCACTCTCCAAGTGTGATCAAGTGATTATGCAGCGGTAACGTGGAGAACCCAGCCTTTTCAACCGTCAACTCGATGCACTTAAATGCTTTGGCGGCAAAATACGGGCTGCCAGCCTGTGTTATCATAACACCACCTTCGTTTAGCGCCTGTTTGCACAGAAGATAAAATTCAAAGGTGTAAAGTCTGTTTATATCAACAGTTTTTGGGTCCGGTAAGTCAACAATTATTACATCAAATAACTCCCTCACTGATTCAAGGTATTTAAACCCATCCTGGTTTATGATGGTCACTTTATCATGATTTAGCGCATTATGGTTCATTTCTAAGAGCATAGGATAACTTTGTCCTAATTGTGTCATTTTAGGGTCCAAATCAACTACAGTGATTGATTTCACCTCGTTGTATTTTAATACTTCCCTGGCCGCAGCTCCATCTCCCCCACCCAGAATAAGAATATTATCGTGATTGCCTGCCAGACACATTGCTACATGCACCAGGGGCTCGTGGTATAGATATTCGTCAAGGGTGCTCAATTGCTGATTGCCATTAATAAATAGCCAAAAATCTTCAGCAGATTGGGTAATCACAATTTTTTGGTATCGGGTTTGTTCACTAAATATTACACGGTCTTTATATTTTAGTTGCTCTCCAAAATCTATAAGTGGCTTTGATATTATAAGGTTAGTTAATAATAATATCAATACCAGAGAAGCCATAATTTTAAATTGATTTCTATTTCTTAAAGGAACTTCCACCCAAAGCATGATCAATAACACTAAAGCCACGAAAAAATTTAAACTACCCAAAATGATGGGTATGTATGTCAACCCAACATAAGGCAACCCTAAAAAAGCAAAAAAAACACCCCCCAGCAGGCTGCCATAATAATCATTTTCTAAAGCTGAAGAAATATTAACCTTTAATGATTGGTAGACATTGTTGAGCCTCACTACTAATGGGATCTCCATGCCTATCAATAATCCGATGATTATGCTCGTACCATAAATGGTTATACCATTGTAACCATAGATAATTGAGGACGCATATATTAGATTGGTTACAGAAGAAACGATTACTGATAATATAAATTCAATAATGATGAATGATCTTAATAAATCGCCTTCAATATTCTTACTTAGCCGGCTGCCTAATCCCATGGCAAATAGCATCAGGGATACTATGAGCGTCCATTGAATTACCGAGTCACCTAGAAAGTAAGTAGCATTGGTAGATAAAGTATATTCCGCCACTATCCCGGAAAAGCCTGTGGCAAACAGGGACAACTTAAGAAAAAAGGATTTATTGACTTGCATTAATCACACAAACCTGGCCTGACCAATATATATACTTAAGCCAGTGACCATGCAATTAAAATGGAGCCACCAATATATGCGAAGGCTTCTACCGTAGCTGCACCTACGTTGGGTTTTTCCTGATTCACAATCTCATCTGTAAGATTTTGGCCCGGTAATAAAATTTTATCTGTAAGATATCTGGCAACAGGTAAAAACAATAAACCGATAACAACATCGTATAGGACATTTTGAAAGGTCACAGACCAACTGACAAAATCATGCATTAGTGCTGCTCGAATCAAATTTGCTATGGCAATCAAAGCACCAGCGTAACCAATCCCAACAGCTAAATTATTTTTTTCAATGTGCTCATGCACATCGTATGGGGTGATCATATTGTATACTTTACCTGTAATAAAAAGAATTACCTGCCCGAGCAACCAATATAATATTGCCGTAACCAATGGTCCTCCTTTTCCATATCCTTCCCCATGAATTGCACCAAGCACAATTAAACCAGTAGAAATGGCTATAGCTGCTTCTGATAAACCGGAACCTATGTTTCTTTCCTCAAGTATTTCCTTCTTGAGTTTGAACTTGCTGAGGATAAATTTATCATTCAAAATAAGAGAAATATTCAATAAAACAATAGATAGCAATCCATAGATGCCTATATCTATGACATCGGTAACTAAACCATAGGAAGGACCCATAACAGCACTACCAATAGCTAGCAACAAACCAATGTAATATCCTACATAAGCAATGGCAAAAGCAAAATTATCTTCTTCCACCAGTTGGTGCGCTACTTTTATTTTTGGGTTAAATAACTGATAGACAAATTTTCCAATCAAAAAAAGAATAAAGCTACAGACTATGTAAACTAGCGTGGTTAGTAAGCCATCTAAAAATTCCATTGCCATTAAATACTGTTAAGTTGGTTTTTACTTTGATACATTATTTTCCGAATCCACCCCCTCTGGATCTATAACTAGACCGGCTACTTCTCGAGCCTGACCTTGAAGTTCGTTGATTTACCCGGTTTCTAAAAGCTGATGTTCTGCTTGATCTCCTGCTCCAGGCGGAATTTTTATTTGAAGATTGATTAAACTTACTATTCGTACCATAGTAACGTTGTCCTGAAGATGTTCTGGGGCCATAGTAAGACCTGCCGGTGCCATAATAATTTCCTCTCCAATCATTGTAGTATGACCGCCTTGCCGGATAAGACATCATGTTAAACATGGAACTCATAAAAGCATACTGACCATAAAACTCCCAAAAACTGGTGCCATTCCTTTCCTTCCACCGGCCATACTTTTCATTTCCAACATAATTATGATAACCGGGTGGAGCAGCTGATTTTGATAGCTTCCCTTCCCGGGTACGGGCAGCTATCTCCATGCCCATATTATTTAAATTTCTCTGAAATTCTTCCTCACTTACTTCCATCCAATCTGTAATACGCTCAGTAGTGGTCTCATCCTCCTGTTCTTCTATAATCTTATATTTATGATAATAATCCTTGAAAAAGTTACCATCTTCATTCATGTCATAAAGAATAATTGAAAAAGGTTGATCCGATGGCAAATCCCGGATCAAAACATCCAATGGACTTTTCTTATAACCACCACCGCCACATGAGCTCATCATAATTATGGTGAGCGCCATTCCAATAAATAATTTCTTTGCTCTCATCTCATTGCTGTTTATGATTCTCCGGGTAAAATATTTGATATTTCAAATTCCTTTAAAACTTTTCCAAACGCGGCCTCAAAAGTCCTTTCATCCCACTGGGTAATGGATATCACTTTATCTTCTTCATCATTAAAATATTCCCACTCAATCATTTCTTCCCAATCATCGTCTCCTTTGCTTTTGTCATGAAAATAACCTGCAGAATCAGAATCCAGATAGAACTTCTCTCCTTCATAATGAATTTTTCGGGGAGCTTTATCAGTTTTTTCAATTTCATCGGCCACATCCTCATCAATTTTATGGATTTTAATGGGTTTTGTCAAAGACAATATCAACTCATTATCTTCTTCTACACTTAGAAATGCCTGCTCATCCCCACTATCAATTTTAAATTCATAAGAAAAGTTATTATCCCCCCAATCATACGCGTATGCTTCTTTTACCACCCATGTTTTTAAATTATAATCAAATACAAATCCAACATCTAAATCCCGGACAGAGAGATTGGTAGGATCATATTGCTCCGTTTTCTTTTTAAAAAAATCAAATAAACCCATTATTCCGTAAATACTTTTTTATACAAATACATGGCAGCTAAAACTATTAAGACTATAATACCCACTTTGAAAAGAAACCCAAACAAAAAACTGAATGCAAACAAAAGAACAACAACTATCAGAAGTAATTTAATAAGATCACTCATAAAAAAACAAATGGGGGCTTAAGCACCCCCATATTTTATTCTTTATCGATTCCCAATTTAGCTTTCAAAGCTGACAGGTCTGCTGATGTTTTCGCTCCACCTGGTGTGTCAAGTGCTTTATCGATTTCCTCATCCACAGATTTGCTCTCATTGGCAATATCGCCATAAGCTTCGGCTAATGCTTCATTCTGGTTAACTTTCTCTTTCATTCTTTCAAGCATGCCCATGGTACTGGAGGAATCTATGTTGGCCATTTGCTTATTTAGCTTTTTTGTGGCATCACTGACCCTTACCCTTGCTTTAAGCGTTCTTAGTTCATTTTCATATTTGCTTATTTGAGAACGCAATTTTTTAACATTTGCTTCAAGTTGAGATAGGCTTTGCTGAAACCTGTCATATTCTGATTGTGAGGTTCTCATACTTTCTAATGATTCTTCTTTTCTTGATAAAGCCTCGGAGGCTAATCGATCAGCTTCGGAAGCATCTATTTCACCATTTTGTGCTTTCTTTAATAGGAGCACAGCTTTTTGTTCATAATCTTCAGCCTTGTTCTTATGGTTTTGCATGTCATTCTTTGATCGAATGGCCATAGCTTTTACTTCCGCTAAAGATTTTAAGCTGTTATTCAAATCGTTTTTCAAATCCCTTATTCCTTGTTCGGTCATTCTTATGGGATCTTCCAGGCTGTCTACTGCTGAATGAGCCTGAGCTTCCCCTATTTTAAATATTCTCTTAAATACGTTCATGATTTTTCTATTTACTTAATTCAATTAATTCGTCTGTATATTCTGATAATAACATAGCCAAAGAGTTAAATGTAGCCTCGATTTCATTGAGATCCAGGTTCTCTAATTCATGTGTGTTTCTGAATAGGACTTTTTTCCCTGATTCATCTAAGACAAATGCCCCATGAATTATATCCCTGCTTTTCATTAGTAACTTTTTAAATTTCTCAGCAGATTCATTTTTGATATCAAATAAATACTGCTCCACAATTACCAGAGGATCTGAAACGATTAGGGCACAATTTTTAATTCCATCATCTTCATGTTCAACCACAATAACCCCATCCTCTTCACTTTCATAATTGATGATAAAATCCAGTTCTAATAAATAATCTCTTACTTTTTCAAAATAATTATCCATTTTAAATTTATTTCAGGTGATGATCAAATTTAATCATAAATAGATGCCACATCTTAATTTTTGATAATTTTAGTTGTGGTGGAGGACGGAATATATATTTCATTCTATTTGTATTATTTATGAATAAAAATACGCATCTTTAAGCTAATGGTTTTAGATATGCTCTTTTTTTTAGCATTAAGTAGAAAGGTTTAATGTCCTGTATTGGTAAAAATATTAAAAAAATAAGGTCAGTTAAAAAGCTTAGTCAGGCTGAATTTGCTAAAATATTCAATCTTGCAAGACCGAGTGTTGGTGCTTATGAAGAAGAACGATCAGAACCTAAAATTGACACACTTATTGAAATAGCTAACCATTTTGGCATATCAATTGATCTTATCTTAAAGAAAGAACTCAGTATTAATGAAATATTGAGTTTCGACTCGCTGAACAAAAAACTTAGTCGCGCGCATGAACAAATGAGGCCATCAAAGAACATTCAAAAAGATGGTATCCAGCTTGTAAGCGCAGACGCCTATTCCGATTATGTTGTCAGCCATAACAGCAGGGACTTCATATCCAATTTACCGGTCATCGATTTACCAATCCATTTCGTTGGCCTGGCCAGATGCTTTGAGATGAAAGGTAATGAGATGGAATATCAGCAACAGGGCATCCACCATGGTGATTTAATGCTGGCTAGAAAAGTAAACATCAAAAACATTTCAACTGATTATGTTAATAAAATATTAGTGTTCATTGACCATCATACGATATTTATAAGAAGGTTAAGGTCAGTAAAAGAATCCTCGTTAATCCTGTCTACAGATGATCCAAATTATCCCGAAGAAAAGAAAGCAACAAACGAAATTCTTGAATCATGGATTGTTGAAGGACTGTATACAACTTACATGAACCCGCCATCCCTACTGGCAGAACGACTAATGCACCTTGAAAATAAAGTAGATAAAATAATTTCAGGGTCTATCTTGGTGGAGCGAGAAAAACCGAAAAGTTAGCATAAAAACCACCGGATAAGCTTGAATTTAATGTATGGTTAACAGCATATCTTTCAGAATTAGAAATATCCAATGAAATGTTTTTGCGAATGCCAAATTCTGACCCAAACCATATTAATGAAAATAACCGCTTTTCAAATCCCGCCCCAAATCTTACGTCAGATTGCCTTAACACATAATTTTCAAAGGGTTGGGCATTGTCCAGATTAACTTTGTATCGAGCAGCGTTAATTGATGATTTAAAGTAAATGAGGTTACTTTTATTGATGGTATTCCTAAGAATAACCTGTTTTGGCAGTAATACTTCAATTCCCAGAGAGGTATTGAAATTTTTGTTGTAGACGAATATTGGAAATGGCATTGTTCTGCCATATTCTTTTCTAATACCTAATCCATAACCAATCTCCTTTGTCTTATTAAGCTTTTTCCCGTACAAAAATGATACAGTGAATAACCTATAATCAGATGTAAGGTCTAACATGCCAGAAAAATCACCAAGTGTATTAACAGAGGCCCTGGATATAAGATATTCTTTTTTATTAAATGAGAAAATATTGATTAACTCAGCGCCAAAGTTTGAAAGGTTTTTGTTATCCATCTCGCTTAGCACAATATCTCCCGCAACGTTTTGCGTAAGATTATAAAATTCTTTTTCAAAGGATATACCTCCTACAATACAATTTCTTGGGTTGAGCAATAAAGGAAACCTTACTTGATATTTAACCTTAGGATTATTGACTAATGGTGAGCTTTGATCATCATTTTCTGGCGTTTGAATCTGCAACCTGTAATTCGGCGAGATTTCATAAGTCATCGACAAACCCTTTGCATTGGTCATACCCTCCAACCGTGGCTTTGCATAATTAGGTTTTGATGCTTTCTGAGCTTCAAGCATTAAAGTAAAAAAGCAACATACGATACATAGTGAACACGTAACCTTATTTTTATCGAGGTACAACAATAGAAGAAAATAATAATTCAAAATGTTACAACAAAGGTTTTGGGATTGTTAGAAAGCTATTTTTATGCTTTTATACTTCTAAAGCTAAAAAGAAAGCATGGAAAATATCAAGTTATTCGAAAAAAAAATGAAACAAAAATTTTAAACCTAAGTTAAGCCGTTTTATTTCTGACGGTGTAAATTGAATAAAAATTTACTTGATTTCTTGAAGCGATTGCCTTGCTTAAGGATATGGTCATTCTCATAATACCATTCAATACTAATTGTATTAGAGTTTTTAGTAGCATATTGATTGAGTCTCTTCATCACCTTTTCAATAAACCTGGAGGCCCCTGCGCTAATGTTTTTCACAAAGAAGAAAACCTTGAGGTTTTTATTTCCTTTCAAGAAGTGGTTATCTAAGGTTTCTATGAACGGAAAATAAAATTCAAATGCTGACTCAGAAATAAGATTTCCCGTTATTAACAAATCCTTTTCATCACCTATTTCAGTGATTTGCGTAAGTCCCCGGTGATATGATATACTTTTAACCATGTCCTAATATAGGATACTTAATCCAAATACATTTGTTTTATGAGGGTCGGTATTTTATTTAAAAGCTGGTATGCCAGTTATCTCCGCACCCAATATCAATAAATGTATATCATGAGTGCCCTCATAGGTAACTACAGATTCCAGGTTCATCATATGACGCATAATTGGATATTGATTGGTTATACCCATGCCGCCATGTATCTGCCTGGCTTCCCTTGCTATATTTAATGCTACTTCCACATTGTTTCTTTTAGCCATGGAAATTTGCGCGGAGGTGGCCTTACCTTCATCCATCATCATCCCCAATTTCCAGTTGAGTAACTGCCCTTTGGTGATTTCAGTGAGCATTTCCGCCAGTTTTTTTTGTATTAACTGGAATGAAGCAATAGGCTTATCAAATTGTATCCTTTCTATGGCGTATCTCTTTGCCGAATCATAACAATCCATAGCTGCTCCTATGGCTCCCCAGGCTATCCCGTATCTTGCTTTATCCAGGCATTTCATCGGTGCTCCTAAGCCATTTTTCCCAGGCAGAAGGTTTTCTTTAGGTACTTTCACATTATCAAAGACCAACTCTCCTGTGGTGCTGGCCCGTAACGACCATTTACCCTTTGTTTCCGGGGCATGAAAGCCCTCCATCCCTCTTTCCACAATTAAGCCATGTATCCTTCCCTCTTCATTCTTTGCCCAAACCACTGCAATATCCGCTTCAGGGGAATTTGAAATCCACATCTTAGACCCGTTTAGTAGATAATGGTCACCTTCATCTGTGAAATGGGTTAGCATGCCGCCTGGATTTGAACCATAATCAGGTTCCGTGAGCCCGAAGCATCCAAGCAATTCCCCTGACCCTAATCTTGGTAAATATTTTAATTTTTGATATGCCGACCCAAATGCATAAATAGGAAACATCACCAGGGATCCCTGGACTGAAGCGGTAGACCGCATCCCTGAATCACCGCGCTCAATTTCCTGCATAATTAAGCCATAAGCTATGTGGTCCATACCGCCGCCGCCAAACTCAACAGGGATAGTAGGCCCAAAAGCACCAATGTCTCCGAATTTCCTCACAATATCATAAGGAAAGTAATTATTCTCTGCCCAGTCCTCTACGTAGGGCGTAATTTCTTTTTTGACAAATTCACGGATTGAAGATCTTATAAGCTTGTGCTCTTCATTGAGCAGGTCGTCAATGGAATAAAAATCAGGAGATTGGAATTGATCATTAAAACCTTTTGTGGTGTGGTCGTTTGTGGTTAATGTACTAGTAGCCATAACAATGGATTGTTTTTGAGTGAATATTACCTCAAATTTACACTTTTGTGTTTGATCATGCAGGATAACATACTTAATCAAATTAAAAAACTAGAAAGTAAGTATGAGGCGATGGGTCAGGACCTATCATCTTATCTTGACGGATTACTTTATGCTGACTATTTGACTTATTGGGACTATGTTCACCTGGATACGCTCCTGAGCCTTCAAAACCCAAAAACCTCATTTCCTGATGAAACCATATTCATTACCTATCATCAGATCACTGAGTTATACTTCAAGCTTGTCCTTCATGAGATTGACCAAATAATTACAGCGGAAGAATTAAACAGGAAAATACTGTTTAAACACCTCAATAGAATAAATAGGTACTTTGATAACCTAAGCGTCTCATTTGACATCATGGTGGATGGATTGGACAAAGAACAATTCTTAAAGTTTAGGATGTCATTGTTGCCTTCTAGCGGGTTCCAGTCCTATCAATATCGAATGATAGAAATCAGTTTTACCGACTTGTATAACCTGGTACACCCGGATCGCAAGGATTTGTTTAGATTAGATAGCCCCGTTGATCAATTGTATCATAACATCTATTGGAAGTTTGCGGCTGTTGAATTAGCGAGCGGAAAAAAAACATTAACACTAAAGCAATTTGAAGATAAATACGATCACTATTTCAAAGAGAAAGCCAAGACATTGACCACAAAAAATATCTGGAGGAAAATAAGTACAGAGCCAACGAAGCTGATAAATGATCATAAAATAACAAGGCTGTTAAAATCTTTAGATTATAAAATAAATGTCACTTGGGGTTTGGCCCATTACAAATCCGCGGTTCGCCATCTACAAAAAACTCCTGATAATCTGGCAGCAACAGGAGGAACCAATTGGCAAAAGTACCTTCCACCGAAATTTCAAAGGATTCAATTTTTTCCTGATTTGTGGGATGATGAAGAGTCAAAACAATGGGGCAAAAAATGGGTGATGCAAGAAGTGTTAAATCAGGCTTAAATGAAATATTTTATAATCATATTTTTTATATCCAAAGCTTCAATACTAAATGCCCAGGAATTGGTTATAAGATATTATGACGACGATGAGACTAAAATAAAAGAAAGATTTTACGTGAAGGATTCTGTTTCCCTCATCCCTCATGGTTTATATGCATCTTATTATTTAAATGGTTCAACCAAAGCTCAGGGGAAATATTTTGATAACAAACCGCACGGGATTTGGAAATATTATTTCGAAGATGGTTCGATAAAAACCAAAGGCGAATACAACATGGGTATGGTCACAGGCAGATGGCAATACTTTTATGAAAATGGCAATACTAAAATGAAAGGGGTTTTAGTAAACTCTAAAAAAGAGGATGATTGGACTTACTACTATGAAAACGGGCAAATAAAAAGCGCTGGTAAATTCGAAAAAAATAAAAAAGATGGCATCTGGAATTATTTCTATGAGGATGGCACGTTAAAAGGTCAGGGGTTTTACGAGAAAGATAATGGAACTTACAAAGAATTTTATCACAGTGGATCCCTAAAACTTGAAGGAATATATCTGGATGGAAAAAGTGACAGCTCGTGGAGATTCTTCTATGAGTCCGGTGAATTAGAAGCGGAAGGACCCTATTCAAATGGGCTTAAGATTGACTATTGGAAGTACTATCATAAAAATGGTGAACTGGCTAGCGAAGGTCGATATATCGATGATAAAAAGGTTGGAAATTGGTACTATTATTACCCCTCGGGACAATTAAAGTCAGTTGGCAAAGAAAGTGATGGTAAAAAAGAAGGCTACTGGAAGCTATTCTATGAAAGTGGCCAGTTGAAAGCATTAGGAGGTTATGAAGGTGGAGCCGGGTATTACAGAGAATATTATCAATCCGGTAACATTAAAGCCCAGGGGAAGATCATTGATAACAAAAAAGAAGGGCAATGGACCTACTATTATGAGGACGGCAAAAAAGAGGGAGATATTGACTATGAAAATGGTTATGGTGTATACACAGGTTATTATAAAAATGGCCAACTAAAAATGAGGGGGGAAATCAGAGATGAAAAACGTATTGGTAAATGGGAATTATTCGAGGTCGATGGCAGCCTGGCAGGATACTATAAACCAATCTACGAAAATGAAGATCCTATATTTAAATCGCGTGAGACTATTGCGGATGAATCTAATTTAAAATTTCCCTACAGGAACCCTGATTATAAATTTAGCGATAATAAATGGAGGAATTTTATTCCAAGGATAAATGAATATAAGGGCGTAATTATCGGTACCAGTCCATTTTTTATTCCTATTGGGAGATGGCCTTTTTCTGTAGAATATTACATCCAGGAACGTCTGGGATATGAGTTGGGATTCACCTTGAGAAACGATCCACTGTTCTCTGAAACCCAGGAAGTAAATAAACTTCAATTTAAAGGTGGTCAATTTTCATTTCGACAAAAATTTTACTACCCGGAACGAAAACTGGGACAAATCTATATTGGTCACCAGTTAGCAATAGAATATCTTAATCATAAGACATACATAGATCCAACCGAAAGCATTCAAAATAATTTAGAACTGGAAGCTGATGAAGTAAACTATACTTACGGGTTTATATTTGGAAACAGATGGTTTCAGGATGTTGGAAATGCCGGTTTAACAATAGATCTGTTTGTTGGTGTAGGGATAGGAGTAAGAACTTTCGATAAAAACTTCTCACCTCAAGAAGATATAAATGATACATTTTCATCAATCAATCAAAATCAATTAGCCATTCCTCTGATATTCGGGTTGAACATAGGCTATATAGGGCCCAAGCGAAAATCAGATACATTTTGACAATCAAAAAATTTATTCCATCAACTTTTAGTATCTATACTGTCTCATGTATTAAGAAATAGTTTATTTAAAAGAAATTAATTATTAACCTAATAGGCTAATTTAATTTATCTTTGTTATCATTTTATTGGTATAATTACATATGGCGCAAGAGAAAAAAAGTCCATCCTCGGATTATTCTGCAAGTAATATTCAAATTTTAGAGGGGCTTGAGGCAGTAAGAAAAAGACCTGCAATGTACATAGGAGATGTAAGCACTAAAGGTTTGCATCATCTGGTTTGGGAGGTTGTTGATAACTCAATTGATGAGGCCCTTGCAGGGTATTGTGATCAAATCAATGTAACAATACACGAAGGCAATTCCGTGACTGTGGACGATAATGGCAGGGGAATTCCTGTTGATCTACATGAAAAGGAAGGAAGATCAGCCCTCGAAGTTGTAATGACTGTATTGCATGCCGGTGGCAAATTTGATAAAGATACTTACAAAGTTTCCGGCGGGCTTCATGGTGTGGGTGTATCCTGTGTAAACGCTTTATCCTCTTTCTTGCATGTAAAGGTTTACAGAAACAATAAAATCTATGAACAAGAGTATCACATAGGGGTACCTGAATACCCGGTACGTGAAATAGGTCCTACTGAATTATCGGGAACCAGCGTTCATTTCCAACCTGATAAGGGTATTTTTATCGCCTCCGAATATAATTATGCAACGATAGCCACCAGGCTTCGAGAGCTTGCCTTCTTAAATGCCGGAATAAAAATCACCTTAACAGACTTAAGGGAAAAAGAAGATGGTAATGGCATAAAGAAAGAAGAATTTTACTCTGAAGGAGGTTTGGTTGAATTCGTTAATTATCTGGATTCAAACAGGGAAAAAATAATTCCTGAACCTATATATATTGAAGGAGAAAAAAATGAGGTACCCGTACAGTTAGCACTAATTTACAATAATTCATTCAATGAAAATGTGGTTTCCTATGTTAATAACATCAATACAATTGAGGGTGGAACACATGTGTCAGGATTTAGACGTGCTTTAACAAGGACTTTAAAAAATTACGCCGACAAATCCGGTCAGTTGGATAAAGTAAAAGTAGAAATAAGCGGTGATGATTTCCGTGAAGGATTGACCGCCGTTATATCCGTTAAAATTGCCGAGCCTCAATTTGAAGGGCAAACCAAGACTAAACTCGGAAACTCGGAAGCTATGGGAGCTGTAGATGCTTGCGTGAGCGATGCCCTGAATATTTTTTTAGAAGAACATCCCAAGGAATCAAAGCAAATAATCTCCAAGGTTATTGTTGCTGCACAGGCAAGACATGCAGCCAGAAAAGCCAGAGAGATGGTGCAACGAAAAAACGTCCTCAGTGGAACCGGCCTTCCGGGAAAGTTAGCTGATTGCTCCGATAAAGATCCGGCTACATCAGAGCTTTACCTTGTGGAAGGCGATTCAGCCGGTGGATCGGCAAAACAAGGCAGGGACAGAAGGTTCCAGGCTATCCTTCCCCTCAGGGGAAAAATCCTTAATGTGGAGAAGGCCTTAGAACATAAAATATATGATAACGATGAGATAAAAAATATGATCACCGCATTGGGTGTATCTTTTGGAACAGAAGATGATGACAAAGCATTGAACCTTAATAAGCTTAGATACCATAAGATCATCATTATGACTGATGCTGATATCGATGGTAGTCATATCAGAACTTTAATCTTAACCTTCTTTTTCAGGTACATGCGTGAGATTATTGAAAATGGCTATTTATACATTGCATTACCTCCCTTATATCAGCTCAAAAAAGGGAAATCACTTCATTATGCCTGGTCTGAAGAAGATCGTGAGCGGATCATAAAAGAAATTTCTAATGGCAAAGAAGATAAGATTGGCGTACAACGCTATAAGGGCCTGGGAGAAATGAATCCGGAGCAATTATGGGAAACAACTATGAACCCGGAAAATAGAAGTTTAAAACAGGTTACCATTGAATCTGCAGCTGAAACGGATCATCTATTTTCCGTTTTAATGGGTGATGAAGTATCTCCGAGAAGAGAATTCATTGAAAAATATGCAAAATACGCCAATTTAGATATTTAAGATTTTTGGTCGGTTGATTTAGAAAAAAGCATCAAGAAGATCAGTTCGAGAAACTTATAAAATACACCCAAGGTAAATATTAAAGCAGAGCCAATAGCAAGCAGGAAAATAAGTATAAATTCAATGATTTTTTTTGGATTCATGTCAAAATAGGATAATAAGTAATGTTAATGATTCCAGAAGGCCTGTATTTTAACTCTCTGTTAACTTATTTTTAAAAATCCCTCGCAACTGTGCCTTAAGTTGCTAATCAGATAATTAAAGTACCTTAAAAAATTGGTAATAAATTATTGCATTTAATAGATTTAATGCATTCGATAAAAATGAATTAATAGTATCTTAACATTTCTCTCCAATGAAAAAACTCCTCTCAGTCTTTCTTTTAACACTAACCATGCATTTAGTATATCCTCAATCTAATTACTGGCAACAACGGATCAGTTATACGATTGAAATAGATATGGACGCTGAAAACCATCAGTTTACAGGTAATGAAAAAATCATATACACAAATAATTCACCTGATACCTTATATCACCTTTTCATGCATCTTTATTTCAATGCCTTTCAACCAGGTAGCATGATGGATGTTAGGTCAAGAACCATTAGTGACCCTGATTCCAGAGTAAAAAATAGAATATTTAAGTTAAATGATGATGAAATCGGGTACCATAAAATTAAAAGTGTAAAACAAAAGGGCAGCAAACTTAACTACCAGGTAATTGGTACGATCCTGAAGATTGAGCTGGACAAGCCAATCCATCCCGGTAGTGATTCGAAGTTTTTTATAGAATTTGAAAGTCAGGTACCCCTTCAAATAAGAAGATCAGGGAGGGACAACAAAGAAGGAATAGAATTTTCAATGGCACAATGGTATCCCAAAGTTGCTGAATATGACCATGAAGGATGGCATACGCATCCATATATCGGAAGAGAGTTCCATAGTATTTGGGGAGATTTTGATGTGAAAATTCAAATGGATGAAAAATATGTTATTGGTGGCACTGGGATATTGCTAAACCCGGAAGATGTGGGGCACGGATATATAAGTAAAGATGAAGCGAAGAAAAAGGTAAAAAACGGAAAACTAACCTGGCATTTTATTGCTGAAAATGTGATCGACTTCGCATGGGCGGCCGATCCGGATTACAAACACGTTATTACCTCCGGCCCAAATGATATGCAAATTCATTATTTCTACCAGGAAAATGATAAAACCACAGAAACCTGGAAAAAACTCGTTGAAATCGGAGTAAAAACCTTTGAGATGATGAATCAATTTGTTGGCCAGTATCCTTACAAACAATATTCCGTCATTCAGGGTGGCGATGGAGGTATGGAGTACCCAATGTGTACTTTTATAAATGGAGAAGGGTCTTTTGAAGGGTTGGTAAGTGTTACGGTTCATGAAATAATTCATAGCTGGTTTCAAATGATGCTTGCTTTTAATGAATCTTATTATGCATGGATGGATGAAGGCTTTACCTCTTATTATGATGCAATAATTGGTGATAGCCTATTGGGCAGGAATTCAGCTAATCCGCTTTTATATGCCAATAGGTCTTACAGGTCATTAGTCTTAAGAGGGATAGAAGAGCCTTTGACAACCCATTCAGATCACTTTTCAACCAATAGAGCATATGGTGTTGCTTCTTACGTTAAGGGGCTTATTTTTTTGAATCAACTCGGATATATTGTCGGGGAAAAACAAAGAGATCAAATCATGAAATCATTTTTTAACAAGTGGAAGTTCAAGCATCCCAGGCCTAATGACTTCATTAGGATCGCTGAAAAATCCACCGGAATTGAACTTAATTGGTTATTAGACTTTTGGATAAATTCAACAAAAACAATTGATTATGGCATCAAAGCAGTTATGGATAAAGGAAATATTACAACAGTGCAGTTAGAAAAAATCGGTAAAGTCCCCATGCCATTGGATGTAGTTGTAACATTCAACGACAGCAGCAAAACTAATTACAATATACCCTTGAAGATCATGCTTGGCTCAAAGAATAACGAAAATGATTTTGAGATGAAAACCATAGAAGCATGGCCCTGGGTATACCCGTATTATAGCTTCGACATAAGCCGTCCAATAGAAGATATCCAATCCATAGTCAGTGACCCGTCATATAGAATGGCCGATATCAATAGGGATAACAACACATACCCTTTTAATAATGATGTGACGCTAGAGGCTATGGGTGCAGACTAATATTTATTTATCAACTTTAATTCTTGCTTTGATTAAAATCCTTTGATTAGGATTCAAAGGATCATTTGAATAGATATTGATCATTTTGTACTGACTCCCTCTCCTTGACTCAGGATCAAGTAGAATTGATAATTTTGCAGTATCATTCGGATGGATAACATCCTCTGACAACCTGGCAATCAGGCAACCACAATTAGATTTGACTTCCTTTATGGTTAGGTCAGAAAAACCAGTGTTGGTAAAAGCAATTTCCTTAGTAACAATTTCATCTTGTTCAATTTTACCAAAATCATATTCCGTTTGGAAAAATTCAATCCGGGGTGCATTCTTCAACTGACCTTTCTGTAATAAATCGATTTTTTCTTCTACCGTGGCAAAAACATCCAAATTAATTGGAGTACTCGCCATACTATCAATAATAGTCAGGTGATCGGCACGATATCCCAAACCTAAATCCTGTGAATTGTAAATTACCCGTATCTCTCCTCTTTGCTTTGGTGCCAGGGTGTCCGGCTCAAAAGCTAAATCGATATGTGCCGGTTTACTAATAACAAAAGATAAAAGTGGTATTGGATCGTCACTATCATTATATATTGGAAATGTTTTTTCATTATTTCTTCCCTGAACCACTTTACCAAGATTGAGAGATTGGTACTTGAATCTCAGGTTACCAATTTTTACTGGCAGTTCTACCTCAATAAAATCCTGACTGGGTAAGACTTTACCTTGAATTGAAAGCTTGTAAACAGCGTCTTTATTATTAGTCTCAACGAGCAGTGTTTTATAAAATAACCCCGGCCGGTTTAATGGGTTAAACGCTACTACAATTTTACCAGTATCCTGTGGTTCAAGTGGCATACCTGACCACTCCGGCACTGTACATCCACAGGAAGAATTGACATTGATTAGCTGAATAGAGTGATTACCGCCATTGGTAAAAACAAAAGAATGCCTTACAGGGCCGCCGGATTGAGAAATAGTGCCAAAATCATGATTCATTGATTCAAAGACCAAAAGACCATCAACCTGGGCTCTGAGCAAGTGGCTTAAGCAGATGATCAAACAAATTAAATATAACCTCATCATGTAAAATTAACATGTGGGCAGAATTATGGGCATTTAATATGTGTTGATTTATTTATTTTAGAGCAAAATTGTTCGATGGCACGAATATTAACAGGTATACAAAGTTCCGGCAGACCACATCTTGGTAATTTACTAGGCGCTATAATGCCAGCGATAGAATTATCAAAGGATGAAAAAAACGATTCATTATTCTTTATAGCCGACCTACATTCATTAACCACAATCAAAGACCCACAGATAAGAACAGATAACACCAAAGCAGTAGCCGCTGCATGGATAGCTTGTGGCTTTGATACGAATAAAAACATCTTTTACCGACAATCCAGGATACCTGAAGTGTGTGAACTTACATGGATTTTAGGATGTTACACCCCCTATCCTATGTTGGCCAATGCTCATTCATTTAAGGACAAATCCGACCGCTTGGCAGATGTAAATGCCGGGCTATTTACCTATCCTGTGTTAATGGCCTCTGACATATTGATGTATGATGCCAATATTGTGCCTGTGGGTAAAGATCAAAAGCAGCACATGGAAATGACCAGGGATATCGCAGCTTCATTTAATAATCAATTCGGCGATATATTGATTATTCCAGAAGCACAAATAGATGAAAATGTAATGACCATCCCCGGCACTGACGGCAATAAAATGAGCAAGACCTATAAAAATACCATTGACATTTTTCTGCCCGAGAAAGCACTAAAGAAAAATATTATGTCTATTGTTACTGACAGCAAATCGCTGGAAGAACCTAAAATTCCCGAGGAGGATAATGTTTACAATATTTTCCGCTTGATCGCCAGTGAATCTGAGTCAAAAATTATGAGGGAAAAATACCTTGCAGGTAACTATGGATATGGCCACGCAAAAAAAGAATTACTTGGACTAATCCTCGATAAGTTTAGCAACCAAAGAAAACTTTTTAATGAATACTACCACGACGAATTGCTTTTAAATGAAGAATTGGAAAAAGGAGAGAAAAAAGCAAGGGAAATAGGAAATGCTGTGTTAGATAGAGTAAAATCTGTGCTTGGTTATTAGATTTGAATATTTAACTTATACCTGAAATATAAACCCAATCGAACATGACTCAGGAAATAAAAGAAAAAGTTGATGCCTGGTTATCCAGCAACATTGATGATGAAACTAAAAAATCGATTAATGAATTAGTATCAGAAAATGGTAGCGAATTAGTCGATTCGTTTTACAAAGATTTAGAATTTGGGACTGGTGGCCTAAGGGGAATAATGGGTGTTGGTAGCAACCGCATGAACAAATACACAGTAGGTATGGCAACCCAGGGTCTTTGCAACTATTTGAAGAAAACCTACCCAGGCGAGCCACTTAAAGTTGCTGTAGCCCATGACAGCAGGAACAACAGCCCATTTTTTGCAGAAACGGCTGCAAACATTTTTTCTGCTAATGGTATACATGTTTACTTGTTTGATGAACTAAGGCCAACCCCCGAATTGTCTTACACCATCAGAGAACTGGGCTGCAATAGTGGAATAGTAGTCACAGCGTCGCATAATCCCAAAGAATACAACGGTTATAAGGCCTACTGGGAAGATGGTGCCCAATTAATCCCTCCGCACGATAAAGGTGTAATCAAAGAAGTTAAAGCAATTAAAAGCATCAATGATATCAACTTTAATAAAAATGAAAATCACATAGAGGTTCTTGGAGAAGCTATTGATAAAAAATATATTGATGTCATCAGGGAATTATCCCTCTCAGAAGAAGCCATCCAAAATCAGTCCGACCTTAAAATTGTCTACTCCCCTATTCATGGAACCGGTTATAAATTAGTGCCCCGGGCTTTAAATGCTTTGGGTTTTAAGAATGTAATCCCTGTGGAAGCACAGAATAGTCCGGATGGTGATTTCCCAACTGTTGTATACCCTAACCCCGAAGAAGCAGAGGCACTGAGTTTAGCCCTTAAGAAAGCTGAGGAACATGATGCTGAATTAATTATGGCTACAGATCCTGATGCTGATAGGGTTGGCATCGCTATTAAGAATGATAACAACGAATATCAGTTGCTTAACGGAAATCAAACGGGTGCGCTACTTGTCTATTACTTACTGGATGTTTGGGGAAAAAATAAGCGGTTAGAAGGTAAGGAATATGTTGTGAAAACCATTGTCACCACAGAGTTGATCCAGGTGATAGCTGATGATTATGGTGTGAAGTGTTATAACACATTGACCGGCTTCAAATACATCGCTGAATTAATCCGAAAACTTGAAGGAAAGGAAAAATTTATTGGTGGTGGTGAAGAAAGTTATGGGTACTTAATTGGAGACAAGGTAAGGGATAAAGATGCTATTGCTTCTTGTGTTATGATTGCAGAAATGGCTGCTTATTTCAAAGACCAGGGAAAATCATTATTCGAAACACTGAATGACCTGTACTTAAAATATGGCTATTACAAGGAATCTTTAAAATCGCTGACTAAAAAAGGTAAACAAGGTGCTGAAGAAATTGAACAAATTATGAAAATGTTCAGAGAAGACCCTCCAAATGAATTAGGCGGATCAAAACTTGTGAAAATTTTGGATTATCAATCCCAGGAGGTGCGTGACTTGAAAAATGATAATGTAGACAGATTAGATTTTCCAAAATCAAATGTTCTGCAATTTTTTACGGAGGAAGGGAGCAAAATTAGTGTGAGACCCTCCGGTACAGAACCTAAGATCAAATTCTATTTTGGTGTCCACATGGAAGTTACATCACCTGGTACCCTTAACGCCACTAAGGAAAAAGCCGATAATAAAATTCAATCGATTATTAATAATTTAGGGGTCTTCTCTTAGAATAGTTA
>DAXETV010000049.1:0-22015 GCA_051155775.1 Cyclobacteriaceae bacterium | reverse complement strand
CACATTATACCGAGCAAAGCCTCCTACATAAAAACCAGATGGTGATTTATAATCACAATCACTGAAATTAATAATGCGACGAACTTCGGTAATAATATAACGATTTTTAATATCCCTATTTAGAAAACTCAAGTCAGCATCTGAGTTCAATACAAAATCAGACTTATTGCCCGTCCAATTTCCACCAAATCCTGCTACAACACTCACTTTTGGACTTATCATACGCTCATAGGATATTTCCAATGTTCTGAATCCTGCAAGTGGTGGTACAATATTTGTTCTTATTGCATTTTTACGAGCAGGTATGCTATCAGATTTAACTTGAGCTTCGGTATGAATAGTAATGCTAAAGATTGCAATAAGTGCCAATATGATTTTTGTTTGCATATTATAATCTTATTCTATTTCTATCACGACTCCAAACAATAAGAGTAATTGGGTGCCTAGGGGATCTTGGTAACGCCATTCTTTCTGTCCATAGATAAAAAATAACCGAATGGAAAACCAAACGGCTACTTTTAAACACCACTTTATTTATTATTTTACTTCAACAGGGTTATCAATTCATCTTGAACCTCTGATTACCATCTACTTACTATCTCAATTTCCGTTCTGGGATTTTTATCATCTCTTGGATCAATAGCAGTGTTTTCTTTAACTACCAATTTGATTGGGGTACCATCTTCTTTTAAGCACAAGTCGATGTTATTGTCGTTATCTGATAAATCCGCTAATTGAAATGGAGTTACGGTCAGAGTATCCATTTCTTGAACTAGAGTTATTTCAAAAGCACTCAGTTCATTATCTCCCAACTCTTCTCCATTGACAGCTCTAACACCTCCTGCCCAGACAGCTTTAACCACTGTTTTGGTTGTTTCTTTCGGGCAATCACATCCGAAACCCTTTGCAAGGTAGGGGTAATCGTTATCAAAAGTAAAATACTCTGCATAGCTTAAAATAGGCCCCTCTAATAATGGGATAATTTCTTTGCTTTGACCTTTATAGTTAACGCCTGTTCTGGTCATCAAGTCTCCAACCACTTTCAACTCAATCGGTGGGTTATCAGGGTGATTGCCGTACTCCCCGATAAGTAGAAGCGTTCTTAGCTCATATGCCTCTTCAGCAGGGACAAAAGTGAATGCTTCAATTTTAAATTCAATACCATTTTTTGTCACAACTTCAAAATCAGAAGCATCCACGGTACTTGGCTCAAGTTCGTGAGAAAATACCACAGGCATACCATCTTGACCAGGCGCATTTTTATACAAAAACCTTGAAAGGTTAGGCAGTCCATTGTCTAATCCAAAGAATGCAGTCAAAATCTTAACATCCCTTGTTTTGTCTATTTCAGGAATGGAATTGGATAGTATAACTTCACGATGACGGTTGTAGTGTAGCTTTTTCAAGGAGCCACAAGCACCAATAATAGCTGATAGCAGTAGTAGAATAAAGAAATAACGGATATTGGAAAATTGAATGCTCATTTTTTTTTTGGATTTAGTTTTTCCTACGAAGTTTTAGCTTATCGGGTATTTACATTGTATACATATGTTGAATAATGATCGGATCTAAAGATTTTCTACTAGGCGGTACTCCCAGAATAGATAAAGATCCGTATGTTATTGTTTACCTATTGCCGGTTTTCATTTCTAAGTTTATTGGAAGCATAAAACAGCAATACAGCCGTAAAAACCTCGATAATGATCATATCGATTGGTAAGAAAGCACCGTGCAATAGCCAAGTAACACATCTACCAAACGCGGTGAAAACGAGCATTAAAATCGCAGGATAAAACCAAATTCGATTTTGGGTTTTTATTCCTATAAAAATGCAAACTCCTAAGGTTAAAAAGAATGATGCCAAGTCGCTGATTTGGGTGCTTAGCCCTGCCCCCTCAAGTAGTTCCATACGCATTAGATTGCTGGATAGATCAGGCATAAGCATCCAAACTAAACCTATTGTCGAAAAAACCGCCACTAGAAACGCCAATAAGTATTTGAGAAAATAATTCATCAATAAAACCAGGTATTATAACAAAGCAAATCAAAATTACCATTTCACCATCTTATCCCTGTTTACATATGTTGAGGAAACTAGCAGCTTGGATTTAACTACAGATTTATAAAGATTTTACCAGGATAGTGTAGTATAATATGATCTCGGTGGTCTCTACAATGGAATCATGCCAAGAATTGATTTCTTTTTTCTTGCAGCCACTGCCTTGCCTCTGTTTCTGATTCAAAAATCTCCACTTGGTAGTTATCTAAGCCCTTACTGGTTTCTTTGAAGGCGTGCAGAATAGTCAGATCCGTACTGGAAGAGTAGATTGCATGGCAAGAAAACTCGTAGTTTTTGAGTTTTGATTCCATCGAACGACAAATATCTGCCAGATTTAAGTTAATTAATGAGAGATTAAATCGTATTTTGGAAACTTCAAAATTGGACAAAATGAAACGATGCTCTAAGTGACCAAACAATCGATCAATATGATTAGTCAACTCAACAAATAACGCATTATCAATTTCATTTTTTATAGATACGTAGATTATATCTTTATCGGAACGGTACTCACTAAAAAAACCATTCATGCAATCTTTGCGAAATATAGATTATCATAATGTGAATATGAAGTGATTTAGACTAAAATAGTTATTCGGAATTTTAAATAAAACAATATATTGTTGGTTTAATTTATACCTTGAATCAATATATTCGGGAGCCTGTTGAGGATTTTCGATTATTCTGGCTTTTTCAGCAAGTATTGAGTTGGTTCTTTAAAAACATATGGCCATAGTCTGTCTTGCTCCAAGCATCTAGTTGACAGTTTTTAAGGTTCACAAACCAGTAGTTCTTAAAACGTTTGCTGTATGCCCTCATGCCGGGCAGGCAAATACTTTTAGCATCAATCCAAAGTATTTAAAACCCCGAGACAAATGGATTTCAGGCCACTTTATACACTCGGATCAGGTGGTCAATGTTCTTGACTTTTAATTCATCAATCAGTTCAAATGAATACGCTTTTTGATCTAATTGATCCAAAAATTCTTGTGATATCAGAAATTGAGTTCCGTATTTCTTATTTAACTGTTCAATCCTTGAGGCAATAATGACGGCAGTTCCTGTAATCGAAAACTGCCTTCTCATTTCATTGCCAATGTTACCCATTACCACTTTTCCTGTATGAAGGCCAATACCTATTCGTGTTTTCGGAATTACTTTGGAAGATGATAGTTGTTCTACCCTGGAGATAATTTCAAGACCGGCCTTCAATGCATTTTCCACATGATTTTTATCCTTCATAGGAGCACCAAAAGTGGCCATTAATCCATCTCCAAAAATCTGGTTGGTAATCCCATTATAATTATCGATAATCCGGATTATTGGACCAAAGAATCTGTTTTGAAATTCGATAACTTCATTGGGATCATGATGTTCAGCAAACGTGCTAAAGTTTCTGATATCCATAAACAATATAGATACTTCCCGCTTCTTGTTTGTGTAGTTATCGGCTAGCAAAGTTTCTGCTACCTTCTTTGAGACCTGTTGCCCAAAAAGTGATTCTATTTCAATTTTCTGGCTTATCAATTTCGAAGATTGCAGTTCTCTGCTTTTAATTTCTTTTGCAACAAAAACTGAACTCAATGCAGCAATTAACATAAAAAAGCTTCGGGCTACATAAAGGATGGGTGGAAAGTGAAGGATTTCATTGGCAGCATCGAAAGCGTTTATTGCCCAAACAGTCACAAACAAATACCCTCCGGCAGATATCAATCCTGTTATCAGACCCAGCTTTATTTCAAGGTTAAGTGCGGACACTATTATAAGTATGAAGTAGAAAAACAGTAGTGGTGAATCCAGGAAAATGACAGACTGTTCTATGTAACAAAGAATAAAGATTAGTATACCAGGAAAAGTTGCCTCAATAATTACATTCCCTATTTTCATGAATTCAGGGACAATTTCTTTTTTCCTGAGATAGTTTCTAGCTATGAAAAATCCTATAATCTCATAGGAAAGGAATGCCGAAAACCAAAACATGACAAAAAATTTTGTATTTTCATTTCTGAAAAAGCTTGTTGTGTCCTCGACAACAAAGAAGTCAAAGAACATAATAAGTAAGCCCAAGAATAAAGCTGCTATAAACAGTTTGATTCTCTTGAATTCACTCTTGGCAATAGCAATATCAAGTCTTCGCTCAATTAGATCTATAGTGTTGCCATTCATTAAATTCTTTTAATAAAGCTCATTTATTTTACGTTAAGTAAATGAAGCGCCAAGTGATTTGGCATCAAATGCGACCATTCGTCCGCTCAGTGCAAGAATCAGTTCGTGATCTGTGAATTTGCCCCTCACCCTGTTTTTCTAAAATCAAACTTTGCTGCTACTCTGATTTTGAAAACGGAGCGTAGATGGTGCCACTCCAAAATCCCCGGGAACAGCAATGCCCTCCAGGGTTAGCATGATTTTTACTATCGCCAAGTGATGGATCGTGTGATCAAGCAGATAAGCAAGCTCCCGTTGTACAGAAGATGGCATAATCTCTTTTTGCTCACTCTGAGGATCATAACTCGCGATCAACTTGAGAGGCGCATTACCTTTGATCAAGGATAATTGCGATGAAAGATCATCAATCGTCTGATGAGCAAAACCGATATTGGTTTCAAGGTTCAAATCCCGCTTTCGATCATCATAACAAATTTCTCTGCACGACAATTGGTCTGATAGACATTGGTAAAACTCAAGGATGTGCCTGAAATGCTGACCAATGGTAGAGTTATTGAGATACGTACGGGGTTCTACGAATGTATTCTCTTCGAAATGAAACAAGATGTTTTTCATTTGGCCCAGCATATCTATGTTTTGATCGATAATTATCATACATGAGTGGATATAATAATAGTCATCGTGCAGTGGCGATGACTATTGAAAGAACAACTAATTATTTATTGAAAACTGACTTCACTGTTACATCTACCACTTTAGCAATATTGGTAGAGGGTTTGCCTTTTTTAAAAGCAATTTCGTAATCAGCAAGTGTTACCTTAAATTTCGAATCAACAGTCACTTTTTCGCCCTCAACAGTAATTGTACCTTCTTCATTTATTTGATTAGTGACCCCGTGAATAGAAAGTTCCCCAGAAACATTCGCATCATATTTACCGTCTTTGGAGAAATCAATATCTGATAGGTTAGTAATTTTACCTACAAATTTTCCTTTTGGGTATTTTTTTGTGTTCAGGAATTTTTTACTGTTAAAATGCTGTTGCATAAGACTTTTCTCAAATTCAAATCCCTGCATGGGAACAGAAAAAACAACATCTCCTGTGCCCGGATCGAGTGTACTCGTGAGTGAATAATTATTAGAAGAAATGTCTTCAGCAGGCGTGGTAGAGAAGAAATTAATGCTCCCATCCTTGCTGATAAATTTGTCCTGCGCAAAAGTAGCGGTAGCGAAAGCAAATGCCGTAAACGCTAGTAAAACTGTCTTTTTCATTTTTATCATATTTATTGTTTGTAAAATTTTTAAATAATATCACACTTATCAAGAATCACGTCTTCGTATAGCTCAAGGTCTTCGTCATAGGCCGCTCCAGACCTTATCACACCTTTGATGGTGACGTTCTCACCTACCTTCAGATTTGTCGCATTCTTATTTGAAGTGGTCATAAAAGTGCATCTTACTCCTGAAGGTGCATTTCCCGTGAGTAACACCACATAGTTGCCCTCAAGATTTTGTGAAATGCTTTTTACAGAGCCGCTCACAGCCAAAATTTTGGACTGGCCTTCTTCCTGGAGGTATTTATTATTGGCCTGAGATTCGTCCGCAAGGTATTCGCCAACTATCTCCTCAACGCTAAGACTGTAATCAATCTGAGCTGCCTGAACATCCCTGTGCGGCATGTTATAGAGGTACAAGACAATTGCAATTGCAACGATTACGCCAATAAATAAAACGATGAGGCCTATCCTTAGGTATTTTCTTTTCATATTCTCCGAGGTATATACCATTAGACGGAGAAACTTCCAAACCCTGACAGGTAAAAAAAATTATTTTGAATCGAGACTTTTTATAATTTTCTCAGTTAGGTGATTGTGATCTGATTTGGTCGCTTTTTTTTTATGCAAATGCTCAATTGATTTGTCAATGAAGATGGATTGCTTACCAAATCTGGTACATGCGTTGCACATACTAAGATGAATCCTGAGTCTTAGGTTTTCTTTGAAAGACAACTTTGTATTGAGCTTTTTCTCAATCAATTTGGTTGATTTCTGGCAGGATAGAAAAAAAAAGTTCATTAGTCCTCTCATGCGTCAATTCGTTTTAAACCAATTAATTTCCATACATTTTCTCAATTTCAATTTGGCCCTATGTAATAGCTGCCAATAATTGGACGGCGAAATATCTAAATCCTGACAAATTTCTTCAGAATCCACTCTTTCAAGAAATTTTAATCTCAAAACTGCTTCATGATTCGCAGGCAGGTTTGCCAGACAGGTTTTCAACACCCTTTGGAATTCTGGATCGTCCATCAATTTTTCAGACTCCGTATTCCATGTATTTGGCCTTGCTTCACGCTTCCACCTTCTGTAGCCTGAAAAGTGCTCTGGTTGTGATTCTGCTTCCGATAATGCGGTCGTTTTGATTCTCGCTTCTTTTCTGAAATGATCCAGAATTTTATTTTTCAAAATAGAAACAAGCCAGGTTTTTGGGCTACTCTTACCTTTAAAGGTAGCGATTGATTCTAGTGCAGCTACAAAAGTATCTTGTACCAGATCTTCTGATAACTTTCTGTCATTGGTTTGTATATTGCCAAATGCAGCAAGTAATCTGTATACTCATGGACCCAGGCCTTAACTATTTGAGGTTCTTGCATGTACTAGCAATTTAACCACTTTTCACGACTACCATTTTAATTCATTACCTGTGCATTGAAAGTGATTATTCAATGAAACGCTTCTGAAACAAACCCATATTATAACTACCTATCACACGGACTATTTTCATGCTGGTTGTTGCTTGGCCTTTTACCACTAGTCCCTTGATCTAGGGGAAGGGTTTGCTCTCGTGCTCACGCTGATTCAAAACAGAACGGCCTAAATATATTTTTGGCATGCATAATTACGATTAAAAAAATGAGCGTTCATAAAATTGCTACGCAAATAGCATTAGAAAATAAGCTACCAACATCCTGATCATAGAGACATCAATCTGGCTTTGAGAAAATCATCGATTGCGACCAAGCAGATAGATAGATTGTTTACCATAAGTGGATTGTAAAACGATATCCAATACAAGACCTCTAATAAATTAACGGGTGCCTTCCCTCCAGCTTTTTCCGGTCATCCTCATGCTTTTCTACACTCGGAAGCGACTGTAAATTTTCTTCTTTTCTTCTCCATAATATCCTTCACTGTGAAAATGAAAAACATACCTTTGCGGACTGATTTTTAATAAAACGTGATAGCAGCACACAACATCTCACTACAGTACGGTAAAAGGATCCTCTTCGATGGAGTAAACGTCAATTTCACCCCGGGCAATTGCTATGGTATCATCGGGGCCAATGGTGCAGGAAAGTCTACATTTTTAAAAATACTGTCCGGGGAGGTGACCCCCAATTCAGGGGAGATAAAATTGGAGCCTGGAAAACGCCTGGCCATTCTAAAACAAAATCACCATGAGTACGACGAGGTGCCTGTTATGGATACTGTCCTTATGGGCCATAAAAAACTTTGGGACATCATGCAGGAAAAAGATGCCATCTATGCAAAGACTGATTTCAACGAAGCAGACGGCCATCGGGTATCTGAACTGGAGGAACAATTTGCTGATATGGATGGCTGGAATGCAGAATCAGATGCGGCCTCCTTATTAAGTGGACTTAAAATAGCAGAGGAAAAACACTATACCCTGGTAAAAGACCTGAATGGCAGCGAAAAAGTACGTGTGCTGCTTGCCCAGGCACTCTTTGGTAACCCAGACGTCCTCATATTGGATGAGCCCACCAACGACCTGGACATACAGACTGTCTCCTGGCTGGAAGACCACTTACTGAAGTTTAATAATACCTTGATCGTAGTTTCTCACGACAGGCACTTTTTGGATGCCATTTGTACACACATTGCGGATATAGATTTTGGAGCCATCAAGCTGTTCACGGGAAACTATTCATTTTGGTATGAATCCAGCCAGCTCGCGCTCAGCCAGCGGGCCTCCTCCAATAAAAAGGCTGAGGAAAAGAAAAAAGAGCTTCAGGATTTCATTGCCCGCTTCAGTGCGAATGCCGCTAAATCAAAGCAAGCGACCAGTAGAAAGAAGCTGCTGGATAAAATAAATATAGAAGACATACAACCTTCAAACAGAAAGTATCCCGCCATCATTTTCTCACAGAACAGGACAGCCGGTGATCAAATATTGTCCCTGGAAAAGCTTAGCTATCAGACGGAGACCGGAGCGTTTCTCTTTAAAGATGTTGATTTGTTTGTCAATCGAGGCGATAAAATCACGGTAGTATCTGATGATAGTCTCGCTATTACTTCATTCTTTCAGGTGTTGATGGGCGAAAAGCAAGCCACTACCGGTAGTTTCAGGTTTGGTCAAACCATCACCACCGCTTATTTACCCAATAATAATGATGAATATTTCAACACGGATGATAACCTGATAGACTGGCTGCGTCAATTTTCAGAAGGAGCAAATGATGAGGTTTACATCCGTGGTTTTTTAGGTAAGATGCTATTCTCAGGCCAGGAATCGCTGAAAAAAGCAAGTGTGCTTTCAGGAGGTGAAAAAGTACGATGCATGATCTCCCGGATGATGTTGCAAGGGGCTAACCTTCTTATCCTGGATGAACCAACCAACCATCTGGACCTTGAGTCGATAACGGCATTGAACAATGCGTTGATTAATTTCCCCGGTACCGCGCTTTTTACTTCCCATGATCACACATTCACCCAAACCATTGCAGACCGTGTGTTAGAAATAAGACCAGACGGCTTTCTGGACACATTAAGTACATACGATGAATACCTCGAAAAAAAGAAATTGCAGGAGGCCTAATATTTTTCCGTAACCACGGGAATGTAAACAGATATGGAAAAGGAGCAGAAGTAATTTTCATCCACCCAAACAAACAGCATATACTGAATTTAGGCCATCTACTCAATCCCAGGGGTGACCATTTTGCCGCCTCTTAAGACTGTCAGTTTAAATTTTTCATCCTTTTTACTCTGGACCGGATCTCGCCATTGTTGGTCTTGTGACTGTGACAACACCGACGAGGGTATGAAAATTTTTATCCGGTTATTATTCAAAGATGGAAGATTATTGTATTAAAGGTCCAAATGATTTTTTTATGCCTTTAATTTATTGCTTCTTATGGAAGAGTAAGCTGTATATCACCGGCACAAAAATCAGCAGTACGATTGTCGCAAACAGCAGTCCAAAAATCATGGTAATTGCCATGGGAGACCATAACGCTCCCCCACCCGTCCACAAAGGAATCATACCACACGAAGTAGTAAGCGTTGTTAATAAGATAGGACTGAAACGATCATTGGCGGATTTTTTAACGCTATCCATCAATGACTTTCCGCTTTCCAGTTCAGTTCCGATTTTATCTACCAGCACAATGGCATCATTGATGATGATCCCAGCCAATGAAATGATACCCAGAAATGCTGTGAAACTAAAGAAAGAATTCGTTCCCAAAAGTCCAGCTGTTACCCCTACAATGGCCAGCGGTATGGTTATCAATATGATGGTCGCTTTTCTGAACGAATTGAATTGGATGACTAGTAAAAGGATGATGATAAAAAAGGATAGTGGCAGGTTTAAGGCGATAGCTCCCATCGCATCGTTACTACCTTCTGCATCTCCTCCAAACTCATAGAGATAGCCATTTTTCCATCCGGCTTTTTCTTCTTCCATGAATGGCCTCAAGGTCTCCATGACTTCACTAGCGAGGTACCCGCCCTTTACTCCACTTTGGATGGATATGCTTCGTTTGAGGTTTCTTCGGCGGATTTTGGAATACTGCCATGGCACCTCAATCTCTGCGACCTGTGCAAGTGGGTTGCTGGAACCGGTCATCTGGGAGAATACGGTCAGATTTTCAATGTCGTTGTAGCTGATTTCTTCGCTATTTGCTTCACGCATCACAATCGGAATGTTTTTATCCTCCTCCCTGAAGTCACCCACATCAAATCCTGAGAGAGATGTAAGTAGCGAAAGCGCCACATCTTGATTGGTTAACCCCGATTGTGCCAGTCTGTTATCGTCAATATTCACATATACTTTCTTGGTCCTGGCTCCCCAATCATCCGTTACGTTGATGGTACCAGGTGTCTCAAACAACTTAGCTTTGATACGGTCGGCCAGTTTAAACAGCTCATCCGGATCCCTTCCTGAAACCCTGATTTCTATTGGAGCTTCTGCTCCGCCAGCACCTACCAATCGATCAATCTTGATATCCGCATCAAAGATGTTTTGATTGGTGAATGCCCTGATAAGTAAACCGCTTCAGCGTTCGCTACACTACTTTTGGTTTCGTCAAGTGTTCCGGCCACCGCTATATCCACGGTGATATTCAGCTCATTTTGAATGGAATCTATAAGCACTTGTCTTGTTGATCCAGCCCCAGCCAGGGTTTTATTTAATGCGGGGTCAATGATTAGGGTCATCTGTTCAAATCCAGCCAACTTTTGAAAGCTTTGAAGCTCTTCAATAATGTCTCTTGAAGTGAGCAGATAGGTAAAGTTCCGCTTACCTGACTTTCCAAGTTTGAATGGTATATCCTGAATGGCAGGGTCAAATACACCAAGGCCAATGACAGGGGTTGGCAGGTTAGCAAGTTGAGCCAGTGACGAAGTGGATAATCCTCCGATCGAGATGATAAGATTGGCATTTGCCGTTCGATAGTCGTCCTGAGCCTCCGACTTAGATGAGATGTCAAAAAATTGAAGTTCTTCTGAAGTCTGGACTTTTAAGTTTACACCGGTTGTTTTATCAATTTCTTTGATTAGTTCAGTGACAATTAACTGAGTCTGGGCGTTTTCTTCCAGGTCGGTAATAATACCTACCCTGGTTTGTCCGAAAAGAAACATGGTGGGACTAAGGAACAGAAAAAGAAGTATTGGTCTAGGCATAGATTGTTGGTTAAAAATAATCAAGCTTAGCCATTGATAAAGTAGCTAAGCCTGATCAGGATATTTAGACCTATTGTGACCTCTTCATTGATATGGTCTTTGAAATGAGACCTGCCTTGACTTCCATTTCCAGATTATCCGTATCGATTTGCTTTATAGTAGCGTTTGTTGTTCGGTCTCTTCTGACTATGTAGAATTTACCTTTCCACTCTTCACCGTCTTTTACTAGACCTTTTAGTACTTCCTTACCTATTGCTTTTTCAACATCGGATTTTACTACGGTTCCCGTATAAACATCACCGTCCTTTTTGATTTCAATTTCCGTATTATTTTCCGACATTTTCCACATTCCCTCAATTCCGTTTTGATCTTGGCTAATGAGTGTGAAAAATGAGATTACCGAGAATAAAATTGCTGTTTTCATATTTGTTATAGTTTAATTGTTTTGCGTTTGAGGTTTTATTTAAAGTCTGAAAGAAACGAAAGGACCATTCTCTAAACTAAAGTCCGAATCATCCCCATTGTCTCATTCAAAGTCATACGTACGAAGCGGCAAGTCCTCCGTATAGAATAAATACTAATGGTCCTTTGATTCGACACTGAAGTTCAGGCCCTATCCTTAGCCTGGAAAAGTTGACTACATCTACTTCGACTCCATTGACTACCTCATTATCGATATTGTACTGACTCCCGTTCACCGATAATTTCAACCCGTATGAAAATGAGCTTTTGTGATTCCACGTCGTTTTGATGAAAAATGGTCTGTTGATAACTAACTTGATTTTTTCACCTAAATGCGACAATCCAACGGATGGCAAGATCAGCGGAGAGCCGAACCTGGAGGTACTTAACACCCCCAAGGTGTAAAAAAACTTTTCGCTTACCTTTTTTCGGTATAAAAGCGCCCCTTGCATCAAAATGTTATCACTGGAAATACCCCTCGAATCTGTAGTTGTGGATAATGCAGGAATGGCACTTAGAACCAATTGCGATTTATCCGTTAGTTTGTATGCGCCGATCAGTTTAGCACCAAGAAAAAAAAGATTGGATTCTGTTTGACGTTGATCCCCTTCAGGAATAACTAACCGATAGACGCCTCCCGCAATAAACGTAAATTTTTCTTTGCTAAGTACCGGGAATAAGGCTGCAATTTCAACCTCAGAAAAACTCACCTCCGCTGAATCCGTATTTTTCACCGGTTTACCTTGATAGCTTGCATACTCAATCCCGAAGAGCTCCGACTCCTGACCAAAGCAAATACCAACTCTACTGACAAGAATTGATATGAGCAAAAGTTTTTTCATTAATATAATGTATTCCTACGAGGACTATTTTGTAACACCTGGATCATGCGTTCTTTTTGATTTTGAGTAAATATACTCATGCATTGATCCTCAGAATAATCCATGTAATTTTCTATCATATCCCTTGTGCTGCAAGAGAAGCTTTCTACGCAGGTATAATTCGGTTCATCTGAACTTGGCGTGTCTTCACAGAAGTCATCGACCAGACACCCTCCATCTCCCCAGATGTGCCGAAGGCCTAACCAATGTCCCACCTCATGTGTGCAGGTCCTTCCCAGGTCATAGGTATCGTTTAAGTCGGGGAAATTCCCTTTTTCAGCACTTCCAAAATATTTGAATCCTACGACTATACCGTCGGTATTAGCAGGGCCTTCGTTATCATCTAATCCCGGCAGACCAGACTCTGAAGGAAACTGCGCATATCCCAGTAAATTTCTGCCCACAAAACCGCCAAAGTTTACAGTCCAAATATTAAAATATTGTGTAGGGTCCCAGATGGTTGCGGGTTTTAGTATAGAGTCCACAGTTGTGGCGAAGCCTGTGGGCCAAATCGGCAGACCTCCATCAAATCGGTGGATACCAGCCTCTTCCATTATGTTCCCCTCAGGGTCAGTCTGTGCCAAATAAAACTCGATTTGTGTATCAACGCCTTCTGAATTGAAACCATTAGTACCTTCTTTTCTTCGAAAATCTTCATTGAGTACTTCAATCTGGGACCTGACCTGCGCTTCAGAAATGTTAGGACCAGTGCCCACTGCTTCACCATTATGAACCACATGAACCACCACGGGAATCCTGAAAATGGTAGCTTCAGGCTCATCGTCTTCCGAACAGGAAATCAATAAAAAACCAAAGGCACAGAAAAAGATTGAAAACCAACAGTTTTTGATCATGATCAATAAGTTAAATAAAATCTTAAAAAAATTTTAAATTGGTGTAACATCCCCGGTGTTCAGATCAATCTCATATTGCTCACCAGTAGAGAAGGTGGCAATGCATAGGTTATCAGCCAGAAATACAATGGTGCCCTCATAAGTAAAGGGGTCGTAAACCGTGCTGGTACCTACAAGGGAAAAGGTTGCATTCCCCTCAAAGATGATGTTGTCATCTTTATTGGCTTTCACATTGCTATAGACGAAAGAGGCGGTTACATTATCTGTGTGGTTGTCTTCAAGATTGTAAGTCCATTCACCTCCCCGGCGGTACGTTCCATTGTAATTAAATGCGGTGGAGCTTGATTCCACGCCATCTATGGTCCAGGAACCCAGGGTTTCAGTATCAGAATCCCTTGGTTCGGAAGTTGTATTCTGGTCGGCATTAAAAGTATAAGTGATTATTTCAGACCCTTCCGAACAGGTGCGTGAATAGTCTTCAGAAATTGTAAAATTAACCATTATGTTGCCGTTGTTAGACGTTTCGCTGTCTGTACGGGTGTTACTTTCAGATTCATTACAGTCTATCAACTCAACTATTTGCTCAGATATATAATCCATGTTGTATACCGCTCCATATGTAGCTACTGCCATGGAAGCCGCGACATATTCCGCAGCATCATCGACCGTAATGACCAGGTTGTCATCATCGTCATCATCGTCTCCACAACTTAAGCATAGAATTGATAATAGCATTGTTGCCATTAAAATAGTGATTGAATACTTCATTTATTTATTTTACTGTTTTATGTTTATAATTATTGGCCGCAATTTGGCATTTTATAAAATCATATAAAATCAACAAAAGACAATAAATGAGAAAGGGTTAATGTTTTTTTGTGGCAATGCGCTTTCTTATCCTGCTTAATGAGGTCGGTGTGATTCCCAGTACATTGGCAATGTATTTATCAGGGGCTCGATTCACCACATTGGGGTAATCTTTTATGTATTTTTTATAGCGTTCCTCGGGCGTTAAAAAGACAAATGATTCAATACGTTGAAACGCTTGTTTCATCAATCTTTTACCCATAAACGTCCTATTCATATTTAATAAGTTAAGATCTTTGGAGGTTGCATCGACAAAATGCTCATAATCGATCACATAGACTTTAGTAGGCTCTAACGCCTGAAAGGAAAACCTGCAGGTCTCTTTGAGAATAATGGTATGTGTGTTAGCAAAAATATTGTTCTCAGGAAATAATTGAAAGGTAATCTCCTCTTGGTCCGGTGTTTGAGCATCGGAATAACTGCGAACCAGACCTTTCCTTATAAAATATATTTCATTTAGTGTGGATCCCCGGGGGATTATTATTTCTCCCTTATCAAAAAATTTAATCCTGACATTTCTTATAAGATTGAGCAAGGTTCTTAATTTCAACTGATTTATCACTTCAAAAGATATGTTGATATCAGAAAGTTAATGACAATATCCCTAATTGTCCCAAAGGCGAATACAAATCCTATGATAATTGGTTATTCACAGCTATTTTTTTTGAAATTGAGAACGAATTGTAAAGAAAGCGAGGTTATGACTCCTCCCGGCGAGGTTATCCCTCCTATTGGTCCAGCGCTGGTAGTAAGTAAATAGCCGATGTTGAGGTCAATTAAGCTTCCTGGTGACATCCGAGATGGGAAAATCCGGTGGATAAATTGGCTGAAAGAACATCCTTGCTGATTGTATCTATGTCTTCAACACTTTCGGAAAAAAAAGAAAATTCAGCAGTTCCTCCTTTAAGCACCAAATTGTCTCTTCCTAAGGCCAACCCCATATAAGCCCGGGTTTTTCCCCATTCTTTAAAGAAGTACTTTGCTGAAAGATTGGCACTGAACATCAACCCGCTACTTCATTGAAAGTGAAGTATTTATCTATGGACACCTTTGGGGAATTCCCTCCGTCGTATCTGAGACTCGATACAATTGAAAGAAACGATGATAATTTGGGAAAGGCCGAATGTAAAGCTAACCCTCCCCGATCTTAACGACTACATAACCTACACCATCCTCAAATTCTTCTGCCTCCACTTCCTGATAGTAAACACCTTCCCATACATAGTATTCCATTCCACCAACTTCCTCAACCTCATATACTTCAGGGATACCATCTACTATAGCTCTTTCCGGTGCTTCTACCACTTCAAATTCTTCATTAACCGCTTTATAATAAGTCCCATAGTAATAATAATACCTTCCCCCGGGGACAACCACCACAACCCTTGAAGTCGTAAGGGTACGTACCCGAAGTCCTACAGCCGGTATTACCACCAGATAATTACCGGCACGAGGCGCATAAAATATTCCCCTATGGTAATGGTACACGACATTTGAGCGCCTGATAACAACCGCTCCGGCAGGTGCTGTTCTCACCAAAGCGCCATATTTTGGTAAAGCCGCATAGCGGATATGGGCTATTCGGGTTACCCTTCTTCTTACCCTCCTCCTGGTTCTTCTTTTTTACTGTTCTGCGGGTACTTCTTTTAAAACACTTTCCTTTTGAGTTGATTGTACCTTAACTTGGTGTTATGTCTGGAGCTGTCAATAAAAACGAAAAAAAAACTAAAATATAAAGTTTTTTAATTATTTTATTTTTTAATTCAAGCATTTGAAAAATATTTTATAAAATCAAATAACCATTTATTTTAATAATTATTAAATTTTCGCTCTTTTATTGCTGCTTTCATTTGGGTTCTTATTTCCTCTTTTAATTTCTTATATGTTTTATATTGGTCTTTGGTCAATATTTTTTTTGTTTCCTTATCCTTTTCATTGCTCATACTTTTAAGCTTTCGCATGGTACTGTAGGACCTTCCCTCCTGCATAATATCCTTCATCTTATGTATGTATTTGAGATTTAGGGCATACATATCTTTTTCCTGGTCAGCATCTAAACTTAATTTTTCTTTTTGCTTTTCAGTAATGTAATCAGCCTTTTCTTCCGGTGTCTTATTCCTAAAATCTACATCCTGTGCAAACACTGAAGCGGAAATAATGATCAGGAAAAACAGTAGCGACGTTCGTCTTATCATAATTTTAATTTTTACTTTCATTTAATAAAATTTTTAAATTTATGCTTAGATAATTGTCAGATAACAAGGTTTAAATACCTACTAAAATTTATTTATTAGCTGGTATAAATTTTTTAATCAAAAAACGAACTTTTAGGAAATAACTACTAAAAGAAAGAAACGATGGAATTGAAAAAATGAGTCTTAAGACAAGCTTTTAGTTAGTGAATTTTTATGGAGGTAAAGAATTGCTATAATAATTAAAATTGATATAGATTATTATTGAATTGTTTAGCTTAAACTTTCAGATTATGATATCCTAATTAGCTATTTCTCTTTCCTTATTTGCCTGAAAGCACCGCGTTTATCAAATGCTTTTACCAGGAAAACCTTTTTTATTCATATAAACTAACTTATCCTTGATGTGAAAGAGTGAAATTTCATTAATATTTTTAATGATCACCCGATGATCGAACATACTTAAAACCTTTACTTATAAGTTGGCTTCTGAAACAATTTGTCGAGGGATTCAGCATTTTTGATCAATTGTTTGATTTTTTGCGTTGTCCATAACTTTATTAGTAGCCTCTACCCGTTTGTTCATTAACTGGTTTCAGAACATATGCTACCCCATTTTAGTCAAATACATCAACTACCAATGGAATGAATATCGTCCTTAATGCTGGAAATATGCTGATAGTCTGTTTAAAAATCAATTAAAAATTACTTTCTTCAAATGATTAAACCCATAAAAAATAGCACTACCTTCGGTTAATTTTTAAGTAATTACAACCTGGGTCTATGAGCATACAGCTATTGATTATCGCCGGTTCAATTTTGGTTGGCATCTGGCTGATTTTATATTTTTTACCTGTCAATCTTTGGATCACAGCAATATTCTCTGGAGTTCAGGTCAATCTTTTGGACCTCGTATTTATGCGTTTCAGGAAGGTGCCTCCCTCCCTGATAGTCAGGTCATTGATATTGGCCACAAAAGCAGGGATAAAGGGTATCAACACACAGCAGTTAGAGACACACTATTTAGCCAAGGGTAACCTAATTAACGTTATTAAAGCACTCATTGTGGCTGATAAGGCCAACCTTAAACTGACATTTAAACAAGCAACCGCTATAGACCTTGCAGGAAGGGATGTTTTGGAGGCAGTTCAGATTTCCGTCACACCATATATGATCATTGTGCCCGCCATAACAGGTATTTCATCTGATGGCATCCAAATGCTAGCTGAAGTAAGGGTCACAGTCAGGACCAACCTTCAACAATTGGTTGGAGGAGCTGGTGAGGAAACAATCAAAGCGCGTGTGGGGCAAGGGATTATCTCAAGGATGGGTGAAGCAAAAAACTACAAGATAGTACTTGAGCAGCCGGAAGAAATTTCCAGGCGTGTGCTAGCTGCAGGACTTGATTCTGGGACTGCCTATGAAATACTATCCATTGACATTGCAGACATCAATATAGGTAAAAATATTGGCGCAAAACTCCAGATCGATCAGGCTGCAGCAGACCTGGAAATTGCCAATGCAAGAGCTGAAGAAAGAAGAGCGATGGCTGTTGCGCTAGAACAGGAAATGTTGGCAGATATTCAAAAAGCCAGAGCTGCGGTGATTGAAGCAGAAGCCGAGATACCAGCTGCTTTATCTGAAGCCTACCGAAAGGGTCAGCTCATCAGAGGCATGAATTAAATGTATTAAAGTATGTAATCTTGATTTCCAGCAAGATCAAGTGCATATCCTGCTTCCGCCAAGCGTTTGGAAACAATTCTACCCAGGTTACCGGTAGTACCGGTGATGAACACATTACGCATAAGATTACTAATTAAGGTTTAGTATTGGAATTTGTCTTTTGTAACCCCACAACAGCACAGCACTTGCTATCGCTACCGTTACAGCCATGTAGAAGAGTGTCCCTCCGTCTCCTTTAACTTCTATTCCCAGGGTTGTTAAGTGAAAGAATATGGCCCCACACATTGTACCAAGGGCTAATCCTGCCCCCAGCCAGTTTCGTTTTGGCACAAATAATAAAACAGATGCAATGAGTTCTACAATTCCAGAACCTATGCGACCAAAAGGTTCCATACCAACCGTTTCGAAGATGTATATACTCTCCGGGTGAGCCGTAAACTTGAAATAAAGTGTTTGTAGGAGTATGAATGCTACCGCAATTCTTAATAATAATGAAAGGTATTTATTTATAATTTTTATGTTAAGATGATTGTTTTTTTAAATATTTAGCACTCATAAAAACAGCTAAAATGAGAACAACTACCGGATAGAGTGCTGAAATTATAAACAGTGTATCCAGGTCACAACAGCCTTAATACCAATCAGTAATGACCCTAAATTACAAGTTATTACTCGCATGGTCTTATTTATCAGCGGCTAATTAGCACATCGTAATAGATGAACAATAGGTTACTGTCAAAAATGCGTCTCAGATTAATATAAGCTCTTTTAATCGGGGAAGATAACTGCTTTACTAAGCACGGACAAGCCATTTGTCTGTCAGCTTGCTGATATTGTTGGTAGTTTCGATGGCTAATTATCCTTTCTTTTACGCCTGGAAGCACCCAGTTTATCAAAGGCTTTTACCAGGAGCGCTGTTCCTGCAATACCTACGGCACCTCCTGCATATAGCAGGGCCTCACCTGCCGTTGGATTTGTTCCCAGTAATTGACCCCCTACAATAGTGATGGAATATCCCAGGGTAGCAACGAAGATCCCTCGTTTCAAGGATTTTTTACTCCCCTGAAGACCTAGTTGAATGTTATCAACTTCAACATCCAGCTGCATAATCTCACGTTTCAATGAATCAATATCCCCATTAACTTTTTCAATATCCTGTGCAAAGCAACTATTAAAAAATACTGATGAAATTGTAATAAAAAATGTATTAAGCAATATTCTCATTTGTAATCTATTGGTTTAACCAATCCTTAAATTCTGACACCCTGTCTCTGGACACAAAAAGGTCTAATTTTTTATCGGCATGAATTGTCAACTTAAGCCGCCCACTTCGTATGGTATTTATTTCTATCAAAGAATCCAGGTTAACAATTACTGAACGATTTATCCTATAAAACTTTGAGGGATCAAGATGTTCTTTTTCCAATTCATCCAGACTGAAATTAACCGGATACTTCCTTAGTGTTCCTTTATCATTCATGTATACCAGTTTATTCTCAATATGAAAAAGGGATATTTCATCAATGTGTTTTATGATCACACGATTACCTATTTTACTTAAAAACCTTTGTCTATAATCAGTTCTTTGAAATAGTTTTTTAAGCGAATTAGCTATATTTTGGTCAATAGCAGGTTGACCCCTGGTGTTACTCATTACCTTATCTATAGCGTCTATGAGTTTTTTTTCGTTAACTGGCTTTAGTACATAGGCAATTCCATTGTAATCAAATGCTTCAATAGCGTAGTGATCATAAGCAGTGCAGAAAATGATTGGACTAGATATGGATATGCGTTTGTATAAATCAAAGCAAAGGCCATCAGTGAGCTTGATATCACTGATAATAAAATTATATGGATCAGCATTAGCCAGCAACGTTTCAGCCTCTGCCAGGCTCTGAGCCTTATCCAATTTTTTTACATGGGGATAGTTTCTTAAAATAATATCTTCTAAGCCCTTCAGGGCCACAGACTCGTCTTCAAGAATTAACAGGTTCATTTTCAGGATTGATTATTGGGATACTAACCAAATATGAATCAGACTTCTCTTCAATGACTACTGATTTTTTGAAAAACTCGTAGCGCTTTTTTATGTTATCAAGACCTATACCGAGCGATTCATCGGCCACTTCCTTTTTTTGCAGCGTATTTTTAACATGGATATAATCATTTTCAACCAGTATGTCAACAATAAGAGGGTTTTTATCAGTGAAATAGTTGTGTTTCACAACATTTTCCATCAGCATTTGAAGAGCTGTTGGAGGTATATACCGATTGTTTCCAACACTTTTTACTGTTAGTTGAATATTAAGAGCATCCCCAAACCTGATCTTTAGCAGATTGATAAAATCTTTAAGGAAGGTGATTTCCTCATCCAGTGAGATCAATTCTTCTTTGCTGCTTTTCAGGGTATACCTGTAGATGTTGGACAATTTTTCCAGAAACTTTTTAGCCTTGTCATGGTCCAGGCTGATCAACGTAGATAAGGTGTTTAAACTATTGAAGAGAAAATGTGGATTGATCTGATTATTAAGGGCTTCATACCTGAAAGATAACGTAGATAACTTTAGTTTTTCAGCCTCTAATTCTTTTTCCCTGTATTTCCTGTTGTAAAAAATTACTGCATTAATTGCATTTAAGAATAGATTGACCCTAAAATTAAAACCTGCAGTAAGCACCACATTTTTTTGAATGAAATCAAAAGGTTGACCTAAAAGGCTGGAGGTAATTAGTACAGATAAGACTGATAATAGTATTATGGCAAATATGCTGAGGACAAATTGTGAAATGATCGGGTGAATCTTTTTAATGCGGGGTAATAGATATGTTTCAATGCTTAGATTAACATACCAGATGCCAAAGCACAGATAACCTACAACAATGAATAAATACTCCGGAGGTAGTTGAACAGCATAAAGACGATCACCATTGAGAACCATGATATTCAAAAATGAATACAGGATCAATGCGATAATATAAAAATGTCTTTTTCGAAGGCTAAACATAAAAATAAAGAGGATCAGGTTTATTCACTGATCCCCTTGGATGTAACTAATGACTTATTATAAAGTTGGCAATAATACACCATCAATTACATGTACCACGCCATTTTCCAACGCCACATCAGCAGTAACTACATTATAGGTTGTACCATTAACGTCCGTAACAGTCACACTACTTCCGTTTTTTGTTACTGTTAATTCTTCCCCGGCAAGTGTGTTAAATGTCTGTGCACCTTCAGCCAGGTCCCCTGCAAAAGCCACTGCAGGAACCACATGAAAAGTCAATACTTTTGCAACGTTTTCGGCACCAAGTTTTTCAATTAATCCATTCAGGTCATTTACTTCCTGAGCGGCTAATAAATCAGCAAATGCATCGTTCGTGGGTGCAAATACGGTAATAGCGGTAGCCTGGATAAGATCATCATCCAATCCTGTGGCCAAAACGGCATCTAAAAGGGTGGACAAACCTGCTTCTGTGGCTGCCTCAGCAACATTCGGATCATCGCTTACATCCGGTAATAACACACCATCAATAACATGTACGACGCCATTAGCTATCGCTACATCAGTAGTTGTAACATTATAGGCGAATCCAAGATAGTCAGTTACAGTAACGCCATCAGCTGACTTGGTTACCGTGAGATCCTGTCCAGCTAATGTGGTGAAAGTCTGCACACCATCCTGGAGATCATGTGAAAAAGCAGTAGCAGGAACAACATGAAATTGTAAAACTGAAGTTAATGTTTCCAATCCGATGATATTTATTAAATCAGTTAAGTCAGAAGCATTAAACCTGTTTAACAATCCTACAAAAGCATCATTTGTTGGGGCAAATACGGTTATTGACTCAGCATCCAGTAATGTAGTAGCCAAACCATCGACTCCATTTATCGCGTCGAGTAATGTGGTCAAGCCAGCAGATGTAGCC
>DAXETV010000048.1:0-13536 GCA_051155775.1 Cyclobacteriaceae bacterium | reverse complement strand
ATGTATGTTGCATATTTGAAATGATTAAAATTGAACTTTATTGAGCGATTTGGGATGGATCAGAACCCTTAATCCCTATATAAATATACTCAAAAAGCATCAAAATACCTCTTTTTGATGCATAAATGGACATTCGGTGACCAATTATTGAGGTAACCGAATTGGTCACCAATAATATGAAAATACTTAGATATTTTGGGTAGGCTATTAAATAAAAAACCCCTCATACCTATAATATGAGGGGTTATGAACAATTTGATGTTCTAAAAGTGAACTCGGAGGGATTCGAACCCCCAATCTCCTGGGCCGTAACCAGGTGCATTATCCAGTTGTGCTACGAGTCCATAATTAAAAAAAGTCAGGCCCATTCCTGAACCTGACTGCAAAGTTATAAAAATTCAAATGTTATTAGCTTCTACTTTATAGATATAAGCTTCTTAGCCGCTTTGGTTTCATCCTTGGGAACAACAATCCTTAGGATTCCATCCTTGTAATTGGCTTCGATTTTTTCTTCCCTGACTTCTTTAGGAAGATGGAAAGCCCTCCTGAATGATCCGTAGTAACTTTCAACGGTGTGGTAATTCTTCTCTTTCTTTTCATTTTCAAATTTCCTCTCCCCACTTACAGTTAAAGTGTTGTCATTCAAGTCGATATGGAAATCTTCTTTGTTCATACCGGGAACTGAAAAATTGATTTCAAACGCTTTGTCGGTTTCAGCAACATCTACCTGAGGTATAAATTGTGCATCTTCACCACGAAATTCATCAGACATTAATGAATCGTTGAAGAACCGATCCAATAGACTGCTAAAGGATACTGGTCTGTAATCTCTGTTGTTATACTTTATAAGTGCCATAATTTTTTGTTTTTTAGGTTTAACATCAAATTCATTTTCTAAAGGATAAAAAATATGCCAATTCATAAATCCCTTAAATTTGCCATCGGTTAATGTCATAATGGCTTAAAATTGTTGTAATATTGCCTGTTTAATGTCATTATGACATATTTTATATTTAACATTAAGTGAAACATCGATCTTGTCAAAGCATTCTTATCATTCGAATGAGTTCTTTAGGAGATATCATTCTGACCAGTCCCCTGATTCGATCATTAAGAAAAGCATATCCTGACGCAAGGCTGGATTACGTGGTTAAGAATGAATTTTATCCACTACTCTCTCATAACCCACATCTGGATCATATATATGTTTATGATAAAAGAGAAAATAACCTTAAGGCCATTAAGACAAAGATAAAATCGGTAAAATATGATTTGATCCTGGATATTCATAAAAAATTCAGGAGTCACTATCTGGTGTTTGGATCAAAAGCTAAAGAAATCAGAAGATTCAAAAAGCATATATTCGAAAGACAGCTACTGGTCTGGTTTGGGGTCAGTAAGTTCACAGAAGTAATACCGCAATACAAAAAATATTTCCATGGCTTACACGACCTAAACGTTTCTTATGATGGGGTAGGGACAGAAATTTTTAAAACTGAAGAAATTATAAACCGGAGTAAAGACATTCTGAAGTCCGCTGGCATTCAACCAAATGATAAATGCTTAGCCATTTGCCCTGGTGCTAAGTATTGGAACAAGCGGTGGTTACCGGAACGATTCGCGGAGCTGGCAGGAAAAATAAAAACAGAATTAAATCACAAACTTATTTTTCTGGGCGGGCCAAATGAGATGGGATTAAATCAAGAAATTCTTTCCATGGGCCACCTTGATGGAATCAACTTGGCCGGGAAAACCAATTTGTTGGAGTCAGCAGCAATACTGGAATACTGTGACCTGGCAATAACCAACGATAGCGGATTAATGCACATGGCACAAGCAGTGAAAACTCCTGTTGTGGCTATTTTTGGCCCTACCACAAAAGAACTTGGCTATTTCCCCTTACCTGAAAGCAGTAAGGTGGTTGAGGATAAAAGTGTTGAGTGCCGTCCATGCACGCACCATGGCATGAACCATTGTCCAAAAAAACATTTCAATTGTATGAAAAATATAACGGTGGATACCGTGTACAAAGCTTGCAGGGAACTTTTAGCCTGATTAACTTCAATTATGGGAAAAATTTTTTGGTTGGCCTATCGATATGTTATTTCGCCTTTTTACCGTGTGGTATACCTAATCGCAGGATTTTTTGATCCAAAAGTTGAAAAAGGGCTGGTGGGTAGGAAAGGCCTGTTTAAAAACCTCCGTAAAGCAACCATTCCTGAGCATACAAAAAGAATTCTTATTCATTGTGCCTCAGTTGGGGAATGGGAACAAGCACTCCCGATTATTCATCACCTTAAAAAATTGGATAACACCCTCTTTATAGCGGTTTCTTTTTTCTCACCATCCGGGTATAATTATTCCGGGAACCATCCACTGGTCGATTTTAAATTTTATCTGCCATTTGATACCTATGGTAATGCTAAAAGACTATTTAAACTGATCAGGCCCGATTTATGGATTATCTCAAAATTTGATGTCTGGCCATCACATCTTATGGCTGCAGGTAAATTAACAATCCCGGTACTAATGATTGATGCCACCCTTTCTGAAGATTCCGGTCGTGACAAGGGCATTGTAAAGACATTCAGCAGGTACATCTATAAAAATTTCGATTATCTATTCCCCATATCGGGGTTTGATGCTGATCGTTTTTATAAAATCTTTCCTTTCAGGGAAAGAATGGCTGTTACGGGGGATACAAGATTTGATCAGGTGAAATTAAGGGCTCAAAAAGCCATCGATGCCGGCAAAATCAACTTATTTAAATCAACCAAAAATATTACACTTATTTTGGGTAGTACCTGGCCACAGGATGAAGAAGAAGTTTTACCGGCTACCATCAATCTTTTGAAGAAATATGGTCAGCTTCAGGTTATTGCTGTTCCCCATGAAATTGGCAAAAAGCATTTGAATGATATTGAAGAACAGTTTTCCAACTCAGGGTTTGAGCCTACAAGGTACACCCAAATAAAAGAGGCAACGGATAAAAGGGTGGTTGTTATTGATGTGATAGGTGTTTTAGCCAGGCTCTATCAAAACACCGATGTCGCATTTGTAGGCGGCAGTTTCGGGAAAACCGTACATAATGTGATGGAGCCCGCAGTTTTTGGACAACCTGTTCTGTTTGGGCCGGATCATGTCAACTCATTCGAAGCACTGGAGCTAAAAAAAATTGGAGCTGCTTTTTCTGTGGAAAATGGGAAGGCCTTTGAGGAAAAAGTACATGAATTGATCACCAATGATGAATTACGCCGTAAAACTGGTAAACTTGCAAAAGATTTGATCGATGATAACCTGGGGGCGAGTGAAAAGATTATGAATATATTGAAAGAAAGATATCTTTAACGGCCTCCCAAAATATTAGACTTATGTTTGATGTTCAACAACATATAAAAGAAAGAAAAAAAAGATCCAAAAAAGCGTCTATAGAAAACCCCAAACTGTTGGGTCTTACTACCCTGGAGATAAATCCTACCGAACTATGCAACCGTACCTGCAGTTTTTGTCCGCGTCATGATCCTGAGATTTATCCCAATAGAAACCTGAATATGACAGCTGAGACAGCTCAAATACTTGCAGATCAACTGGTTAATGCAGTCTACGACGGGGAAATCCACATCACAGGTTTTGGTGAACCCATGCTGACGCCGGATATTTTAAAGATCACCGAGATCTTTGCCAGCCGCTTTTACACTGAGATCATTAGTAATGGAGATCGTCTGCTAAGCCGAAGAGTAAAAATTGAAGATTTGGAAGCTACCGGTCTGCAAAGGCTCACATTAGATGCTTATGATGGCAAAGCGCAGGTTAAAAAATTCCAGGAGATGTTGAAAGATGTAAAAATGGAAACCAAGATCAGGGAACATGAAGATACAGGCGAGGAGGACCTGATAGAAAAATATAATTACAATAACCGTGGCGGGATGATGGGGGATATTAAGTCACCTTTTGAAAGACCCTGTTATCTGCCTTTTTATAAAGCTTTTGTTGATTGGGATGGTGAGGTCCGCCTGTGTTGTAATGACTGGGCAAGAAAACAAGAAAGCTTTGGCAATATCCTGGAGAGGCCCTTTGATGTGATATGGATGAGTGATATGTTCCAGGCGGTGCGTAAAAAGCTTTTTGCCGGTGAAAGGAGACAGTTGGCCGCTTGTAAAAATTGTTCGGTAAATGGCACCATGGTAGGTGGGAGCAGCGCGGACCTGTGGGATAAAATGTGGTAATTTCTTTTGGAGAAGATTAACCGATACGCTAATATTGCGTTCCATTTTAAAACCTTCCTCAGTAGCTCAGCTGGTTAGAGCATCTGACTGTTAATCAGAGGGTCGTTGGTTCGAGCCCAACCTGAGGAGCCTGACATCAAGCAGTTGCAAATAGTGACTGCTTTTTTTATGTCCGCTTGCTTTTTAGATTATACCTCAAATCAACCTGGGGAATTAAGCACATTCATCCTTTTTGAAATTGTGGGGGCCGGCCAAGAGCCTGGCAGTTGGGGCAGGTGACACCATCAAGATGGACGTATATGCCAAATACCCGAACAGTTCTGGTAGTTTCAGTACGGTGGCAGATGAAATATTAAGTGCCGTTACCTCCGCCTTTAACCTGGCCGGAGGGGAGAATCACCAGGCGTTACAGACTTTTGAGGAACTTTTTGTATCCACGAAAGCAGGGATGTTTCATGGTGGTTCACCATTAGGGTAACTGGCCGATTATCTGTAATTCATATTTTTTGATGATGATTATGAATTTGTGGATGCCGGTTACATACAGGTTCTCACACAGTCGCTCGGCTGTGCCAAGTGACGGGAATATCACACAAAAGTCTCTGACCGGATTTTAAAAGCCAATCCGTATATATGAGCTATGTCCGAACTTCGAAAAGCCAACACCGATCATCCTTACTTTATTACTATGACCATTGTGGGCTGGATTGATCTTTTCACAAGGGAAAGCTATTGTAATGCATTGATCGAAAGTTTTACTTATTGCAGGAGGACAAGAGTTTTTTGGCCAAGGAATTCTTAAGCCTGATCGAAGAACCAGATGAAAGCAGCAGAGAGTGGCTGTGATACCTGTTTACCTATTACGCTAAGGCCATAAAGCAGAACAAAGCATATATGGTCTGGCAAAAGACCGGCCATCCAGTACAATTGGATACACCTGGTTTATTCGATCAAAAAGCTGAATATGTGATCATGAATCCGGTATCCAGTAGTTACGTGAGTGATGAGACAGCCTGGAAATATAGCAGTGCTGGCAGGTTGTCTCCATTAAAGCTAACCGAAGCGGGTGGGATTCAATCAGCCTAAAGGTACAGGCCGGAGGCCAATGTGAGAAGAATAATTGTCACTCGGCACAGCCGAGCGACTGAGGGGAGCAGGTATATCAGCGAACGTAATCCAGAAATTAATTACAAGAAGTTGATAGAAGGGTGCCATATAATCATTTACAGAGAATTGGGTAATATAGTTTATGTGAACCGTGTATTTGATAACCGTCAGAACCCTGAGAGCTGAATTTATAAGAGAAGTTAGCAGTTCTCTTTGCCCTTTTGGCTTTCATGCAGCCGGGCGACTTAGAGGAACAGGCATTAAAAGTGTAACCTGTCGGATGGTAGAACAAATAGATTCGCAAGACTTGTTTTGGGCAAGGTTAACCTCAGCTAGTCAAGTAAAAGCCTATTTCTTTCGTCCTCGTCTCTTTTTATCTGGTGTCTTGGCGGCCAGTTCTTCACATTCCTGTAGTGTTAGTTCTGTTGGTTCTTTGTCTTTGGGGATTTTTACATTCTTTTTGCCAAATTTTATGTACGGGCCGTAGCGCCCTTTGAGGATTTGCACATCTGGGTTTTCATCAAAAGTTTTAATGAAACGCTCAGCATCCAGCTTCCTTTTAGCCGCTATGATCTCTATGGCTTCATCAGCTGTAACTGTCAGCGGATCATAGGCTTTATTTAATGAATAAAACTTATTATCATGTTTGATGTAAGGGCCAAATCGCCCAACAGCTGCGATCATTGGTTTGTCTTCATATACTCCGACCTCACGGGGAAGCTTAAATAATTCCAAAGCTTCTTCCAGGGTAATATTTTCAATGAATTGTCCATCCCTTAGGCTGGCAAATAATGGTTTTTCCTCCTCGTCTTGTTCGCCTATCTGAACCAATGGGCCAAACTTACCCAGTCGGGCAATAACTTTCCTGCCGGTCTTAGGGTCAGTACCCAGAACCCTGGATGATCCTACCTTTGATCGTTCTAGTTGCTCAGTGTTTTCAACTTTTGGGTGGAAGCCCCCATAAAAACTCTTGATCATGGAGTCCCAATTGGTTCTTCCATGCGCTATTTCATCAAACTCCCTTTCAACATTGGCGGTAAAGGAATAGTCTATCACATTAGGGAAGTGCTCCACTAAGAAGTCATTGACTACCATGGCTACATTGGTAGGGAATAGTTTATTTTTTTCAGCCCCGGTTATTTCAGTCTTATCGTGGGATCCTATCTGGTTATTTTGCAGAACCAGCTCTTTATATTTTCTTTCATGGCCTTCTCTGGATTCTTTGACCACATAATCCCTCTTTTGAATGGTGGAAATGGTCGGGGCATAAGTTGAAGGTCTTCCTATGCCCATTTCTTCCAGCGTTTTCACCAGGCTGGCCTCTGTGTAACGGGCCGGGTGGCGGGTAAAGCCTTGCCTGGCTTTAAGTAATTGCAGGTCAAGCGTTTGTCCAACACTTAAAGGAGGGAGCATACCTTTGCTGTCTTCGTCATTTTCATCATCTGTGCTTTCTATGTACACCTTCAAAAAACCTTCAAACTTAACAACCTCACCCTGGGCTATCAATTTCTCATCAGAGGTATTAATGCCGATGGTAACATTGGTTTTCTCAAGCCTGGCGTCTGCCATTTGAGAAGCGATAGCCCTTTTCCAGATGAGTTCATACAGCCTTTTTTCAGCATTATCTCCCGGCAGGCTTCTCAGTGAAAAATCTGTTGGCCTGATGGCTTCATGCGCTTCCTGCGCCGACTTGGATTTTGTTTTATAATGCCTTGACTGAACGAAATCCTTTCCGTAAGATTTGCCAATCTCATTTGTGGCACTACTGATTGCTTCCTCCGACAGATTAACCGAATCGGTACGCATGTAGGATATTTTACCGGCTTCATATAACTTTTGTGCTATTGACATGGTCATTGAGACCGGAAAGTTTAACTTTCTACTCGCTTCTTGTTGAAGTGTGGATGTGGTGAAAGGAGGTGCAGGAGACTTTTTTGCCGGTTTGGTTTTAATGTCTTCAATATTGAAGACAGCATTTTTGCATGATTCCAAAAATCCCTGCGCTTCCTCCAATGTTTTGAACTTTTTAGGTAGTTCAGCATTCAGGACTTTCCCTTTTGGCAGATCAAAAACCGCTGTCACTTTAAATGATGAGGAGGCCTTGAATTTATTGATTTCCCGTTCTCTTTCAACAACCAACCTAACAGCGACAGATTGAACCCTTCCGGCAGATAGCCCTGTTTTAATTTTCTTCCATAGAATAGGAGAAAGCTCATAACCAACAATTCTATCCAGGATCCTCCGGGCTTGTTGCGCATTGACCAGGTCCAAATCAATACCTCTGGGATTTTTAAGGGCGTTTAGTATGGCATTTTTTGTGATCTCACGAAAAACAATACGCCTGGTCTTCGAATCGTTTAAGCCCAGTGCTTCTTTTAGGTGCCATGATATGGCCTCCCCTTCCCGGTCATCATCACTGGCCAGGTAAATCATCTCAGCGTCAGAGACTAACTTTTTAAGTTCTTTCACCACTTGCTTTTTATCTGGAGAAATTTGGTACGTTGGACTGAAGTTATTTTCTATGTCCACACCTTTATCTTCTTTGGGCAAATCCCTCACATGACCATTGCTGGAAGTGACCCTAAAGTCGCTACCAAGGTAGCTTTCTATGGTCTTTGCTTTTGCAGGTGACTCAACTATTACTATATTTTTTGGCATATATTTCTTATCTCGATGCGATCAAATATCAATAAAAAAAATCAAATACCTAACCGCATCCTTTTTTGATAAACAAATCTTTATTTTCTTAATGTTTTAATTAAATCCATAACATAAAAGTTTTCATGGGTCATTTATACCTGATCAGACATGCCGAGGCTGAAACCGCTTCGGGTAAAGATTTTAATCGCTACCTAACCACTAACGGGCAGCGTGACGCCATGAAACTTGGTAAGTTTTTGCATAAAGAAAGCATATTTTGTGATTATTTTTTATCCAGTACAGCAAGGCGGGCCCAAAGCACGGCTGAATTTATCGCTGAAGGTATCAAGTTTCCAAAAACAAAAATTGTATATGAGGAAAATCTTTACCACGCTTCTGTAAGGATATTGCTGAACCGGGTAAATCAGCTTGATTCAAAACATAATGTTGTGTTTATATTGGGCCATAATCCGTTTATCTCCTACTTTGGGGAATACTTAACCGGAGAAAACGTTGGTGTGCTGCCTCCGGGCGGACTCCTAAAAGTAGGATTTCATGAGATCGCCTGGTCTGAAGTATCTCAAAATTCAGGTACCTATTTATCTTTGATCCAACCCTATCAATTGTAGAATAAATGACAAAGCCTATATCTTTTGATCCAAACGAAGTTGGTAGAAAAGGTAAAATTTTCGGTATGCCATATGAGCCTGAAGATGCTCAACTAGTATTGATCCCGGCTCCATGGGAGGTGACAGCATCTTACGGTTCGGGAACCTCTAAAGCTCCAAAAGCCATACTCGACGCCTCTTCACAGTTAGATCTTTGTATTCCGGGGATAAAAAAGCCGTGGCAACAAAAAATTTCTATGCTCCCAACAGAACAGAAGTGGTTGGACCTGAACAATGCGCTTCGTCCCAAAGCAATCGACCATATCAAAAGGTCAGAACTTGGGCTATCCATCAATAATGATCAATTAGAACAAATCAATCAGGGCTGTTCAGCATTTAAAGAATTTATTAAGGCCGAGACAAAAGCCTGGATGGATAAAGGAAAGCTGGTAGGAGTAGTTGGAGGTGACCATAGTATATGCCAGGGATATGTAGAGGCCATAGCCGAAAAATATAAAGAATTTGGTATTTTACAGATCGATGCCCATATGGATCTCCGTACTGATTATCAGGGTTTTAAATACTCTCATGCTTCCGTTTTTCATAATATTTTAAAACTTGATAATGTTAAAAAACTTATTCAGCTGGGCGTAAGGGACTATTGCCCGGCTGAGGAGCAGACAGCTCAAACCGATGGACGCATCACCAGCTACCATGACCTCGAAATCTTTGAGCGGTTATTTCATGATGATCTCTGGGCCGATATTACTGAAGAAATCACCTACCACCTGCCCGGGAATGTTTACATAAGTTTCGATATTGATGGGCTGGAACCGGTACTTGCACCTAATACCGGAACGCCTGTTCCAGGGGGACTAAAATATGCCCATGTTACATTTTTACTTAAAAAACTAGTGGAGTCCGGCCATACCATCATAGGGTTTGATCTTTGTGAAGTTGTGCCCTCAGATCAGCAATGGGACCAAAATGTCGGGGCACGAATTCTATACCAGCTTTGCAGCTTCACCGGTCTGAGTCAGAAGGTGCTAAAGCTGGATTGAACCGCACCATTATCTGTCAGGAAGTTTCTGAATTCTTCATTATCATATTGTGCCATGCCGCTATTTTTCATAATGATTTTACCATTAGGATTAATAACATAAGTGGTGGGTATTGACCTTCCCTTTAAAATAGAAGGCATATTGCCTGCAGAAAAATAGAGCGGCAAATCATAGGCTTTATTATCCATAAACTCCTTTGCTTTTCGAGGATCTTTATCCACTGACAGCATGATAAACGCAACATTTGCGTCATCAATGGATTGATAGAGATTATTGATATCCGGCATCTCAGCTACGCATGGCGGACACCATGTGGCCCAGAAGTTAAAAAAAATGGTTTTCCCTTTGAATGTCTCCATAGGAATCTTATTGCCTTTGGAATCAATTACAGAAAAGTTATAATCAATCTCACCTAATGACTCCTCATTTAGGTCCGGCTTTATGATTCCGGTATATAATATTGCCCTTTGTAATGTAGAAGCGATCCTGGTCTGTAATCCGGTAGCAAAGACGATTGCGATTATGGATATAATCAGGCCCCACTCAATAAGTTCTTTTTTTAATTTTTTAGTCATATTGAAAATCAACAGCTATAACCTGATCACCGTTCCGATTAATCCTAAATTTTTGGTTAATTTGTAAAATAAAAAACCAGATGCAGCATCTTTTACTTTTTTTCTTGTCATTTCATTTGCTTTCTACTGCAGTAAACGCACAAAAAATCAAATACGATAAGAGAATTTTCCCACTGGTGGAAACTGGTAATTATGAATATGCAGAACCACTATTAAAAACATTCCTTTCAAACGATAAAAATGATGATCATGCCAATGCTCACCTGCACATGGGTATCCTCTACCTAAAAAAAAGTGAAGGTATTTCGCCATTGGAAGATACTACAAGATTATTTATAGTCATCGATTCTGCATTATTTTACTTTGATAAAGCCTATTCATTCATTGATGATAAGGAAATCAGGAAAAATGATGAATTTTATCAAAGCTATGTAAAAAGAGACCTGAGGACCGGAGACTATGGTATAAAGCTCTCCGACATTCATCTGGATATTGAAACCAACCAATCAGCACTTAAGGAGCTAAAAAAAAATACCAGAGGATTGCACCAGTCAATAAAAAATGCCGAAGATGTATACAGTGAGATGAAATCAGTCTTCAGTGGCCTGGATGAAAAATTTGAATCTGAAAATGAGTTTTATCTGGTAGCAGGTGAGCCAGAACAGTCCAGGCTCGATACCTTGATGCTGCTGGAAACCCAACTGCAAAATTACCTTCGACAGGTTGCCAGGGCGGCAGGGGCTTTGTCATTAGAAAGTGTTGACGAGAACCCCAACCCCGTCGGGTTTGATGAATTTGGAATGGGAGATATATTGGAACCCAATTTCTCAGAAGGAGCGCTTAGCTATACTGCGCTGGGTACCTGGGCACAAAAAACAAAGACCTACCTGGCGCGCACCATCAATAAATTGAGAAGCGATATGATCAAATTTGATCAAAAGCTAAAAGATTTGCTTAACCAGGTTGAAGAAGGCAAAAGGGTTTATCCGCCTGAGGTTGTAGCGTCTGATTTGTTACAAGCATTGGAGGAAGTGGATCCAGATGCTATTCCCGCCAGGCTCATGAAAGCCAGGGTCGCGGAGATTAATTACAAGGTCGTCAACAATCCTGTGCTCAACATCCAATTACAGGATTCATTTAATGTTTATGGCCAGTACGCGCATTGGCGTGATCAAATGCAAACACTTGACAAGCTAAGCGATTATTATGCAAACATCAGCCAGGCTGACATCGATGATTCGTACCGCAAGCATACCACATACTACAGTTCCCTGTATGGTTATGCAGCTGACCTGCGTGCTTATATCAGGAATCAAAATAATTGGGTTGAAGAACAAAGCGCACTTGTTGAGAAGCGACTGGCATATTGGGAGAAAGCAAATAATTGGGCTCTGCTGTACGATTCTGCTGCCTACACAATGATTAATACCATGCGAAATCAGGATTCTGTTTACATTAACATTGATTCGCTCTATGCCCTTGCTGATTCCATACCGCTTAAGGTTGGGAGCACATCGGTGAACAAAGATAGTGCACTAGTCAAAACCCTGACCAAAGAAACAATTAACGATGGCACTTGTACGATAACAGGTGTGATCTTAGATGGTAACGTGGGCAGCGGCTTTATTGCCAGGATCCCACCTGAAAGAATGATTGCTGAACTCGATACTTTCCAATTGGATGAATTGAAAATTGATGACGGCAGGCTAAATAATCTGGTAGGAGATACCTCCCGGATATTGCCTAATGACCGGCTGTTGATCCATTACTACTATGAAGATGATACGATCCGTGCGGACCATAATTTTTTGCTTGTTCTCCTGGAATCAAACAAAACAATCATTTGGGCTTCATCTGCCAGATTGGAAGAAAAGCCTTACCAGCTGAAAAATGATCAATTATTGGGTCAGATCATGATACTTTTTTCTCCTTCAGAAGGATCCATAGACCCTGAAAATGTAGCCATTGTAACTTATGACGGTGAGATACAGATACCTGAATAGAATATTTCTAAGCTTCCTGCTGATATTTATTGTCCTTATTTCCTGCCAGGACCAAACAGTGGTGCCGGAGCAACTGGAGGTGGAGGAGGCACGACGCCTGCTGTCAAACGATAGCCTCAAAGTATGGCAGGTTTTAGAGCGCACGGGAAATGGAAACCTGGATTGCGTTTATGGCAGTGCGTTTCACTTTGCCGTAGGGGATACGGTTAATAGGATTACCATTTTAGGGGACAGTAATGCCTGCGGTGATGACACATTAAGACACCAGCCGTGGATTGTCTCCGGCACCACATTTTTTACCGACAGCCTGCTTGTCGGTGATGATGTTTTTCATGTGGATTTATTGACTTTTCAGTTATTGAAACTCACTGACGATGAAGGTAACAGGATAGATTTAAATTTTATTAATTGACCGCAAAACCTCAGAATGCCATATCAGCTTCCTCCAAAAAGCTTAATCAAAGTAAAAAGTAAGGCCGTCTGGCCTATCAGCATGCCCGCCACCCATTTCACGGTACCGTATGATACGATGCGGATCTCTTTCTGAAGGTCGGCCTTTGTTTGTTCAATTTTCACATCAATGCCTATGATATCTTTCTGGAGATCGGCCTTTGTTTGTTCAATTTTCACATCCAGTTGGTGTAACTTTTCCTGGAGATCGGCTTTTGTCTCCTCGATTTTCACATCCAGTTGGCGCAACTTTTCCTGAAGGTCGGCTTTTGTTTGTTCAATTTTTAGCTCAAGGGATTTAATGTTTTCCCTGGATGCCAGGTTGCTGTCCATCAATTTACCCATGGAATGAGCGATGGCATCCGCTTCATTTTGCCGGATGCCGGCTTCCTGTAATTCTTTGGAGAGGCTTAGCGTATCAATCATATTCTAAGCTACGAAAAAATGAAATCTTTTTATAGGGTAATAACCCCTTAAACTTAATATTTTGTTAATATAACCAAATACGTTTCCAAAATATGATCGATGTTGGACGATTATTTTATGTTAAATGAACAGACTTTTCGGTCGGATATGATAGAATTTAACCATTCTGCTTCGTAATTACTGATAAAATCCAGTTATCCATCAGTTGCTCTCCAACTTATGCGCTTAATAATTTTTTAACCTTTCGGAGGTTTACAGGGTAAAATTCCTTCCCAAAAATTCGGGTTTTATTTCAATTATCAATCCAAAGCTTTATATTGGGCATAATAAAATTTTAACTATGAAAAGTTTTTTACTATTAGTATTTGTAGTTTTTGTTAGCTTTAAATCAATATCTCAGGACAAAACTTTTGATGGTGGAATTTCAGGAACGGGTACTG
>DAXETV010000047.1:0-18525 GCA_051155775.1 Cyclobacteriaceae bacterium | reverse complement strand
CATGATTTTTGTATTATCCTCTGGAAATAAAGGCTCTGCAAATTCGCTGGTTAGCGTATCTTCATTTATGAAATGCATGCGTGTAGGGAAGACTACATTATTGAATGCCCAGCTACCACGGGCGTTTCCGGTGATAAATGGCACCTGATCATCAGATGTAATGTTATAAGATGATGGCAATTCACCATTATAATCCAATGTAATGCTAAAAGTGCTGAAATTCATTCTATCAGTAATATCTACTTCATTTTGATATACTTTTTCGATAGCCCAGGTTCCTTCCACCCGAATTGGCGTCTCCTCAAGAAGGGTCTCATTAATGGTGTCGTCATCACAGGCCAACCCTAAAAATGCGATGAATAATATGCTTAATTTTTTCATGTCGTTTGTATCTTTTCAATAGAATAAATCATCGTTCTCTGGTTAAATCATGGATATCGACCTCGATCTGAGGGAAAGGAAATACCAAAAGTCCTTTGTATTCATCATAGGATTTTATTCCTCCACCTTCCTGATCTGTTTCAATTATGGGCTTTTGAAGCCGTCGGGTATTTAAATAATGATCTCCCAATTCGAACGCTAATTCTTTAGTTCGTTCCTCAAAAATGATGCTCAGCATCTCTGAAAAAGGTGGTATAAAAGTTAATACCGAGGAAGGGTCTGCCCTTTCTTTTATAGTGTTGATGTCATCCACATCCTGCTGGGTAACATTATTATTCCTTATGATATTTGATTCAGCACGGGTTAGGTACATTTCCGGTAATCTGATATATCGGTAATCCATTTGCTCGGTGGAATACTTACCATCTACAAAGATGAATTCACTGGTAACCGTATAGAATGTATTGAATCGCGCATCATCAGCATCCATAATTAAATCAGCTGCAGTTCCAACGGGGTTCATGCTATAAAATCCGTTAATGGCAGAAGCCTGATAAGCTTCCCATATCCTGGAACTGGGAGAGGTTCCTGGCCCGTCAACACTATTAAACTTAAAAGTAAAAATATTCTCCTTTGAACCTCCCTGTGGTTCAAAGGCCGTCGCCACATCAGGTTCGATTACAAAATTTCCGTTGATAATAACTTCATTGGCACATTCATAGGCAAGATTATATTTCTCATGATAAAAGTATATTCTGGCAGCCAAAGCTGTAGCGGCCATATAATTCGAAATACCTGATACATTTTCAAAATGTCTTCTTGCTGCTTCTATGTCCGACTCTACCTGATCTTTTACAGCCTGGGAAGTGGCTGTTTCCAATCTATCTTCCTGAGAGAGGGGCTCCAAAACCAATGGTACGGAATAACCTGTAGATGGAAGTGTCCATTGATTATTAAGTTCAAAGTAAATCAAAGCACGAAGAAAATGGACATCCCCCATGATGGCATCACGTTGATCATCTTTAGCATTCATGGTACTCATATCGCTTACAGCCACGGTATTCAAAGACTGTAGCGCACTATAGCCAGAGGAATACATCCAGCCAGTCATATTCTGGGAGATCTGATGGTCAAAAAAGGGATCATATTCCTCCCTGTTTCTATTTAAAATATCTCGCATCATTCCAGCGCCGTAGAGTGCAGGCTGGTGAACAAACTGACGTATGGTAGCATAAGCCCCAAAAACCAGGGCTTCCATGGACTGAATATCTGTCAGCTTATCTTCAGTAAGGCCAATTACCGGTTCTTTGTCAAGAAAGTCATCGCCACAGGATGAAAGCATCAAGATGATTATTGTATTGAATATTATTTTTTTCATTATTCCTCCTTCTTTTAGAAATCTACTGTTACGCCAAAAAGAATTGTCTTGGCTTGAGGGGTCTGCTTAAATGTGGTACCGGCACCAATGTTATTGGCTGATCGGCTTTGCACCACCCCTGTAAATTCAGGGTCCCAAAATGAATCCGGCGCCTTAGTAAAGGTCAACGCATTGGTAAGTGTTGTATATACATTTAATGTGTTGATAAAAGAATCATTGAAGTTGAAGCGATAACCAACGGTAACATTTCTCAACCGCAAGAAATCTGTCCTGAAAAGAAATTCCGTGGTATTAGGCCATAACACATTATCAGTGGTCAATTGAGAGACAGATGCAATATCTCCCGGGGAATCCCAGGCATTCAGAATCGCACGATCAGGATTTTTTTTATCGCCACCAAAAGGGGCTCTTAAAGGTTTTAAAGAACCATCCAGTAATTCCTGACCTGTGGCAAATGTCCACAAGAAATTAGCATAGAAATTTTTATAAGTAAATCTATTATCCAGGCCACCAGTAAATTTTGGCCACGGATTACCAATGGGTTCCCTATGCTCATTCACAAAATTATCGAAACTATTATACTCAGCTATAATTTGAGATATTGATAAAGTATTACCTTCTGAATCCAGGTAAGTATCTTCGCCGGTAGCCGGGTCAACACCTTCCCATATTACGCCCTCGAGTACACCTACCGGATGTCCCGGGAATATGGATGTAGAGGATAGTCCAGAGGTTGTTGATAAGCCCTCCTCTATCTGTTCATCACCCAATGATACGACTTCATTTTTATTGTAGTTAAGTGTAAAGTTTGTTTCCCAACTGAAATCATTATCAGCATAATTAAGTGTATTCAACATCACATCAAATCCTTTATTACTTAATTCTCCCACATTCCTGGTGATGGTGCTAACACCAGTCATCTGAGAAACTGGGAAAGGCAACAAGAGATCCGTCGTTGTTTTTTCGTAATAGTCAAACTCACCACTTATTCTTCCATCAAATATTTCCCAGGTAAGACCTAAATTCAGTTGAGCTGTGGTTTCCCAGCCAAGATTATCATCTCCGATATTGCCAATAACAACGCCTGTGTTGCCGTCATAGTTAGTGGTGTTGAAAGTAGTAATATGTGAGAAATCACCAATCTCAGCGTTTCCTACCAATCCATAGCTAGCTCTAAGTTTCAGGAAGTTAACCACATTCTTGAGGGGAGAAAACAGGTTTTCATCACTGATAATCCAACCCCCGGAAATTGCAGGGAAATAACCCCATCTGTTATCTGAGCCAAATCTGGAACTACCATCTGCCCTGATACTAGTTGACAATATATATTTCTCATTGAAATTATAATTGACCCTGCTAATAAATGACAGGAAAGCATATTCAGTATCGGATACACTGGCATTTATGATGGCTGCATCCTGGGGACGTGTAAGGGAAGTGTTTATAAAAGTATCACCAAAAACAAAATTTGTTGTGGATTTAAAAGACTGCATGTCTGTGGCTGCGAGAAAATCAAAGTTATGATCACCAAAAGTCCTTTTGTAATTCAGTATATTTTTTAAATTCCATGACACGTTTTGACCTGATACCGTGGAAGAAACCGTTCTTCCGTGGTCTGTTATCCTGCCATCCCTGAAATGAAAATCATTATTAAATAAAAGATTTGTTCCCAGTTCCGTTCTAAAACTTAATCCTTCAATGATATCTGCCTCAAAAAACCAGTTACCAAATATTTGATTGCTGGAGAGGTTGATTTCACGAAGGTCTACTCCGGCGACCGGGTGTTCATCAGTGAGGTTAAAATAAGATCCATCAGCTTTTCTAACCGGCCAGATGGGCAACATTTCTGATACATTACTTACTCCTCCTGCCCATGCTGTGGGTACCTGTTCATCATCCACATGCGTTAACATCATCTTACCACCCACTTTAAACCGATCTGATAATTGATGGTCAATGTTTAACCTGGTACCAAATCTTTGATATTTGTTTCCTCTTAGTATTGTCGATTGGTCTTTTATATTGGCACTGATGAAAAAAGTAGTTTTTTCGTTACCTCCGGAAATCGAAATATTATAATTCTGTACCTTTCCAATTTGTAATGTTTCATCCACCCAATCGGTATCAGTATTTTCGGCTTCCTCCTGTGTTAGTCCGTCAACCAAGACACCACTTTCTGACCAGAAATCTTCAATTTCGTTACCTGAATTAAACCATGCTTTTTTCGCTAATGCAATATATTCTTCTGAGTTTAGTAAACCGATCTTATTAGTAGCGGTTGAAAGACCAAAAGAAGCATCCACAGAAATTTTTGTATCCCCGGATTTTCCATTTTTTGTTGTGATTAAAACTACACCATTTGCCCCACGCGACCCATATATTGCGGCAGCTGCTGCGTCTTTCAGAATTTCAATGGATTCAATATCAGCCGGATTTAGACTTGCCAGCACGTTGGTATTTGCTGCCTGCTGCAGGTTCCATTCAGAAATACCTGCGCCGGGTTGGGATGTGCTGATCTCCCCACTTTCAACCGGTATCCCATCTATCACGTATAGCGGTTCGCTATTAGCACTGGCGGATGAAGTGCCTCGTATCCTTACACGAATTGCAGAACCGCCCAATGCACTACTGGTGGTAACCTGTACACCCGCCGCGATTCCCTGCAATCCACCTTCAAAAGAATTCATGGTTGCAGGATTAATTTTTTCTACATCAACAGAGGTAACCGAACTTGACAAATTTCTTTTTGTTTGAGTGCCATAGCCTATTACCACTACTTCTTCCAGCGCTTGTACATCAAGTTCCAGGTCAACGTTTATGACCGATTGATTCCCAACCCTAATTTCAGAGGGTTTATATCCTACAAAAGAGTAGACCAAAACAGCATTTTCATCCGGAACATTGACCCTGTAATTTCCATCGATATCAGTAACTGTACCAATTAGTGTACCACGAACCTGCACTGTTACGCCAATCATTCCCTCACCATTTTCGTCCCTAACTTTACCTTTCACGATGATTTCCTGATCAATCTCAATTTCCAGGTCTTTTTTTTGGGTTTTTTCCTTCCATCGAACATTTACATTACGGTTAACCTGCTTAAAACTAAGGTTTGTTGATCTTGAGATATCCAGCAGAATGTCATAAACGGATTTGTTGCTATAACTTGCTGTTATAATAATCCCTTTTCCCAGGTCATCGGAATCGTAGACAAACTGAAAATCAGTTTTATCTTGAATTTCTTCGAATACGGCTAATATGTTTTGATTATCAAATGTGGCACTGATTTTTACATCCTTGACACTTTTTATCAAACCTTGTGCTGATCCTGTTCCTGCTGCAAGTAAGAAACTGCAAAAAAGGATCTGAATTACTAAAGTACAACTCGAATACATCAGTAATCTAAATATAAGTAAATTAGATTTCATAAATATTTCATTTGTGGGTTTACTACACGATATTCTTAATTTTTATCTAAGGTTATTATAACATGCTGACCATTGATAGAAAAGTCAAAGTTCTTGATGTAGCTTAATGAGGTGAGTACATACTCAAGGGATTGATTTTTAAATTCTGCGGATATGCTCCAGTCATCATTTTGATTGTTCTGCAATTCAATGGACGCACCATACCATTGCTCCAATTGTTGAATAACCGTTTCCATATCTGCATTATTAAAGTAGATAACACCATTCTTCCAGGCCAACACCTCATCTGCTATAAATTCTTTTTTCATTAATTCCCCGCTTTTTTTATTGAGAACCATCTGCTGGCCAGGTTTCAGATAGCTATTTTCTTTTGTGCTAACTGCTTTAGATGTGTATTTAACTTCTACACTACCCGCTGTCAGTGAAACTTTAATTTCTTCATCCCCCGGATAAGCATTCACATTAAAAGCAGTACCTAATGCAGTGGTGGTTATATCTCCTGAGAATACCTTGAATGGTCGCTCAGGTTGCTCAGCAACCTCAAAATATGCTTCGCCCTCTAATCTTATTTCGCGGGTATCTGCCTTAAAGTATTCCGAATAATATATTTTACTGCCTGCATTAAGGATTACTTTAGAGCCGTCACTTAAAAATATGGTTGAGCGCTGTCCTTTAGGGTTGGCTTTTGTGATGATATCACCCTTGATTTTAGCATGATCTTTACTTTCATTTTTTGGCAAAGCGAGATAATATCCAATGCTAAAAGCTAAAATTATGATTGCCGCGATTTTCAGCCAGTAATTATTTGAATTAATTAAATTTTTCGATATTTCTGATCGATGGGCAAAGGGTTCTTTCTCTGCATTGATCCTTGTTTTTAAACGCTTAAGTATCCTTTCTGAACGATTTTCTTCAAATGCTCCATAAGAGCTATAGTCTTTGATGGCATTATATATAAGGCTGTTTTCAGGATTCTGTTTCAACCAATCTTCAATGATTTCTATATCCTTGGGGCTTGGTTGATTTAGTAGTTCATTGGTTAATGCTTTATGTACTTCTTCCGCACTAAATTTCATAGCAATGGTTTTGAATTTGGACGTTAAAAAGATATAAATCCCCCAAAATCATTATCATTTTAAAAATTACCATTATGTTAAGTCTAAAGAAGTAATTCAGTTGTTAGATGCAAAATTCAATAAACAATGAATGGGCCATATTTGATTGATTTTGACCCAATCCTGCTGGAATTAGGTAATCTCTCGATCTCCTGGTCTGGAATTCTGTTTGCAGCTGGCTTTGGGATAAGTAGATTCATAGTGAAATATATGTTCCAAAAGGAAGGGAGATGGAAGGCCAATTCAGACATACTGCTTATTTATATAATTGTTGGTACCGTTATTGGCGCAAGACTGGGACACATATTATTTTATGCTCCAGGTTACTATTTTTCTAACCCACAGGAAATTATGAAGCTATGGGAAGGTGGTTTGGCGAGCCATGGCACCTCCGTGGGGATCTTACTGGCCATAGCACTATACTGCTACCAATGGAGGTGTAAAGACAGAAGATTTGTGAAGACTAAAAGAGAAGGATATTCTTACCTTCAGATTGTTGATAGAATAGTTATTGTTGTAGCTTTTGGCGGATGTTTAATAAGAATCGGAAATTTTTTGAATGCCGAAGCCATAGGCAAGCCCTTATCTAACGGAGTGGTTCATAGCTTACCGATCAAAAGAGACCTGAAAAGCCATCTTGGCTCAATAGAACACATCCAGGCATCTCTTATTGATAAACAACTTATATTTGAAATACACTTCCCCGAAAGAATTCAAAATCAAGAAACTATTGAAAAATACCATCAGGCAGTTATCAAAAAAAGGCTTTTGGATAACGCTTCGGGTGAAAATCCTACCCTAAAAGGACTGTTATCGTCGGAGGTATCTTACAGGGACAATCATTTCATTATTACATCATTCATGGTGCCAATCAGTCGACATGCGGCACAATTATATGAAGCTACAGGATACTTAATTTTATTTGTGATGTTATTTAGCATTTGGAAAATAAACAAACTGACACTTACACACGGAAGAATATTCGGATTGTTTTTGATAGGATTATTTGGCAGTAGAATCATCTGGGAGTTTCTAAAGGAAGAATCGTCGGCTATCTATAACGGGCCATTCACCATGGGACAGGTGCTAAGTTTACCTTTTTTCCTAGTGGGTATATTCATAATAATTAAGGCCAGTCAAAAACAATAAATTACCGACAATGCGTACTCTTGAAAATTTGCTATTTAATTAGCGGTAATTTTTAATAATTGAATTATTTAGCGAATTAAGAGAATGTCATTATTAATTTTATATATTCGAGTATGTTCAATAGGGATTTGCTAAATAGGATAAGTAAATATGCTGATGAGAAAGCATTTGAAGAAATTTTCCTTCGTTATAATGAATGGTTATTTTCTGTAGCGAGAACAATTGTCCATAGCAATGAAACCGCAGAAGAAATAATTGAGGACGTATTTTTTAGGCTTTGGCAGATTAAAGATCGATATTTTGAGATTAACAATCTGGAGTCCTACCTGTATGTTTCTGTGAAAAATTTATCCTACGACTATCTCAGGAAAACCTCGAAATATCGATACACGGAAATTGTAGAAAATGAAATCAAGGAGATCATATCCTCACCTGATGAGATATATCTGATAAAGGAACTAAGAGCGCAGATAGATGTAGCTATTGACAAATTACCAAATCGATGCAAGGAAATATTTCAAATGGTGAGAATGGAGCGCTTATCTTATAAAGAAACAGCTCAATTGCTCAAAATTTCCCCAAAAACTGTTGAGAATCAATTGCGCATAGCTACTCAAAAAATCATGGAGAGCCTCCACGATTACCTGTTAATCGCTAATTAGTCTTCTGGATTTTAAAATTTTTATTTAATCCTTCCATTACTTTAGGGGAATTCCTCCAATCATACGTCCTACACAAAATATTCTGTCTTCTTTAATTTATCAAAACAAACCCATATGTAATGAAAACAATTCGCTATTTAATTTTACTTCTGGCCCTTGGTTCAATAATTGGATTTATCAGTTGTGGAGATGATGATGACGATAATGATGATGATACCATGATGATGACTCTTGAAGAAGAGCAACTTTTATTGCTGGCCAAAGATTGGTCTGTTACCAGTATTACAGTAGACGGCGTTGATATCACAGCCAACTTCGGCGGTTTAGTGCTTAGCATTACGGATAATAGACAATTCAGTACCAGTGGTGGGGATTTTGCACCAGTTTGGCCTTCAAGTGGGTCTTTTGTGTTTGGTTCTAATGTCAACACACTGGAAAGAAGTGACGGAATAACCATGACCATTTCAGCCATCACAGATACAAATGTAACCTTCAATTTCACATTCTCGCCACCGGATGGCAGAACAGACGGAATATTTGGTCAATATGTATGTCAATTTACTGCACAATAACTCTAATTAGTAAAAAAGATGAAGAAACATATACTTTATTATAACAGGCTGGTTAAGCGATACAATAAGTATCAAAGAAAATTACAAAAAGCAAGCAGCAGTTCTTACCACTACAATCGTTTGGATGTGCTTGTTAAGCGAGTTAAAAACCTTTATAAAAGGATCCAGGAGTTAGGCTTAGCCCTCAAGGCTGTTACGGCGACTGGAGCAATTGCCATGTCTTTGATGCTTACTCCTATTGATGTAAAAGGACAGGAACTAACACTGGAATCACCAAATCCGGTGGGATTTGCACATGCTGAAAATTTCTCAGTACCTACATTTGTAGACATTGATGATGATGACGATATGGATCTTGTGATTGGTGATCGATATGCTACGGCTGATTTTGACAACGGTCTTTTTGTATTCACCAATGAGGATGGCCAATTCCAATACAATACGGAGTCAATACTTGCGGGATTACCTGTACAAATTGACTCGGTTCACAACCGTCCTGATTCTGATAACGGAGGTGCTTATGTAAGCCCTGCTTTTGTAGACAATGACGGGGATGGAGACCTTGATCTATTCATTGGTAATTCAGATGGAAATCCTGATGAGGAAACCAGTGTGGGCTATGACCGAATTAGATATTTTGAAAGAGAAGGAGACAATTTCACGGAAAAGTTTGGCGCAGAAAATCCTTTAAGTGGTTTTGTGGATGGTCAGTTAACCAAGCTGAGATTTGAAGATCTGGATGGAGATGGTGATATGGATGCCATTATCGGAAAAGACAACGGTGAACTTCAATTCTGGGCAAGTAACGGTGATGGCTCCTATGCTCAACAATCCAATGAAGCCAATCCTTTCAATGGGATAAGTGTTGGTGAGCGAGCTGCCCCGGCTTTTGCCGATTTAGACGGTGACGGTGACTTGGATGGTTATATCGGTAATAAAGAAGGATTCATTGTTTTTCTTCAAAACAATGGAAGTGCTACCGAACCTTCATTTTCAGTAGTTGAAGGTGAAGCTAATCCTTTTAATGGCCTGGATTTCAACAGTGATGCAGCGCCAACTTTTGAGGATATAGATGGTGATGGCGATCTGGATGCATTTGTAGGCTCGTTAAACGGACCCATTGACTATGTTGAAAATGATGGTGGCATGTTTACTGTAAGAAATACAAATAACCTCGGGTTATTAGACGTTGGGGATGGAACACATTCTGCCATAGCTGATGTGGATGAGGATGGGGATATGGATGTTTTATTATCAAATAATACCACAGTAAGATTTTTCGATAATGATGAAGGGGCATTCACTGAATTGTCCGGGGGTGATAATCCGTTTGAAGAGGTGGTTGCCAAATTTGATATGGATGCTACCATCAGCGGACCACGTCCTGAATTTGTTGATTGGAATGGTGATGGATTTATTGACTTATTCCTTGGGACAGAAGAGGACCCTGACCAGGCAATAGAAGCCAAAATGCAATATTTTGAAAATGATGGTAGTGGTGGATTTGTCGACATGACAGATACTGATAGTGACCCATTTGCTGATTATGATCCAGTTGGACGAGATAATCCTGCATTTGTTGACCTGGATAATGATGGTGACCTGGATGTATTTATAGGCAATAAAGATGGTAAAATTCAATATTTTGAAAATGATGGCAGTGGTAATTTGACGGAGGTGACCGGAGCCGGTAATCCATTTAATGAAATAAGTTTTGGTGAGAATGCTGCACCAGAATTTTACGACTGGGATAGGGATGGGGATCAGGATGCTTTTATCGGAAAACTTGATGGTGAACTGCGTTATTTTGAAAATAATGGCAGTGGTGGATTTGAGGAGCAGTTTGGTGACGATAATCCATTGGACGGATTAAAATTTGTTGCCAGTGCGGTGCCTGATTTTGGTGACCTTAATGGAGATGGTGTTCAGGATTTATTAATTACAGATAGAGCCGGTAAGACATGGTTTTTCAGCAATGATGGAACGGCCTCTCCTCCAACAATTGACACTGAAATAGGAGACCAGTTTGCCGTGGAGGGTGAAGCATTTACCTTTGAAGTACCGGAATCAACTTTCTCTGATCCGGATAATGATATAGTCGTCTTAAGGGCGGAACAAACAGATGGGTCACCACTACCTGCCTGGTTAACTTTTAACCGATCTACAGGAACATTCAGTGGCACACCTTCAGCAGCAAATGCCGGAATCCTTGATCTCAAAGTGACCGCAGTGGATGTTGACGGTAATAGAGTAGATGCTGAGCTCAGATTATTTGTTCAATTAATTACCAGTTTATCTGATGATGTGGCACAGTCCTTAAGCATCTATCCCAATCCTGTTACTGATCAATTACATTTGATTACCGATTGGCGTTCGATAAAAAGTATTGAGTTGTATACACTTGCAGGGAACCGAATAAAATATCTGAGGACATTTGATCAGGAAATCAATCTTGATGTTAGTGATGTAGCACAAGGAAGCTATATCCTTCGAGTATTAAGTGAAGAGGGAACGATTACAAGACATATTGTTAAACAATAAAACAATTAAACAACAGCTTCTTCATAGTTGTAAAAGGGTGTTGCTGTGCAGCACCTTTTTTTTGACCACAGTTGATTGTATTATAAATATACTAATCAAATAAATACTACTTTTATTGATCTCTAACCTTTTGTTTCCGATACTTAATGACATCAAAGTACAAGTTTCAGTATAGCTCATCCATCCCTCTTAAGTGGATTGAACAAAATATGAAATGGCTAGTATTTCCGGATGTAACCAAAAAGGGCGATCGTATAAAAAAAGATTTTAAGGGAACACTAGCTCTACATGATTCAAAGCCTGTAGGTCTGGCATTTGGTTTGCCTGATGAGGTAAACAAGCGATTCCGCCTGGTATCACTTAAAGTTAGCCCGGAGCATCAAAACCAAAAAATTGCCACCCGCCTTTTATATAATCTGGAAAAAGCAATAAAAACTGAAGGTTACTGTGAGATAGAATTGCATTACCGGTCTCACTGGAAAACAATACCGGTTTTAAAAAAAATGCTCACTAGACTAGCATGGACTGATCCGGTGTTCACATTGAGAATATGCCAATCCAAAATTGAACAAGCCTTTCCGGTTTTTCATTCCAATCATCAGCTTCCTGAAGGTTATGAATTTACAGCATGGAAAGATGTCACCAATGAAGAGAAAAAAATCATTAATAGTAAGAAGGAGCAAGAAGCCTGGTTCACAGATGATGTCTCTCCATTTCAGTTATCCCATATGATCGAACATAATGTAAGTATTGCATTAAGGTATTACAATGAAATCGTTGGTTGGTTGGTGATCCACCAAATAACTCCTGAGACACTGGAATATACGGCACTTTTTGTGGATGATCACCATAGGACTTTTAAAATAGGCCACCTATTAATGGGCGAAAGCATCAACAGACAGGCTGAACAAAAATCATTTCCAAAATTTTTATTTACCGTTAAAGCTTCCAATAAAATTATGGTTCGATTTATAGAAAGAAACGGCCCTGTAAATGGCATGGTGGTAACTGACGTGTACGAGGTGAAAAAGAAAGTCTAATAAAATCACACAAAAAAGGCAAAAAACTTAATTCTAACGCTTCAAATTTATTGAGCTAAGCACAGATAAATAATAAACAGCCATGTTGTTTTGGATTTTACAATATATTTTTGATTGTAAAACACTTAAACGACAATATTAAGGATCGGAAATCTTGCTTTATCAAGTATTACTTTAAATTACGATGTGAAGTAAATCTTTTGAGTCTCCGACTTTATATGACATTTTGAAATGAAACATTTTGGCCTTTCATCACAACAGGTTAAAGAATCAAGGGAAAAATATGGAAGTAACGAACTAAGTGAAATCCAGGTTGAGGGTTTTTGGTCCAAACTTTTAGATAATTTCAGAGATCCCATCATTTATATCCTCCTGGTCGCCCTGGTAGTTATTTTATTACTATCATTTTTCGGGATGACGGAATGGTACGAAGCTGTGGCGATAGCTGTGGCAGTATTACTTGCCACGGGGATATCAACCTTTTCAGAATACAAAAACGAAGCCTCATTTCAAAAATTACAGGAAGAAGCATCCAAGATTGAAAGTAAGACCTTTAGAAATGGTGAAATAGCAGACATACCTTTTACAGAAGTTGTAAAAGATGACCTGGTCCTTTTACAGTCCGGAGATAAAATTCCTGCTGATGGGTACATTATTGAGGGTGATGTTAAGGTGAATCAGGCTTCCCTAACTGGTGAAAATGAACCTGTGGAGAAAGTTATCCTGGAAGAAGGGGTAACGTTTGATGATACCGATTTAGCAAATCCTTACAGCCTGCTTAGAGGGACTGTTGTAGAGGATGGAGAAGCAGTAATGAAAGTCGATTCAGTGGGTGATCAAACCTACTATGGAAAACTATCCAAAGAACTATCCCTTAGTGATGACCGGTTATCACCACTACAGGTTAAACTTAAGGATCTTGCAGATCTGATATCAAAGTATGGATACATCGCTGCCGGCTTCTTATTTGTCGTTTTCATGTTTCAAAAAATTGTGATTGCCAACAATTTCGAAGGCACCGCCATGATGGAATACCTGTCTAATTGGGGATTGTTGCTTACCGACAGCCTGGATGCAATAGTTTTAGCCATAATAGTACTTGTAGCTGCTGTGCCGGAAGGTTTGCCGATGATGATTGCAATTGTGCTATCACTTAACATGCAGAAGATGTTGCGTGAAAAAGTATTGGTAAGAAAACTACTGGGTATTGAGACAGCAGGAAGTTTGAGCATTCTTTTTTCTGATAAAACCGGTACTTTAACCAAAGGAAAATTAGAACCCCGGTTTTTTATAACCGGCTCAAACAATACTTACGAAGCGTACAATACTATCCCGGATCAATTAAGAGAATACTTAAAACTAGCTATAGCAGGAAATACCGCCAGCCATAGAACCCATGACGGCGAAATAACCGGTGGAAACTTTTCTGAGCGGGCCTTATTTGGTTACATACATGCTGAAGATGATCTAAGCTTAATCAAGAATGCCAAGTTAATCCATAAGATCCACTTTAATAGCACGCGCAAATTTTCAGCTACAGAGATGAAGCTTAGTGATCAGCTGGGCGCCTTTAACACCGACCAAATTGTATTCATAAAAGGAGCTCCGGAGCTATTGATGAAAGATATCAATAAAGCCTTATCCGAGGAGGGGGAGATTATTCCCATTAAGGATAAAGAGGCCATGACTACATATATGGACGGTTTAGCAGACGCCGGTATGCGGTTACTTTCTATAGCTATTTCCAAGGATTCACTTAATCATAAAGATGGCATACCTGATGAACTTGTTCTGGTAGGTGTGATCGGAATGCAGGATTCAATTAGGGATACAACCAAAAGCTCCGTTGAACTGGTTAAAAAAGCCGGCGTACAGGTAGTTATGATTACCGGTGACCGTAAAGGAACTGCTGCTTCCATCGCCAAAGAGTCCTCACTTTTAGATAGTGATTCACAAGTAGTGCTTGAATCTACTGATCTTCAAAAGATGTCCGATGAGGAGATTGCAAAAATACTCCCACATCTCAGGGTAATCGCCAGAGCCCTGCCAACGGATAAAAGTAGAATGGTTAGAATATCCAAAGGGCAGGAAAAAGTAGTTGGCATGACCGGTGATGGCGTAAATGATTCTGCAGCCCTTAAGCAGGCGGATGTTGGAATAGCTATGGGTAGTGGTGCAGAAGTTACTAAAGAAGCAGGGGATATCGTTATCCTGGATGATAATTTTAACTCAATCAGTAATGCCATCAGGTATGGTAGAACCATCTTTCAATCCATACGGAAGTTTATAACCTTTCAGCTTACAGTTAACCTTGCGGCCGTTTCTGTTACTATTCTCGGGCCAATTATTAACGTAGAGTTTCCACTAACCATAATACAACTACTATGGATAAACCTTATTATGGATACCCTGGGAGCCATTGCATTAGGTGGTGAACCTGCGCTAAAAAGGTATATGGAAGATGAGCCCATAAAACGGGATGATAATATCCTGACTAAACCGATGATATCGGCAATACTGGTTAACGGATTATTTATTACCATATTTGCTGTGCTATTCCTAAAGCTCCCTTACTTTAAAGAGCTATTTGCCAGAGGAACGTTGGAAGACAACGCCGTCTTTCTAACCGCTTTTTTCAACATTTTTATTTTCCAGGTTCTATTTAATATGTTAAATATACGCTCCGAAGGACTTAATTTTTTTGAGCATATCAGTGAGAATAAGCGGTTTATTCAAATTATCCTGTTGATTATCGTAGTCCAGATTCTTTTTACCTTTATCGGCGGGCAAATCCTCCGAACGGTACCATTGTATTGGGAAGAGTGGGCATTAATTTTATTATTCTCTGTTTTAATTATCCCTATCGATTTCATTCGTAAACTTTTTGTATCCGGGAAAAGAATTTACAGGGATACATTTAAAATTGTTTTTGGCTATAGATAACTTTAATCGAATTTGCCCCATTAAAAAAGGCTCATAGCTAGACGCATTGATTGAGGGATTGCTGTATTATTTACGTCATAAATCTGTAATCATGCTATTGAATTATGACCAGACCTTTTCATCTGCCTATCCTTCTGGGACTTGTTTTTTTATATCAAAGCTGTGGTTACCAGCAGGATACAGGCTCAAATCAACTTATATCCGATCCATATAAGCTGGACAAATACTTAACCAAATTAACAGAGATAGGAGCCTATCCATTTATTTACGCTAGGCTTGAGGATGATAAAGGGGATGTTATCTATGAGCACGGATCAGTTAATGAGGACGTATTACCCGGAAAAAAAGTTGATGGACAGACCTGGATACGCATCTGGTCAATGAGTAAAATTGTAACAATCTCTATAGCTCTTGACCTCGTGGAAGATGGATTATTAAGCTTAAACGACCCAGTTACAAAATACATCCCTGAGTTTAAAAACCTTCAGGTGGCAACATCAAAATCCGGGGGTGATCTAAGCCAAATTAAAGATAAAGAATCTCTTTGCCCGCTGAATTTCACACTAATGGATTCGGTGATGACCGTAAGTCATTTGATCAACCACAAAGCCGGATTTTACTATGCAGTAACAGGCATTGAATGTCTCGACTCACTGGAAGCATCAAAAAACCTTGCAACTTCAGAAAACAATCAGGAGTTTATAAAACGATTGGCGGAACTTCCACTAATTCAGCAACCGGGAACAAATTATTTCTATGGCATAAATACTACCGTTTTGGGTTTTGTAGCGGAAAGAGCAAGTGGTAAAAGTCTAAGTCAATTGGTAAAAGACCGGGTTACAGACCCGATGAATATAACCGGGTTAAGATATGGCCTGCCAGAAGGGGCTCGTTTATTTCCACGGTTCTCCGGTAAGGATTCTGTGTTGCGGGAAGCCTACGAAGGGGAGTTAGATATATTTGGCCCGGATGTGCCTGATTACAATCCAAACCATAAACTATTCCTGGGAGGAGAAGGTATGCTGGCTACCGCAGACGGGTATGCCGATTTTCTTAGAATGCTTCTTAACCGCGGCTCACTGAATGGATATCGGTTTTTAGACCAATCAACAGTTGAAGATATAATATCCCCACATACCCAAACGGACAATCCCGGTAGTCATAATGGATACAACCTTTGGATAACAAGTGATTCATCACGAATTGATGGCTTAGGAAGCGCTGAGCTTTGGATTGGTGGTGGTTATGAGTCCACTCATTTCTGGGTAGATCCTAAAAGAGAATTTGTTGCAGTGATCATGACCCAAATGTATTGGATTCCTGAAAGAGGGTGGGGAAGAGATGATAAGTTCAGAGGCGAATTATATAATCAAATTTTCAAGAACGAATAATCTCAATGAAATCCGGGTTATTGCTTATTTTTTTTCTTTTACCTCTTATTGGACATACCCAATCTTTAATTAACAGAATAGAACCACCTTTCTGGTGGATTGGCATGAGAAACACTGAACTTCAGCTCTTAATCTATAAACAGGGCGTTGGACAACTAAAACCTGAAATAAATCACAAGGGTGTTGAACTTCTAAAAACCCAGTCTGTTGAAAATAAGAATTTTCTTTTTCTTTATCTACAAATCGAGCCACGTACAGCTCCGGGAAGATTCACCATCTACTTAAAAGACGGTAAAGGCCGTATCATCGAAGATATCTCTTATCAATTACGGTCTAGAGTAAGCAATGCTCCTCAACTCAAAGGATATGATAATGCGGATGTAATGTACTTGATTACGCCAGATCGCTTTGCCAATGGTGACCCGGAAAATGATAATATCCCGGGTATGCCAGAGCAAATGGATAGGACCAATAAATGGGGTAGACATGGGGGAGATTTAAGAGGAATTATCAATAATCTCGACTATTTGAAGGATATGGGTTTTACAGCTATCTGGCTGAATCCGGTTTTGGAAAATAATCAGCCTGAATATTCTTACCATGGATACTCAACAACTGATTATTACAAAGTTGACCCGCGCTTTGGTTCGAATGAGGAGTACCAGGAATTGGTGTCATCAGCCAACGAAAAAGGTATAAAAATCATAATGGACATGATCATGAACCATTGTGGTTCAGAACACTGGTGGATGTCTGATTTGCCCTCAAATGAATGGATCAATAATCCTACAGATTTTTTCATGACCAGTCACCGGCGCACCACATTAAGAGATCCTTATGCTTCAACCTATGATGAGAGGCATTTTACAGACGGTTGGTTTGTGCCAACGATGCCAGATTTAAACCAAAGAAATCCGCTTGTGGCTGATTACCTGATCCAAAATACAATCTGGTGGATCGAATCCACCAAAATAAGTGGCATACGAATGGATACCTATCCTTATTCAGATAAGGATTTCATGAGCGATTGGACATGCGAGGTGATGACAGAATACCCTGATTTCAATATTTGTGGAGAGGAATGGTCTTTAAACCCGGCTGTACTGGCTTACTGGCAGAAGGGTAAACAAAACCCTGATGGCTATACTTCATGTTTACCTGGCTTATTAGACTTTCCGTTGCAAAGCGCTCTGGTTAATGCCTTAAATGAGGAAGAAGCATGGAATAAGGGAATGGTCAATCTATACACGGCACTCTCCAATGATTTTCTATATGCTGATCCTTTCAAACATGTCATTTTCCCCGATAACCATGACATGAGTAGAATATTCTCACAACTCAATGAAGATGTGGAATTATTCAGACTAGCCATGGTCTATTTCGCTACTATGCGGGGTACACCTCAGCTTTACTACGGTACGGAAATTCTAATGTCAAATACCGGGGATGACAGTCACGGCAATATAAGGAGTGATTTTCCAGGAGGCTGGGCAGGTGATGAAATTAATGCATTCCAGGAAGTTGGGCTGACAAAGGAGCAGGAAGATGCTATGGCATTTTTGAAAAATCTGCTGAATTGGCGGAAAACTGCTACTGCAGTTCATGAGGGAAGTTTAAAGCATTTTGCGCCTCAAAAGGGCGTCTATACTTATTTCAGGTATAATGAGGAGGAAAAAATCATGGTCATACTCAATAAAACGAATGAGATTAAAAAAATTGGCTTAGATCAATTCAAAGAAATCATGGGCGATGCAAAAGCTGCCCGCAATGTGCTTTCTCAAAATGAAATTTCATTGGGCGATAGTCTTAGTATTGGTGCAAAGCAACCATTGATATTAAAGCTTAAATAATCCTTAGAATGCGGTTCATAACTTTTTGTCTAATTTTATTCACACAGATATTATACGGGCAGGAGTATCATGTAG
>DAXETV010000046.1:0-96982 GCA_051155775.1 Cyclobacteriaceae bacterium | reverse complement strand
ATATAAAAATGTGACATTACCGATAAGAAAAAAAACTTCATTAAACACCTTAATTTTCAATGATTTATTAAAATTCAGATGGTTAATTCGATTAGTTTTTCCAAACCCTAAATGGTCCCAGTTTCTTCTGATCATAAAGGATTTTTATGCCTAGAGTACTTAAAGTGATGGTTTAAGTATTTCTAACACTAAAATAAAAATTTATATCCAGATTAAAAATCAAAATAAAATATTTGCAGTGACAAAGAAAATTCAAATAATTGAATTTTTAGATTTAATTACGATTCATTGACCTTACATTATGCAAAGAAGATACTTCGTAAGCTACATCCTGGGAGGCCTTTCCTTTCCCGTGATTACAAATTTAACCCTCAGGCCAAAAGCGGAAGATTACGTCATGACTGTCTCAGGGAAAATACAATCCAATAAATTAGGACTTGTACTGCCCCATGAACATATTATGTCAAACTTTGGGGCGCAAGCTGAATATACCGGAAAATATAACAAACAAAAGCTATTTCAGCAGGTCGTTCCATATCTTGAAAAAGTTAAATCGATGGGATGCAATACTATCATTGAATGTACCACAGCATATTTTGGTAGAAACGTTAACCTGCTTAAGGAGATATCCGAAAAAGCAAAGATGAACATCATAACCAATACCGGTTGGTATGGGGCCGCTAATGACCGGTATATTCCAAAGAAGGCTTATAATATGACTTCTGAAGCAATTGCCGGAATATGGGTTCAGGAATGGACACATGGTATCAATAATACTGGAATAAAACCTGGCTTTATAAAGTTGGCTGTTGATGGCGGACCTCTATCAGAGATTGATAAAAAGTTAGTCATAGCAGGTGCTCATGCGCACTTAAAGACTGGTTTGACGGTGCAGGTGCATACAGGAGACAATAAAAATGCAGCTTTTCAACAATTAGAAGCCATAAAAAACACTGGTATGCATCCCAGCGGCTGGATTTGGGTCCATGCACAAAATAATGACCAGGTTGAACCACTGCTTTATGCAGCTAAAGAAGGTGCATGGATTTCTCTTGACGGGGTGAAAAATGATTCAAAAATAATAAATCATACCTTAAGATTACTGAATGGACTTGCTGATGCAGGTTACATGAATCAAGTCCTTTTATCGCATGATGGTAATGGATTCCCGACAGGCGGCCCTGTCAGACCATTTGAAGCCTTAATGACGGATTTTATTCCGAAACTCGAAATGGAGGGATACAGTAATAAAGATATTAATCTGCTCACCAGAAATAATCCTCAGAAGGCTTTTAGCGTAAAAATCAGGAGGATCTAAACGCTTAAGTATTCTTTGATGCCATCCCTAATGCCATTGTAAGTTATTCTTCTTTCCTGATCATCTTCCTCAAGCAACGTCATCCTAAAACCTAACAAGTCAGAGCAAAAACTAGAAATAGGTACAACACAAATTCTATATGCTGCCAGCAAATAATAAACAAATCGCCTATCCAAAGGCATATCAGGCTCAACCCATGATTGAAGCAATTCACTAATCCTTTGATCCTCGATATTCATTCGTTGTTCAGGCCTTAAAGCATTTTGCTCAAAGATGATGGTGTTGTAGAAAGCACCGTTGGTTAAATTGAACTTTATACCTTTCAAATCCTGAAAAACTTTGGTTAACTCTTTACTCCTCTGACCAATATGTTGATTGGTTTCATTTAGAAATTCCTGATATTTAGGTTCACTCATGATTTTAGGGATCACTTTCTGAGGTAAGGTCGTTGAGCTAACCTCTATCATTTTCGCATTGTCTAATGTCAAACATAAGCGCTCAAATTCAGGGTCTTTTATTCTATTGTAATATTCAACCCAGCCACACCTGGCTCCGGGCCATGGAAATTCCTTTGATATTCCCTTTAAAGATAGTCCCGGCACATCATCAATGATTTCAGCCATCCGAACCGTAGATGCACCATTATAAATCAGGTTTTGGTAAATCTCATCGAATACCAAAAAGAGGTCATAATCCCTGGCGATACCTACTATTTCCTCCAATATCTCTTTTGGATATACCATTCCGGTTGGGTTATCAGGGTTAATGATCAAAATACCCACTATAGATTCGTTGTACTTTACCTTAAGCCTAATATCATCCAGGTCAGGGTACCAATTATTATCTGGATCTAACTTATAAGTAATGGGATGTGCATTAGCATGCGCGGCTTCAGCCGATGAATGGGTAGAATAAGCTGGTGAAGGACCTATCACCCGGGCTGTTGGCACTAAATATTGATAAATTTTGGCTATAGCATCCCCCAAACCATTAAAAAAGGTGATGTCTTCTTCTGTAATCTGAGCGCCTCCCAGCGCGTTTGTTTTTGCTGCTAAAAAACTTCGGGTTTCGTATAAGCCTTTGGAATGACTATATCCAAAGGAACGATCATCCTGCAAAGTATTGATAACTATTGTTTTCATCCAATCCGGCAGCTTTCTATTCTTATGGATTGGATCCCCTATGTTTTCCCAATGAATTTTATACCCTAATTTTTGTATCTGTTCTGCTTTTTTAACAATTCCTCTTATTTCATAGGATAATTCATCTGCACCCAGCCTCAATAATTGATTTCTCATATAAATAAGCTTTTAAAAAATAAATGCAAGGTTAAGCGAAATAATATCAAAAATATAGTGAATGGTGCAGGCAGGATCTTCAACTATGACAATTATCATAATTGAATGTATCCACTGTCATTCTTGGTGGTTTTTGGTACCAGTAAGTTTATCACATGAACAAGTATCAATATTTTCATGTGTAATAATTTTTAAAATGGGAAAGTTAGTCATATTAGGAGCAGGCATATCAGGGCATACGGCTGCATTACATGCCAGGAAACTATTATCTAAAAAAAATCATGAGGTAATTGTTATATCACCCAATAGCAAGTGGAATTGGATACCTTCAAACATCTGGGTTGGTGTTGGTCTGATGAAACCAAAAGATGTGACTTTTGAACTGGCCCCTGTTTACAAAAGCAAACAAATTTCATTTGTTCAGGCTAAAGCAATAAGTATACATCCAGAGGGTAACTGCTCCGCTGATAAGCCTTTTGTGAAAGTTGAGCGAACTGATCCCGGTAAAAAAGGTGAGATAGAAGCGGTATCTTACGACTACCTGATTAATGCTACCGGACCAAAACTAAAGTTTGAAGCAACACCGGGTCTGGGACCTGATAAAAACTCACTGTCCGTTTGCACCTATGGTCATGCGGATCATGCCTATAAAAAGTTGGGGGAATCCATCGAAAGGATGAAAAAAGGTGAAAAGCAGAAATTTATTATTGGCACCGGTCATGGAACCTGTACATGCCAGGGAGCAGCGTTCGAGTATCTTTTCAATGTAGAATTTGAATTAAGGCGACAAAAAGTTCGTGATAAAGCAGAGATATACTATGTTTCAAATGAGCAGGAATTGGGAGACTTTGGTATGGGTGGAATGCATATTCGCAGAGGCGGTTATGAAACGCACAGCAAGGTATTTACTGAATCTTTGTTTACTGAACGCGGCATCAATTGGATCACGCGTTCCCATGTTCAGGAAGTCGGTGAGAAAACCATTGCCTATGAAACGATAGCGGGTAATGAAGGGACTCAGGATTTTGATTTTGCGATGCTTCTTCCACCATTTTCAGGTGTTGGCATTCAGGCTTTCGATAAGCAGGATCAAGACATTACCGATAACCTGTTTGCCCCAAATAAGTTCATGAAAGTTGACGCTGATTACACCAAGAAAGATTACAACGAATGGAAACCGGAGGATTGGCCATCCTTGTACCAAAATCCATCCTATGATAATATCTATTCCGTAGGTATTGCCTTTGCCCCTCCGCATGCCGTATCAAAACCTATGTTTGGGAAAAATGGTAATCCAATATTTCCTGCAGTGCCTCGTACGGGAATGCCATCCGGGGTGATGGCACGTAAAGTAGCCTACAACATCGCTGATATGATGAATAATAAAGCTGATAAACCAACCAGAAAAGCTTCTATGGCTAAAATGGGTGCCGCCTGTATTGCATCAGCCGGTGCCAATGTATTTTCAGGTACAGCTGCTACCATGACGATGTATCCAATCATACCGGATTATGATAATTATCCGAATGGAGGGCGTGACATTAATTTCACAACGGGTGAAATAGGACTTGCCGGACATTGGATCAAACACTTACTACACTTTGGATTCTTATATAAAGCAAAAGGAAAACCAGGATGGCAGTTAATTCCAGAATAACAAATTAAAAGACATGAAAAGAGAACCATACAAACAAAACTTCTTTGCACCGGTGCCAACGAAATCGATAAAGTTTTTCAGGACTAACATGATATGGCAATTTTATAGATTCATTATTCTGAATATAAAAATTCTAAAGATGGTCCGGAAACATTAGTATGTTTTTTATTTATTCCAGGGTGCTGTAAGGTAGTCTTCTTTACGGGCACATATTTCCTGATTTTTAATGATGAGGTGGGTCTTGTCAACCTGTCGACTTCTATAACCCAGTAAGTGAAAGATTTCCTTAGCAAAGAAGCGTGCTATGTTAAGGTTCACATATAGTGTGCCTTTATGGTGCTTATCCCTTCTTATTCCTGGCAGTATGGGCAATAACTTATCCAGACGCCACTGCCGTACTAATTTTGAAAAATACATAAAAAGTTTTGAGGCCTTAACCACAATAAAAAAGCCATCATCACCTTGTAATTGGTACTTAGGCATGAAGATCCGGCCATTTATTGGAGATCTTACTTCAATACCATTACTCAAAGCCAGCTTTTCACCTTTAAAAACTCGTTGAAAGTTGAAGTAGAACGCTTTCATCTTAAAATCTTCTTTCGGTTTTATTTGATGTCTGTGTCTGATTTCGTAGATGTGCAGGGTATCCGCCGGAATGCTCTCTAATCGCTGATACCAATAATGGTAATCTTCTACTTGCCCCTCCTTCACACATCCTGTATTAACCATTACCATGTAAATAAAGGAAATGTGATTTTCAATGGCTTCCGGATCGTCATGGGCGCCTGCTTCAAATCCTGCTGCATTGTATCCTAATTCATTAATATAGCTTAATATCGCTCCATGAAGGAACTCTTCAATACCATGAATAACAGGAATTGGAAACTTATCCGCAAACCGTCTATTAAATATGGTATCATTGATCAGCATGAAAGGCACCGTTAAACTTGAAGTTGTATGGAGGTCCAGAAAATAAAAAGGTGGGTGCTCGTTAGCGATGATTTCTTTTAACTTATCCAGGAGCTCTTTTTGCTCCAGCTGATCTTGATGAAGATTATCGGTGCCATTCTCAATTAATCTTATTTTGTCCTTTGTCCACAATCGATTAAGGTCGTGTTTGTGAAAGCGCTTGCTTTGTTCCAGTGCTGTTAGGTTGCCACTCAATGCATGAATGCTTCCTTTTACTGGCAATTTCTTTTTTTTCAGGTGCTCAATGACGGTGTTTAAAGCAAAAACTCCAGAAGCTTCATTCCCATGCATGCCACCTATAAAAACCAGAGTGGGCCCTGGCTCATCTCCCCGCACCTCACCAATAACCCTGCCTACTTCTAATTCGTCCTCTATTACCTGATTATAAATCCTCCCCATCTACGCTAAAAATTTGAGCTTAAACAAGCCTTGAAATTGAAAAAATAAAACCTAATAGTCAATCTTAGTACAACAATTTATAATATTCATCCAACATCCTTCGAACAGCAAACCTTTCCTTGGTGCTAAGAATGCTTTGTTTCATCATTTCTATCCACTGCTCACGATTACCATAATAGGTAGGAATAACCTCGTTAAGCAAAACTTCATACAACGCTTTGATATCATGTTTGTCCTGTTTTTTAACACCTTTACTTTCAAAGCCATCTCCAAACTGCCAACCATTTACTCCATGCTCACAAGCTTCCGGCCACCAGCCATCCAAAATACTGACGTTTAATACCCCATTCATGGCGGCTTTCATACCCGATGTGCCACTTGCCTCTTTAGGCCTTCTTGGATTATTCAACCAAACATCAGCACCTGAGGTCAATAAAGCACCCACCTTCATGTCATAGTTCTGCAAGAAAACCACAGACTCCGGATATTTTTTAGAAATATCAACTATCCTCTTAATGATTGCTTTGCCGGTATCATCTAATGGATGGGCTCTTCCGGAGAATATTATTTGCAGCTTTTTATTTTTTAGTAGAGGTTCAATAGTCCGTGGTCTGGAAAATATCAGATCACTTCTTTTATAGGGTACGGCTCTTCTTGCAAATCCAAGGGTTAAAACCTCAGGATTGAGATTTACACCATTGTGGTCATAGACATAATTTATGAGCTTCTCTTTGTTTTTAAAATGAATGGACCATAGATCGCCTCCTTCTTCAGCTGCATGGATCATTCTCTTATCTACCCAGGTAGGAATGTGAATAGCATTGGTTATTCCAATTATTTCCGCACGATCCTTCACTTTCTCCCACATTTTATTTGCCGTTTCATTATGGAGTTGTGCCACAGTATTTGCTTTCTTTGATAATCTCAGTGCTGCCACCGTCATATTGAATGGGCTACCCCCTAATTCCCTTAGTTTGGTCCGGGAAAATATTCCATTGTTTGCACCCATATACATTAGCCGGTCGATAGTATGTGATTCATTACCCTGAACCACGGGTGTATGAGTGGTGAATGCAATCTCATTTCTTGTTTTATGTAAAGCCTCTTCATAATCTAATCCATCATCTATTTTTTCTTTGATCAACTCAAAACCAGCAAATAAAGCATGACCTTCATTAAAATGATAGACATCTACGTCTATATCCAATGCGCGCAGTGCTCTTACCCCTCCAATGCCAAGGACCATTTCCTGTGCCACACGTTCTTCAGCGAACCACCCATATAACTGGCCCGTTATCCAGGCATCATCATTACCTTTTACATCTGTATCCAGTAAATAAAGCGGGACATTTCCAAAGCAATCAACCTTCCATACTTTGCACTTTACCTTACGCTTTCGAATGGTAACTTCAACTATAACCTCTGTATCTTCCAGAAAATCATATGTATAATTATGATAAGCATCATAAGGGTTTCCTTCTTCATCAAGCATCTGGTCGGTGTATCCCTGTTTCCAAAGTAATCCGATACCCACAATCGGAAATCTATGATCTTTCGCTCCTTTCAGATAATCGCCTGCCAGAATGCCAAGACCACCAGCGTATAATTTAAATGAACTTTCTAAAGCATATTCCATACAGAAATATGCCACTTTGGGTAATGCTTTATTATTCATGAGAATCATATTTGTATTATAAAGAAAGCTTAATCCATCAACATTTAAAAAGCAAAATCATTAAATGTTTTTCGTGGATTGGTTTGTATATTTTATTTCATTCAATTAAATATTAATTTGATCCTCAAATTTATCTTCATGAGAAATTTAGCGATTATCTTTTTATGTCTGAGCCATTTCTGTGTTAACTCACAATCACCGGATACCTTAAAAATAGGTTATTATAATTCGCCTCCTTTTGTGATTGAAAATGATAATGGGAAATTAAATGGTATCAGCCACTGGTTATGGGAAGAAATCATGAAAGACTTAAACATACCTTACCGGCTTATTGAAATGCCGTTAGATGATATGATAGAAGCAATAAATAATAAAGATATTGATTTAGGCCTGAACCCGCTTACAATTACGAGCCAAAGAAGCAAGACCATGGATTTTACGCACCCTTACTTTGTTTCTAACTCCACCACATTAATCCGGGAAACCTCCGCCATCAACAAGGGATTGCAGTTTATAGGTTCATTCTTTTCCCTGAACTTCTTCAGAGCGGTATTTGCGCTTTTCCTGGTAATCCTGATTTTCGGACTGTTGGTTTGGGTTTTTGAACGAAAGCATAATAAAGATGAGTTTGATCCCAGCTTAAAAGGGATATGGAGTGGCATTTGGTGGTCGGCGGTTACCATGACAACCGTGGGATACGGAGACAAGTCACCGCGCAGCAGCGCTGGTAGAATTATTGCATTAATCTGGATGTTTGCTGCTATTATCATCATTTCGGGTTTTACGGCAAGTATCGCATCCTCGCTTACGGTAAACCAATTAAGCTGGAATCAAAACAATGTTATGGATTTCAAAGAAAAAGAAATAGGCACCATCTCCTCCTCTGCAACGTTGAACTGGCTGGAAAAGAAGTTTTTCAAAGAAATAAATTCCTACTCCTCGGTGGCAGAAGCAGTAAATGCATTAAAGAACAAACAAATAGAGGCTTTTATGTATGATGAACCCATCATGGAATATTTGATCAATCAAGAAGAAAATTTTAAGGGTTTAGAGAAGTTACCTATCCGTTTCAATTTGCAACTTTACTCATTTGGAATGAGTGAAAATCTGTCAGAAAACATCCAGGAAGAAATATCCAACCGTCTGGTGGAGATCACAGAATCTACCGACTGGGAAACACTGTTAAATGAGTACGATTTATCGAAAATTTAAACGCTAGTCAATTATGTCCCATTCAAGTTTATTAAAATCAAAAGCCCAGGTATCGTCCAACATCAGATTGCCAAAATCAATCCAACCTCCAAACATATAACCCATGGCAGCATCCGGGTCATATGCTACCGATGCTCTCCATCTTTCCGGCGGTAAGTCGCCAGCCTGCTTATCCCATGACATCTGCTCCAAATCTAAAAGGTAGGCGTCATTAACCAGGCCTCCGGAAACGGTGGTATTGCTCCCTAAGGCTACATATAATTGATTCACATTGGAGTCCCAGAAATAGATGGGATCCTCTCTGCCAAGTGGTTTCTCACCAGTAATTTCGACTATATTCCAATCCATTTTATTTAGATCAAACTTCCACAAATTATTAGGATAAATATCTACACGCTTTCCGCCCCATAAATAAACTGCATGATTTGTTTCTGAATAAAAACTTACAGCGCCTGAAAGCTTACCTGGCTGGTCACTTGTTTCAATCTTATCCCAATTAGAGTTTTCGATATCAAATAGATAAGTATCCTCAAAAAAATCACCGGAGGCAACGCCACCACCTTCGATTCCGCCATAAACAAAAACCTGATTTTCCTGCTCTACAAAAGATGATGTATGCAAACATCTCGGTTCGGGCAATTCTCCTGATGTTGACAGTTCCGTCCAGATATTAGCTTCTTTATCAAAAATCCAACTGTCGTTGAAACGCTGCGAAAATGTAAACCCTCCAAACAAAAAAATGATGCTGTTTGATTGATTTGTAACCAGGGTATGGTGACATCTGTTTGATGGTCTGTTAGAGCCTTCCATTGTTACATCAGCCCATTCATTTTCCGCCGTAACATATTTCCAGGTGTCTCCGGTTATGGGGTTCATTCCACCGAAAAAAAGCATAGACCCTTGCTCTTCAATCCAAACAGAAGGTGCTCCACCTCTGGCGGACGGCGTCAGCTGATTCACCTGTGGTGATGTACCATCAATGATTTCTTCCTCAGGATTGGAACAACCTGAAAGTAAAGGAATCAATACAATTATTCTAAAGAAAATTTTCCCCATTTTTATATGATTTAATCCGTAAACAACCTTTGATAATACCGCAGTTCATTCTATAGTATGGATTGTCATATAGTTGACTAAACCATTGGAAAGTTTGATATATTACCGTTTACCTATATTTCTCTTGAGGGTTATTGGCCCAAAAGGAACCAATTAACAATAGGAAGAATAAAAGAAAATTCAGCCAGGATGCCGATTCATAGGACCCAAACTGACTAAGTGAAAAACTAAACATTATTGGCCCTAGCGCGCTGCCCAGAACGATCATCATCACCGATTGCCCGGTAATCGATCCTAAATGATTGGTACCAAAATACCGGGGCCAAGTTACGGAATTTAAAACATTAAATATACCTGCCAGTATCCCTGTACCAATGTAAAGGAGGTGATATGCCCACATGCCTGATTGGAGAAATACAAGGCTCACGGCGGATAGACAAGCACCAAACCCTTTGATGTAAAGCAGATACTTCAACTTAATATGATCACTTAATGCACTAAACCCCAGGGTTACAATCACTGCGACCACAGCCATAGGTTGAAATATGCTTAACGCCATCTCCTTCGATAAATTCACCTCTTCAAAAATAGAGACTACATGAAATGTGATACCTGTAACATAAAGGCCTTGCATAGCAAGAAATAATGCAAAAACCCAAAAAGAATAATTCTTAATGGCTTCATTAATGGTAAAATGCTTGGCAACAGGAAAATAGTTTTTTTTATTTTTTTTAGAAACCACACTACCATCTGGCTCTAGTCCACTATCCCTAGGATTATTTCTAAAAAATATCAAAATAATGACTGGAAAAGCCATGCCCACAACTATTGCCAAAACAATCCAGGCACCTCGCCAACCATGATTATCTATGATCCGGGATATTAAATATGGCGCAAATGCAAATCCCAACGAAATAAAAACATTGCTAAAACCAGTCGCAAAGCCTCTCCTTTTCTCAAACCACATCATCATCATATTGCGGGATACCATTGTAAGGACGCCCTGGCCAAAAAAGCGAAGCAGAAAAAACCCAAAAAAAATCATGACCATAGTTACCCACCAGGAATCAATTATGGATCGGATTGCATTCGATATACGGTCTACCTGACTTAAATAGACCAAAACCACACCCAACAATAACGCCGACAAGAAAGCTAATGGCCGAACACCTATTTTATCGTATATGCGCCCTACCAGTGGTAAAAGTAATGAACTGGATATGGTGCCAAACATATACGCCACGCTCAAGCTATCTCTACTGATATTCAATGCCTCCAATAAATATTCCGTGAAAGCGGAAACACCCATGGTCTGTCCCGGAATACTCATCAACACGCCCAGCGTTCCCCAGCCCAGGATCATCCAACCATAAAAGAAAGGCCATCTGGCCGGATTAAAAGGCCAACTGCTGTTGGTGTCGTTGATTAATTTATTGAACATAAGCCACGAAATTAGCTTTAGTGTTCAATAATGAGCTACCTAAACGAATAAATTATCGTTATTGACAGGCTAAATATCTCTGTTTATAATAATTATTAAAGTTTATAATGTCCGTAGCGAATTTTTCACCTTCCTTACGATCAAGGGTTTCTTTTAAAAGTTGATCAGCCTCCTCAAAATCATTCTTCCATAGCAAAGCAATGGCTTTATTAATCTTCAACATAGGCGTGATCTTTTCATTAATTCTTGCTCTTTTTTCATTGGGCTGCGCTTCAGATAGTGCACTATCCCAAATTTCGATGGCTGCATTCAGTTTACTATCAGCTTCTTCCCCGCTAGTGATCATAGTAAAAGCTTCCTGCATCAAAACCACAGCCTGGTCCAGGTCGCTATAATCATGCTTTCTACCTTTACCGCTGGCAATTATAAACCGCCGGGTATACCTTGGGTACGCGTAGTCTGAAAGTAAAACATTTCTGGAATTCATCAAACAATCCCTGGTAATGTCATTTTGATATCCGTTTAAGAATTGTGTTTGATATTCATTTTCCAGCGCCGCTGGGCTAAAACTATGATCACCAACACCAATATTTGGATTTCCAATAATAATTGTCTGCTCTTCATTTGGATCAAAATATATTTTCTCATAAATGGTATTTCCGTCTTTATCCGAAAAGGTAAAAGCAGCACCGTAGATGTAGGTCACTTTATAATTGTAGCAAGTGCGATCAACAGGTTCTTTATTTTCAAAAAACCTTCGCACTTCCGTGAATGATTCTTTATTCAGCACATTGATGGCGTTGAAATTCATGGTCACCAGTAAATCTGGATCGTCTTCATTGACATCATATCCTGGTAGATAAAGAAAATCTTTTTCACATTTTTCAACAGATCCATAATTGCTACCTGACCCTGTTTCAATATATGCCAAGGGTTTATTGAGGTGTATGTATTTAAAATCAATATTACCCGGGTCAATTGAGGCCTTAAACGTTTTATATTTTTGATCCAGTGGCTTTAAGGGTAATTGGGTGTAGGTCACGTCAAGCTTTTCCTTAGTATATTTCTGGGCAAGCGAAAAATGAGTGATTAAGCAAATAGATATTAAAAAAATGAATATTTTGGGTAACATAACTAAAAAATTTGATTAATTAAATTTAATAAAACCAGTCATCAAAATGCCTGATTTTGTTGAGGATTTCTTAATTTATTGTACCAAAAACAGGACTTATTATTTTCTGAATTTTTGTTGGATTAACTTTTAACCGCTCAAATAAATACCTAACTTTTGATGAATGAGAATTATTTCCACGATCCTTCTGATAGTCATTATTAGTGCATGTAATAAAACCAAAGAGTCGCCATCCAATCAAGCCATCGATACAGTGGAGGCTCAATATTCAAAGCCTAAATTTAAGGCAGCTTTCTCCCGGGAGAACCTATCAACGCTAATGTTTCCGCTGGACTTCCCGGTATCGGAAATGGAAACAATGGTCAATGATGTGATGCCGAAAGTCCTGGTTAATGATGTAATTAAACTTAATGAAAAAGGAGACCAACTCAATCTGAAAATTGAGCCATTAGGAGATATAATGCTGGCTTCCTATGGTAACAACCTGGATGCTTCGCTTCCCATGAGGATCAGAGCTAAGTTCAAAAAGAAAATCCTGGGCCTTAAGCTCAAAACTAAAAAGCCGGTGGACTTTTCAATTCGACTCGACGTCAATACCAGGCTATCCATTAATGAAGATTGGTCTTTAAATGCGAATTGCACCATACAAAAGATAAGATGGATAACAGAGCCCTCAAAAAAGGTGTTTGGCATCAAAGTAAACCTTAAAAACATGATCGAAAAACAACTCGAGAAAAATAGCGATGTGGTGGAAGAGGCTATTTGCAAAGGAATTGCAAAAGCAGTGCCTTTAAACCAGGAAATGGAAAAGGTTTGGGACTTAATGAGCAAGCCTCACAGGGTAGCCAAAAAACCGGTTAAGCTGTGGCTGAATTGCCAGCCCCGGATTATAAATGCATCAGTAAATAAGAACGCCAAAGACACACTAAGAATCAATATGCTGTTTAAAGGCCAGGTGGAAATATCCCCTGAAGAACCGCTTGTTACTGATAAATTATCACTACCAATTAATAAGCACAACAGTATAGTTAAGGATGGAAACCTTGACTTAAAGGTATTGCTTACCATCCCCTATCACCTTTTGGATAAGGTGGCAGATAATCTCTTGGTCGAAAAAGAACTCAGTTACGGTGAGTTGTATCTTAATATTGATGATGTTCAATCGCAGCGCTATGAGGATCAGCTAGGTATTTTGCTCAACACTTCAGGCACGGTATCTTCTTCTATTCTTGTCCATGGCCGGCCATCATTGGATGATGCCAAAGTCTTACACATAAAAGACATAGGATATTCCATCGAGAGTGAAAACACTATGGTAAACGTGATGGACTGGTTAACCAACGCATCTTTTTCAGATTATATCAATGAGCATGCGCAAATATCTCTGGCCCATATCCTGGATTCTCTTGATAGCAAAATCTTAAAAGCCCTGGACAAAGGAAAAGCTGGTAAAAAAATTGGTTTGGATATACATTTTAATCAAATAGAATCAGATGATTTGTTATTTGAAGAAAACCAATTCCAGTGGTTTTTTAATGTGAAAGGTAGCGCTCATATGTATTTAAAAGCGGGTATCGTCAATAAGAAAAGCTAGCTTTATCGATTATATCTCTTCAATTATTTACAAATACTAAATTTCACTTATTTTAGAATCTTATTAAGATTATATCCATGGCAAAAAAAAGAAGTTGGAAATATTGGTCGTTACGTGTTTTTCTTTTCCTGATAATCCTAGGAGGAATCTGGGTAGTTAACCTCATATGGTTCAAACCTTTCAACATAAGGCACTTCTATGACCGTGTTTTTATTGAATTTGCACTCAGTAATCCCGAGACAGTTACTGCTTTAGGCGTTCCGGTACTTTATAATTGGACAAAAGATGAGCTCACAAATGTCTCTGATGAAACGCAGTGGAAAAAATTTAATGATATGAAAGATAATTATGAAGTTTTGATGAGTTATGATTTCGAGAGTCAATCAAAAGAAAACCAGCTGAACACTAAAATACTTGGTTGGTTCATGAAATCACAGATTGATGGCGAACCATTTTTCTATCATGATTATCCGGTGAATCAAATGCGGGGCGTACAAAGTAATCTGCCCAGTTTCTTGGAGAATTCTCATAAGCTTAGAAATAAAAGTGACATAGAGGCCTACATAAGTCGATTATCCCGGTTCGACACCAAATTTGCGCAGGTGCTGGAAGGATTAAAAATACGTGAAGCAAAAGGAATCATCCCGCCCAGGTTTGTAATAGAGCGGGTTTTAAATGAAATGAATGGATTTATTGGGAAAGGTGAATCAGATGATATTAATCTGGAAGTAGATCCCGATCCATTACAGTCGAATATTTTATATACCAATTTCAAAAAGAAGGTCGATGAGTTGAAGGATTTGTCTGATGAGGAAAAAAATGAATTCAAAGAAAAAGTTGAAAATGAAATCAGAAATACAGTATTTCCGGCATACCAGGGATTGATTGACTACTTTAACAACCTTCTCAAAAAAACAACCAACGATGATGGTGTTTGGAAGTTGCCTGAAGGGGAAGCCTTTTATCGCTATAAGCTCAAGCAAAACACAACAACTGACCTAAGCCCCGAAGAGGTCCATAAAATCGGGTTGCGCGAGGTGGCAAGAATTAAAAAAGAAATGTGGGATATACTTATCAGCGAAGGATATACAGATACCACGAAAACCTTAGGGCAGGTGATTAATAAATTAAATAAAGAAGAGCGATTTTTATTCCCTAACAATGATAAAGGCCGTAAGATGGTAATTGAAGAATACGAAAGGATACTGGATGAAATCAGCAATGGCCTGGATGATGCTTTTGATATCAGGCCCAAAGCCGGATTAGAAGTAAGAAGGGTACCTGAATTCAAAGAAGAAGGTTCAGCGGGAGCTTATTATAACCAGCCAGCAATGGACGGCTCCAGGGGTGGATTATTTTACGCTAACCTGAGAAATGTCCATGAGACGGTGAAGTTTGGTATGAAAACCCTTGCCTACCATGAAGGTATACCCGGCCATCATTTTCAAATAGCCATTCAATCCGAATTAAAAGGCGTTCCTATTTTCAGGACCCTGGGACTATTTACAGCATTTGTAGAGGGATGGGCCCTTTATGCTGAACGATTAGCGTGGGAGCTTGGGTTTTATAAAGACGACCCTTTTGGCAATCTTGGTAGATTACAAGCAGAAATGTTCAGGGCCGTTCGATTAGTTGTGGATACCGGCATTCATTACAAAAAATGGACCAGGGAGGAAGCCATTGATTATATGGTAGCAAATACAGGCATGAACCGTTCTGAAGTGGTAACAGAAGTGGAAAGGTACATCGTTATGCCGGGCCAGGCTTGTGCTTATAAAATCGGAATGATCAAAATTCTTGAACTGCGTGAAAAAGCTAAAAATCAATTAGGAGAACAGTTTGAATTGAAAGATTTTCATAATGTTATCTTGAAAAACGGCGCAGTACCCCTTGACATTTTGGAGGAGCTAATCAACGATTACATCCAAGCACTGAAAGTTGTTGCCTGATCATGAAATTCATAATTTAGCACAGTGCTAACCGGCCAATTCAAAAAATCGACATAAAATAATGATCCCGGCAGTTATTAAATTGATGGTAGAACTTGGGTAATCCTTAGTAAATGTCAAGAAAAGTTTATACCGCGCTATGATGTTCCATATAAACACATAACCAGACAAATCATTTGCACCCTATTCGATATAGATTTAGGTATTCAACCCCGGGAAAAGAAACGATCATCTCAAAGCCTTATCCAGATTGTAGGCTGCACTTATAAGGGATAAATGGGTAAATGCCTGTGGAAAATTACCCAGAGCTTCACCTCGGGGGCCGGTTTCTTCCGCATACAACCCCAAATGATTGGCATAGGTCAACATCTCCTCAAACATAAGTCTGGCCTGTTCCAGCCGTTTTTTATCAAACTTACCTGCCCTGGTTAGCGCTTCAACCATCCAAAAAGTACAAATATTAAAAGTTCCTTCCTCTCCCTTCAATCCATCATTGGTTTCATTGACATTGTATCGATAAACAAGGCTATTAGAGATCAGCCCGCCTAGCTCCGGCGGCTTATTGGTTTGATCGAGTGTGCTAAGTATTCTTTTATCGGTTGGGGAAACAAAAAAAGTAAGCGGCATCATAAGATTAGCCGCATCCAGGGTCTGACTGCCATAATATTGAACAAAAGCATTTCTTTCTTCACTCCATCCTTTACTCATTATTTCTTCGTAGATCTTGTCCCTTTCCTTTGCCCATATCGATTTATCGGAAGGGAAAGAACGCTTATCTGCCAGTCGAATGCCTCGGTCTAGTGCCACCCAGCTCATTAGCTTGGAATATACAAAATGTTGCTGGCCTCCCCTTACCTCCCAAATGCCTTCATCCGGGTTGGTCCAGTTTCTTGCTATCCAATTGATTAGCTTTCTCAGGTTTACCCAAAGATCATAGGATATGGGTGTTCCATATTTATTGTACAAATAGACGGAATCCAACAGCTCACCATAAATATCAAGCTGTTGCTGATTATATGCCCCATTACCAATACGTACCGGAGCAGATCCTCTATAACCCTCAAGGTGACCCAATAGCTCCTCTGTCAATTGGTGCCTTCCATCAATCCCATACATAATTTGAAGGGAGCCATCCTTCTCCAGTTCATGGCACCTTTCATCTATCCAATGCATAAATTTGGCGGCCTCATCAGTAAAACCTATTCTTATCAACCCATAAATTGTAAAAGCAGCATCCCTGATCCAGGTATAGCGGTAGTCCCAATTTCTTTCTCCTCCAATACCTTCCGGCAAGCTACATGTTGGTGCTGCAACTATAGCACCGGTAGGTTCAAAAGTCAGTAGCTTCAGGGTAAGCGCTGACCGGAGAACCACCTCACGCCAACGTCCATGATAGGTTGATCGTTCAACCCAGCGAGTCCAATGTTCGATGGTCTCAATTAATCCTTCATGGGCTATCTCATCTGAAAAATGATAATAAAAACCTTTATCCTTTTCTATTTCAGTGACCACAAAATTTGTTGTATCATTCCCTGAAAGCTCAACTTCAGCCCAAACACCATTTTGATCTATTTGTAAGGGAACTGAAGTAACCAGACCCAGACACAGGTCCTTATTGTAAAATGCTGCACCATAATCATTGGTAATGGTTACATGCTCATCCCTGGCATAATTGAAAGCCGGGAAACATTCTATCCTAAGTTTCATTTTTCCCCTAATCATTTTTACCCAACGCACTAGTCTGTTTTTCCGCTCACCAATCCTTGTTTTGCCAAGAGGCATGTAATCAATGACTTCGCATACTCCTTCATTACACAAAAAACGTGTTATTAAAACATTAGAGTCAGGCCAGTAAAATTGCTTGTGGGTTACATCATAGTTCACGGGCATAATTTGAAAATGCCCTCCTTTTTTATCGTCAAGTATCCTGCCAAATACACTCGGAGAGTCAAAATGAGGGTAGCAAAACCAATCTATGGACCCATTCATGCCCACCAGGGCAACTGTTTTCATGTTCCCAATAATTCCGTAGTTTTCTATTGGTTGATAGGCCATAATCTGAGCTGGTTACTATTTTGATCGAAGCTAACCATTACTTTGTAGTTAGCAAAAAAAGCGTATATCTATAATGTGGATGTAGGCATTCCTTGCATTTGAGAACTATTTCTAAATCGAATTTTAGAAGACTAACGGCTCAATACCTGTAAAATACCATCATCATGGTATACAATTATACCCTCCTTAGGGTATTGAATCGATATCAACACTACCCTAATTTTATTCTTCAATTAAAAGTAAACCGTTATGAAAAATTTTACCAGGACATGCTCATTGAGCTTAGTATTTTTGCTATTATTGATTTTACCAGCATCTGCACAGGATGCGCTATGGCAGTTAGACTTTGAAAAACAAATTGTTTGGACCAAAATCACCGACTGTGGTATTTTACTGGTGGGTACCAGTAACCGTATGCTTCATGGGGTAGACTCAAGGGATGGAAACCTTATCTGGTCGAATGACATCCTAAGAGGGTCTAGACCTATGAGAGGTGCGGATGGAAAAAAACTTGAGGATGCCCAGGCGTTTGATCGGTTCGTTAATGTTCTTGAGGATCCCGATGCGATTGAAATCAGTGACTTTATTGAGATAAAATACTCAGATAATTATTCAGTAGCCAATTATGCTGTCATAAATATGCAAAACGGGAATGTGATAATCAGCCCTGAGAAAGCAGATATGCCGGTAACTAAATTTTTGGGCAAAGAAAGAGCCGTATTCAATGTGAAAGGAACCTCCTACATACCGCAACTTCGTAAAGTGATCATCTCGGCCTCATGGATCGATTACATGGAAAAGGGACAACCGGAGTACAAACTTACAAAAATGGTTTCATTGCCAGACGCAGAAATTATTTGGGAAACTGATCAAATAGCTATTGATGGATTTCCTTATGTGGCGGCAAATGGAGAATTGATCATGCCTGGTAAAAATAAAATCGCCAGGATTGATGCTAACACCGGTAATATACTCTGGTCATTTGAGACAACCGAGAAGAAACAAACTTTCGAAAGTTTCGACCTTAGCCTGGACCTATCGAAAGGATACTTTTTTGAAAAACGAAAAAATAAAGGTGCCTTGGTCGCTCATGATATGAGTAACGGGAAAAGACTATGGGAAGTGGAGATGAAACTGAAAGACGTGCCACAAATGAATGCCATGGGTTATGGTGTAGTAACCGTTGACAGTAAAAACTTTACACTCTATGATGCTAATGATGGAAGTATAAAATGGGAGAAGAAAAAAATTGATGGTTACACTGTTGATCTGGGGGATAAAGGGATATTGGTCACTGCTAAAGGAAAGTTTCTTAAGCTTCTTAATAAAGAGACCGGTAATGAAATTTGGGAAGAAAAAATTAAAGGTATCAATATCGATCAGGTAGTTGCGAAAGGAATAATGTATTCTGACAATAAAGGACGGTTAGGTTTGATAAGTTATCAGGGAGAAAAGGTATGGGATAAAAAGGGCATGCTGGAAGTACCAACCGTTAGGTACAGGCCTGAGTTTGTTAAAGAACTCTTGTACATAGATGGCAGTCTGTTTGAGGTAGATTTGCTTGAGGGAGATTATAGCGTCCTTAAATCGAAGGTAGACAAAGAATTTGGTGGTAAAGAGGCACCCAGCAGTATAGAGCTTGTTGAAAATGGTTACTTAGTGAGCTCGGCACAAAATATGATGATGCTGGAAACTGATGGTTCAGTCAGGTGGGCAAAGTATTGGGAGGCACCGGGAATGAGCCTTGCTGCAAAAATAGCCCTTAGAACAATGCAAGTAGCGTCTGTGGCAATGGGTGCGGCCATGCAAGCTAAATCGTACCAGTATAAAACCCCATATGGTGGAGATACTTATTACAGCAAAATGTATGCCCAGCAGGCACAGGACTGGGCTAATGTTTCTGGTATGATGGGTGCCGAAGCAAAAAAGAAGTTTAAAGCCACCTTATCCAAAGGCAATGATGTACTCGTGCTAACAAGAGTGGGTGAAGGTGGTCAGAAAAATTCATCCGGACTCATAAAAGTTGATAAAAGAACAGGTGAAGAAATGAGTTCACTGCTTCTTGGCGATAAAGAACCAGTATACGATTATGATGTATTAACCAGCCAGGTTTTCTTCAAGGCAGATAAAAAGCTAATCATCTGCTACCAGATTTAAAACAATCCCTTCACGGAGGTCATAATGGCCTCCTTTTTTCCTTCTTATTAATGCATTCCATCATGAAACCACTCCAGGCAACGTTAATCGGTCTAATAATTTTTTTTAATACCTGTCTACACGGACAGCATAAAGATTTAATCATTAGACAAGGTCATTCTGCTGCAATAAATGAAATCATCTACTCACCAGATGGTAATTACATTTTTTCCACCAGTGATGATAAAACCATCAAAATGTGGGATGTAAAATCAGGTATCGACATAAAAAGCTTTAATGGCCATACGCATCCTGTAAAATGCATTGCAATAACCAGTTCTGGCAATAAAATTATTACAGGGGATGCCGATGGAAAAATCATAGTTTGGGATGTGAACAATAAAGATGAGCCCATTCACTTCATCGAAGGCCACGAAGGCGCAGTTAATACAATTGAAGTTTATGAAAACAATCTCTTTTTTCTATCAGGAGGCAAAGATAAAATAATAAAAAAATGGGACATAAACACCGGTAAACCCGAAAAATCTATTGAAGCAGCTACTTCAGAAATCAGAGCCATAAGCATTCATCCCAATCAACAAACAGCAGTGGTAGGAGGACAAAAAACAAATGATGTTGAATTGATTATCGTGGATCTGGAAAATGGAAAAAAAACTGATGATATTTTAAACTATTATAAAAATTCAGGCCTGACCAAGGCTTACATTTATGGTGTGCTTAGTGGCTTTTCCATCGCTACAAATATTGCAAAAGGTAACATCGGAAAGGACATGCTTGATTTCTTCATCATTGACTACAGTAACATAGCGTTTATGAAAGATGGAAAAACCGTCTTAATCTCCCAAAATATGTACATGCCTATGGCTGCAGCCAAGGACAAAGAAGAAGAAACAGGCAACTCAACAGTCTCCTTAGTCGACATCTCCCCGGATGGCAAAAAGTTTGTAAATCCTAAAAAGCCAAAAAGATGGATGATCGCTTATTCTAATGCGCGGGCAGTATTTAATGATGATCAAACCAAAATCATACTTAATAAAAAATACTCCATCAATGTATATGATATGGAAAAAGCTGAATTCCCTGATGGCAAGTTGAAAGAGGTCCAGGGCTATGAACCACCATTGGTTAAAGAATTCAAAGGTGGAAGCGTTGCCTGGCTAAACTCAATAGCTATGTCACCGGATTATAAGACTGCTGCCTCATCTGATGACCAACATTCAATTAAGCTTTGGGACATGGAGACTGGTAGAATATTCAGGAAACTCGAGGGATTTGTAAGGCCCGCGCTGTCTGTAGATGCCATGCCCGATGGAAAACATATTCTTGTGGGTTCTGAAAGAAAAAACATGACCATGTGGGATATTACTACAGGTAGACTGGTTAGGGAATTTGACAGATCACCAAATATAAATCAGATTGACATAAGCAACAATGGGAAGTATATAGCAACAACATCTCCCGGCACCAGCTTTTTTAAAGTATGGAATTTCAAAAACGGCAGATTACTAAAATCAATACTAGAGAAGAATAAGGAATTTACCTGGGTGAAATTTTCTGGCAACCCCAACGAAATCTACGCTAAATATAAATCCACTGACGATGCTGGAATAGGCATGTCTATGCTGAAAAGTGACGATGATGTAAGGCTATATGATAGAAAAACAGGTAAATCAAAAAAGGTAAAAGGAGAAACTAAAGTGTCTTTAGAAGATAAGTATGATTATAAAGATTATCATGTATCATGGGATGGATATTCTTTAAGATTAATCAAAGGAGATAGAGCGGTCATAAAAGACAATCAGATAGGTTTAATAACTGATGCATGTTTCAGTAAAGATGGGAAATACCTGATCACAACCAATAGGCAAGGTGAGATAACCCTATATGATATCACTCAAAAGAAGAAAGTTGCAAGTATGTGTTTAATCAATAATTCGGACTACATCACCTATACGCCAGATTATTATTACACCTCTTCGAAAAATGCCAGCATGGCTATTGCTTTTAAAGATGATGGTAATATACTGCCCCTTCAACAAGTTGAATTAAAATTTAACCGACCGGATATTGTGGCAGAAAGGCTGGGCTATGCTTCTGACAAACTGGTTTCTTCTTACAGGTCTGCTTACAAGAAGAGGCTCAAACGATTAGGATTTACAGAAGATAATTTGGAAGGTTCTTACAATTTACCTACTGTAAAAATTAATTATGAAAAAATTCCTTATGTAACCAAATCTCAAAATTTTAGATTACCAATAGCTGCTGACGGAAACCATCAGGAACTAAAAAAAATACATGTTTACGTAAATGATGTACCGGTATTTGGCTCAAAAGGAATGGATATAGGTAGTGAATCGTTACAATCATGGAGCGAAACCATCGATTTACAGTTGTCTTCCGGTATAAATGAAATTAAAATCTCAGCAATCAACAAAAGTGGTCTCGAATCTATCCCCGAAAGCTTTGAGATAAAATATGTGGGGGCATATTACAAACCATGTTTATACCTGGTAACAATCGGCGTTTCCGATTACAAACAAAGCAATTATAATCTAACATTCGCTTCAAAGGACGCCAGTGATCTGATCAATACATTAAAAAACTCGTCCTCATTCGAAAATGTATACCATAAAGCACTCATAAATGATAAAGCGACCAAAGCAAATATATTAGACCTTAAAAAGTTCTTATCAGAAGCGAATATCGATGATGTTGTTTTGATATTCATTGCTGGTCATGGTGTGTTAGATGATGAATACAATTATTACTTTGCGACCCATGAAATGGATTTTTCTAATCCGGCAGGCAGAGGACTCCCTTATGAGGATTTACAAGAGATTCTTGATGGAATAAAAAGTCGAAATAAGGCACTCTTTATGGATACCTGCCATTCCGGTGAATTAGATGAGGACGAGATAGAAGATGCTAATAACGAAGTTCAGCAAACCGGAGCTGTGGCTTTCAGATCTACCGGTAAGCTGGTGAAAATGAAAGAAAACAGTTTTGGATTAGAAAACACGCTCGAGCTATCAAAAACATTATTTGGTGATTTAAAAAAAGGAACCGGTGCTACAGTTATCTCTGCTGCCGGTGCAACTGAATTCGCACTTGAAGGTGTCAATTCCTCTAATGGATTGTTTACTTCATGCATTTTACAGGGGATAGAGACCCGTAGAGCGGACCTTAACCGGGATAGAAAATACTCCATCACAGAGATTCAACAATATGTCACAGAACAGGTAGTAAGATTATCAGATGGCAAGCAAGTACCCACCTCAAGGGAAGAAAACTTAAAAAGGGATTTTACAATCTATTAATCATGAAAATACCGTTAAAATGTCTCTTATTATTTCAGGCCTTATTATTCTCCAGTCAAATATCAGCCCAGGAATATGTTGTCATCCATGTAAAGGGAATTGTCAAGCTGGCTTCGAATAACAAAACCTTAACCAGAGGCCAAAAAATATCATCAGATGAAATACTGAAATTTGGAGACCCAAAATCAATAGCTGCAGTTTTAGATCCTGATAAAGGAAGATTTATATTAAAACCTGAGCAAGAAAATAGCAACTCAAACGACCTTGAATATGCATTAAAATCAATAATAAAGCCTATGCGTGGAAGGATGAGTACCCGTTCCGGAGGAATCAATAATGACCTGGACTTTAAAAAATTTTTCGGGAATGAATTTGCCTTTGTCGGTGATAGGCTTACAATTAATGTGTCAAGCGCCGCTTATCCAATGAATGAAAAAAATTTCTTTTATATCCAATATCGTTATATGGATGAGTTGGTTAATAAAAAGCTTTCTTACAATAAAGACACACTTATAATAATAAAAAATGAATTATTATCTATTGATGGCCTACCCATTAACCCTCAAACACCTGAGGAATACCGCCTTTTTTATTACAATTCGCTCGATCAAAAATCTACTTTTTTATGCCCAATAAATTTTAAATACATAGAACTCAATTTTTTAAAAGAAATTGTTTCCATCACAAAAACCAATAAAGCAGAAGATATTTATATGTTCTTGGATGAATTGTATGATCGCTGTCAGTTGATGGGTATAGAGTTGGCACTAGCTCAATTATCCAATGAAAAGAAGTAAACTTTTTATCTGGGTAGGTTCCCTTGTAAACACTGGTGTACTTTTTCTGCTTACCTTCTGGTTGATGAGTTTACCCTGGTTGGCCGGGGATGAAAAAATGATGATATGGATTACTTCCTGGTTGAAGTTACCCTTCAGAGAAATTCCTCCATCTAAAAATTTCGCATTAATCAATGTCTCTAATGACCTGGCCCTGATAGATAAGGTGGATAGCTATGGCTTTCCTATTGGCAACCAGACCATTACCGACAGAGAGAAGCTGGCAAGATTTTTTGAGATTTTAAATCGAAATGATGTAGAGACCAGGTTTATCATCTGTGATATAAATTTTTTAGGTAAAACATCATTTGATAGCTTGTTGGGACAGCAACTATCAAAGCGTAACGATATTATTCTTTCCTCACATCTTAATGAAGATAACACGCCTCAAGAAATCATTTTCACTAATGTACAAACCGGACTGTCCGATTATTTGACCGGAAGTATTTTTGATGGGGTTTACAAATATCAGTTATATTATGACTCCTTAAAGCTAACACCGCTGATCGTCCACGAAAATATATGTAATGATAAAGCAGGCAAAGCAGGCCCATTCGTCAGATTCGACAAATGGACCACTTTAAATCATTTCATTCTGGAGTTCAATATCCTTCAAAAAGATATATCGAATCAGGAAAAGGGGTTTAATCCAATCAATCTTGGAGAACTGCTCTATTTGCCTGAAGAGGATGTCGTTGAATTTGTCAATAATAAAATTGTAGTGGTAGGTGATTTCTTTGACCGGGATATGCATGAAACAATATTCGAAATTACCAGTGGGCCCGTCATTTTAATTAACGCTCTAGTAAACCTTCAGAATCAGCATGTATATGTTGATATTCTTTTTTGGGGCTATCTTTTCATTGGCTATTTCTTTTTATCCTGGATTGTTTTCTATCCTCAAGATGTTATTGAAAAAATTATAAGCCAATACCTGCATAGATATCCATTTCTGAAACAGCTCATAGGCTTAATGAGCTACCTAATACTGTTGTGTACCCTATCAACCATTACTTTCTTTTGGTTTGGCATTCATATCAACGTCTTCTTTCTGGCATTATACCTTTATTTATTGGATAAGATAGTGGATTACCTTTTAACCTTAAACTTTCTCATTAAATAAAATATCGGTCGGCCAATTGCATATAATGGAAACATAAAAGATGGTAATTGAACTAACTTCCAATCCTGCAATGAAATAATAAAGTTCTTCATCACCTCTATGTAGTGTTTCAGATCATTTTTAAGCAGAATCAAGTTAATAAAGCTATTTAAGTTATTGTATTCAGAACTATCATATTGATTTACTCTCGAGATTTCACTAAGAGCAAAATTTGTTATTATCCTACTGTTCCAATTTTTATGATGTAATTGTGAAAACCTACTTTCTATCCCAAAGAGTAATTGATATAAATTATGTGCCTGCGCTACAGATATTTCAAGTTGGCCTTCTTTAATTATTTTCTTTAGTTCAAATTCATCGATTAAGCTTTCTTTTTTCTCATAATTTATTATATCAACAAGCCATTGCAGCCTCACCCACTGATGTATAGATCCATGAATAAGAAGATATGCAAAGTTTAATTCGTGATTGATGGTTTTTATTTGGACATTATGAATGGTCACATCCATTGAATTTTCCCATAAATACTGAAAAGAAAAGGGAAATAAGGAAAACGGACTCACTAAGGACCAATGCAATTCTAAAATGAGTGGTTTCCCTTGACTACTGGTTTTTCTATAAACCATATGCGTCCGGGATTTTAATAAATAATCTCTTTTATTCTTATCAAGACCTTTGAATACAATATCATCTAGAACCTCAAAACCTGCATTAATCAGAATACCTTCAGTTTTTTCAATGTCTTCCTGTGATATCAACACATCAATATCCTTAAAATTTCTTGTGTACGGATCCTCATACAGGATGTGAGATAACACTGGCCCTTTAAGGGTTAAAAATTTAACTTCATTAACATCCAACAACTTTTTTATCTCGAGAAACTCTTTTACTAAGGCTAATTGAAATTTTATATTTTTTAAATAGTTAATCTTTAATTGATCTCTGAGTGTTTGGTCCATTTCGTGCCTGGACTGGATCTTGTGAAAATAGCTGCTCAACCTATGTCGTTGCAATAATTTTAAAGGGTGTTTTGTATCCTGAAATTTGAAAAAAGATTTATTAGCACAATGATCTTGAAGCAAATCCTTGAGGAGCTCTATCAATATTTGAGTTTCAATGGGAAAATTAATTATATTTATATCTTTTTGCATTTATTTAATATCTATCATGTCTGTAAAGATTAATACCTAAGACAAAATTCATTATGATAAATGGATAGCCTAAATATATTTGCATATAATAATCTTGAATAAATGAGTTTAACCGAAGAAATGATTGTTCGTCAGGCTGAGGATCAAATTTCAAGTAAATTAGACAATGAAGCCGTGCTAATGAGCATCGATAATGGTGAATATTATAAGATGAATCCAATTGCAACTGATATATGGGAAATGATATCAAATCCTAAAAAAATTTCTGATATTATAAATACACTCTTGCAAGAATATGATGTAAGTAAAGAAAAATGCACAAAAGAAGTATTTGAATTTCTTAATCATCTTAATGAAAAAAATTTAATCTCAGTATCTCAATAATTATGTCTTATAAATATCATGCTTTTGGTCTTAATATTTTATCTGAATTATTTATTCCAGAATTCATTCAAGCAAATCTTACAAACGAAGACATAACAATCTCCTTTGGAAGCGTACCTGAACTGTTAAAAAATGCCAGATCAAAGGGAATAAGATACTGGGCTTCGCCTAATCAACTCTTACTGAAAGTAGATAATATCGCCAAATATTTTGTTGAAAACGGAAACAGAATTACAATAGAACCTTTGGGTGGTGACGATAAAGATATACGATTATTTCTTTTGGGTTCTGCTTTTGGAGCTTTGTTGCTACAAAGAAAGCAATTAGTCCTTCATGCAAGCTCTGTACTAATTGATGAGAAAGCTGTTCTGTTTGCTGGTAAATCTGGTGCAGGTAAATCTACTACTGCCGCTGCTTTTAGAAATAAAGGTTTTAAAGTAATTAATGATGATATTTCATTAATAAGCTTTGATCAACAGGGTGTTCCACGGGTTATTTCCGGATATCCTCAAATGAAATTGTGGATCGATTCACTAAAAGCTCTTGAAATGGAGCCAAATGATTTCGAAAAAATTCGTGAGGCATTAGAAAAACGATGTATAAAAATAAATCCTGAAGATTTTTATTCAAAAAATGAATCGCTTATTGATCGGATTTTTATTTTAAACAACCACAATAAACCTGAAATATCTATTAATGACATTACTGGACCTGCAAAATTTCAAGCATTAAAAAACCACACGTTTAGATTTCAATTCTTAAAAGGGCTGGACATTATAAAACCTCATTTCGAACTGAGTATGAAATTGGCAAGTGTTGTACCAATGTACAGGATTTTAAAACCAGGAAATGAAATTTCCTTTTTACCGAAAATGATTGGTGAATTATTGAATCACCTAAATATTGAATTAATCGATGGGTAATATTATCTGGTTGGCTTCTTATCCTAAATCCGGTAATACCTGGTTCCGGGTTTTTTTAACCAACCTGCTGAAGAAATCCAACAATCCGGTTGATATTAATAATTTAATTGGAGGACCAATTGCCAGTGCACGTCATTTATTAGATGAACCCCTGGGATATGATAGTGGAGATTTATCTCCTGACGAATGTGATTTATTAAGACCAGAAGCTTATATTCATTTCAGTAAATCTTTGAAGGAAAAAAGGTTTTGTAAAATACATGATGCCTATACTTATTTACCAAATGGCAAACCTCTAATCCCTAAAGAAGCTACAAAAAAGGCCTTATATTTTGTAAGAAATCCCCTGGATATATGTATATCCTTTGCACATCATTCGGGTCATGATAATTTTAAAAACACATTGAAAATTTTAAATAATCCCAAATTTTCGTTTTGTGGAGAAGGCAAAAGACAGACCAATCAATTAAGACAAATACTCTTAACATGGAGTGGTCATTATCTAAGTTGGACTTGTCACGAAGAATTCCCAGTTAAAATAATAAAGTATGAAGACATGGTAAATCACCCGCTTAAGACTTTCTCAGAAGCAGTGGCCTTTGCAGAACTAGATTATGATGAAAAGTCAATCATCAAAGCCATTGAAAATAGTAATATTGACACCCTTCAGAAACAGGAACAAGAAAAAGGATTTGGTGAAAAAATGATATATTGTAAGACTTTTTTTAGAAATGGAAAAGTTGGCACTTTCAATGACTATTTAAATAAAGACCAAATAAATGAACTAACCAAAAACCACGGCCATGTAATGGAAAAACTTGAATACTTGAAAATTAACGAGCATATACCATTAGAAAAAGTTTGAAAATATTAATATGGTTAGGTTGGTTAGGATAGTGATCAAATTTTTACAACTGGGCTTAAGGGATAAGCTATTATTAGCTGAGGTTGTATTTTTTTTGATTTTATCTGAGTTAATAATATTTTTTTTTCCTTTTAGGCTAATCGTTAAAATTCTTGGCGAGAAAAATGTTGATAGTCCATCCATGCTTGATTTTCAAAGAGAAAAAATGTCTTATCTCCTTTCAAAGTTCATTAAAATAGGAAGTAAAAACTTACCGTGGAATAGCAAATGTCTTGCACAAGCAATTGCAGGTAAATTAATGCTTAGGTTAAGGGGTTTGCCAGGAACCGTTTATTTTGGCGTTACTAATTCTAAAATCAAAATTATAGATGCACATGCCTGGCTAAGGAGTGGAAAAATACACGTTACTGGCGGAAATGGAAACGGTTTTAATTTGCTGGTAAAATTTTCCTGACTGAATGAACTATTGACTCCTATCACGCTTTACAATTCCCTTTACCTTAAATCAAATAAACTGATATGAGTACTATATGTGGAATATTATATAAGAATAAAACTCAAGTTAATACCAGGGATGTTAAAACCATGTTGGAAAATTCGACTACGAGGTTCCATCACGAAGAAAATATCCTGGAAAATTCCAATATTGTTCTTGGACAGAGACATCGATATAATACACCCGAATCAAAGTTCATTAGTCTCCCCAACATCGATAAATCATCTGGAAATATCATTGTAGCAGATTGCAGGATAGATAACCGGGAAGAGCTTATATCAAAATTAAATATTGAAGTATCAACCGCCAATAAAATGGCAGACGCACATTTCATCTTAAAAGCTTATGAAAAATGGGGTAAGGAGAGTCCAAAATACCTGGAAGGTGATTTTGCTTTTGCTATATGGGATAACAGTAAAAAAGAGCTGTTTTGCGTCCGGGACCATATGGGTATTAAACCGTTATTTTATTATGAAGATAAAGGATATTTCATTTTTGCTTCTTCAGTAAAGTGTATTATTAACCTGCCATTTGTTAAAAAGACGGTTAATTATGATGCTATTTTAGAACATATTGCCCCAAAAATTATTCCATTTGATAAAACCTACTTTAAAGAAATCTTTCCTATTCTACCCGCCGAATGGTTGACTCTACCGTCAAATACTCAGATTTATAAATCAATTTATTGGTCATTAGAAAATGAAGTTAATCAAAGATCCAGCAATGTGCCTGAATACATGGATGAGATTAATTATTTGTTTGAGGAAGCTGTAAAAAAAAGAGCCAGATCATGGGGAGCTGTTGGTGCGGAACTAAGTGGTGGGTTAGATTCATCGAGTATTTGCGCTATTTTAAAAAAACTTCCGCTCAGCGATCAAGAAAAAATTTTTACTTTTTCCCATAATACCAAAGATGCTATCCTGAATAAAGATACTGATGATGTATTCGATTATGTTAACGCTTTTTTAAAATTCTACCCAAATAAATTTGAACATGAATATATTCATGAAGACCATCATATAAACTATTGGATTGAAATACAAAGATCACTGGAATTGAACGCCGGTGTCCCTAACAGCAAAAGTGCCGTTATTTCACAGGTCTTATTTGAAAAAGCTAATAAAAAGGGTGTGTCTGCTCTTATATCAGGAATGGGTGGTGATCAATGCGTTACAAAAAGGTATAAAATGAACCATAAATCGAAGACTAAGTGGTTACCGATTCCAATTATAAAATTGGTTATGAGGATATATTACAACACCTTATTCCACTTTAATATAAATTATGATAAACTAATACCTTTAAAAAAAAGATATAAAAAGATAGTTCGTAAAAAAATAACCAGGGTTATGTTGAAAAGACATAAATCAAATACTGATATAAATCGAATGATTGGCACGCTTGAAGTTTATATCCACAATAATTTTTTTACCAATAACGCTAACACATCAGATTATTTTGGGATAGAATACCGGTACCCAATGTTTGACCGTAAGTTAATTCGTGCTGTTCTTTCACAAACTTCTTTACTTTATACAATTTTTTATAGTCAAAGGGATATATTTAAGAAAATATTTAAAGATTTATTACCCACTTATATAATAAATAGAAATCAAAAAACAGGTTTTAATACACCAGAACTCCATATGGTTCATAAAAGGGAAAAAGAACAAATATTTGAAAATCATAAAATCATATCTGTTAATAATAATCTAAATAAAATAGTAGATCACAATAGAATAATCAAATATTATAATAATTTTGATAATATTGAACCAGGAAAACTTGCGAAACAATATTTAATGTACTTTTTTTGTAAAAAATATGATGATGAAAAGATTAGACACTATTAAATCATATAAAAAAGTCTGGAATACTCCTGAGATTCAACCGATGGATGCTTCTATGACTGAATCGCTTCCTAAGGGCGGAAATGGTTTTGAACCTACCTATGTAAGCTTCACCACAGGTCAATATTATAGTTAATTCACTTTTCACAAATAAGTCAGTCTGTATCTTTACATGTCAGACACAAGTTTTGATCGTTTATATATAAAATGGCAGTCCTACTGGATTAAAAACAATACCTACAAAACCCATCTAAACAATAACAAACCCAAATTTTATATTCTGGACATGTTCCCCTACCCTTCAGGGGCAGGGTTGCATGTGGGCCATCCACTGGGTTATATAGCCTCAGATATCGTGGCCCGCTATAAAAGGCTTAAAGGTTTTAATGTACTCCATCCCATGGGATTTGACGCTTTTGGGTTGCCTGCAGAGCAGTATGCCATACAGACTGGTCAACATCCGGCCATTACCACAGACAATAACATTAAAAGGTACAAAGAGCAGCTCCGGTCTATGGGCTTCTCATACGATTGGGACAGGGAAGTCCGTACCAGCGATCCCTCTTACTACAAATGGACCCAATGGTTATTTAAAGTCATTTATAACAGTTGGTATAATCTAAAAGCTGATAAAGCCGAACCAATCGATACCCTGATCAGAGCACTCGAGGAATCAGGCAATGAAAGTATAGAAGCCCACTGCAGCGAGGATACGCCGTCCTTTAAAGCATATGAGTGGCAGGCCTTCAGTGAAAAAGAAAAACAGAAGATACTTCTGAAATACCGCCTCACTTACCTTGCAGATACTACGGTCAACTGGTGCCCGGAACTGGGAACCGTACTTTCCAATGATGAGGTGAAGGACGGCTTCTCTGAGCGTGGCGGCCATCCGGTAGTGAAGAAAAAAATGCCCCAGTGGAACATGCGGACCACAGCCTATGCAGAGCGCTTGCTTGAAGGGTTGGAAAGAATAGACTGGCCGGAACCCATCAAAGAAATGCAGCGCAACTGGATTGGCAAATCCATAGGTGCTGAAGTGGACTTTCAGGTGGTTGATCAGGATCTAAAAATCAGGGTCTTCACCACACGTATAGACACAATTTACGGGGTCACATTCCTGACCCTGGCTCCTGAAAGTGAACTGATCAACCAGTTGGTCACCGATAAGCAGCATGAAGAAGTGAAAAAATATATTGAGATGGCCATCAATCGCTCGGAGAGGGATCGTATGAGTGATGTTAAATCCATCTCAGGGGTATTCACGGGTTCTTATGCTGTTAATCCTTTCAACCAGGAAAAGATACCGATCTGGGTTGCTGACTATGTGCTGTCCGGTTATGGCACAGGGTCAGTGATGGCGGTACCTGCTTCTGATGATAGAGATTTTCGGTTCGCAAAACATTTTGATCTTCCCATCATTCCCGTGATTGAAGGGACTGACCTGGAGCAGGGAGCAAATGATGCCAAGACGGGCAAGATGATCAATTCAGGCTTACTGGATGGCCTGGAAGTTAAAGATGCCATAGAAAAAGCCATCCAATATGTGGAGGAAAACAATATTGGAAAAGCTAAAGTCAATTATAAAATGCGTGATGCCATCTTTGGCAGGCAACGGTATTGGGGAGAGCCCTTTCCTGTTTATTACAAAGATGGTGTACCCCATTTAGTCCCTGATGAAGAACTTCCCCTTAAATTACCCAATGTAGATGCTTTTCTTCCTACTGAAGAAGGTGAGCCTCCACTTGGCCGGGCCAAAGGCTGGAAATATAAAGGAGAATACCCATTTGAACTAACCACCATGCCAGGCTGGGCAGGTTCTAGTTGGTATTTCTTCCGCTACATGGATCCGGATAATAATGAAGCATTTGTAAGCAAAGAAGCTCAGGAATACTGGCAAGCGGTGGATCTGTATCTTGGAGGGTCAGAACATGCCACGGGACATCTTCTTTATTCCCGCTTTTGGACTAAAATACTTTTCGACCTTGGTTATGTTAGTGTTGATGAATATGCCAAAAAACTAATCAATCAGGGCATGATTCAGGGACGCTCAAACTTTGTCTACCGGCTAACAGGCGAAAACAAATATGTATCCTATGGATTAAGAAAACAATATCAAACTACCGCCATTCATGTAGATGTTAACCTCGTGGAAAATGATGAATTGGATATTGAAGCTTTTAAAAAATTCAAGCCAGAGGCTATAAATGCTGAATTTATTTTAGAGGGGGGAAAATATATCTGTGGGGCAGAGGTTGAGAAAATGTCAAAATCCAAATTCAATGTGGTCAATCCTGATGACATCATAGCTAAGTATGGTGCTGATACCCTTAGGTTATACGAAATGTTCCTGGGTCCCATTGAGCAATTCAAACCGTGGAACACCAATGGTATTGACGGTGTCTATAAATTTTTAAAGAGGTACTGGAACTTGTTCTTTTCCGGTGAAATTTTTTCAATTTCAGACGAAGAGCCGACATCCAGGGAGCTTAAAGTTCTGCATCAAGCCATCAGGAAAGTTGGAGAAGACATTGAAAACCTTTCACTCAATACTTCAGTCAGTCAATTTATGATTGCAGTTAATGAACTTACTTCACTGAAATGTAAAAAGCGAAAAATATTAGAGCCGCTTACCATCATTTTATCCCCCTTTGCGCCACACATTACAGAAGAGCTATGGCATAGAATGGGCCACAACACTACCATCAATGATGCTGAATTTCCTCAATATGACTCCAAATACCTAATTGAAGAATCGCATGAGTACCCTGTTTCTGTAAATGGAAAGATGCGGGCTAAAATGACTTTCCCCTTAGATATGCCTAAAGAAGCAATTGAAAAACAGGTTTTAGCTTCCGAGGTTATTCAAAAATGGTTAGCCGGTAAAAATCCTAAAAAAGTAATCGTTGTTCCGAAAAAGATAGTAAACGTGGTCGTTTAGATTAGTTTGTTAATTATCATTCCCATCACCTTCCTCCTCAAAGTCAGGTAGTGGTTCTTCTTCAGCATCCAAAAGTTCCTCAAGTGCCTCTTCCTCTTCAACATCTTCCTGGCCGTCATTACCTTTTTCTTTCTTAGCAAAGATTCCCTCAAAAAAATTCAGGATACTTTGAAAAAAACCAACGTTACCCGAATCAAGCATTGATGTGGTATCACCTGCGGCTTTCGCTAAAGAGTCCATTAAAGCCGGATCAGGACCAATCTCAACGGTATCAACCAGGAATTTGCCGAAATATTTATTGTAGTAAACCTGATCGTAATTAAAATTATCATCTAATTTATAGCCATATAAAAACCTGGCTTCTTTATATGTGGATGTATCAGGGATAACTGGAGCCGGTACTGTATCAGATGATGCAATCAGATCGGTAGGCTCTTCGCTTTGAATATCCGGTTCTTCAGCAAATTCACTTTCTAAATCAAGAGAATCAGCAATAAAATCTTCCTCATAAAACTCTCCTTCGTCTGCTACTTCTTCAGGATCAGGCCTCAAAACATTTTCCATAGGAGCGGTTTTCAGTTTATAATTTTTCACCCAATACGGATCCCTTTTCATAATGCCATACTTATTTTTTCTTACCCATGGCGTCTCTTTTGGAAGTGAATCCTCTCTGAAGTATGAAAAATAAGCTTCCCTGATGCTATCATCAAGGATATAGGTACTCTGAAATGCAGGACAGATAACTTTATCTTTGCAAGACAACAGGATCAGGCAAATAAGAAACACATAAACACACCTGCTTAAGAACATATTAAAGTGTAAACACCTTATTTAAAATCTCTAATATAGAACTATTTATGAACTGAACTTATTTTATAAATTATTATTTTAATAATCATCGATTAAACGGGTCGTTTAAGGGCACCCATAAGACTAACTTGTGATTATCAATGCAATTTTTTAAGGTCTTTAAAGCACTTTTATTGTCTGATTAAACGCACACCAATTAATTTGGAATTATTGTCATCCATATTAAATGTATCTACAAAAGTATGTGCATCGAACCCATATTTAACTAAATCATTTTCAGTAACCGCATATTCTGCTACATTTCCAACAAGATCATAAACAAAAGCTTCTCCCACTTTTTGAGGTTTATGGCTGCCGACTTCCTTTAATAAATCCAAGTCTTGATCTTCGATTTTACTTAACAGAGCATTCGCATCCTTGGGTGTTAATGTATAACCAGCCCAATGATTTAATGTGTTTTCTTCCTTATGCCAATCTTTAGCTTTTTTATGAAATTCCTGCGCTTCTTTTTGGTTTGGTAATCTATATTTTTCACCTGTTAGCTTATTGATCCATCCCAAATACCCTTCAATATCAGATTTTGCTAAGCCCGTAACAGGAAAGTTATCTTTCCCATCAGGATATTTATGATCTGAATGATATGACGCATACTGAACATTAGTTAGCTCAAAACAGGATATAGCAATAGAATCCTTTTTAATCCGATGAGTTTCGGGAATAAGCTGATTGTTAACCAATACCCCATAAAAATTTCCTTCTTTTTTCATGCTTGTTTTTTGGATAGCGTATGCTATCGGGCTATCATCCTTAAGGGCTTCGTTCTCAGAGTCATCCTTACCAAACAGGTACTTATCAATCCACTTTATTTCTTCTTTCATTTTTCTCAACTGGTGGGTTATTTTCCTTAGCCCATGCGGCTGGTCCGGGAACCAAAAAAATTTCACAGGGGCTTTACCAACCTGTTGTAATCCACGATAATATTCCCAACCCTGATCTCGGGGTACAGCACGATCCTTGCTCCCATGAAATATAATGGTTGGTGTTTTTATCTTTTCTATATCAAATAAGGGTGAATTATTAATATACCATTCATTAAAATGTTTTCCATTGGTATCATCCCAGGGGGCTCCTCCAAAGTAATATTGATCAAATGTTACCCCAAAGCGGCAGGTACCATAATCAGACGTCCAATTGATATCTCCAGCCCCGGGTGCAGCTACTCTAAACATATCCGGGTATTTTAGTGTCAACCATGTAGTAAGAATGGCGCCATTTGACCATCCCATCGTTCCCAACCGGTCCATATCGATGAGGCCTAATTTGTTTAAATGCTGTATTCCGTTAAATATGTCAATTTGATCTAATTCATAATACTTACCCTTTTTGATGCTCTCGGCAAATTCCTGTCCATGCAGACCAGAGCCATGATAATTTGGTTTTAAAACAAAAGCTCCTTTATCAGTATAAATCTGCGGATAAGTTGACCAACGTTCACGCCATATATCCTGATCAACTCCGGTTGGCCCACCATGTATCGATAGTATTAAAGGGTATTTTTTACCTTTTTCGTAGTGCTTAGGATAATATAAAATGCCATTTACCTCATCACCATTTGCACCCTGCCAATAGATCACTTCAGAATTGGCTGTTGGTTTCTTTTTAATATTATTGTTCAATGATATAAACTCGACTGCCTCAGATAATCTTGCCTTGTTATTTTTGATCGCTAGTCGGCCAACAAAATATTGCGGTAATTTGGAGGCCGTAGAATATTCGAAAATAATTTTATTGTCTGCTGACATTGCCAGAATCGAGACATGCTCCTGCATTTCTTCAAAATCAATGTTTAAGGACCTCCAATCATCCTCATCTTCCTTGTAAAGCCCAACCTTTCTTAGGGGTCCATTAGCAAGGGGTAGTATCAACCAATCATTTTCAGCGTAGAATGAATATCCTGCGCCATTATCCCAATCCAGCGGAACTTTTGAGTATTGGGATTCCTCTATATCATAAAAATAGAGCTCGTTTTTCCCCGCAATATTCCACTTTGGGTCTGAGGTGGTAAGCGCAAAAAAATAAAATCCCTCACCATCTTTTATAAATTTAAAATTTCCAGGCTCCTTAAAATCCTTGAGGATTAACGTTGAATTATTTCCCTCAAAATCATAAAGTATAACCTGAGGCTTGGGTTGACCATCCGTGGGATAGTGAGGGCTCATATTTTGCTTAATGACTGCATATCTTCCATCTTCAGAAACATCATATGAAGTTATTTGATGTGAATTTTCAGTTAATCGGTTAATGATTTTTTTTCCCAGGTCGAAAGCATAAAGTCTTTTAGACGGCCAGTGTAGTGAATCTTCAATAACCTTTGTATTGTCCTTTTTTTCCTCATATTTCTGTTGATACAAACTCTTACCATCATTACTCACAAATGCTATTTTTTCTTCATTCAGCCACTTAATATTTGAAATTCCATGCTCAAATTCATGGACTTCCTGAGCCTCTCCTCCATACACACTTAATTTCCATAACTTTTTACCTTCATCTTTTGATGACAAGAAGTAAATATCTTTTCCATCTTTACTAAAGACCGGATTGCTTTCTGAGCTTTCTCCCCTGGTAAGCTGAATAGTCAGTGGCTTACCTTTCTCCAGAATATTCAGTCGGGTTAAGAATAGTTTATTTACAAACTTGTCTTCTTTTTTAAGGCCTGTCCTTTTACTCCAGATCACCATATCGCCTGTTGGGGAAAATATGGGATTGGAAACATATTCGGTGTTAATAATATCCTCAGGGGTCCATTGCTGTGCTTGAATATTTAACACCATCAGAAAGAAAACGAACAGGACTATTATAGCTTTCATGGGAATACTCGATTTCACTAAATACAATCTGTAAAAATATCGTAATTATTTAAAGATGTAACCAGGTTGCTTTTATTAGATGACACAAAAAAAGCACTTATGTGAAATATTTTGTAAGTACTTAATTATCAATGATCCCTCTAATGGTTGAGCAAGGCAATGCGGTTTGCCGGAAAAATAGCAGCTTTAGTTTTTTTATTAATAGAATTCCAGAACGTTAACACTTTTTTAATGCACCGAAACTGATATATTATATAGCCCTGTGCCGAAGATAGTACATTTAGAATGCAACAGCTATACTCTTTTATGATTTGTTGTTTTCAGAAAAGGGCGAATGCGCTTACTATCCCAGGCTGATGGGAGGTAGAATCAAAAAAGCTGGCAAGCGGGCATAAAAAAAGCAGATACATTTTGTAACTGCTTGATTATCAAGAGCCCCCTGTCGGATTCGAACCAACGACCTACTGATTACAAGTCAGTTGCTCTGGCCAGCTGAGCTAAGGAGGCATTTTTTTTAGGAGGGCAAAAGTATAACAAACTCCTTTATTTACAAATTAATATGTACTATTAAGTGCTTTTAACTGCTTGCGAAGATTGTGAAGGTCTGATTGGGCCTGCTCAATTTTTTCCTTGAATTCTCTTTTCAATTCATCTGCCTTAGTGCTATTAGCAAAAAACTCCAGATTATTCTTCCAGGTAGAAATATCATTCTCAAGGGTAGAAATTTTCTTCCTAATGCTGTTTTCTTTTCTCTCGAGCTTCTTATTACCATGTGGGCTACCTTTTATTTTGTTTACTTCAATGTTTATTTGTAGCTCCTCTTTCTTTTCCTCAGATAAGGATGTGCAATTGTCAATCAGATTGCCAAGCGCATTGTTAAACTTCTTTTGTATATCTTTTATGGATCTTCTAGGCACAAAACCAATTTCACTGAATTTATCGATCAATCCGTAAAGGATATCCAGGTCAACAGGATCATCTGACTGGGTAATGTTATCAATCTGTTCACAAATCTGCTCTTTTTGCTTTAGGTTATCTTCAAACTCTCTCTCAGCTTCTTTGTTTTGCATGCGCTTTTTTTCAAAAAAGTGATCGCAGGCAGCTTTAAATTGTTTGTAAATCTCATCCCGTTGTTTTTCAGGGACCGGTCCAATTGCTTTCCAATTAGCCTGTAAGCTTTTTAAATAGTCGGCTGTATTATTCCAATCTTCACTATCTTTTACTTCCTCTGCTTTTTGTATCAGCTCCTGTTTTTTAAGAAGATTTTCTTCCCTGAACTTCTCTAGTTTCTTAAAAAATTTCGATTTGTTATGAAAGAAACCTTTGAAAGCAGTCCAAAACTTACGATTGATCTCTTTTGCTTTATCTCTTGGTAAACCACCTATTGCTTCCCACTCTTTTTGTATATTCAGGATTTCTTTGGTTTTCTGGTTCCAATCATTAATCCGCTCTGAATCAAATGCTAAAAATTCCTGTACATGCTCAGTAATATTGAGTTTCTTTTCCATATTCTGGTGAAGCTCATTCTTCAGGTTCTCTACGAAAGCCTTCCTTCTGGCATAAACGTTATCTGAGGCTGCTTTGAATCTTTTCCAAACGTCTTCCTGATCATCTTTTGGAACTGGCCCAATATGCTTGAATTCTTCATGAAGCTCGTTTAGCTGCTTTATAGCATCTTGTAAATTTTCAATCTTTCCAAGTTCTTCTGCTTTTTCACACAAGTCGATCTTGGACTTGAGATTCTTTTTTCTATCTAACTCCTTTAATTCGAAATAAATACTTCTTCTATCATAGAACCGATCGATCAGTGCATTATAGCTGGCCCAAAGACCTTTATTAAATTGCCTGGGAACCGGCCCTATACTTCTCCATTCAGCCTGTAGCTCCTTTAAAGCATTTATACTGGCGTTCGACTCTTCTCCATCAACAATCGCTCTTAACCTTTCAAGGATATCATTCTTTTTAGAAAGATTATCTTCTTTTTGCTTTTCCTGCTTATCAAAGAATTGTGTGATGTTATCCTTTACAATATTATACCTGGAATTAAATTCAGCATTTATTGAATCTTCTTTATATTCAAATCCATCTTTTTCACCACCATCTTTAATATATTTATTATATGCATCTGCCTTTTCCGTGTCAGCTAAGCGGTCAAATGCATCTTTTATTTGTTTAAGCTTATGGTTTACTCCTCGATAGTCTTCGATCTTTAAAAATTGCTTCAATTCCTCCAGCAGCTCTTCTTTACCCATTTCTGAGTAGTCCACCGGGCTGTTATTGCTTTCATCGGAGGATTGGCTTGTATTATCCCCATCGTCATGATCTGAGGTATCCTCTGCTTCATTCGAATCTGATGTCTCGTCATGAGCTGAGGTATCCTCTCCTTCATTCGAATCTGAGGTCTCGTCATGAGCTGAGGTATCCTCGCCTGCATGCTGATCTGATGTCTCGTCATGATCTGTGGTATCCTCGCCTTCATTCGGATCTGAGGTTTCTTTTTCTACAGCCTGACCTGCAACCACTTCTTCATCGTAGTTTGAGCTAGTATCCTGATTCTGGTGAACATTGATATTTTCTACATCTTCAGAATTTTCATTCTCAGGATTATCCTTTTTTTGTTCTTGTGCTTCAAACGCTTCTACTGATTTTTGTTTTGCTTCTTGTATTCCTGGATTATCATCATTATTCTCATGGTCTTTTTCGTTGACCACTGAACTCAATGAATTTTCCAAGTCCTCGCGCAACTCTCGCTCATTATTCATTATCCTTAACTTTATATCTTACAAAAGTAATAAAATGGACTAATTAAGCCTTGGATCTATAGGATAGTTAGACATCATTCGATATCTACCTCCCATGTCATTTAATATTTTCTTCCAATGATCCATAGAATTATAGTCGAATATTTGGGTTGATGAGGGATTTCTATAAATAATCCATGAATTTTGTTTAATTTCTTCTTTTAGTTGGTTTGGTGACCATCCTGAATACCCTAAAAAAAATTTTAAGTCTGAAGAAGCTAATGCCCTTGTGTTAATCATTGATAATAGTTTGTCAAAATCATTGCCCCAATACACATCATCTAACAATTTAATGCTGTTGTTGAGAATCTTCGATGTTCTATGGATGAAATGTAAACTGTTTTGCTGTACCGGCCCTCCGATATAAAGTTTTTCTTTGAACCCTTCCACTTCATCGACCACATCGTCGAATGATACATTTGATTTTTTATTGATAACAAAGCCAATTGTCCCCTCTTCATTGTGTTCACATATTAATAAAACTGTCCGCTCAAAATTCGGGTCCGGGAGGAAGGGCTCAGATATTAGTAAGTCACCTTTCTGTGGTTCATTATTGGTTTTTGTGCTAAAAAAATCCATTAATGTAAAGCTGGTTTCACTTCAATATTCTCAATTGTATTAGCTTCAAAATCACTCATTTGTTGCAATCTATCATAGACGTTATTCTCATCAAAATAGTTGAGGGCCATTTTGACAAATATCTCGCCGTGCCTGGCTTCTGATGCCCATAACATATGATAGAACTTTTTTAGTTCAGGTTCTTCCAATGCTTCATATATCATTTTAAACCGCTCAGCACCTCTGGTTTCAAGAAGTGAAGCTAAAAGCAAGCGATCCAGAAATCGCTCTTCAATACTAGTCCGGCAGAAATCAACTAAACGTTTTACATATATATCCTGCCTGATCTCGTGGGCTAACATAATTCCGCGTTGCTCCATAATACGATATACATCTTTAAAATGCTCAAGTTCTTCAACCGCTGTGTTAATTAATTCTGGCAATATCTCCACCCTGTTGGGATATTTTGCTACCAGGCTCATAGCCATAGCAGAAGCCTTTCGTTCACAATCAGCATGGTCTTGTAGAAAGCTGCTGAAGTCATTCATAACAGCATCTAACCAGGCTTTTTTACTCTGCACCTGTAATTCTATTCTCAGTTTCATCTTTTTTAGTCTTTATTTCACTTAGTTAATTTAGTATCTATTTATAAAGTTTAAAAAACGTCGAGATCCATTTACATTGTAAATTTCAGCTTATTTGTTCCTATGAAAATGGAATCACTAAAAGAAATGCCCTGAAGTGTCAAGAATTTATCTAAAAAGATATGCCCATAAACCGGTACTGGAAAGCAAGAAATTACCCGGAGATCTTGAACTTGTAATCGTTGTCCCATGTCATAACGAGCCTAAAATAATCGATACCATTGATGCATTATTTAGATGCAAGATACCGGATGATATTTCAATTATCGTTTTAGTGGTTATAAATGAGCCTGAGGATTGCAATCAACAAATTAAAGACCGTAACCACAATTCGAAGGATGTACTAAAACACTTATCTCAGGAAAATTCTAACCACAGATTAAAACTTGAAATTACCTTCCAAAGACTACCCAATAAAAATGCAGGCGTTGGACTTGCTAGAAAAATAGGGATGGATCAGGCCTGTTGGTGGTTTGAACAATTAAATAAAGATGGGGTCATCGTTAACTTAGATGCAGACTGTATCTGTCAGGAAAATTATTTGTCAGCAATATGGGATCATTTTAATCAGTTTAAAAACTGTGTGGGAGCTGTTGTTCAGTTTGAACATCCAATAAATGGTGATAAATATGACCAAGTCGTTTATGATGCGATAATTGATTATGAACTCTTTCTAAGGTATTACATCAATGCGTTAAGATTTAGTGGCTTTCCTTATGCATTCCAAACGTTAGGGTCATGCATGGTTGTAAAACGTTCAGCTTATGAAAAGGAAGGAGGTATGAATAAAAGAAAAGCCGGAGAAGATTTTTATTTTCTAAACAAAATTATCCGGTTAGGCAACTTTTATGAAATAAATACAACCAGGGTATTGCCATCACCCCGGCCATCTGATCGTGTGCCATTTGGGACGGGTAAATCCGTCATTGATTTTTTACATGAAAGAAATAAGATGAAATTTTATCACCCAAATGTCTTCCTGGATATCGCTGAGATTATATCTAACATTGAAGGGTTTTACAGCGGGCATTTTTTACCTCTTAAAGAAAATAATAGAGTTAATGATTTTTTGGCCGAACAGCACTTTACTGATACCATGGAAAAGTTTATCAAAAATAGCGCAAGTTTTGATTCTTTTAAAAAGAAATTCTTTGATTGGTTTGATGCTTTTCGAATTTTAAAATTCGTTCACTATTCACGTGACAGGTATTTTCGGAATACTGATTACACTGAGGCTGTTCGATGGCTATTTAAAAATCTTCAAATAACAGAAAAATCTAAAAATAAATACCAGCTTTTGTTGAAGTTGAGGAACTATGACTTTAAGAATAGCTATTATATCAAATGAAATAAGCTTGTTACCCCTACTCTTTTATTCACAGTAAATCCTTCTGCATATTTCACCCCTACTGATTTTCCAAATTCAACAGCCCTGGATTCTAATAATTTTAAAAATTCCGGGCTGGATATAAAGGTTTCAGGTTCATCGCTTTCCGGGTCATGGAACTGTGATTTATACGCTCTTATGGCCGCCATTTTCTTTTCCCAATAAGGGGAAATATCAACAACCACATCAGGTTCAATGTATTCACTTTGTATAAAATGATATATTGTTTTAGGTCTCCAGGCCTCCTGCTCATCTCCTTCACTTGATGTCAATACCTGTCTCAATCCTGACACAAAAGCTGCTCGCTCGACTAACTCAGAAGCTCTGGGATGATCCGGATGTCTGTCGGATGTTGCATTTGTAATGATTATTTCCGGTCGGTATTTTCTTATTTCTTTAGCTATCTTAATCTGGTTATCCTTATCATTTTCAAAAAAGGCATCTTTCATTGATAGATTATCCCTAAAGCGGACTTGTAATATTCTTGAGGCTTTTTCAGCCTCTTTAGCTCTTATCTGTGGTGTGCCTCTGGTGCCCATCTCACCTTTGGTAAGATCTATGATGCCAACTTGTTTGCCTTGATTTATGTGGGATAAGATGGTTCCCCCGCAAGATAATTCAGCATCATCCGGGTGTGCTGCAATTACCAGTATATCAATATTCATTGGTTGATTAATGAAGATAAAAAAAGGATTTTGGAATTATTCTCCAAAATCCATATATCAACTGCTTAAACTGCTTCTTCCAGTTCAACTTCTTTTGCGGCAAGAAATCGTTCGGTATCCAGTGCTCCCATACAGCCTGTTCCTGCGGCTGTTACCGCTTGTCTGTAAATATTATCCTGGGCATCTCCTGTTGCAAACACACCTTCAATATTTGTTTTGGAGGTTCCTGGAATCGTTTTTATATATCCGCTTTTGTCCATTTCTAAATATTCTTTAAATATATCTGTGTTTGGTTTATGGCCAATAGCCACAAAAAATCCTTTTATAGATAAGTCTTTAATTTCTCCTGTCTTCCTGTTCTTAATTATGATTCCTTCAACTTCATCTTTACCATAGATCTCTTCTGTTACTGAATCCCAGATAACTTCAATATTAGATGCATTAAACACTCTTTTTTGCATAATCTTAGATGCTCTCATTTCATCCCTACGCACGATCAAGTAAACCTTCTTACAAAGATTAGCAAGGTAAGTAGCCTCCTCAGCGGCAGTGTCGCCACCACCAACTACAGCCACTTCGAGGCCTCTATAAAAGAAACCATCACAGACCGCACATGCTGAAACTCCTTTCCCATTATATTTTTCTTCCCCGGGCAATCCTAACCATTTAGCTGATGCTCCCGTGGCAATTATAACTGACTCAGCAATGATCTCATGCTTTTCATCAACTATTACTTTGTGGGGGTAAGATGAAAAATCAACTGATGTCACCACGCCATATCTTGTATCGGTACCAAACCTCTCTGCTTGCTTTTTGAATTCCATCATCATCTCTGGTCCCTGAACACCATCGGGATAACCCGGGTAATTTTCCACATCAGTAGTTATTGTTAATTGGCCTCCGGGTTGAGCGCCCTGATACAATACCGGTTTCAAACCTGCACGGGCTGCATAGATTGCAGCGGTATAACCTGCAGGACCGGCTCCAATGATTAAGACTTTTATTTTTTCAGAATTCATATATGTTGTTTTCAGTTAATCTAATCAAGTAACGGGATTGTAATACCTTACGATTTTATAAAAGACAAATTTGTCATGTTTAATACTCGTTTAATTACCCAGGTAAGTTTTTAAAGCTTTACTACGTGATGTATGCCTTAGCCGCCTAATTGCCTTTTCTTTTATTTGCCTCACCCTTTCCCGGGTTAGGTCAAACTTTTCTCCTATTTCTTCTAATGTGAGTGGATGTTGGGTATTCAACCCAAAATACATAAGTATAACATCTGTTTCTCTTGTGGTTAAGGTGGATAACGCTCTTTTAATCTCCCTTTTAAGCGAATCTGATATTAAACGAGTGTCTGGCTTGTCTTCGCTCCCATTTTCTAATACATCCAATAGGCTATTATCTTCTTCTTTAGAAAATGGTGCATCTACAGAAATATGCCTACCAGAAACTTTCATAGTATCTACAATTTCGGTAGATGTTAATTTCAGAACATCAGATATTTCATCAGGAGATGGTTCCCTTTCATATTTTTGTTCTAGCTCAGAAAACGTTTTTGATATTTTATTTAATGAGCCAACCCTGTTCAATGGAAGTCTAACAATTCTTGACTGTTCAGCTAATGCCTGCAATATCGATTGACGTATCCACCATACAGCGTAGGAAATGAATTTAAATCCTCTTGTCTCATCAAATCGTTGAGCAGCTTTTATCAATCCGAGATTCCCTTCGTTAATAAGATCGCCCAATGGTAACCCCTGATTTTGATATTGTTTGGCAACTGAAACCACGAATCTAAGATTAGCTTTTGTTAATTTTTCAAGTGCAATAGGATCACCTTTCCGGATTTTGGTAGCAAGCACGACTTCTTCATCTGCTGTTAGCAATTCTACTTTTCCAATTTCCTGTAAGTACTTATCCAGTGATTGACTTTCACGATTAGTTATTTGTTTACTAATCCTTAGCTGTCTCATTTAGATTAAGGTTAATAGAATATTATATTATTATTTAAGCAAAAATTAAATAATAATTACTAACCAACCTAACTTTAGACAGCTTTTTGTTTTTTTGGAGGTTTAGGGAGTAATGCTTTTCTTGATAATCTAAATTTTCCTGTTTTCTTATCTACCTCTATCAACTTAACCTTCACTTCTTCTCCAACCTCCAAAACGCCATCCATACTTTCTAATCTTTCCCACTTGATCTCAGAGATGTGTAACAATCCATCCTTACCAGGGAGAAATTCTATAAAGGCGCCAAATGGCATAATTGATTTTACTACCCCGTCGTATACAGCACCTACTTCGGGGACAGCAACGATTTGTTTTATTTTGTTTACAGCTCCTTCCAAAGAATCCTTATCATTAGAAAAAATGTTCACTTCCCCGAATTCATCTTTTTCTTCAATCACAATTGTAGCCCCTGTTTCTTTCTGAAGCTCTTGTATCACTTTACCACCAGGCCCAATTATAGCACCAATAAAGTCTTTATCAACCCTCATTTGATAGATTCTTGGAGCCGTCGGTTTCAAATCTGTCCTTGGCTCGGAAATGCTTTCTTTCATTTTATTCAATATCTCCAATCTTCCCGTTTTGGCCTGTTCAAGTGCCTCAGCAAGTAAATCATATGACAATCCATCGATCTTTATATCCATCTGACAGGCTGTTATACCTTCTTCCGTACCTGCTACCTTAAAATCCATGTCTCCCAGATGATCTTCATCTCCAAGTATATCTGAGAGTATGGCGTATTTTCCAGTTTCGCTGTCAGAAATCATTCCCATAGCAATTCCGGAGACAGGCGCTTTTATTTTAATGCCGGCATCCATAAGGGATAGTGTCCCTGCGCAAACAGTCGCCATAGATGACGAACCATTTGATTCAAGAATATCCGAAACAACCCGAACGGTGTAAGGGTTCTCGTGGTCAGGAGGAACTACTGCCTTTAAGGCCCTCAATGCCAGGTTACCGTGCCCCACTTCTCTTCTGCCCGGCCCTCTATTTGGCTTAACTTCTCCTGTTGAAAAACCAGGGAAATTATAATGTAATATGAATTTATTATAACCTGAGATCATAGCCCCATCGATCATTTGCTCGTCCAGCTTGGTACCAACAGTTACTGTTGTTAAAGATTGTGTCTCACCCCTTGTAAATATTGCAGAGCCGTGAGCGGAAGGCAGGTAGTCGACTTCCGACCATATGGGTCGAATTTCATCAAGATCACGATTGTCGATACGTTTATGTGTATCTAACACATATTTTCTAATAGCGTCTTTTTCAAGATTATGGAAATATTTATTTATCAGATCCTCATCAGTTTCATCATCTTCCGGAAGGGATTCTACAAAAGCTTCTTTTATGGCATCAAACTGGCTTTTTCTTTCAGATTTATTTGCTATTCCTTTTGATGCAATATCGTATACCTTATCAAAATAGTCTTTATAAATTTTTTCTTTAAGCTCTTCATCATGAACCTCATGATCATATTCCCTTTTTTCAACGCCCCCAATAGCTTCTATCAGATCTTTTTGTAATATGCATTGTTCTTTGATGGCTTCATGTGCCACTTTCAAAGCCTCCAACATTTCACCTTCAGAAACTTCATTCGACTCACCTTCAACCATTGCTATATTGTCATAGGAGGCACCCACCATCAAGTCTAAAGAAGCCTCTGTAATTTGCTTTGGCGAAGGGTTTATGTGGTATTCATCTCCAAGTTTGATCACCCGAACCTCAGAAATCGGCCCGTTGAACGGTATATCTGAAATAGACAGCGCTGCTGAGGCGGCTAAAGCCGCCAGAGCATCAGGAAATACTTCCTCATCTGCGGAAATTAATGAAAGGTTTATCTGAGTATCCGCATGGTAATCATCAGGAAACATAGGCCTTAAAATTCTGTCGACTAATCTCGATACCAGAACCTCATAGTCTGAAAGTCTGCCTTCCCGTTTTAAAAATCCCCCGGGTATTTTTCCAGCTGCAGCGAATTTCTCCTGGTAGTCTACCGATAGGGGCATAAAATCTGCACCTTCTAGAGGATCAGTTTTGGATACTGCAGTAGCTAAAATCATCGTTTTGCCCATTTTCACTACAACTGCACCATCGGCCTGCTTAGCCAGCCTGCCTGTTTCTATGGATATCTCTCTTCCGTCTTTGAGTTGGATCGATTTAGTTATTCCCTCTGGTTTCATTTATTTAAGATAAGGTGTGAAATTTAATTGTTATAGAAATTAATTAATTAATAAGGTGGTTTTACTGGAAGGATGGAATAAAAAAGGAACCAAAGTATGGTTCCCTTAACCGAATTATTTTCTAAGTTTTAAATCAGCAATAATAGCTCTGTAACGCTCAATATCATTCTTGTAGAGATAGTTTAACAACTTTCTTCTCTTACCAACTAATTTCAATAGTCCCAGTCTTGAAGAATGATCCTTCTTATTTTTCTTTAAGTGGTCAGTAAGATGATTTATTCTGTAAGAAAACAGCGCAATTTGCGATTCAGGTGAACCGGTATCCTTTTTTGTTTTCAGAATCCCATGTGTTTCAAATAAATCCTGCTTCTTTTCAGTGTCTAGATACATATTATAAACTATACTTTTTTTTATTTAGCCTGCAAAGTTAAATTATTTTAAATAATCCAATATCATTTTCTTTGATTATTAACCTTTAAAAACTGTTTAATCTTATCTATCATCACATTATAGAAATCACTATCAAATAATCGGGCATCAATTCTGGCCTGACGCAGAAAAAACAAACCTATGGGCAATAAAAGGACATCTGCCATCCACACACTTACCTGGCCATCAATAAAACCTTCTCTTGCCCATTTTTCACTTAAAATATTTATAACATAATATATTATGTAGAATACCACCGAAATGATGACCGGAAAACCTAATCCTCCTTTTTTTATTATAGCACCCAAGGGAGCACCTATCAAAAACATTACCAGGCAGGCAAATGATTGGGCATACTTTTTATTTTTTTCAATAATATGCCTGTACATTTCTTCAGTTACCCGCTTTACATTCCTGTAGCTACTTTGTAAAATAACATTGGACGACCTTGCTTTATTTAAAGCATTGTTAATAATATTTTTCCGTTTATATTCAGCTTTAAACAATGTATCAATTTCAAATAAGTACTCAGCGGTATCTTTCTTATCGATATTTCTTATTCTTGATTTTTTAATCTTCTGATTGGGGTCTTGAGAAAGGTCAAAAGGGAAAAAAGACGCTTTTTCCTTTACTGCTTTAGTATTTTTTTGCTTTTTGGTGTTAGATTTATCGGAGGCAGAGTCTGTCAATTGACCTACCGGGATAATTGGATCGATACGATTATCCAGGTGATGCACGTAGAAATTATTAGCCCGGTAGTATAGCTTTTGTTTATTGATTAGTACGGTCTTATTTAGTGAGTCAATATCTTCTGTGAGCTGCTTAATATTCTTCATTAATCGGCTACCGGCAAAGAGCTTTTCATCCGTTCTCACCATATTGAAGGAAGACATATCCATCACAATATCCATCTTCTCAAATGCTCGTCGTTCAAGCTGTTTTATTTTTTCCCTTCGTTCTTTTGGAGGAAATTCTGCATAAGTATTGCCATCAAAAAGCTCCAGTTTCAAATACGTATCATTCAATATCGAGTACATTTTTGCAGAGTCAGCTAAGATCACGGTGCTATTGCCTTTAGACTTAGGATTAGAATGATCATAAATAATCACGTCTTTTAATGAAAACCCATTGGGAAATTTTTTATTGACCTTGATGCTATAACCTGGTATTCCATTGTAGAACTGCCCTTCATTCAAATCGAATGACGGTTTTTTCTTTTTAATATCATAAAGCAAACTGTAAGCTTTTAAATTTGTGACAGGCACGATGCGATCATTAAAATAAAATGCAATGAGGGACAACACAACCACGAAGAAAAATATAGGTCTAAGTGTTCTGACTAAGGAGATACCAGCGCCTTTTATAGCGGTCAGTTCAAAGTGTTGCCCAAGATTACCATAGGTCATCAAAGAGGAGACCAATACACCAAGCGGCAGGGCATCCCTGGCAACATTCATACTAAAAAATATTATGAGCTTTACAAATACTACAAATCCCAGGCCTTTACCGACAAAGTCGTCAAAGTACTTCAGCATAAATTGTATCAACAGAATAAATATGGCCAGGATAGTAGTCAGTAAAAATGGCCATATAAAAGTGGATAAAATTAGTTTATCAACTTTTTTCATATATATCGCAAAGGAACAGATGTTTAGTTACCCGCCAATTATTTCTTTTAAATCATGGATAAGATTATCCCAAAGTTCACGTGCTTCATCTTCATCTTCCACCATGTCTGAGTAATCTTTTACATGAATAAAGACAGATTGAGTTATTTCGTTTTGTTCCAGACGCAATTCCAGTGTATTGGGTTCCTCATTGTTTTCTTTAGAAAAGAATTCAAATTTCACATGACTGTTAGACCGCTGTGATACTAATTTGGCCTTGGTTTCTTCTCCATCCCATACGAAAACAAATACTTTATCCTCATTAATATTTACATCATCTGCAAACCATTGAGAAAGCCCACTTGCTGTGCTTAAATAAGGGAACAACATCTTCTTGGAAGCGTTGATTTCATATTCGCCCTCATATTCTATCTTTTCCATATCTCTACTTTATTAATACACGTCTTAAGGTAAGAAAAAAAATGGAAATGTCAATCATACCTATAAATTGTATAATCAATTATTATGAACAATAAGTTTATTTACCTTCATAATGCAACAGATCCGGTTTTTTTGACCTCCTTAGGCGCTTCTTTTCGATGAAAAGGGCGTATAATCAATCTTGTTCCTCTATCATAAGTAAAATAATTCCATGCCCAGTTGCTAAAGACCACCAGTTTATTTCTAAAGCCTATCAACTGAAGTAAATGGACAAACATCCAGGTAATCCAGGCCAGAAGACCTCCAAAATGAACCTTTCCAGGTAAGTCAACCACTGCCCTGTTTCTGCCAATAGTGGCCATGGATCCTTTATGATGATATTTGAATTTCTCTGGTTTCTTCCCGTTATTAATCTTTATAAGGTTTTTACCTAATAATTGTCCCTGCTGCATGGCCACAGGGGCTAACTGCGGATGGCCATCGGTTAAAAGGTCAGTCTTCATCATAGCAATGTCACCGATGGCAAAAATATTATCAAATCCCTTCACCTGATTGTATTCATTTACTAAAATCCTACCTCTTTGCGAAACCTCCTCTGGTATCCCTTCTATCTTGCTTCCGGTTACCCCTGCTGCCCAAACCAGTGTTTTGGTAGGTATAGTTAGTCCGTCGCTCAGTGTTACTTTTTCACCGTCATAATCCTGGACAAATTTTTCTATCTGTACGTTAACGTCAAACTTTTTCAAGTACTTATACGCTCTTTCGCTGGACGACTTCGACATTGCTGGCAACAACCTTGATTGGCCCTCAATAAGAAAGATTTCCATACGCTTAAAGTTTAAGTCGGGATAATCCCTGGGAAGCACATGCAGTTTTAGCTCACCTAATGCGCCGGCAACCTCCACACCTGTAGGACCTCCCCCAACGATGACAAAATTCATAAGCTGCTGGATCTCTTTATCGTCATTTTTAAGTACAGCATTTTCAAAATTCTGAAGAATATAACTTCTTAGGTTAAGCGCATGGGGAACTTGTTTCAAAGGAAAGGATTTTTGTTCAAAATCCTGATTTCCGAAGTAGTTGGTCACAGTGCCATATGCGAGCACCAGGTAATCATATTTCAATCTTCCAATGACTGTTATCACCTCCTGTTGGTTGGGATCCAAACCAGTAACTTCAGCCATACGAAAATAAAAATCCTTATTATTTTCCAACATTTTCCTGAGAGGCCCGGCAATTGAGTCAGGCTCCAGTGCAGCCGTGGCCACCTGGTAAAGCAAAGGCTGGAACGTATGGTAATTATGACGATCAAACATAACCACTTGAAAATCCTTACTTCTCAATTTTTTGGCTAGTTTGATACCCCCAAAACCACCTCCAACAATTATTACTCGCTTTTTTTCAGTTTCTGGAATTTTAATCTGGTGATCTGTCATGTATTTGATTATATGTAGGTACTATGATTTATACTTATGTCCCGGCGGGGATGTTATGATTATTGTGAATAAATAAAGGAATTGATAGGTGTAGGACTAAATGAGTAGCGAAGGGGGGACTTGAACCCCCGACCTCAGGGTTATGAATCCTGCGCTCTAACCAGCTGAGCTACCTCGCCAAAATTTGGATTGCAAAGTTAGATAAAAAATTATCTTTGTAATGGAATTTTAATCCCTAATCTTAGATAGCCTGCTATTGACTTCATCAAGATCGTTTTCTATGGTGTTAACGTTATTTACAAATTTTCTGACAAGAAAGTCATCAACGTTAAAATGTTTCATGATGTTTTGATATTTGATCACAATACTATGTGCCCTTCTTAGTTCAACCAGTATATTTCTTGCATCATCTTCCGGTATTGACTGACCTTTGTCAAAATACTGTAAAATAAATTCAAGGTCACCCATTATCTCCTCAGTAACCATTATACCCTCGGATGTCCAATGCTTTGCTATACGCTTGATGAATGACACTTTATTAGGATGTAATCTTGGATTTACTTCATCCTCTGAAACATTAAAGTATTCTATTATCTGAGCACTTAAACTATTTAATCGTTCTACGGATATCTCCATGTGAAATTGCTTTTATGTATTAATAATCAATTAATATAAATGTTATGACTTAAATATTTCTATAAAATTAACTTATAAATAATTTATATACATAATAAATCTATGTATTAATTTCTTATATATCTTTGTCCAATGCATTCAAAAGAATTATTAAAAGGAACATTAAAAACTATAATCCTGAAATTATTAAAAGAAAATGAAAGGATGTATGGCTATGAAATTACCCAGGAAGTTAAGAAAATGACCGATGGAAAAATTCAGTTAACTGAAGGCGCACTTTACCCCACATTACATCGGTTAGAAGCTGATGGCTATTTAAAGACAGAAACACAGAAAATTGGAAAAAGAATAAGGAAATATTACTATCTGACCTCAAAAGGCGGTGCTACATCGGGTCAACTGGTAAATGAGTTCTATGATTTCATTAACACCATCAATCTTCTATTAAAACCCCAATAAAATGAATATTGCTGATTCTATTCAAATAAATTACATTAATGATCGACTGAAAGCAAATAGATTGTCCAATGAATCACTTAGAAATGAAGTAATGGACCATGTCATTTGCAAGGTTGAAGATCTCTTAGTAGAAGGAAGTAATTTTCACGATGCCGTTAATACTGTCCTGGAAGAATTTGACCTCCAGGCAATAGAAAAAAATAGACAAAAACTCCTTCAAAGAAAGATTTTGTCAAGAACAAAAAACGTTAGCCTGGCTATTGTGGTGTTATTATTTACCATGGTCATTGGTGTGGATGCACAGGAAAAACCTGATATTCATCCTCTTGGAAATGGCTACAAAACAGCATTAACCTTTGGTGATCATACCATCAATGGAGCAATTAAGAAACAGAATGGAATTGATATAATAGCTCCGTTTGGAACCAAGGTTCTCTCAGCAGCACGCGGTGAGGTGGTCATTGTTGACGCATCAAAAGACTATGGAAATTATATTATAGTTAAACATAACAATGAATTTTCAACATTATATGCCAGCTTATCAGAAATAAAAGTTGAGGAGGGGGCTTTTGTGAAAAAAGGCGATAATATTGCGCTTTCAGGAAAAATTGGGTCATCAAAAGCGCATCTTCATTATGAAATATTTAGAAACAATGAGTGTGTTGACCCTGAATCATACCTAAGTGAAGATTAACTTATGAACGTATTGTCCTTTAAAAAAAAGAAAAAAGAAAGAAAGAAGAAAGGTTTAGTAAGGGAATGGGTTGATGCAATTGTGTTTGCTGTAATCGCAGCATCACTGATCAGGTGGCTGGTGATGGAAGCATTTACTATACCAACACCCTCCATGGAAAAATCGCTGTTAGTTGGTGATTATCTCTTTGTTAGTAAGTTCCATTATGGTTCACGAACATTCAAAACACCACTTCAGGTACCCCTTACGCATCAAAAAGTTCCAGTATTAAATGTCAGATCTTATTTAGACTGGATTCAGTTACCCTTTTATCGATTACCCGGGTTTTCAGAGATCAAACGGAATGATCCGGTGGTCTTTAATTATCCTATGGAATTTCATTATCCGGTGGACATGAAGACCTATTATATAAAAAGATGTATAGGTCTGCCCGGTGATAATATTGAAATCATTAATAAAAAAGTACACATTGATGGGAATCCAATCCAGAGTCCAGGAATCAAACAAACTGCATTTTCAGTGTACACCAACACTGATATTCGAAACCGGGTATTTAAAAAACTAGACATTACGGATGTAACAAAGGCCCCCGGGGGTTACATCGTGCATACCACTAAAAAAAATGCGGAGATCCTGCAGAGCTATGATTTCATAAGCAATGTGGAGGAACGGATATTTGAAAAAGGCACATTCACCCAGGATATCTTCCCTGATGAAAAAGATTTCGGATGGACGGTGGATAATTTTGGACCACTCCATATCCCTGCTGAGGGTGAAACAATAGATATAAATGATTCAACCCTGGCCATCTACAAAAACGTGATCATAACATTTGATGGTAACGAAAATCCTGAAATAAGGGACAATAAATTATTCATTAATGGCGAGGAAATAGATGAATATACCTTCAAACAGGACTACTATTTTATGATGGGAGATAACAGACACAATTCCCTGGATTCAAGGTATTGGGGCTTCGTACCTCAGGATCATGTGGTGGGCAAGGCATTGTTTATCTGGTTTTCCCTTGAAAATGGCCCACTATACAAGTTCTTCACACGGGTTAGATGGAGCCGTTTATTTACGGGTATTGAATAGTTATAAAGCCTTTTCAATGCTCAGCTAAGCGGAATAATAGTTAGGTATTTGTAAAGAATGAAAACAATAACCGTCAGTAATAAGTGTTTTGGTTATATTTTTATCAGCAACACAAAACCTCCATTTAATGTACCCCGATATAAAAATAGTTGATTTTGGTTGATTGATTCTTCAGAGTAAGTAAAACGCTCAGAAGATATAAGCTCACTCAGATCAAATTAATTATCGTGCCTCGATACAAGTGATTTTAATGGGAACAGATGGCCCGGGATAAGCCATACAAATGGCCTTACCTGAATTAAACACAAAACCGTGCATTATCTCGATACCAATTTTGTAATCTCCCAAAGATAAATCTGATGGTATATCAACACCTTCTGATGCAGCGACCGGTTGAAGTAATAGATTTCCTTCATCATAATAATCAAAACCATCTAGCTTAAACCAATTGGCTCCAAAAAGCCCATCACCGCATATCACCTGGTCAAAGGTTACATTAAGGTCACACGTAGCACCTTGTTCAATCTCATCCAGCAAAGCATCTATTCTAATGGTCTGATCTTTACTAAGATTTGTTATATCCATATGTGTTGGGGATTGTGGAGGATTACCAGCAAAAGCCTCAGTCAAATCAATAATTATTGTTTCTCTTACCAATGCCTCGCATAGATCATCATTGGCATTGTGTGTAATGCCCAATCTTAACTGCATTGGATCTGATTCAAGAAATGTGCCATTCCACCAAACATTAAAATTATGTTCTTTGCATCCACCGGAATAATCTACCGTTACATGCAGCTCACCACTCTTTTTGATAATTGAAATTATATCGAAATAATCATTTATCGCATTATTGTCGGGCAGTTCACCAAAGTGATACGCTACTTTATCTGTCGGCACAGAGTCTGAAGTCAATGCATCCAGTTGCTGCTCTGCATTTAATACTATGATGTCGTCAGAACAGCAGGCCAAAAGACTAAAAATCAATATTGAGAAGATATATTTCACTTTATAAGTTCTTTACTATAAGAAACGTAATTGCTGCAAATCGTTGGAAAGACGAAAAAATAATTTTGAACATGCAAAATTACCTTATACAAAGTGAAAATTTTATCAGGTATTAAAGTTGTAAGCTGCAGGTTTGCATAAGCAATTATTTTTTAAATGCCATTAAACTTATTTCTATGAGTTTAATCAAATGGTTATGAAGCGATTTCGATTTTTAATCATTCTTTTGGGTGTTTTGCTAGGGGTAGTTTGCATAAAACAATCCATAGCCCGTGATGCAAAGCAACCTACAGATTGGAAGAAAGAAGTGAAAATTTATACCTTTTTTATGGACAATTAATTTTCTTTGCTAACATCTGTATTCCTCATATTATTACTAAAAACTTAAACTTTGAGACTTTTAATAGACATGGATGAGGTGTTGGCTAATTACACCTTGAAAGTACTGCGGGTTCTTAAAAAAGAGACCGGTTATGATCTCAAATTTGAATCTATTAAGGGAAAGTTTCTAAGTAAATGGCTTCCTGAGGAATTTTTAGAGATCGTGACATCTTATCCATACCGTCAGGGATGGTTTGCTGATCTTGAAGCCATGGAAGGAAGTTGTGAGGTAATGGAAAAATTATACCAAAAATACGAAGTTTATATAGTTACCTCAGCCATTGAATTTCCATATGCCGCTTTTGATAAAAATGTATGGCTAAAGAAGAATTTTCCTTTCATTGATAATCACCGGTTGGTCATCAGTAACCACAAACATATAATCAACGGGGACCTGTTAATTGATGATAATCCCAAGCATTTAAGAAACTTCCCAAACCGAAAATTATTATTCACTGCGTTTCACAATGTAAACCTTAATGCGTTTGAAAGAGTAGATAACTGGTCAGATATTGAAAGCAGGCTATTGTGATAAATTCAACTTTTTGAGGTACTTGCCAAAGTTTTTCATAACCCAAAGATGAGCTATAGCCTGGGTGTTTACATAAATAAACCAGGGGAGCGTAGGAACAAATTCATGAATAGCAGCTATCACTGATTCGCCCTTAAGGATTTGCCTAAACTCCAACCAACCGTAGTCACTGCGCTTTACGAGTAATCCGCCTACAATAAAAAATAACTGTCGTTGATTATCACTCCTGTCCGGTATGTATTTCATTTTAAGTAGGGGCTGTTTCATCCAGAGCAAGTGGAATTGACTGAGATCACCTTCTGTTTTTACCCTCACAAGGTATTTAAAAAATTTAGGCAACCATAGTTGATAACTATTGGCCACCCATATGGCATCTTTACCTTTTGGGTTGTGAAGACGCTGAAAACTTCTAACGGTATTTTTTTCAGGTTGTACACTTTGGCCTGCGGGAATCTTCGGTAGTTTGTTTGACTTTACCGATTTTAATACGGCTGACTCAAAAGACTGGTACCTGATATTAAGCCCGTTAAGTATTTTTTGGTCACGATTAATCGTGATGTTATGACGCAAGCTTTCCACAAGTGGGGAAACAAAAGTGGGATGGGAATCTGAGAACACCCCTACCCATAGTTTTGACATGCCCAGGGAAAAGAATGGAATGGTAAAGATATACCGTTTCTTTTTTAAAATTCTTGCGGTTGTTTTCAGCATGTCTACATAGGTCATAACCTCTGGGCTTCCGATATCGACGGATTGATTGAAGAAGGCTTCATTACCAAAAGACTTATCAATTATTGTTAAGGTGTCATCAAGTGAAATGGGTTGGGATTGAGATTGTGTCCATTTGGGGCAAAACATCACCGGTAATCTTTTTACCAGCTTTTCGATTATGGTAAAAGATGAACCGCCCGGTCCTACAATGATGCCCGCCCGTAGACTTGTTAGTGGTGTTTTTCTTGTTGCCAGTGTTTGCTCGACCTCGTACCTGCTTCTTAAATGTCTTGATAGTTTATTAGTATCGGTTGGTAATATTCCACCGATAAAAACGATATGTTTTAATCTATTAGCCTCCGCCGCCCTGGCGAAATTGTCCGCTAATAATAAATCTGTATCATCAAAGGTCCCCTGATTGAGTCTTGCTGAAGGCTTCATTGAGTGGACTAAATACAACGCATAGTCCGCACCTTCCAGAGCATTGGTAGTACTTGACAATGAATAAAGATCTACCTGCCGCCATTCAACCGAAGGATCCTCATCACGTTCAATTTTTCTACGCGTTAATGCGATAATTTTATATTTCCGACGATATTTTTCAATAAACCATCTACCAATAAATCCAGTAGCACCTGCTATAACAACCGTTTCCATGACCATAAATTAATTCTTTTAAAAAGCTTGTAAGCAAGTATGTTGTTTAAGACATTATAAAATAATTACAGGTCATTTAATGGTTAGTTAATCTGAAAGGCACCATCAAAAACTTCAATTTGCTGAAAGGCTAAAAATCTATTATCAGACTTAGCTGTAATCTTAAAATCTCCTGTAAAGGTGCTACCATCAAAATCGGATATCTCTATTTCGTCTCCGTCCACAGCTCCTGTGGTGATATAAGGTTCTATGGATGATCCATCTACCCAGTTTATTACTGCATAGGAATTATCTCCCCTTGGGCTTTTCAGTTCATAAGATTTATCCCCTGAAAAGTTATTTATTATAAAAGTAATCTCAAGAGGGCGCATATAAATGCAGTCATTAGCATCCCGGAGACGGATTTCCAGGGTTTGGGTCATGCCATTATCCGTTAATGACCATTCTACAGGGGTAAAAGAGCTAACTGCATCACTTTCAAAGCTGGATGTATCGCCATCAATTAAAAGGGAGGCATTAAACGAAGAATTATCATTTGGTCTGGAAGTTACGCCAACTTCAACACGCTCCATAGTAACCTGATTATCCTTGATTAAGAAATTTTCCGCTATTACCTGATCATTTAAGAGTGAATAATTCCCTCTTAACCCGAAATTACATTTGCAGCAAGCAGAATCCAGATTAATAAAAAAATTCCCGCCCGAAGCATTAATGGAATCCATTCTACTGAATTGTAAAGGCACTACCATCCCGGTTTGATTGTTTATACCTAAATAAGAAATCACTCCTTCTTCAGTGAATGACACTCCAAAATTTGAATTGATATCCATCCAGCTGCCAACCAAACTAACTTCTACCAGTTGATCACTTGAGTTGATAATAAATACGCCTTTATCAATCATTTCCCCGCAGCCAATTAGGGAGAAAAAAAACAAAATTTTCCATCCAATATTTCTATCAAATATTGTGATCTGTTTTTTTATCATATCCATTAGTTTATAAAAATAATCTCAATCCATTAAAATATGATGATAGAACGAATTAAATGTAATAGGTTATCATTTACCAAACCAATTGCTCCTTGGGATTTTTATAATTAATACCTGTAAATTGTTATGATTTGTTTACTTATTCATAACTTTCGATTCGATAAGCATCTCATTATATTAATTTACTTTAAAAGTTTAAACCTATTATATAACACCAACTTTAGCCTGTGAGCGGTATAAAACGTTTTGAAAAAGGTTTTGAGCAATTTACCTTTTGGAGCCGGTGGGTGCAGTCACCCATGTATGTGGGTCTGATATTCGGTGCCATTATGTATTTGTATAAGTTTCTGGAAGAGTTGCTATACATCGCTTTGGAAACTTATCATATGACCGAAGAAAAGATGATGCTAGCCGTGCTTACCCTGGTGGATATGTCCATGGTGATGAACTTAGTCATAATTACAGCTATTGGTGGCTATACAATCTTTACCAGTAAAATTTATTTTAATGATCATGAAGATAAGCCATTATGGTTAGCAGATATTGATGCCGGGCAGTTAAAAATAAAACTGGCATCATCACTGGCTTCTGTTTCAGGCGTTCATTTATTAAAAACCTTTCTGGATTTTAGGGAGGCTGTAATCAAATCAAGTGTAGAAGGCGTAGTAATTGAAATTATTATACACATGGTATTTATTTTTTCTGCATTGCTCTTAGCATATACTGAAAGAATAACCCACTCCTATCCTACCGGTAAGCACTGATCTACCGTGAGTAGATATTAATAAACGCATAAGCTTTTCTTTCAGCCCAGGTATATTCATCACCATGGATTGAAAATCCTACATGACCACCTTTTTTAGGAACTTCTAAATAAAGAAAATTATGATCTTTAGCTATATCATATGGATAACACTTATCACCTAATAACGGATCATTTTCAGCATTCACAAGCAATGATGGCACACAAATATTTCCATAAAACTGATCTGATGTGGAGGTAACATAGAAATCTTTCGCATTTTTAAATCCATGAAGCGGTGCGGTGTAGCGTTCATCAAAAACCTCAAAATCATTTACCTGATCCAAGTTGGTAATGTCTACATCTTTGGGAAATTGAAGGGCTTTTTGTTGAACCTTCTTTTTCAATTTTCTCAAAAACCTTTTATGATAAAACTGATTACCTTTCTTTCTTAACTGTTCGGCGCTGTTCCATAAGTTACACGGCACAGAAAAGACAGCCGAAGCAATTACTCTTTTATCTACATTTTCACCTTGCTCTCCAAGGTATTTAAGGCTGGTGCTTCCTCCCATTGAATAACCGACAAGACCCACCTGATCATATCCCTGGCTAAAAATATGGGCCAATACTTCTTGGAAATCATCAGTAACACCATGATGATAAAGCCTCAATTTCCTATTCATCTCATCACTACAGCTGCGATAGTTCCAGGCACAAACGTCCCAGTTTTTCTGATAGAAGTATTTTGCCGTGCCCATCACATAGTGCCTGGTCGAGTTACCCTCTAACCCATGAGAAATTAACACACACTTATTGGTTCCATTCTTGAGCCAGTCAAGGTCAAGAAAATCACCATCAGCAAGTTCAATTCTTTCCCTATCGTATTTTAATCCTTTTACTTTTCGGATCATGGAAGGAATAATCGTTTCCATATGTTCATTAAAGTAATAAAAAGGAGGGCATTTATATGACGAATTCTTGATAATTGGCATATCTTAATGATGAAAATTTTTAAGTTTGGATAATTGATTATTATTGAATTAGAAAATTAAAGATAATGAAAGACATAGTTGTTGGTATCGATATCGGAGGAACTAAAACAAAAGTTGGTTTAGTGAGTAAAGAAGGTTCATGCATGATTCAGGATGATTTCAGAACAAAACATTTTCCCGATTTCCAAGACTATCTTAAGAATTTAAACAAATGCATAGATGACCTCGTCCAAGAGGCTGAAGAACCATTAAATGTAGTTGGCTTAGGTATAGGTGCGCCCAACGCCAGCCACAAGCGAGGCACTATAGAACACCCCCCCAATCTAATATGGAAAGGCATTACACCGTTAGTTACAGAACTGAGAAAATACTACGATGATATTCCAATTAAAATGACTAACGATGCCAATGCCGCAGCAATGGGTGAAAGACTCTACGGAAATGCCCAAAACATGGAGGATTTTATTGTAATCACTTTAGGTACTGGCTTAGGTACGGGAATTATATGTAACGGTGAGCTGGTGTATGGCTTCGATGGATTTGCAGGTGAACTTGGTCACATTTCTTTTAATGAGAACGGCCGGTTGGATGGCAATGGCATACATGGTGGTTTGGAGGCGTATGTTTCTGCAACAGGACTTAAAAGGACCATCATGTACTTGTTGTCATACTATATGGAAGATAGCAGATTCCGGAATGTAGCCTACAATGACCTTCATGGAGAAGAAATCACTGAAGCTGCTGAAAATGGCGATTTCATAGCAGTTAAAGCCTATGCATATACCGGGGAGATACTTGGAAGGGCCCTGGCTAACTTCATGACCTTCTCACAACCGGAAGCTTTCTTTTTACTTGGTGGACTGGCTAATTCAGGTAAGTGGATATTCGAACCTGCTCAAAAATATATGGATGAAAACCTGATGGAGGTTTATAAAGGGAAGGTAAAAGTATTACCCTCTGGAATGGAGGAAAAAAATGCAGCCATCCTTGGAGCAGCTGCCCTTATCTGGTCAGAATATCATTAGTAAATATTTATTTTATTGTTAGTGGATTAGGGCAAAGTTTTTGTGGTTAACTGATTTTGCTTTAAGATAAACCTGGTAAGAAGTGATGAGATATTTTTTGTTTTTTTTTTGGCAGGATGTTCATTTTTAGCTTTTAAAGCGACATCGCAACAGATAATCGTTAGAAATAAGGACAATAAAAAGCCCGTTGAAAATGTGCTTATCTACTCTCAAGATAAAATTTCAGCGCAAACCAATGATCAGGGAATCGCTCATTTGCATGAATTTAAAAGTGATGATATACTAAGTTTTCAGCATCCTTCATTTAAGAGGGTAACCCTTGCTTATAAAACTTTAAAGAAAAACGGATTTTCAATATCCCTTGAACCAACCATTATCCAAATTGATGAAGTGGTGGTATCTGCCAGCCGGTGGAGACAAAATAAGGATGAAATCGCCAATAAAATCACTTCGGTAAATCCCGCATCCATAAAATTTCATAATCCTCAAACCTCGGCAGATTTGCTGGAAAGCAGTGGCCAGGTATTTATACAAAAAAGTCAGTTGGGTGGCGGCAGCCCCATGATCAGAGGATTTGCTGCAAATTCTGTGCTTATAGTTATGGATAATATTCGTATGAACAACGCCATATTCCGTGGTGGTAACCTGCAAAATGTTATAAGTATCGATCCTTTAATTATTGAAAACACGGAAGTAGTTTATGGCCCTGGATCTGTTATCTACGGAAGCGATGCGCTCGGAGGGGTGATGCATTTTAAAACCAAAACCCCGAAATTTTCTGTCTCAAAAGATTATGAAATAAGTGGCAATGCCATGAGCAGATATGCTTCCGCAAATAATGAAAAAACCGGACATTTTGATTTCAATATCAAAAATAGAAAGTTCAGCGCTCTTACCAGTTTTACCTTTAGTGAATTTGAAGACCTAAAAACAGGGAGCAATAGAACAGATGAATTCCCGGATTTTGGAAAACGCCTGTTTATCACAGACCGACAAAACGGGGAAGATGTAATCAAAGTAAACGATGAACCAAATCTCCAAATCCCCAGTGGTTATAATCAGTTAAATGTATTGCAAAAATTGAAATGGCGGGCAAATTCGTCCATGGATGTTACTTATACCCTAAACTACAGCCGTACCTCTGATGTACCGCGTTATGACCGGCTTATCGAAACTGACGACGATGGTGATCCGGTTTCGGCAGAATGGTTCTACGGCCCTCAAGTGTGGGTTGTAAACGCAATCAGGTCCTCTTTCTTTAATAAAAATAAGTTCTATGATGAGGCTGGAATCACCGTAGCCCATCAATTCTTTAAAGAAAGCAGGAACGACAGGAAATTTAATGACAATGGACTGAGGGAAAGAACTGAAAAGGTGAATGCGGCCAGCCTGAACCTTGATTTTGAGAAAATATTCAAATCAGAAAATAAGTTTTTCTATGGTAGTGAATTCGTCTACAATGCTGTTAATTCAGAAGGTATAAAAACAAATATCGAAAATGGAACTACAGAACCAACTACCCCGCGTTATCCTGATGGCGGATCAAACTACACATCTGCTGCTATTTATGGAAGTTATTTAAGAAATTTATCGAAGTCCATCACCCTAAACTCCGGCATCAGATACAACCATATTTTAATTAATGCCAGCCTGGAAGATGACAGCATAATCGACTTCCCTTTTGATAAACTTGATTTAAGCAATGGCTCCCTGTCCGGTAACCTGGGTTTAATATACAAAACAAATGAAAACTGGCAGCTCAGTGGTCTTTTTTCAACCGGATTTCGTTCTCCAAACATAGATGACGTAGGAAAAATTTTTGATGGCTCTGATGGATTTGTGCAAGTGCCTAATGAAAATCTTAAGCCTGAGCATACATTTAACTGGGAAGTAAATTTGAATAAGAGCGGTGAAAAGATTGATTTTGAAATCGTTGGTTTTTATTCAATCCTTAAAGATGCCATGCTTCGCAGTAACTTCACATTTAATGGTCAGGACTCTATTTTTTTTGATGGTGAGCTTAGCCGCGTTCAGGCTTTACGAAATTTTGGAAGAGCAAAAATCTATGGTGCGAGCACAAAATTTAAATATCGGTTTAATGAAAAACTCAGGATGACCCATACTTTCACTTTCACTGATGGTAAAGTCACAGATCAGGAAGATAATACTATTTATGATTTCAATGGCAGGGAGATTGTACTTGGTAGCAATATCCCCCTGAGACATACAGCGCCTCCTTTTGGGAGGTCATCATTTACTTATGAGGATCTGAACTTCAGATCTGAATTCTACATTTCTTACAATGGCAAAAGAAGGGCAGAAAATTTTCCACCATCAGAATTATCCAAACCACACCTATACACTGCGGATGGAAGCCTCGCCTGGTATACTTTAAATTTTAAAGCACAATACACCTTTAATGGCTGGATCATCAATGGGGGTATAGAAAATATCTTAGACAAACATTACAGGCCGTATTCATCAGGCATAAGTGCCCCTGGTCGTAATTTTATACTTTCTCTGCGGTATTCTTTCTAAAGGATACACTCAATCCTTTTTTACTTACTAAGAATTAATCAGATTATTAAATTAGTTTATAAATATGATAATTCAAATAATTTTTTAACTTTTTCAATGAGTCCACGTAATTAATACTAACTTCTTCATACTGTATTATAATAAATGGGTCGGTGGTTCCGACCTTTTTATTTTATCACATGTATTTTGTTAATCTTGCAGTAATGAAAGAATTCGTTAAGGTCTTATTCCCACACACCAAGCCTTATTTACCTTATGCACTGCTAAATTTTATCTTCAATGGATTAGGGGTATTATTCTCGTTATTCTCACTAACGCTGATCATACCGTTTTTAAGTGTATTATTTGGGACAAAAGAATTAATACATGAACCGGTACCGATCACATTCTCCATTGATTCCCTTCAGCATAATTTTTATTATCTGTTAAGTGAGATCATCACCGAAAAAGGTGATTTTCAGGCACTTGTATACCTAAGCATCTGGCTGATAATCTCATTTTTATTTAAGAATTTATTCATTTACCTGGCAAGGTTTTACATGGTAATTTTCCGTATAAAGATCATCAGGGACATACGGAATGTAATTTTCCAGAAGATTGTCAACTTGCCGATGAGTTACTTTTCGAATGCAAGGAAAGGTGATCTAATGGTAAGGTTTACTAAAGACATGGATGAGATTGAAGGGGGCGTTATCGGATTTATAAATATGCTATTCCGGGACATGGCCAATATTATTGTTTTTTTGGTCGCATTGATCATTATGAGCCCTACGCTGACAGCATTCGTTTTCATATTATTGCCCATTAGTGGATTTATTATCTCTCGGGTGGGCAAATCCCTGAGAAGACGGTCAACACTTGCCCAGTCAATGTTAGGTGAAGTAATCAGCCACCTGGAGGAGACCATCTCCGGACTAAAAATAATCAAAGCATTTACTGCAGAAGACAAAATCATCAACCGTTTTGGTGTTTATAATCAAGAGTTTACCATCAGAAAAGGTAGGGTGGAAAAAAGAAAAGACCTGGCTTCGCCGCTTAGTGAATTTCTTGGTGCCATGGTGATTGTAATAATCATGTATTATGGAGGAAATCTGGTTTTGACACAACAGGGAGACCTCCCACCTGAGGCTTTCATCGCCTATTTAGCTATATTTTCACAACTAATAGAACCTGCTAAGCAGGTATCTAATGGGTTTTATGGTATACAAAAAGGTTTGGCATCATTTGACAGGGTGAACAGTGTGATCACGGCTGATATAAAAATAGAAGAAAAACCAAATGCTGCTGCTATAAAAAACTTTGAACATGCCATTGAATACGACAATGTTTCTTTTAGATATACCAGGGAAAACGTTCTCAAAAATATTTCATTAAGCATTTATAAGGGCCAGTCACTTGCACTGGTAGGCAAGTCCGGATCAGGGAAGTCAACGCTGGTAGATCTTTTGTTGCGGTACTATGATGTCAGTTCTGGTTCTATAAAAGTAGATGGTAAGGATATAAGAGATTATAAAGTTTCCGATTTACGAAAACTAATCGGATATGTTAGCCAGGAACCAATATTATTCAACGATACCATTTACAACAACATCTCACTGGGCCTTGAGAAAACCAGTGAAAATGATGTGGTAGAAGCAGCAAAAGTTGCAAACGCTCATGAGTTTATCGAAAGGGCAGATCAAGGCTATGACACAGTTATTGGGGACAGAGGAGGCAAGCTTTCGGGAGGACAAAGGCAGAGACTAAGCATCGCAAGGGCAGTGCTGGCCAATCCGCCAATATTAATCCTGGATGAAGCTACCTCAGCACTGGATACTGAATCAGAAAGGTTGGTACAAGAGGCATTAATTAATCTGATGCAAAACAGAACTTCGATCATTATCGCCCACAGGCTTTCTACCGTACGTCATGCGGATAACATATGTGTGCTGGAAGATGGTGTTTTGAAAGAACTGGGCAATCATCAGGATTTACTGGATAAGGATGGCATTTATAAAAAGCTTCATGCCTCACAACTTGCCTAAATGGAGTATTTTTTATCGTTATATTCAATTTTTGTAGTAATTACCGGTCTTTTCCTAATAAAACATAGGAAAGGAATATTTGTGATATGGCTCAACAAACAAAGGAATAAGTTTCTTGATGCTTTTTTCAAAGTATATACCAACCTCGGGGAAAACTATCTTTATCTGGTTTTGTTGCTCACGTGGTGGGAGACCAGGTTATTTCCTCTATGGTCTATATTTATTATTTTATTTATAGAGATCAGCATTGTTGTGTCAATCAAACGGATTTTTACCAGCAGAATGTTAAGGCCAAAAACATATTTAAGGGGGATGATCCCTTTAGATTTGGTAGAAGGTGTCCGTACTCATGGACTTAAAAGCTTTCCTTCCGGGCATTCCGCTACAGCATTTTCCAACGCTACTTTTCTTTCCTTACAATTAGATGATACCTGGGTTTCTCTAATATCTTTCTTCTTGGCGCTAATGATAGGGATATCAAGAATTTATTTATGTCAACATTTTCTGAGGGATATTTTAGTCGGAACCTTAATCGGATTTAGTGCGGCCTGTCTGGTTTATCTATTTTTATTGATCATCTAAGGCAACTTCTTTTTACTCACCCATTTGTTTGCTTTAAGAAAAAAACGCCATGGATAAGCGGAATATTCCTCAGCATAATCCACACCCACTCGTCTGTCTGATTCTATCTGGTCATCAGTTACAACTTCATCTACGTCTTCTATCCACAATTGGTCACCTAATAAAGAAGTTCCAGAATGGGATCTTTTAATACCTAGTGCCTGGGTTAACAATCCTGGTCCACCGGTTAAATTTTTCTTAATTTCGTTCAATCGGCGTCGCCGCATCATGGTTTCTATCCCTGTATTAGGTTCTAATGCTCTAACCAAAACTGCATGCGGCGTATCTTGAGCATTGGTGACAACATTAAAAAGGTGGTATATTCCATAGATCAAATAGACATAAGCAACACCACCCTCCTGGTACATAATCTCTGTCCTTGTTGTCCTTCTACCACCGTAAGCATGAGAGGCTTTATCATTTTCCCCGCAATAAGCTTCTGTTTCTACAATTTTCCCCGCTGTCAATACCCCCTCAATATTTGAAAACAGATTTTTCCCAATGAGTGCTCTGGCCACGGCCACGCAATCCTGACGTAAGTAAAATGACTTATCTAATATATTGAAGTGGTTCATTTAATTTAATTTGAGCAATTTTGCAGAAACAAAAACCCTATTATCATGCGCAAAACCATAATATTAACAACATTAATCGCACTAGTATGCGTGACGGTTCAGGCACAAATTCAAACCCCTGCACCTAGTCCGGCATCAAAACTAACCCAGACGGTTGGTTTGACACAAGTTGAAGTGGAATATTCAAGGCCCGGAGTGAAAGGCCGTGAAATCTTTGGCGGGTTGCTACCTTATGACCAGGTATGGCGAACAGGTGCAAACGCTGCCACAAAATTATCTTTTAGCGATAAAGTAAAACTGGGAGGTAAAGAGCTTCCTGCAGGATCATATGCCCTGCTTACCAAGCCCGGTAAAAATGAATGGGAAGTGATGCTATTCAATTATGAAAGTGGAAGCTGGCCAAGTTATTTAGAAAAAGACCCTGTAGCCCAGATGACAGTATCTTCAGAGTCGCTAAACGACATGGTTGAATCTTTTACCATAGACGTAAACAACCTGAGAAATAGCTCAGCTACCATCGACATAAAATGGGCAAACACCATGTTGAGCCTTCCCCTGGAAGTTTATACTGATGAAACGGTTATGGCAAGCATTAACAGGTTTAAAGAAAACCCCGAGATGAGCCTTGCTAACACTTATTATCAGGCAGGGTCATATTACTTCAATGAGGACAAAGACCTGGACCAGGCACTTGACTGGGTGAGCAAAGCTATTAAGATCAACCCTAATGCGTTCTGGATGATCAGAACCCAGGCACTCATACTGGCCGAGAAAAAGGATTACAAAAAGGCCATTGCTGCTGCTGAACAGAGTATGAAAAAAGCCAAGGAAGCCAATAATGATGATTACATCAGACTAAATGAAGCTTCAATAGCTGAGTGGAAATCAAAATAAGTCGAAGTTCTTTTTAAGAATTGAAGAGCTATCCTATCCGGTTAGCTCTTTATTTTTATAATACCCTGAAATATCCCCCCTAGTAGAATCGTCAAAAAACATCCAATGGCATTGTACCATAAGTATCCCAATTCTATCACTCCTATCGTCGTTAAGAAGTGACAAATAATTACCACTAACTCAGCGATCAATGCACCCCAAAATACGGCATTACCTTTAATGGATTTAAAGAAAAAAGCTGTTAAAAAAATACCCAGTATGGTACCGTAAAACAGCGAGCCAATAATATTTACAGCTTCAATAAGATTCTCTGAATTCTTGGCTAATAAAGCAAATGATATGGCTACCACCCCCCACAGACCAGTAAGAACTCGTGAAATGGTTACATAATGTTGATCGGATGCATGATTATTAAAGAAGCGTTGATAAAAATCCACAACAGTAGTGGAGGCAAGCGCATTTACTTCAGAGGAAATGGAAGACATTGCTGCCGAAAATATCACGGCTATAAGTAATCCTATCAATCCTACAGGTAAATAGTCAAGGATGAACGTTAGAAAAACAAAATCTGCATCTTTAGTTTCAATAGTCGGGTCAACATCGGTAATTAAATCTTTAACCTTAGCCCTGGTCTTGATGCCTTTCTGATCCACTTCATTTAGTGCTTTTGAATAACTTTCTATGCCCTGAGCATCTTTTTTTCTGATAGATGAAACAAATGATTGCGCAATTTCTTTGCGTTGTTGCGTCAGGTTAGTGTACTCATCCCTATAGTCTTTAAGCTTTGTGGATTGATCCGATGAAGCCACTATTTCCAATGATTTTTCTTTAAAATGGACAGGGGGTTGATAAAAAATATAGAATATGTAGACGAATACTCCGACAAGCAATATAAAAAATTGCATGGGGATCTTTAGCATAGCATTGAACATCATGCCCATCTTACTTTGGATAGTATTTTTACCTCCGATATATCGCTGTACTTGTGATTGATCAGTACCAAAGTACGACAGTTGTAAAATCAGACCTCCTGCAATTCCAGACCAGATGGTATAACGCTTTTCAAAACTAAAATCAAAGTCTACTGTATTCAACTTCCCTAAATGTCCGGCAATGCTTAAAGACTCAGTAAATGACGCATATTCTGAAATATAATTTACAACTATAATAAACGCCACTACCATACCACCCATGATCACCATCATTTGCTGCTTCTGAGTGATACTTACTGCCTTTGTTCCACCGGAAACTGTGTAGATTATCACCAGAACCCCTACTAATAAGATGGTCAATGTAAGGTTCCATCCAAGAATGGTTGACACAATAATGGCCGGGGCATATATGGTAATACCGGCTGCCAGCCCTCGCTGAACAAGAAATAAAAATGCGCCTAAAAACCTGGTCTTTATATCAAACCTGGATTCCAGAAATTCATAGGCAGTATAAACATTCAGCCTGTAATAAATGGGAATAAAAAAAGCAGATACTATGATCAGGGCAATAGGCATGCCCAGGTAGTTTTGTATAAAAGACATTCCGCTTTCATAAGCCTGGCCGGGTGTGGAAATAAAAGTAATCGCGCTGGCCTGGGTAGCCATAACAGACAATCCGATGGTGCCCCATCCCATACTTTTATTGGCTAAAAAATAACCCTGAATATTCTGACTACCCCGCGTCTTCCATACCCCGTAAGATACAATAAAAGCTAATGTACCGAAGAGGATGATTAGATCAATTGTGCTCATGTAAAAGAAATGCTAAATAAATAAAGAAGAAAAACAACAACCCCAAGACTAATTAAAACATAAATGTAAACCTGCTTCCAGGACTTAAAATGTGGTGGTTTCTGGTCGTCTGGTTCTGAAGTCATTTATTGTGATTTTGAAGTTGTTTCTTCATCCATGCCAACTGAGATGAGATTTGTAAAAATTCTATATGCGCCGGGCACTCCTGCAGGAAGTTGTCGAAACCAGGAATATCCCGTATAAATGAAATATCCTGCTCCGTGTTTGGCAACCAACAATCCGCCATTCTTAGGATCTTCCCCGGGGTCATTACTGGATAAAACCGGCTTAAACGCTTCTGACCACTCATCAGAAAAGTAAAGCCCGCGTTCCTGGACCCATCCCTCAAAATCTTTATCAGTAATCTTATTTGGTGTATTTAAAACGTGATGGTCAGGTGCCAGGAACCTCACCTCAGCTTCCTCTACTGTGACACGATCCCTGGATATTTTAAATTCATATGGACTGAAATTCTCAACCTTTAACCGATAGCTTGTACTGTATTGTACAATAAGATTTCCTCCTTGTTCAACATAATCCATTAATTGCTCCTTCTTAAATTCCAGCCAACCTTCAGTATTTAAAGCCCTGATCCCCAAAATGATGGCATCATAATTATTTAAAGCCTTTCCGTTTATTGATACTTCTGTAAGCAAATCAACTTCATAACCTATTTGACGCAAACTTTCAGGTATTTTATCGCCGGCACCCATGATATACCCTATATGTTCGCCTCTTTTCTCCAAATCTATTTTTACAACCTTAGCAATGGCCTCCGGAAAGAGTGCCTGATCCTGTATATGATCATATTCGATATTTACCAATCCTTGATCATTTGCATTGCCCTGGAACCTGATTTTTGCTTTAATTTCACCCACTTGCTGAGACTTGGGTGCTATTAGATCAAATTTAAACCGCTGTTCAGCTCCTTTGGAGTCGATGGAATAATCAAAACTAGCGGGCTCAGATTGCCATCCACCGGGTAATTCCAAAAATACACTTCCATTTACATTATCTTTTCCTGCCACCACCCGCACATTTATAGTCTTTTCCGATTTCCCATCAAATACGACTACATCTTCCATTATATCAACCATTACTGGCGGAGTAATTGCGAGAGGCCGATATACCTCCCCTTTCACCGGATCATTTCGTTTGAAAATTATCGGTTTAGTGTAATCAATTAATTCTCCATCAACGGAAATGGTGAAAGTCACCGAAAGGGGGGGGGCATTCTCAGGTTTACCTATTTGCAGTAAGTCATCCACATAATACATTCCCAATGTTGCCTGCTCATTCAACCAGTAAGGTTGGGATATATCGATATCCCCCGGCAGTACATAAGCCTTATCCGAATTAAAAGCGGTGTTATTCTCAAGGGATTGGTTTAGCTCTTCCCGTTCATAAAGCTGATCTACAGTAAACGTCTCTAACCCAATATCAATAGGTGATCTGTTGATGGCTTCAATGCTTATTTTTAGGGAATCCCCGGCAGTATAGGTATAGTCATCTGATTTTACTTCGAGGTAAAGACCCGTAACCGCTGCTATTAATTTATTGATCTCACTCAGTTTGATATCTTTCCAGTATTGATCCTTTAATTTCAGTAATTCTTTTCTGGCCTTGATCAAATCAGCAACAATAACATAAGGTCTATCAGGATCAAAATTCATGATGGCATTATCAATGTGGAATCCAACTTTATCACCACCATCAATGCGACCCCAGGTAAAATCAATTCCTCCTATCACATCCCGGGTATCTTTTCCTTCCCATTGAACAAAATACTCAACCTCGTCACCCCGGCTACCGGTTGCACCAAACCCCTGGCTTTTGTGCATGCTTCTGCTTTCAGCGGCTATTTCAGTGTAGGACTTACCAAGATAATGATTAAAAGAACCAACATTTAACCTGTTGAGACCTGTTGTGTCAAATTCAATGTCCCTGCGACGATAGAACCAATGACTTGTATTCCAGAATATTTTCTTCGGATTCCATGGTTCAACATGTTTCAATTGATTAGGTCGATAGGAAGGATCGCCGGCCAGCTCAAATGCTTCTTTAGCCAATATAGCTGATGCTGTATGATGTCCGTGGGTATAACCTGGTTCCAGATTAAATCTGGTAATGATAATATCCGGCCTGAAATTGCGTATTGCCCAAACAAAGTCTGCCAACACTTTTTCTTTGTCCCATATATTAAAGGTTTCATCCGGTGTTTTAGAATAACCAAAATCATTAGCCCTGCTGAAAAATTGGCTACCTCCATCTACCCTGCGTGCCGCTAATAGTTCCTGCGTCCTGATAATACCCAATTGCTCACGAATCTCAGGACCAATCAGATTTTGACCACCATCACCACGGGTTGCAGATAAATAAGCGGTGTTAAGCATTGCGCCGTTGGCCATATAAGCAATCAGTCTTGTGTTTTCATCATCGGGATGGGCTGCCACATATAAGACCGACCCTAATACATTTAACTTTCGAAGCATTTGAATGATATCACCTGTATGATATTCATAAGGCTTTTGGGCTTTTGAAATATTCCCAAAAAAAGAAAGGTAAAAAGTAAATACTATAAAATAAATGATCATTTTAAACATGATGAGCAATATTAAAATTGGTTAACGGGTATTGAAATTGAAAGTTATAGATGAACTTTTCAAATCACAATAAATTGGTTTAATCGGTGAACTTAATCAAACATAAACTTCCATAAAAATCAGATCATTCTGATGGATAACAATCCAGTAATTTTAGTAGGTGATAAATTGAATAAATACTTTTAAAACCAATATTGGAGCAATATTATTTTATTAGGGAATAATGATAAGGTAACAAAATCACAACCAAGATTATTACAAATACCTACTTTTGAAGCTTATACGAAAATTTCATAGCATGAATAAATCAATCTCAATAGTTGGTGGAGGAAATTTAGGGTCCTCTATAGCTGAAGGAATATTAGACAGTAAGTTAATACCGGCAAATCAATTGTTCATTACCAGGAGGAAATTGGATAAAATCCAATACCTGGCTGATAAAGGGGCACAGATCACATCTGATAATCTACTGGCCACAGAAAATGCCGATATAATCATACTGGCGATCAAACCTTATCAAATCCTGGAAATACTTAGGGAAATAAAGCATAATATCCGAGACAATAAAATTATTGTCTCTACAGTCACAGGCATTTCACTGAAGGAGATGCGAGCGATCATCCCCAACAGCAGCGTTTTATTTAGGGCTATGCCAAATACTGCCATTGCGATAAGGCAATCCATGACCTGTATAGCTTCCGACGGAGCTGACGAAGCAGCTCAAAAACTTGTTGAGGATATTTTCAAGCCTGCAGGAGAGGTCATATTTTTGGAAGAAAACTTAATAAATGCCTCTACAGCACTGGCTGCTTGCGGCATTGCCTTCGCCCTGAGATTTATAAGGGCAGCCTCCCAGGGGGGCATTGAAATTGGATTTGATTCAGAAACTGCTCAAAAAATTGCAGCTCAAACTGCAAAAGGCGCTGCCTCACTTATTTTAGAACATAACTACCATCCGGAGCGTGAGATCGACAAGGTAACAACACCAAAGGGTTGTACCATTGCAGGGCTAAATGAAATGGAACATAGCGGGTTCAGCTCCGCCCTGATAAAAGGTATATTGGCGTCTTTTAAAGAAATTTAGGTCACCTTTTCATTTTTATCACTTTTTATCATGCCATCTTCCAGTCGTATGATGCGTGACCCATATGCTGCATTCTTTTCAGAATGTGTTACCTGAATTATGGTCATGCCATCATTGTTTAACCTGGTAAATAGATCCATAATGTGGGCGCCTTGCTCAGAGTGGAGGTTTCCGGTGGGCTCATCTGCAAGTAAAAGCCTGGGTGAACCAACAATAGCCCTTGCTATCCCAACCAATTGCTGCTGACCACCGGATAATTGCTCGGGAAAGAGATCCTTTTTGGCAACAATATTAAACCTATCCAGCATGTCAGCGACCATACTTTTCCTTTCTTTGCCCTTAACTCCTCGATATATCAATGGAGTCTCAATGTTTTCATAAACCGTAAGCTCATCAATGAGATGGTAAGCCTGAAAGACAAAACCAATATGCTCTTTATGAATTTTGGATGTTTTACGTTCATTAAATTTATGGACCGGCTCGTCCATAAAAAAATACTGACCGGCTGACGGTTTATCCAACATCCCAATCAAATTAAGAATGGTTGACTTTCCGGAGCCGCTTGGCCCCATGATGCTTAAAAATTCACCATCACTAACCGCAAAGTTGAGGTCTTTAAGAATAAAAATTCTTTGATATTTGGAATCAATGAATTTATCTATGTTTTTAAAAGTGATCAATCCCATGGTGACAAATATATAGGGTTGATTTATAGTACGATAATATCTTGAAAAAAAGGAATATTCTTATATCGATAGTAATTCCCGTATTAAATGAGGAGAAATATTTGAGGCAGACGGTTAATGCTGTATTTGATCGAGCGCAAAATAACGGGTCAATTGAAATAATCGTGATCGACACCGGAAGCGAAGACAAAACGTTAGAAATTGCCAAAGAACTGAAACTAAAAGTTTTCGAAAAACCGGAATTCTCAGGTTATAAATACCAGGCCTTGAACTTCGGGTTTCATAGAGCTAACGGGGATATCTTACTATTTCTGGATGCTGATACTATTCTGCCAAAAAGATACGATCAGCTGATTTTAGATTTAATGCAAAAACAGGAGGTGGTAGGAGGAGCTTTCGAGTTTGCTTTTGATAAAAAAAACCTTTCGTTACTTTTCGTGCAACTGGTAAACAGGGCCCGTTACAGAATCAGGAAAAGGTATTACAGCGACCAGGCTATTTTTTGTAGAAAAGTTGTTTTAGAACAAATTGGAGGTTTTCCTGAAAAACAACTAATGGAGAGTGCCTATTTGTGCGCAGAACTTATTAAAACAGGTAAACTAAAACTGATAAAATCACCAGTAATTACATCCTCGAGAAGGTTTACAAAAAATGGTGTGATGAAAACATTCTTCAAAGACTTTACCATCTGGATCCAATTTATTCTTGGAATGGATGTATCAGGATATGCCAAAAAATATTGGGCTTTCAATCGTTCTGAAGAACGCCTTTAATTATTTCTGCTGTTAATTCATGCTTACCGCCAAAAACATGATGGATTAATTTCCCGTGGAAAACACTTTTCATACTGGATATTTCCTGCTGGTAAACTGCCTGGTTGTAATACTGGTCCTGATCACCAACAAGTGTCAATACCTCTCCTGAGTTACCTAAATATTCAAAATCCTCATCCGTCAACTCATGAGGGAAGCCGCCGGCAATAAGGACTAACTTTTTAAATAATACTTTATAACGTGCAGTAAATCTTGAAATAGTTGCTGCACCTTGCGAGAAGCCCAATAATATTAGTTGAAACTTACTCATATCTAGTTTCTTTAAGCCCTGATCATATACCGCTTTCAGATACTTCATCTGATTTTCAAGATCCAGGGTGCGTTCCTCTTTTGTGAGCCAGGAAGCACCTACCCGTCCATAGTTCCCATCCAGGTAAAATTTTGATAATCCCTGTGGAGCAATAACGTAATTTTCGTCAGGATTTAACCCCTCAAATTTTTTAATGAAATACCTGGATAGCTGTCCATACCCGTGACAGACAAACCATATATACTTCGTTTTGGATGAAATATTATTCAAGGTTGAATAACTGGCCTGGTGGGAATAGGATACCTTGTTGATCATTAGCTTATAAGACCTCTATTCGCTGTCTATACAATTCGACAAGACCTTTTTGCTCAAGTTGTTTTAGTAATCTAGATACGACAACCCTGCTGGTGTTTAACTCTTCGGCTATCTCCTGGTGGGTTTTGGTGATAATGTAAGATCCTGAAGATTGTTTCTTATCCAATAGATAATTAAGTAAACGTTCATCCATTTTCATGAAGGCCATGCTATCAATGGAGTGCATCAATTCCAGAAAGCGATCATTGTAGGATTGGAATACAAATTTTCGCCAGGATGAGAATTTTTTTAACCAGTCATCCATGATTAATAATGGAATCATGATCATTTCCGAATCCTCCTCGGCCAATACTTTAAAGCCACTCTCCTGACCACTAATGCAGCAATTCATTGACATAGCACATGCATCCCCGGACTCCAGATAGTATAATAACACCTCATGGCCTTTGTCATCCTGCCTGAGCACCTTTAGGACACCTGAAATAAGTATGGGAACTTCTTTAACCGTGGCATTAGTAGAAATCAGAACATCACCGGCATTTACTTTTTTTAACCGACCGTTTAGCAATACTTCCTTTCTAAGCTGAGGTTCAAACCTGGATTCAAATAGATTTAGATGTACATCCAACAACATAATACATTTGTTAAAAAACCATCAATAACTTAAGCAAATGGAGCGATAAATGTTATCTACCAGGGTAAATTAATTGAGGAACTTATTTCCATTGCTTCATTAATTTATTTGCAAAAACGAAATCATTTAATTCATTCACCTTCGAGTCTGTAATGTCCTTACTGTTTCCTTCCCAAAGTTTTTTTCCGTTATAAATAAACATCACCCAGTCCCCGATACCTATTACTGAATTCATATCGTGTGTAACCACCACTGTCGTTATGTCAAGTTCGTCGGTAATGTCTTTAATCAAATTATCAATTCTAATAGACGTTTGGGGGTCCAACCCAGAGTTTGGCTCATCACAGAATAAATAATTCGGTTTGTTTACAATAGCCCTGGCTATCCCAACCCTTTTTTTCATTCCACCACTAATTTCCGATGGCATCCTGTTGTTTACATTTTGTAAATTTACGCGATCCAGGCAAAAATTAACGCGCTCCAGCTTCTCCTCTAATGGCATCTTCGTGAGGATATCCAAAGGAAACATAACGTTTTGCTCCACAGTCTTAGAATCAAACAATGCACCGCCCTGAAACAGCATACCAATTTCCCTTCTTATTTCCGTTTTTACCTCATTATCCTGGGAAGTAAAGTCACGGCCATCATAAAGTACATGACCCGTATCGGGTTGCATTAACCCTACAATACATTTAAGAAGCACGCTCTTTCCTGTACCACTGGCTCCTATAATGAGGTTTGTCTGTCCTTTTTCTAACCTGCAATTGATATCATACAGGACTTCTTTACCATTAAATGACTTGTTAATGTTATTGACTTCTATCATCCTAAAAATATTTGGGCCAGGATATAATCCGCTACCAGGACGGCAATGCAACTATTGGTAACAGCCGATGTGCTTGACTTGCCTACTTCCAGCGAACCGCCACTGGTGAAAAAACCTTTAAATGACGCAATGGATGCCACCAAAAAACCAAAAACCACTGCTTTTATCAATGCGAAGAAAATATTGAATTCATTATACTCCGCCCTGATTCCATAGATGTAGTCCGTTCCTGTGATTACCCCTGTTAAAATCCCTGTAAGATAGCCCCCATAGATTGATAAAAATCCCGCAATAATCACAAGTATGGGGTACATAAGAACCGATGCAATTATTTTGGGCAAAACCAGATAGGAGGTTGCATTAATTCCCATCACCTCTAAAGCATCAATCTGCTCTGATATTCTCATCGTGCCAAGTTCACTGGCAATATTAGACCCTACCTTACCTGCATAGACAATAGCAATAACAGTAGGTGCCAATTCAAGTACAGTCATATCCCTGACTACCAGCGAAATAACATAATCCGGAATATAAGGCGCAATTAAATTGTATGCTGTTTGAATGGTGGTAACTGCACCCATAAAAGTGGATACTATGGCAACTATAAAAACTGAATTATAGCCAACTTTTATACATTCATCCAGGATTAACTCCACATAAACCTTAAAACTTTCCCTTCTAACGAATAATTCCCCAAGAAATATTAAATATTTGCCAATGCTCTTCATAAAGAGTTTTTTGGTCACAATCGAATTGCAACTTGTTTAAGTGAAAACGAAATAAATACAAAAAATGTCTGAATCAAAGTTACTTGTAATTTCTGGAGGCACGAAAGGTATAGGACGCGCCATCATTGAAAAATTTTCTAAGGATAAATTAAAGATCATTACCTGCAGCAGAAGTGCTTCTGACCTGGAAGCACTAAAGAAGGCTGTAAACGGCCAAAATAAAATTGAAACTTTCCAGGCAGACCTTTCTGAAAAAAAAGAGGTGAAAGCCTTTGCTGATTACGTTTTATCTTTCAATCAACCGATAGAAATGCTTATTAATAACTCAGGGATTTTTATCCCCGGTGAAATTCACTCGGAGGAAGAAGGAAATATGGAAAAAATGATAGAAACAAACCTATACAGTGCATATTACCTCACGAGAGGATTAATTAAAAATATGATTCAAAACCAAGGTGGACATATATTCAATATTGCCTCAGTAGCAAGCCTTAAAGGATATCCTAATGGTGGGTCTTACAGCATATCAAAATTTGCGATGTACGGCTTATCGCAAAACCTTAGGGAAGAACTTAAGGATAAAAATATTAAAGTAACGGCGGTTATGCCTGGTGCTACCTTTACCAGCAGCTGGGAAGGTGTTGATATACCCAGGGAAAGATTCATGAAAGCGGAAGATGTTGCTGAGATTGTTTATTCAACCTATCACCTTTCCAAATCTACAGTGGTTGAGGATATTATACTGAGGCCTCAATTAGGAGATTTGTGAAATATATGGCAACCATTCTAAAGCTTTATCGGTTAAATTTGTGTTTGTAAGCCTAATATATTATGAGCATAGCAGATATAGACCTTATTAACAAAATAAAATATTGTAACAGTTTAACTTCCTACTCGAGACGAAAAACGCGGGTTGTAAATATCGGTGGTGTACCGCTCGGTGGTAATAATCCAATCCGGGTACAGTCCATGACAACCGTAGACACCATGGATACCCTTGGCTCGGTGAAGCAGTCAATCAGAATGATAGAGTCTGGTTGTGAATATGTGAGGATAACAGCACCAAGTGTGAAAGAAGCTGAAAACCTTAAAAACATCAAGGATGAGCTTAGAAAAAACGGTTACCAAACACCCCTGGTCGCAGATATACATTTTACGCCCAATGCCGCTGAGATAGCTGCGCGGTTAGTTGAAAAAGTAAGGGTAAATCCTGGTAACTATGCCGATAAAAAGAAATTTGAGGAAATCGAGTATACCGATGAGAGCTACTTTGCTGAATTGGAGAGGATAAGGAAGCGATTCACACCATTAGTAAAAATCTGCAAAGAATACGGTACCGCGATGCGCATTGGAACCAATCATGGCTCTTTATCCGACCGGATTATGAGCCGGTATGGAGATACGCCTTTAGGGATGGTCGAGTCAGCGCTTGAATTTATTCGTATATGTGAAGATCTGGGATACTACGATATCGTAGTGTCAATGAAGGCAAGTAACCCACAGGTTATGGTACAGGCTTATAGATTGTTGGTTAACAAGCTTGAGTCTGAAAAACTACAACCATATCCCCTTCATCTCGGGGTGACGGAGGCTGGTGAAGCTGAGGATGGAAGGATTAAATCCGCAGTGGGTATTGGTACATTATTAGAGGATGGACTGGGTGATACGGTGAGGGTTTCTCTTACGGAAGAGCCCGAAGTTGAAGGCCCTGTTGCAAAAATTATGGTTGACCGGTACATTCATAGAGCAGGTCATGAAGTTATTAAACCTGTTGACAGCTCACCCATCAACCCATTTGAATATGAAAAAAGGGCAACACAGGAAGTGCTCAACTTCGGAGATAGCAATGTCCCCAGGGTAATGGCAGACTTCAGCAGGGTGAAAAAAGTTGAAGTACCTGACTTAAAATCTATTGGACATTTTTACCTTCCTGAGCTGGATAAATGGACTATGAATGACGTTGGATGTGATTACATCTACACGGGAAAAAATCCGATTGCTTTCATGTTGCCTAATGGATTAAAAGAAGTGCTTGATTACACTATCTGGCAAACATTAGATGACCAGGCAAACAAGTATCCCCTTATCGAAAGACAAGAATTAGAGAGTGTAAAACATTTTCATTCCAAACTTAATTTTCTAAAGGTTAATGATATTGACGCTGAGGAGTCATTAAAAATCTTCTTAGAAAGTAGAAATGATATAGTTCTGGTTCTTCAAACAGTCAAAAGTCATGCAATGGCGGCCCTGAGAAGGTTTTTCTTTTGGTTAATAGAAAATAATTTATCTACGCCTGTGATCATAAAAAGAGACTATCCTTATCTGGAAGAAGATCCATTAATGATCTACGCCTCAACAGATCTGGGAGGATTATTAATAGATGGTATGGGTGATGGTGTGATGATGGGTTTTGAAAAAAACACCTATGATAAACAACAAGTGCAGATAAGACAGCTTAAACAATATAATTCCACTGCTTTTGGAATCTTGCAAGCTGCCAGAACAAGAATAACCAAAACTGAATATATATCATGTCCCTCTTGTGGCCGAACGCTGTTTGATTTACAGGAAACGACAGCTATGATCAGAAAGCGTACAGATCACCTAAAAGGAATCAAAATTGGCATTATGGGTTGTATTGTTAACGGGCCCGGGGAAATGGCTGATGCTGATTATGGGTATGTTGGTTCAGGAAAGGGGAAGATAACCCTTTATAAGGGTAAAGAAGTAATGAAAAGAGGCGTCCCCTCTGAAAAAGCACTGGACGAATTAATTGAATTGATAAAAGAAGATGGCAACTGGACAGAACCATCTGCCAGCTTAAACTAAAAAATATGAGCGAAGAAAAAGAAAAAAAAGGTGCGGGATATTATTTTGACCTGAAAGAAGTAGCCAGCTACTATTTTAGAAAAAAAGATCCAAACAGGCCTTCAAATACTAACATCAAGATCATGCACGGTATCAACAAGATATCCATTATCATGTTTTTGATTGCATTAGTGGTGATGATTAGCAGATTTATTATTCGTGCTTTGTAGCCATGAATATTGAAGCGTTCAGGGAATATTGTCTTTCTAAACCCGGAACGTCTGAGGATACTCCTTTCGGCCCTGATGTTTTGGTTTTCAAAGTGATGGGAAAAATGTTTGCGCTTTGCGATATCAAAAGCTTTGACAGCATCAATCTTAAATGTGATCCTGAGATTGCTACCAAGCTGAGGGAGGAATGGGTAGGTGTAACGCCGGGTTATCATATGAGCAAAAAGCACTGGAACACAATTACCATGGATGGATCGATTCCAGATGCTAAAATCTGCCACTGGATCAATCACAGTTTCGAATTAGTGGTAGCAGGATTGCCCAAGAAGTTAAAATTAGCGCTTAGAAAGGCAAATGACTAGTCGTTACACTATTCAGTAAAGTTTACCTTGTTTAAAGAGAAATTCACTGATCGAGGTCCAGCGCTCGCATTAAAAAACGTTTACCACAATATTTGTATACTAAGATTCAAAGGATTTTGGATTCATCCGATCTGCAGAAAGTGCAGGTAAATTAGAAATAAGAAGCTCGCTGTATGGTTTATTCGGTACTATGAATGGATCAGGATGATGGTATGTATCTCTGGCCCCGGGAGCCGGGCCAAGACCGGATTGGGATTGCAGGGTGGCAGGCTTGGCCGGCGGGTGGCCTTTGAGGGTGGGATGTAGCATAGGAAAGTGTGGTTCTTAGTTATTATTAAATAATCAGGGTTTTATCTTACCCGGAAGACTGATTTTTTTTTAGTTGAAAGACCTAGTTAAAACTACTTTTCCTGCGTTGCCGGTCCTTCCTCACTCGCCAGGTTTTCTTCTGAAACCAATTCACCATTATCATATTCATACTGGATGGTTAAGTTGCCTTGCTGATCATACCATTTTGACAGGCCATGCCTAACCCCGTTTTTGTAAGGGCTTTCTTCCATTACTTTCCCATTTCGATAATATTTGGTTAGGGTACCTTCCAAAAGGTCATTTTTATAGAACCGCTTTTCTGTGATCCTCCTTCCATCATAATTCAGGAACTCACCTTCTAGTTTACCCTGGTGGTAGTATGCTTTGGAGGTCAGGTCGCCTCTGGCATCAATGGTAATTGCGATGCCTTCTTTTAGACCATTTTGATAAGTAGTAATATCCCTCACGATTCCATTTGCGTAGTAGTTGGTCCATGTGCCATGTCGCTTACCGTCTTTGAGCTCACCTTCAAGAACAATTCTTTCATTATTTGGGATATATGCGTGCTCAATTCCACTTCCATCATCATAGCTTTCCACAATGACACCTTTCGGCAAATCCTCATACTGATTAACATCATCTGTTGTATTTTCTTCGGTGGTTGAGCATGATATGATCAACAAAGTGATAAGGATGAAATAGATTTTATTTTGATTCATAGCAACCAATTTTTTTAGTCTAAATGACAAAATTATTCAAATCAATTGACCAATCGTAATCTGCATATTTTATGGAAGGATTGGCACCTTCCGGGATGACTTCATATTTATAGAACATATTTAGCAAATCTTTTTTTGATCCAAAGTCCCCCCTAAACCATTGTATTAGCGGGGTGGTGGTTAAAACATCACTTTCTTCATCATACTTGGAAACGGAACTAAGGTATTTTGTAGCGATCTTATCTATCTCATCATCAAAATGTTGCCCACTGTAAATGAATACCGGAGGGCAACTCTTTGCGCCACAGTTCAGGCCAAAATGTATCCTTGGATCAATGGTTGACAATCTGTGTGCCTTCTCAAATGAACCGGCGAAAATATTGGGAATATAGCCCAGGCCATATTTAAATTGAGAACCTCTGATTATTCCATGCTCTATATCATCGAAGCTTAGCTGTTTATTTCCAATAGTAACCAGCTCATCTTTAAAAAAGCTATCCTTATCCTCATACAATTCAGGTTGTTTGTTTAACAGGATTTGTATGTAAGCATTGTAAATATTGATCCAAAAGGCTTTTTTATAGTCATCATCTTTCAGATCTTTTTTTAATTTAGAAAAATCTAAATTTTTAATTTCCTCGAGTGGCTGGTTATAATCCCTTCCATCTTTGATGGTTCTTAATAACTCCCGGGATGCTTCTAAATAGTTTGACTTCTGCTCAGAATCAATGTTTTTATTGATAGAAACTCCTGCAATCCCATAAACCAACAGGAATGATATAGTTTTTAAATAGTACATAATTTTTAGCTTTCAATCTTTTAGATCCTCAAACTTCAAACCCTTTTCCTCCCACTGCTGATTCAGTTTCTTCAGTTTATTTTGTATGCTGGCATACTTTTCCTGCAGTTCATTTGATTTTTCAATATTATTAAAGGTATCAGGATTGGATAAATCCTGCTCAATCGTATCTTTTTCACTTTCAAGCGCTATAATATCAGATTCTAATTGCTCAATCTCTTTCTGAAGGGACTTCAGTATTTTATCTGCCTCTTTATTAGGTTTATGTTTTGGAGGCTTCTCTTTCTCCTTAGACTGAACTGCTTTCTGAGTATTGGTTGGTTGCTGTTTTGATAGCCACCATTGGTATTCATCAAAAGTGCCGGGGTATTCTTTCAGTTCATTGTCCTCTATCCACCAGATTTTATTAGCGATTTGTGAGATGAAATACCGGTCGTGAGATACGACCACAAAGGATCCCTTGTACTGCTGCAGTGCCTGAATTAATATGTTAGCAGACTGGATATCAAGATGGTTGGTGGGCTCATCAAGCAACAGGAAGTTGGCCTCGGAAATCAATGTTTTAGATAGTGCCACTCTGGATTTTTCTCCACCCGAAAGCACTTTGATTTTTTTGAAAACATCCTCGTCAGTAAATAAAAAACACCCCAGCACAGACCTTAGCTCCTTTTCTGTTTTGTTGGTTCCTTCAATTTTGAGCTCTTCAATTATTTCATGATCCAGGTTTAAAGCCTCTAACTGGTGCTGGGCATAAAATGATGTGATGACGTTGTAACCATTTCTCACCTCCCCATCGTGAGGTTCTGACCCATAGATTATCCTAAGTATGGTAGACTTACCTTTACCATTTGCACCAACAAGCGCAATTTTGTCGCCCCTTTCAATATTGATGTTGGTATTTTCTAAAATTTTCAAGGAAGGATATGCTTTTGATACTTTGGATGCCTGAAATATATGTCTTCCTGATTGTTGGGAGAAAGTGAATTTGAAATTTACCCTGGCATTTTCCTGCACTATATCATCCACCTTATCCATCCTGTCCAAGGCTTTTATTTTGGACTGTACCTGTCGCGCTTTTGTGGATTTTGAGCGGAACCGTTCTATGAAACGTTCCGTTTGTTTAATCTTTTGTTGTTGATTTTGAAAGGCATTTTTCTGAATCTCGTCCCTCAGTTCTTTTTCCTTCAGGTAAAAATCATAATTACCCTGAAAAACATTAAGCCTTTGAGATGATACCTCGACGATCATTTGCGAGGTATTATTTAAAAATTGTTTATCATGGGAAACAACGATATAGGCACCCTCATAAGACTTAAGGTAATCTTCAATCCACTGGATAGAAGGAAGATCAAGGTGGTTGGTAGGCTCATCTAACATCAAAAGGGATGGCTTTTCCAGCAGAAGTTTGGCAAGCATCACGCGCATTCTCCACCCCCCGGAGAATTCTTTAAGTGGCCTATGTAAATCTGAGGTGCTAAAGCCTATGCCTTCCAGTATTTCTTCTGCCTTTGATTGCAAGGCATATCCATTACAGGCTTCGAACTGCTCCTGCAACCTGGCAAGCTTTTCAACCAAATGGTCCTCATACTGCGCTTCCATTTGATGCAGGATTTTATCAATCTGTTCCTGTAGTTCAAGTGTTTCCCTGAATGCCTGCATAGCAACATGAAGTATGCTATCTTCTGAAATAAATGATAGCAGGTCCTGGTTTAAGAACCCGAGGGTGCAGTCATTAGACTTAGAAATCTCGCCTTCATCAGGGGTAATTTCGCCATTTATAAGCCTTAAAAGTGTTGACTTACCTGTTCCGTTCAACCCAATCAGTCCAATCTTATCCTTAGGCTTTATATGCAGAGAAGCCTGGTCATATAAGATCCTATCACCAATAAAATAGCTTAGATTATTGACTGCTATCATACAGCAAAAGTATTAAATCGATATTTTGAAAATAATTGATGGGATATTAATCTGCCTTTTCCTTTGCCATCTTAACCGCTTGATAAGCGTTTACCAGAATTCCATTTTGTGCCAATTCGGAAAATTCAAGCCTGGTGGAGGTTCCAGGTTTAAAGACTATTTTATCTGAGTAATCTATGGATGATCCAATAATTATTTTCTTCAAGTCTTTTGCAGAAAACCCAGGGAAGTATGATTTTAACAATGCTGCAACGCCTGTTACAACAGGTGCCGCCATGCTTGTGCCACTATTTGATTCATATTGATCCTGAGGGATTGTTGACCAGATATCTTCACCTGGCGCAAAAATATCCACCGAGTGTTTACCATAATTAGAAAACTCTGCTGGTAAGGATTCATCCGGGTTTTTTGTTGAGGCTGCTACTTCTATCCAGTTTTTCACTTTTCTTTTTTTCTTGAAGAATGCGTTAGGGTAATTTGGTTTCGCATCAATATCTAATGCATCGTTACCTGCTGCATGGATAAGTAGAACATCATTATCCTCCGCATATTTGATGGCATCATATACGAATTCTTTATGAGGACTTAAGTATTTACCAAAACTCATATTAATGATCTCAGCGCCATTATCCACAGCATACCTGATAGAATTAGCGACATCTTTATCGCGCTCATCTCCATTTGGCACAGCCCTGATTAACATCAGTTTCACATTATCGGCTATACCATCTAAACCCAGACCATTATTTCTTATTGCACCAACGATACCGGCAACATGAGTCCCATGATCCCCCATAATCCCGGAATAGTCACCCAACTGTGGATTGCCATAATATTTTTCAGTAATATCAGTATAGTCGTCATTTACTATATGTCTGGGATCGAAGTCAGGATTTAAGGCATAACCCATCATGGATTTGTAATATTTATAACCCTCTTCAAGCCACTGTCTGTATTTTTCGGGTTTATATTGGCCATTGTACATTTCATAGTTTAATATCAATGCTGACATAACTTTCTTGGCAAGGTCAATCACCGAATCCTTACTTTGAATATTTTGGATTGAATCATAGGAAAGAACCTCGGTATCAAGGTAAGCCTCTAATAATTTTTCAAACCTTAAGTAAGATTCTCTAAGACTTTCCATTTGAACGAACCCCAGGGTATATTCCATAGAATCCGATCTATACATTTCTTTTACCATGTTCCAATAAGTTTGCTCTGCTTCAGTTGGTTCTGCCTCAGCATCGACATATAATTTTTTTAATCTCCTATATTCCCTGGTCACTTCAAAATTATCTTCCACAACATTGCCATTTTCTCCTCCTATGAAGTTCCAACCATTTATATCATCAACAAAACCATTTCCATCATCATCAATATCATTTCTTGCTATTTCATCTTCATTAATCCAGATGTTACCACTTAAATCTTCATGGTCCAGATCAAAGCCACTATCAATTATTGCCACCAATGTGGTTTTAGACGTTCTTCCTTCCAGTAGTTCGTAAGCCTTATTCAGACTTATCCCCGGGATAGAGTCTTCATCGACATCCAATAAATACCAAAGCTTTCGGTTTGCTTCTTTATTATCTGTTTTTAATGATTGAGCACTTAAAGGGAAGTAAAAAAATAATAGGCCTGCGACAACGATAATCCTTCTGATAATTAGCATATACCAATTTATAAAAATTATATTACTATTAATTAAGTGGTACGTATAATTGCATTAAATACATTTATTTAAAATGAATGAAGATAAAGTTAAAGACTTACTAAAAGAAGTAATAAAAGAAGAGATTTCACTTAAATTAGATGCTTTAGCCAGTAAAGTAGATACAATTGCGACAGACTAAGCTGAAATTAGACATGATCTAGGTTATGAAAATCTTCGAATTATACAAAGAAAAGACAAGAAGATTTAGAAGAAATGTAATATCATTTACTATCCTTATTTGGATTATTTATCGCTGTTTTTAAAGCTTCATAAAATTACTTAACTCAACTTTTTTCTTTTTAGTTTCCTCAAAAGTTCTTGTGTCAAACAAGGCTTTCTGTCCATATTCCTTATTAAAATTGAACATAAAGTCATTCCAGTTATAAGATATTCTCATTAGTGTAATAACTGATACTAATTACTTTTCTAAATTTGGCTCACCCACGTTTAAAGTTAGACATTGATGAATTCTAGCAGTATAGTTCCCTGTATCACTTTTAGGTGTATTTTCTTTTAGCTCATCTAAAACACCTTCAGGTAGTTGTTTGTAAATCAAGTTGTTAGTCCACGTTCCTATTACACTAGGTCTATTCTTAATGCCATTAACAGTAAAGTCCCACCCATTGAGCCTAAATATTTCTTTGTAATATTCATCTGGGAATCTTTTTTGCCAATGCAACAACTCATCATTAATATACTCTTTAAGTATCTTCTGAAATTCATAGCGCTCTCTGTCATATTGATAACCATTTGCCTCATCAATTAATGCTATAATCCCTGCTTTAGCAAAGCCTTTTATAAGTATATAAGCCACTTCAGCAGCTCTTTTTACATTTTCATTTTGTATGCCTGATTTTTCAGATTGAATATACACATCACATATTTCTGGTAAAACAGTAGCGTCTGCCCCCGTCAAATTATGTGGTATTAAATAGTATATAGTTACCAAAATTTAATATCTTCAAATGTAACTACACACCATTAGTATTAAGTTTATTTTATATCTAACGATTACCAAAATGATGAAAAATCTTATTTACCTGTATATATTTTTATTTCCTACATTGATGAATGCCTGTGAGTCACACCATGACAGAAAAGAAAATAAAAAGACCGACAATAACCGATCCGGTAACTCCATCAAACAGAACCTTGATCAACTTAAACTCCCTAAAGGGTTTTCGATCGATATCTATGCAGCAGTTGATAATGCCCGGTCTATGGTTATGAGCCCATCAGGCACTTTATTTGTAGGGACCCGTTCTAGTGATAAGGTTTATGCCTTAAAAGATATTGACAATGATTATAAAGCAGACATAAAACATGTAATTGCTTCTGATTTAGTAATGCCTAACGGAGTTGCCTTTAAGGACGGTGACCTCTATGTAGCTACGGTCAGTAAACTATGGAAATTTGATGATATTGAAACATCACTGGAAGATCCACCAAAACCCTCCCTTATATATGACGACTATCCGACGGATAGACATCACGGCTGGAAATATATAGCATTTGGCCCGGATGGTAAGTTATATGTTCCGGTTGGTGCACCATGCAACATTTGTGAAAGTAAAAACGAGATATACGCTTCCATCACACGTATGAACCCAGATGGTACAGACAGGGAAAATTACGTACATGGCGTTAGGAATACAGTGGGCTTTACCTGGCACCCACAGACAGAGGAAATGTGGTTTACAGATAATGGCAGGGATCACCTGGGTGATAACTATCCCCCTTGTGAGTTAAATAAGATCACTAAGAAAGGTCAGCATTTTGGGTATCCTTACTGTCACGGAGGAGATATTGCCGATCCAAGGTATGGTGGATTATATCCTTGTGAAGATTTTGTAAAACCTGTACGAAACCTTGGCCCACATGTAGCACCGTTAGGATTAAAATTTTACTATGGAGATATGTTTCCTGAGGAATATGAAGGAAAAATATTTATTGCGGAGCATGGGTCCTGGAACAGATCAAAGAAAATCGGGTATCGAATTTCCATGGTAGCTATTAATGAACCGGGTAGTGCTTCCTATGATACTTTTTTATCCGGTTGGTTAGATGATGATGAACAGGAAGCCTGGGGAAGACCGGTTGATATTCTGATTTTAAATGATGGATCTATGCTGATATCGGATGATAAAGCTGGAAAAATATACCGGGTTACATATAAATCTTAAAAAAAATGGAACCTATCATTTATTTTTGTTATTTTCATCAATGGATTTCGTATTTATTAGTAAGGGATTATGTTACTAGTAAAGATTATATCAGGATTTTTCATATGCTTACTTGCAGGTAAATCTGTTTTTGCCCAAAAAGAATCTTTAGAAAATCACTTTAAAATCATCGAAGTGCTAAAAGATGATAGCCTGAAAATCTATTTTGACGAAGATGGTCATTTAATGGATAAAGGTTGTGCTGACTTCTACAGGGTTGTCAAACTCGAAAAAAACAGGTTTGTATTTGATGGCAAATTCAGGGATTATGATATGAATGACAATCTGGTTATTGAAGGTCAATATCTAGATGGAAAAAGGGATGGAAATTTCTTAAGTTACTATGCTGATGGAAGCGTTAAAGGTTCATTTAATTATAAAAATGATATCAGGATAGGCGAATGGACTTACTGGTATCCGGATGGGAAAAAATATAAAACTATTGAATTCAAACACAATAAGCCCAGAGTAATTGATTTATGGTCAATTAAAGGGAAAAAATTAGTAAAAGATGGCAAAGGAAAATTTAACGACACTTTGCAATTGGCTGAAAGTGCCAACGCGAAAGTCCTTATTAGAGGAAAAGTCAAAAATGGCATGCCCCATGGAAAATGGACGGTAGTAAACACAGATAAGGGCAGTAAAATATGTGATGAGTTTTTTAAAAATGGTCGGTTTATCTATGGTGTTTCCTATTCCAAAATGTTTGGATCCAGTGAATATAAAAATCAAGAATTTTGTAAACTTATTAATTTCAATAATGACCTGGTGAGGCTTAGGTTCCGCTCCAAAGCATGTACTGGTAGCATGGCTGCAAATAATGCACGGATTCCGGAATTTCCAGGAGAAAAAGGAGCGTTTTCAAGATATCTAAGGGAGTCTTTAAAACAGATCAAAAATAAGAACCAAAATACCTGGATTTTAGTGAGTTTGATAATTAAAGATAGTGGAGAGATTATAGATTATGATTTATTAAATAAAACCTCACCGGATATAGAAAATAAATTTAAAGAGACAATTAGACAGATGCCTAAATGGAATCCTACTAAGGTAGTAGATGAGTCAGCGCATCAGGTATTTATCCCTATTCAGATCTTAGGTGATGAAATAACTTTTCCTGAGTATGCCTATATTCCTTAAGGTGGAATGACTTATCTAAACTAAAACAATATTCCAACTATAAATTGAAAACTTCTATGTTTTCGCTCTATCCACTGCCCTGTCAGATTTTGCAGGTCGTCTAAAAAAATTACATCAGGATTATTCGGACTATACCTCGACGTTTTCTGATATTTATAGCCTAGCATTAAAATTATATCAAATACTTCACCATTGAATTTCGTGCCAAAACCAACCCCGTACATTAGTCCCCCGTCCACCTCATCATTGGAGTATTCACCATTACTAGTTGCAAATCCATATCCTACGTCACCATAGTAAAATGGTGATACCGTATTTTCCAGTAAATATCCCCTAACGGTTGCATACAGCGGAAATACATTTCTTGCATAATACTGCTGATAACCCATGCCTGCACCTACGCCAATAAATTTGTGAAATTTATAGCCAGTAGTTGTTTGTAATGAGATATAGGCCTGATCATATTCAACAAATGTCAATCCAACTTGAACATCATTCCACCATTTGTCCACCTGATCTGATCCCGATTTAGTGGTATCAAAAAAAGTTGTTGCTTCCAGACTATTACTAAATAAGAAAAGAATAATAACTAGCACTACCCGCATAAACTATAGCAACTCAATATCAATTGTGCTTAAATATTCAAATTGCTCATTTACACAGTCATAACGGTACTGGTGAAATCCACTATTTCCTATTACCATCAACACATCATTCAAAGGAATTACATCTATAGCATGTAATGATTGATCATGGTTTATGCGTTTAATATCATTTAAGTTACTAACATCAAAATATTTCAATCCATAGTCTCCTTCTGTAATAAACAAACAACTCCCATCGATGCCCAAGCCGTGAGGATTATCCATAGGGTAAGTTTTAAACAATCTTGGTGAACTTAGATCTGAAATATCTACGATATCCAACTGATTGGTAAATCCCTGGCATTCGGTACCGGAACGAAGTGTTACATACGCATAATCACCTTGAACCACTACAGGATCGCAGCTGTTGATGTGTTCATAAGTGCTAATGAGTTTTGGCTGCTCAGGGTTACCATTATCATAGATATGCATACCATTTACTGCGCCAATAAATAATTTATCGCCATATGGAAAAATTGTTTCAATACCCCATCCAAGCGGTATGATCTCTCCCTGAGTGGGTTTATCCAATTCAGCGATATCAAAAAGCCTCATCTCATTTTCATTAATGGTATAAAGATAATTATCATAAATGGTAAACCTGGCCAGTGAACCGCCTACACCGGACTCTGTACCGGGCGTAATACTTGATCGGTCAGTCCTGAGACTAATATTTGATGCGTCATCTGCTGCACCAAGAAAATTGACTGCTATATCACCACCAAAATCGCAGGGACTTGTTTCAGTGAAGGTAACTAAAGAATCTTTCCATTCAACCAATATGCCGTGATCTTCACTAAACGTATGGGCATAGTGATGATAACCAGCAAAAACGCTGTTTAACCTGTTGAGTTGCTTAATATCATTCGGTTTTGAAATATCCAGTACCAGTAAATCAATATAGCTATCAACATACATGAAGTCTCCTTTTGCAGCCAGGTCATAGTTACCCGGAATATTGACAAAATTGATTTTTTGAGGATTAGCAGGATTCCGGTTGTCGATCACATGAAAACCTTTACCAACCTCATTAATAAAAACATAGCCATCCTTATAATATATTCGCCCCGGTTCGTTAATTGTCCTATGGTCCTGAATTTCAAATGCAGAGCGGATGGCTTCTGTAGTCTCAAAAACAGGTATTTGTGTCCAGTAGGTGGTGGTAGTTTCACATTCGTCGGTGCATGAATAAAAAATGAAGCCGATAATTAATAAATAAGATAAATTTCTTAGGGAAAAGGTCAGAAAACTCATGGTTATGTTCTTTATTAAAATAGACACATGTAATTATTTATTGGTTGTGAAGGTCTGTTATTTATTTTTTCTCGCCCCAGGCGGTCAGCATAATAGTTCTGGCACCTCCATTATTCCTATGTTCACATAAATAAATACCCTGCCATGTTCCAAGGACTAATTTACCATCACTAATCGGAATATTTAGGCTTGAGCCAATCAGCGAAGTTTTAATATGTGCGGGCATATCATCACTACCTTCAAAGGTATGTTTATAATAGGGTGCACGTTCGGGAACCATTTCATTAAAGTGTGACTCAAAATCTAAGCGTACTGTAGGATCTGCATTCTCGTTGATCGAGATCGAAGCAGAGGTGTGTTGAATAAAAATATTTAGCATCCCTGTTGAAAATGCTTGAATTTCGGGAAATCCTTCATAAACTTTATCGGATATGAGGTGAAACCCTCTTGAGTGTGCTGCTAGTCGAAGTTTTTGCTGTTTAATGATCACACCAATTATAAATCAATGATGATTACTTCATCCTTACTTTTAAGCTTAATGCATGCTTGATTGAACTTAGGCGGCCCAAATTTGCCCTTTACATTATTTGAAAAAGCATACTTTTCGGATGGGATCCCAACAAAATTGGTGTCTAGTTTACCATTATTATTAATATCGTGAAAAATAGATACAGCATAAATTCCATTGGGTATGTTTTCGAACTTTAAATATAGATTACTCATCACACCGACACTTACTTCTGAACACCAGTTTGATTGTTTCAGGAAATCTTTCTTCTCACCAAATAAGCATCCTATTACATTGCCTTTCTGTTGTTCAACATTTCTTACAATTACCGTCAACGCACAAAGGTTATCATCTTCCGGTTCTTCCGAATAAAACCCATTGGTAATCGATAAGATAAAAACGATTATTTTACTGAATATCAAAATCAACATAGGTCAAAACATTTGCAAAGAAAAAATCTCAAAACATAAACTGTATATATAAACATCCTGCCTGAATTTGTGGTTAATTTAACTTAATGATATTTGATTTCTTACTTATTTTCATTGCTTTTTACCTAACTATACCATTTGTATGTGGGTATTTTGCAATTTCCTATAACAAACCATTTTGGATTTGGTTTGCGCTGGGTTTATTCCTACCGGTTATCGCTCATTTTATCTTGTATTTTGTTGTGACTTATGAATTGAAAAACAACAAACCTAAGGTTTTATTAACAAAAGCAGAGCATGAACACATATCGGGTCTCATAGACGGATTAATAGCTGATCCAAGCATCAAAAAGAAGAAAAAGTGGAAAAAAGATAAATATTTCAATTACTAAATATCCACGCTTTCTACAGGTTAAAATACTACCTTTGCCAAGCTAATTAAAGAAACACATGTCAAATATTAGAAATGTGGCTATCATAGCACACGTTGATCATGGTAAGACCACGTTGGTAGATAAGATAATATATTCTGCTAAACTTTTTAGAGATGATGAAGAGAAGCAAGAACTGATTCTTGATAGTAATGATCTTGAACGCGAGCGTGGCATTACCATTCTTTCAAAAAATGTGTCGGTTACGTACAACGACTGTAAAATCAACATTATCGATACTCCTGGTCACGCTGATTTTGGTGGTGAAGTAGAAAGGGTACTAAAAATGGCAGATGGTGTTCTATTATTGGTTGATGCTTTTGAGGGCCCAATGCCTCAGACAAGGTTTGTTCTTAGTAAAGCAATTTCTTTGGGTTTGAAGCCCATTGTGGTAATTAACAAAGTGGACAAGCAAAATTGTAAACCAGAGGAAGTGCAGGAGGCAGTGTTCGATTTGATGTTTAACTTAAATGCCACTGAAGATCAACTTGATTTTATCACTGTTTATGGATCAGCCAAACATGGATGGATGGGTCCGGATTGGACCAAGCCGGGTTCAGACATAACCTACTTACTGGATAAAATAATAGATACAATACCTCCCGCTCCGCAGATTGATGGTATTCCCCAGATGCAGATCACATCACTTGACTATTCTTCATTTCTGGGTAGAATAGCTATAGGCAGGGTTTACCAGGGGTCTTTAAAGGAAGGAAATATGATGGGGCTGACTAAGGAAGACGGCCGGATAAAAAAAGTAAAAGTCAAAGAGCTTTACGAATTTGAGGGATTAGGTAAAAGAAAAGTAAAAGAAATTACCTCCGGTGATATTTGTGCGGTGGTTGGAGTGGATGATTTTGTAATCGGTGACACCTTAACAGATTTTAATGATCCTGCCCCTCTGCCCAGACTCATGGTTGATGAACCAACCATGAACATGCTTTTCACCATAAATGACTCCCCTTTTTTCGGGCAGGATGGCAAATTTCTTACATCCCGCCATTTAAGGGACAGGTTGTTTAAAGAGACAGAAAAGAATTTAGCCTTAAGGGTAGAAGAAACCGATACTGAAGATAAATTTCTTGTGTATGGAAGAGGCGTACTCCACCTTTCCATTTTGATCGAAACTATGAGACGGGAGGGTTATGAGTTTCAGGTGGGGCAGCCTTCAGTTATTTTTAAGGAAATGGATGGGCAAAAGACGGAACCATTTGAGTTATTGGTTATTGATTTACCTGAAACATACTCAGGTAAGGCTATTGAATTAGTCACACAAAAAAAAGGAGAACTGGAAGTCATGATCCCAAAAGGTGATGTACAGCACCTGGAATTTTCAATACCTTCAAGAGGATTAATTGGTTTAAGAAATAATTTATTAACCATAACCTCTGGGGAAGCAGTGATTACTCATAGGTTTTCAGAATATAAACCCTTCAAAGGGGAGATACCCGGACGATTAAATGGCTCCTTGATATCCATGGAAACCGGGCCAAGTACAGCATATTCATTAGACAAATTACAGGATAGGGGTAAGTTTTTTGTTGATCCCGGAGAAGATCTTTATGCCGGCCAGGTTATTGGTGAGCATACACGTTCCAATGACTTGATCGTAAATGTTCAAAAAGGCAAAAAACTGACCAATATGAGGGCCGCAGGATCTGATGATAACGCAAGGATTGCACCTAAAAAGACATTCTCCTTGGAAGAAGCTCTGGAATACATTCAAAAGGATGAATATCTCGAAGTCACTCCTCAGACCACAAGAATGCGAAAGATCTATCTAAATGAGCATGAAAGAAAGAAAAAACTTTTGGAAGAAGCCCGGTAATTTGTAATACTGACTAACGTACAGCTAAGCTCGGTAGGCTCAGCCTTTCAAATATCATTAAAAGTAGCTTCACCCATAGACTTTCCCAATTGGCTCAGATAGCCTATGTAGTTTAGCATTTGTTACCTACCGGCCCGTTTCCTATTTTTTTCAGCACTCTGCTTATAGTATTGCTTCAGTTGTTCGAAAGTCATTCCTTCTGTCTCCTTGTCAATCTTGTCACGAATTTCACGCATCATTTTGACTGCATCAAATTTCTTTTCTATTGATGTTCTGGCTTTCATAGTTTACAATTCTCTTGGTGTTCTAATTTCAATTGTTCTGTATCCATTCTGTAGGTTAATTCCGTTATACATATGGATTTTATTAAGGTTCACAATATGTTTAAAGTTCCAGCTAGTGAGTATTTAGATTTCGTTCACCGTTGCACTGGCTATATGGCGGCAATCTGCCAAACTCTTAATCCCCACAATCCCGTTGTTGATATAAAGTTTGGCAAGGTCATCTACCTCTTGAGCCAGTTCGACATAAATTTTATGCTGTTCTGGTAACTTATCCAAGAAGGTTCGAATATAATCAGGTGTATATTTGAGTTCCTCTGTCAGGAGCTCGGATATGACAATCTTAAATTCGTTTTTCCTGACGGCTACAAAGAAAATCTTTGTCCAGAATTCAAATTCATCATCAAATAACCTCCCACAACTGAAGTGTCGATATATACCTTTTTTATCATCTCCTAAATTTCGCAAATTGCACAGCTTTTTGCAAGTTGCGCTGCTGGTAGGTACGTGACAAGTTTTGGCTCGTGCGGCTGGCTTTTGAGCGACTTGGCAATGTGTATGACTGCTGTGGGCTGATTCATTATTTCATCTGACTTAAGTTTGGGTTATCAATCATTCGCTTCATTAATTCAATCATCCCTATTTTGTAAGCATCATCTGTAACCCATTTTTTGTATTCCTCTACATTTGCTTTTCGCTTAGCCATTAACACTTCATCCATAATTTTCCGCAAGGCAATTTCGCTATTTTGCTCATCGGAATTATTTTTTACTTTTTGCTCAAAATCTTTGTGTTGTGTCACATTTCTGAAAAAGGAAATCGTTCTAATCCTTGCTTCTTCGGGTGTTTCTTCCCAGCCGGCGTAAAAGCGGTCGTTAAATGTTCTGATGATTTCATCTAATGGGTCTTTTTCTTCATCGCTGCCATGTGCTCCCCGCGGATTTGGGTTTTGTGGGTCAAGTTCGGAATCGGAACTATCTAAGCCAATGGATTGATTTACTTTGGTACGCTCTAAACCATAGGTTGATAAATCGACCGATTCCAATAGTTCGTCAATTAATTCGTCTTCTTTGGTTTTAATAATGAGTTTGGGAATTAAAAATTTCAGGAACCAATACAGCTTTTCCCAATCGACTATTTCATAGGTCATAATGGAAGCCATCTGACCATAGATTTTTACAAATTGCTTGGCTTTAATTTTGAAATCGGCTTTTTGGTCGTCTTCCAATTCTAATTCCTGGTTAAACCTGTTTGCCGCCACATCAATAATAGGGCTTAATTGCTGGGCGTCGACACCTTCGAAGTATTTGGTTATGAAATCTTCCACTTCGCTCCATTCATAAACACCAAAATCGCTTAAAGCGCTTTTTAATTCGTGCAATACATTTACATCGGTTTCTTTGGTGAGTGTTGTAGAAGTATAAAAAGGGT
>DAXETV010000045.1:0-24029 GCA_051155775.1 Cyclobacteriaceae bacterium | reverse complement strand
CCTTTGTCTATAATTCTTTAATGTTATCGCCTGGCTACTTCTCTATCAAGAAATCTTCCTTGGATCCGCTATCTGTTTACATACTATCAATGAACTCCTATCGCTTATATCCCTAAGCTCTTTTGTCCGCTAACCTTAAATAACCCACATACTCCCTAAAGCGGACGCAAAACTATATAATATTTATCTCCTGGTAAAATGTTAATAGAAAATTATCTAATTATTTATTAACTATTTATTTCTTACGCGGCTTCTTATAAACGGGAACTGTACTACAAGGTTCGCCATACATTATGCTAATCACGACCGGTGTGAGAATTTTTGTTACCTCTATGTATACAGCTGTTGGGACCGATACGTCGCTGCACCCTTTAACCACTACTTTTTTGTCTTTATAAAAGTCAGGGTCTATTTTTCTTAATTTATTTAGAAATAATTCTGACTCTAGTTGTTCTAAATCACCATATGAAATAAAGGCAGCATATGGCTGAAGTTTATTAGCAATAATCATGTAAGCCCACTGAGGAATTATAGCCTCTACACTACAGCCAATGGATACAAATTTATCTGCATACTGAGACCAGTCATGCTCTTTTACAAATCCTCTAAAGTCTTTTTCTTTGAGGATTAGCCCATTAAATAATAACCCTTTCAGGTCAAAGAATAACCGGTCACCTTTTTGATAATAATCCTCAAGATTCAGGGTGACTAGGGAGCTATTTTCAACTCTATTAACAATTTGTTCACTTACTTGACTCATTATACTTTATTCAAATAAAATTCTTTTAAATAATTCGGTTCAAAATCTACATAATCAACCAAATCATTGTTAATAAATTTTTGTTCTGCAATTATTCCTACGGTGTCAGCACTGGGTATGATGTTTGAAATAAAAGAAATATTCTTTCTATCTTCAAACAATTTCCTTGCTTTGACGGATCCATTACCAAACAGAACTAATTTGTAATCGTCAAAGGTCCTGAAAGCAGACGTATCAAGTATTGATGAACGGGTATCTTCTTTAACATTTAAAAAAGAATCGCACACAAGCGTATAAACTTCCATTCTTCTTGCATCTATCATTGGGACCAGTAAATAATCTTTATCAATAAATTTTTTTACATTGTATGCCATGGCCAGCAGTGTATTTACAGAAACCAATGGAATATCCAAAGCATAACAAAGTCCTTTAGCTGTTGATGCTCCTATCCGCAAGCCGGTATATGATCCTGGGCCGGATGATATAGCAATTGCATCGATTTGTTTATATGAATAATCTGACCATCTTAGGATGTTTGCGATCAATCCGTGTAGCAATTTTGAATGACTATTATCTATTTTGAGGTTTACAGATGAAATAACAGTATTATCAACAACTAATGCTACGGCACATGATTTTGTTGCAGTCTCTATACTTAAGATGTTAGCCATCACCTGATCCTTTAGATACCAGGATATCGTTATAAGTAGCTGTGTCGTTCAGTATCTCTATTGCTTTCATTACATCCAAATCATTTAAAAAACTAGCTTCAATAACACCTGCTTGTAAGTGATATCTACCGACAATCTCTCTTTTAAGTAATCGAGTGATTTCTTCTCTAAAGGTGATCAAATCAGAGTTTTTACTATCTTGTATTTCCTTTTTGAGGACTTGTATCTCGTCTTCTATATTTTGATAATATTTTTCATTTTCAGCTGCAGATACCAACTCATCAACTGATTTTTCAACATTAGTTGAATAAATAAAATCTTTAGTCTGAACCCAATTTTTGAATTCTTCATAGAGTGCATTATCTATCTCAAAATACCTGGAGTCTGGTTCCTCTGGATGACTATAAAAATATTCGGTAGCGAAATCAAAGATTAAGTTTTTTGAAACTAAAGCATTAGAAACTGGTGCGTAATTCCTCGCATCTACTTCTACATCAGGATCTACCCCACCTCCATCATATACAATTCTGCCGTTCTCAGTTTTGAATTCAGCTTTTAGTGAATCTGGAATTTTACCTACACTACCATCTGGATTTCTATTTGAATAATCAATTGCCTGAATACACCTGCCGCTTGGAATGTAATATTTTGCAGTTGTTACTTTCAATTGTGAATTGTATGAAAGTGGTCTTGTGGCCTGAACCAACCCTTTACCAAAAGTCTTACGACCAACAAGAATACCACGGTCGTAATCTTGCACAACTCCACCGACAATTTCTGAGGCAGATGCGCTTGATCTATTTATAAGAACAGCTAGTGGTATTTCAGTATCTAATGCTTCATCTAATGCACGATAGGTTTTATTCCATGAGGTGACCTTTCCTTTAGTACTAACAATCTCATTACCTTTTTCTATAAAAATGTTCGAAACATTTATCGCTTCATTTAGCAATCCTCCCGGGTTTCCTCTCAGATCGAGAATTAGTTTATTAGCTCCTGTTTTTTTTAATTCCTTAACCGCTTTTTTCACTTCTTTACCTGCTTCAGTGGTGAAATCGGAAAGCTTTATGTAACCTATTTCACTGTTTACCATTCCAAAATAGGGTACATTATCAATGGTTATCTTTTCCCTTTTTAATTCTACTTTGAAGGGTTCTTCTTTATTAAATCTTTTTATTGTTAGCTCGATTGATGATTTAGCCTGTCCTTTTAATAGTTTACTTATCTCCTCAGTATTCTTATCTGATACAGTTATACCATTGATCGCCAAAATTTCATCTCCTATGTTCAAGCCAGCCTTATGTGCCGGATAGCCTTCATACGGCATAATTATGTAATTGACACCATTTCTTTTACCAACAAGTGCACCGATACCACCGTATTGGCCAGTGGTTACCGTTCTATAGTCCTCAATATTATCTTCTGAGATATAATCGGTATAAGGATCAAGTGAATTGAGCATTGCATTAATGCCTTTCTGAATGAGCGTATTAGGATTTACTTCATCGACATAGTAAGCATTAACCTCTTTATAAAGCGTTGCGAATATGTCAAGGTTCTTGGCTATTTGAAAATACTTATCATCATTGCTGAATGAAACTGCAGATATGAGTATTAAAGATGAAATTGTGGTAACGAATAATAACTTAATATGCTTCATAAAGTCTAGTCTCGCGTATTTGTCTCATTTAAACGCTTCAATAGTGCTATTAGTTTTTCCTGAATATCATGAAATGAAAAAAGGGTTTGCGGAAGATAGATAAAGCCAATGTACAGATAGGGATTGCCACCTGTTTGATTTAAAACATGTTTGTTGAGTCGATAAGCCTCTCTTATCCTGCGTTTCATAAGGTTTCTATCAACTGACCGCTTTAACTTTTTTTTTGAAACGCTTATTAGAATTTGATTTGTAGCCGTATGGTCATTTGGCAGGAATTTACATAAGATTGGGTGAACCAAAATGCTGTTTCCATTTTTGAATAAAAGGCTTATCTGTTTATTGGCAGTTAGCCTTTCATGTTTTTTAAATGAATAATTATCAGCCCCTCCCATATCAGGATTTTTAGCCGGAAAGGACGAATGAGAAATTATCGTTTATGCCTTCTTTCGTCAGAAACGGTAAGTTTCTTTCGGCCTTTTGCTCTTCTTCTTGCTAAAACTGCCCTTCCATCAGCAGTCTCCATTCGTGATCTAAATCCGTGTTTGTTTTTCCTTTTTCTTTGTGATGGTTGAAAAGTTCTTTTCATCCTTAAAATTTTTTAATAAGGGCGCAAAGTTATTTAATAATCACTTAATTGTGAAATATTTATTTTTCTATGTCTTATCATTAACTTCAGATTTTAAGAGTATGGCATCCAAATCTTCTCCTGGCAGTGCTATTATTTTTTCATTGGTGGGGTCCCACTCAATCTTACGGCCTATTTTATAGGATAGACCTGCCATATGAGCCGAAATAGCTTCTTCGAAACCTTCATCAATTCCACAGCTTACTTTTGATTTATTTTTAATAGCATTGAGCCATTCTTTCAGATGTAGATGGGTTGAATCGATTCTTTTGCCATCCCTGTATGTCCAGAGCAATCCTTTATCCGCAAAATATTTAGCTGTTGCAGATGTTATTCCATCCACACCACCAGACTTAGGATTATAGGAATACATAGGCACCTCTGTACTGATCATATCGTTTTCTAGCATATCCTTATACCTTGTGGATTTGGGGTCTGCGTATATCTTAAGACTATTCCCCAGCTCCATGGTAGCATCGTGGCCCATTAATACCGTGCCCCTGTTGTATTGATTACCCAACGTGGCACTGTATAAGAAGCTCATCCCTTTAACTTTTCCTTTTTCCTGGCTAGTTCCCTGGAAATAATGCGGATAGTCCATAGTAACCTGAACAACATCCGGAACCTCTCTGCCATCCCTATGTGTGTAGATACCACCACTGGATACTACGGCGCTCGGCAAACCCATATTCATTACACAATTTATTCTATCAAAATCATGAGTCATTAAATCACCGGATAATCCCGAACCATAGGCCCACCATTTTCTCCACCTAAAAAAATGCTCTTTATTAAAAGGAATTTTTGGGGCACTGCCTAAAAACTGACCCCAATCAATTGTGCTGGGATTAGCTTTGGGATTAATATAATATTGCCAAGCTCCATTATCACTATTTCGGTTAGTGTTCGACTCTATCAATGAAATATGTCCTAACACATTCTTTTTTATGATATCCTGGGCCGTTATAAAGCTCTGGGTCTGTCTATGCTGATGACCAACTGCAAAAACTGCTTTACTTTTTCTTACTGTGTTCCTTAATTCATAAGTTTCAGTAATGTTATGAGTCATTGGTTTCTCCAGGTATACATGCTTACCAGCTTGTAAAGCATCTATAGCCATAGGTGCATGCCAGTGATCTGGTGTCGCGATTATCACAGCATCTATATCGCTACTAGCAAGCATGTCCTGATAATGTCTGTATCTTTTACATTTTACTTTATCACTTGAAAAAGATCTAACAGCCTCATCTGCCCGAATATCAAACACATCACAAACCCCGGCAATCTTTACATTCAAGTTTTCTTGTTCATAAAAAGCTTTCAGTTGTTGCCTGGCCGAGTTTTTTTGAGCGGTGGTACCATTTTTTGACCTTTCTTCAAGATTTTTCATCCATGAATTTGTAGCATACCCGATTGCCCTGCACAATTGAGGCCCCCTAATCCCAAACCCGATAATGCCAATTTTTACAAGATCACCACCAAGATCATTTACGTAGTTAGGCGTAGATTCATCAATATTTAACTCATCGAGTATACTTTTCTTTAGTGATTGATTTTTATTACTCTGCGATACAGCGCTCCAAAATGCACCTCCTACCACAGGGATTCCTGCTAAACCTTTTAATATTTCTCTTCTTTTATTGCGCTTTGGATTATCTCCTTCCATTGATTGATTTTTTTATCAACATTTGAATACCAAATTTATTATCCGTAGGGAAATAATGAAGAACAAGCAATGCAACTACTTCGATTAAATTCTTATTTATAAATAGATAATTTCCCTCCCGTGGGCCAGCTATATCCAACCATGGAAAAGGTGGATAGGCAAGGTAATATAAACCTAAAAGCAAGGCCCCTGCTACAGTAGCAATTCGACTATAAAGTCCTAAAATGAGACTTAGACCGATTGCTACAAGTCCAAAAACATTCAAGGTATCCACTATTTCAATTAAATAATCACTTGCAAGAAAAGCGTATAAAGAATTCAAGAAACTTGTAGCATTTTCTAAATATGCCTTTGCTGACCATGCTGGATTTAAAAGCTTAATAAATCCTTCGTATAATAAGTGCCAACCAATAAAAATCCTAAGAAAAACTAATGTGTAAAGTTGCCCTTTTGAGTATTTCATATGAAGACCAAATTACTAAAATCAATTTATGGCTATTTTCAGAATAAAATTTTTAGTTTCAAAATGTCACCTTATCGATAAAATGACCACGGTTCAATCGTAAGGTCTTAATCTTTTTTCTCTTTTTAACGTGTACAAGGTTTTCCTGATCATCAAACATTTGAATAAGTATGGTATTAAATACTTCTAAATCATTAAATGAAGTAAGGTTTACTACCTGCAGATAAGCATAAATCACGTCCTTTTCTAACTCAAAGCCTAAGAATTCATATTTTAAAGGTTCTTCATTAACTTTTATTTTGAAATTTTCATTAAAATAAGCTCGTAATAACTCATTTAGTTCAAGGTTTTCTGTAGGCCTTGTTATGTCAAATTGTGTTAAATCATGATATTCCCTCAGTGCATTTTCCATATCATCCAGAAATATTCTATGCGTGATTTCAAGCGCTTTGTCTTCTTGATCATAAGCTATTTCACAAACGCTAACATGAAAAGGATGGTAAAAAACTAGATTTAATACTAAAAGAACCTCTAACATAAGCGATATATCATTTTTATATGTTGTTCAATTTAAGAGTATTTATATTTTTGAGGCTTAAGCATGTCTGAATTTTCACTTTACTTTTCTTTAGGTGTTGAACACATTCTCGATTGGAATGGCTATGATCATTTAATATTCATAATAGCCTTATGCGCCGTCTATTCCGTGAAAGAATGGAAAAAAGTATTGATACTAGTAACAGCATTCACAGTGGGTCATTCGGTAACTTTAGCGTTATCCACACTAAACATATTTAGTATTAATTCTGAGTTGATAGAATTTTTAATACCATTAACCATATTGGTTACAGCTTTTATTAATGTTTTAGTTGGAGCAAAACAGTCCGACGCAAAAATCTCCACCAATTATTTTTTTGCCTTCTTCTTTGGATTAATACATGGAATGGGCTTCTCCAACTATCTTAAAGCATTGCTTGGTGGAACAAAGAATATAGCAATTCAATTAGTCTCATTTAATCTTGGGTTGGAAAGTGGCCAGATCGTTATTGTGATGATATTTATGTTATTCACTTATTTATTTATCGAAATTTTTAAAATAGATAAAAAAGAATGGCGTCTGGTAGTCTCTTCCATAATCAGTGGGATGGCATTAATAATGGTTTTTGAATCTAAATTTTGGTAAATAAATACATATGAAAAATTGGTTAATACTTTTAGCATTGCTGTCAGTTTCAACATTATCAGCCCAGGATAATTGGGAGAAAAAATTTGAACAGCTGGGCACACTTCTACCGACACCAAATGACTACAGAAATGCTTCTGGCGCTCCTGGAAAAGACTACTGGCAGCAGAGAGCTGATTATGACATATCAATCGAGATTAATGATGAAAATCAAACGGTTACCGGTTCTGAAACTATCACTTATTACAACCAATCCCCAGACGATCTTAAATATCTCTGGATACAATTAGACCAAAATATACGAAGTAAAAATTCTACCAGTCGGTCTCTTTCCAGCAGTAACTGGGATAGAGATTCTTATAGCGGGATCAGGATGGCCAAAAAATTAAATGGTAAAAAGCTGGCTACCATAACCGGCGACAGGGTCTATAATGGTGGTTTTAATATACAATTAGTTCAAGATGGGTCCGGTAACGACTTGGATTATGTTATAAATAATACAATGATGAGGGTTGAGCTTCCTCAGACACTTAATAGTGGAGAGAAATACACTTTTAGCATTAAATGGAATTATTTAGTTAATGATAGATTAAAAGATGGTGGCAGGTCCGGTTATGAGTATTTTCCAGAGGATGATAATTACCTGTATACCATAGCACAATTTTATCCCAGAATGGCCGCCTATCTTGATAATGAAGGTTGGCAAAATAAACAGTTCATAGGATCAGGAGAATTCACATTGTCTTTCGGGGACTTTAATGTGGAGATAACTGTGCCAGAAGATTTTGTTGTAGCCTCAACCGGAACGCTACAAAACCCCGAGGATGTACTCACTAAAGATCAGCTAGATCGCTTGGAAAAATCCAAAACAACTTATGATAAACCTGTGATGATCATAAATGAGAAAGAAGCCATTAAAAACGAAAAGAAGAAAGAGAAAGGGCTTAAGACATGGGTTTATAAGGCAGATAATGTAAGAGATTTTGCATTTGCTTGTTCAAGGAAATTTTTGTGGGATGCGATGGCAGTAGATATCGGAGATAATAAAAAACCTCTGGCGATGTCTTATTATCCAAAGGAAGGAAACCCTTTATGGGAACAATATTCTACGAAAGCTGTAGCACAAACTTTGAAAACTTATTCAAAACATACCATAGCGTATCCTTATCCAGTGGCTATATCAGTTCATACCGCCAGCATCGGTATGGAGTACCCAATGATTTGCTTCAATTATGGAAGACCAAATCCTGATGGATCCTATTCAGACCGTTTAAAATATGGCATGATCAGTGTAATTATCCATGAAGTGGGCCATAACTTTTTCCCCATGATCATAAATTCAGATGAAAGGCAGTGGACCTGGATGGATGAGGGATTAAATACATTTGTTCAGTATCTGACTGAAAAAGAATGGGATCCAGATTATCCTTCCCGAAGGGGTCCAGCTGAGAATATAGTTCCATATATGAAAGGAGATAAAAACGGTATTAGGCCTATTATGACCAACTCCGAACAAATTTTGCAATTTGGAAATAATGCTTATGGAAAGCCCGCCACAGCCTTAAATCTACTTCGTGAGGTTGTCATGGGCCCTGAATTATTTGACTATGCCTTTAAAGAATACGCACAAAGATGGGCCTTTAAACACCCTGCCCCCGCAGACTTTTTCAGAACGATGGAAGATGCCTCTGCTGTGGATTTAGACTGGTTTTGGAAAGGGTGGTTTTATACAGTTGACCATGTTGATATTGGGATCGATAACGTGAAGTGGTATCGAATGGATACCGATGATGATAATTTTGAGAATAAAGTAGTCACCTCAGAAGAGTCCATAACGGGCAAAGAGGATGAGAATAAAAAGGCCAGCAACTTTGAAGAGGCAGCGGAGACTTTCTTTGTTAAAGATACCCCAGAAAATAGCTACAGCGAATTCATGAATAGATATGATGATGAGGCAATCAAAAAAGAAAATGCTAATAAACATTTTTATGAGGTCACTTTTGTTAACGAAGGAGGTTTAGTAAGCCCCCTAATCATTGAATGGACTTACAAAGATGGAACTAAAGCGTTAGAAAAGATACCAGCGGAAATATGGCGTATGGATGAATACAAAGTCAGCAAAATCTTCACAAAGGATAAAGAAGTAGTCAATATAGCGCTTGATCCAAAGAAAAAAACCGCAGATGTAAACCTCGATAATAACAATTTTCCAAAAGTCGATACACCTTCTAAATTTGATGAATTTAAAGAAGGAAAGTAGTGTTTGTCAAAAAAAGATCAGAAGAAAGGGGTGATGGATTCTCTCACTCCTTCTTATTTTCATGCTAACAGTTAATTATTTAAATCGTAGTTAAAGTTGATGAAAAAAATCCTCGTACCGTTTTTATTTATCGTTTCGAGTGTTACTATCTCTTATACTCAGGTACTTCATCCTGCAAACTGGGATGTAATACTATCTGGTGATAATATTAAAAAAGGAGACAGTTTAGAAATTATATTTAAAGTTACGATCGATAAAGATTGGTATTTATACTCATCAGATTTTGATCCGGACCTGGGACCAATGGTTACTGAATTCAATTTCAAACCACACAGCTCCTACCAATTGATAGATTCTGTCAGACCGATAAACCCTAACAAAAAATACGATGAAATATGGGAAGGTGAATACACTTACTTTAAAGGTGAGGGAGCATTTCAACAAACAATAAAAATCCTTTCTGAAAATTTATACATTGAGGGGAATTATATATATCAGGTCTGTAGTGACATTGATGGTAAATGTATTCCCTTTGATGAAACTTTTAAGATTCAAAAAGGTGCGGTAAATGAAATCAAAAAAAACAAAACCAGCTTACTTTCTCAGAGATCATCTTTCGACCCATATTCCTTGCTATCATTTATGATAGTAGCTTTTTTGGCTGGTCTGGCTGCTTTACTTACACCGTGCGTTTTCCCTATGATCCCACTGACGGTTACTTTCTTTTCAGGTAAAAGCAAAGGCGGCAGGTTGAAGGCATTTTTTTATGGTTTTTCAATAATCTTGATTTACACACTTGTCGGGTCTATTCTTGCGCCATTTATGGGACCTGAAGTTGCAAATGAGTTGGCTACCGGATGGCTTCCTAATATCATATTTTTTGTGGTGTTTGTCGTTTTTGCCCTCTCCTTTTTTGGGTTGTTTGAGATAACACTACCCCATAAGATTATCAACACTATTGATAAAAACTCAGATAGAAACGGTCTCATTGGCATCTTCTTTATGGCATTTACTTTAGTGTTGGTCTCTTTTTCATGCACAGGACCTATCGTAGGTAGTTTGTTGGTCGAGTCAGCTGGCGGTTTGTTTTTAAAACCCATATTAGGGATGTTTTCTTTTGCGCTGGCATTTGCACTTCCCTTTACCCTGTTTGCATTATTTCCCGGATGGTTAAATAATCTGCCAAAGTCGGGTGGGTGGCTTAATTCGGTTAAAGTTGTCTTAGGGTTTCTTGAATTGGCTTTTGCTTTTAAATTTCTGAGCATTGCAGATCAAGCCTATCACTGGGGTATATTGGATCGTGAGATCTACCTCGCGATATGGATTGCTATCTTCACAATGATGGGGTTTTATATTTTAGGTAAGTTAAGACTTAAGGGAGATCCTGAAATCAAACAAATCACCGTACCAAGGCTTATTTTATCATTATCTTCTTTTGTTTTTGTTATTTATTTGATCCCAGGAATGTGGGGGGCTCCTTTAAAATCATTAGCAGGTTATTTACCTCCACTATCAACACATGATTTTAATATACTTCAACCTTCAGTTCAATCAGGATATCCAGCAGAGTTTGTAAATAATACAGTTTGTGACGATCCGAAATATGAAGATATACTTGATTTTCCACATGGAATCAAAGGCTACTTCGATTTTAGTCAGGCACTAGATTGCGCCAAAGAACAGAATAAACCATTATTTATAGATTTCACCGGACATGGATGTGTTAACTGTCGGGAAATGGAGGCTCGTGTATGGAGTGATCCCGAAGTATTGAAGCGATTAAAGAAAGATTTTGTAGTTGCGGCCTTATATGTCGATGACAAAACAACACTCCCTAAGGATGAATGGTATAAATCAGATTATGATAATAAAATAAAAAAAACAATTGGCAAGCAAAATGCTGACCTTCAAATAACTAAATTCAACAATAATGCCCAACCGTATTATGTGATTCTAAATACCAAAGGAGAATTAGTCGTTAAACCAAGGGCTTATGATTTGAATATCAGTGAGTTCATAGATTTTCTCGACAAAGCTAAGGTTAAGTTTTATAGCAGTGCTTCTGTTGCCAAATATTAACCTTTATCGACTATATATTTTATTCCTTCCTTAGAATAGTTTAATTTTCACCCAAAACCAGTTCCAAAAAAGGTTACGTATATAAAAATAATGAAAAAAGCTTTATTAAATCCCGCTCCATACTTTTTTATTCTTATCATCATACTCATTATTTTTTCATTCTATGATAATGACAGCAAAGCGGTTATCATCTCAGAGCCAATGCATGATCTAAAGGATTCAGTTGAACAGAAAGAGATAAAACATAAAACGCTTTTTGGAATTATTATTGATTCTTTAAAGGTTGAGGAAAAGAAAATAAGATGGAATCAGAACCTGGCAGATATTCTTTCTTCCTATAATGTTGATTATTCAGTAATTCACAAATTATCCGGGAAGTCAAAGAATATTTTTGATGTGAGAAAAATGAAAGCCGGTAATGATTATACCGTAATTTATGCTGAGGATAGCATTGGTAAATCTGCACATCATTTTATATATGAAGAAAATCCTAAAAATTATGTGGTCTTTTCATTCTCCGATTCAATAGTTGTAAGAAAAGCAAATAAAGAAAGCTCTTTTAGAACTTCCACCTTTGCAGGAATAATCAATTCATCGATGTATGAAACACTTACTGATGTTGGTGAAAGTCCATTGTTGGTAAATGAACTTGTCGATGTTTTCGCATGGCAGGTTGATTTTTTCAGGATCAAAAAAGGGGACCGCTTCAAAGTTATCTATGAAGAGGAATGGGTAGATGATGAAAAAATTGGAATATCTAAAATAATTGGTGCTTATTTTGAACATTGGGATGATAAGTTTTATGCTATTTATTATAATCAGGGCAATGGTGTTAATTACTTCGATGAAAATGGAAATAGTTTGAGGAAAGAATTTTTAAAAGCGCCTTTAAATTACACAAGGATAAGTTCGGGGTATTCCTTACGACGTTTCCATCCGATTTTAAAAAGATATAGAGCTCATGTAGGGACGGATTATGCCGCTCCCCCTGGTACTCCAATAAGATCAGTAGGTGACGGGATAGTTACAGAAGCCACTTATTCAAAGTATTTTGGAAATTATGTGAAAATTAAACACAATGCAAACTACTCGACCCAATATCTTCACATGTCAAAAATAAAATATGGAGTTAGCTATGGGGCAAAAGTAAAACAAGGGCAAGTAATAGGGTTTGTGGGAAGTACAGGCTATGCAACGGGACCTCATTTATGTTACAGATTTTGGAAGAATGGAAAACCTGTTGATGCAAGGAAAATTGAATTTCCTCCATCCGAACCAATTAAAGAAAAACATAGGGAACTTTATGATAATAAAATGAATAAAGTCATAGAAATTCTTGATATAATTCAATTTAATTCCAAAAAAAACATCCTGGCTTCTATTAATTTATAATAAATTTGTTTCTGAATGGTTTTTATAATTATTTAAATAATCTAATGTTAATTATTTAAGATTAACTCAATAAAAATGGAAATATATTTATGATTACAAATAATTTGGTAGTCGTACTTATTACAATGAATTTTTTCATTGTAAATCTTCACGCTCAGAGTGAAGTGGAACAGGTTAAGGTATACGGCAAGGTTATAGATGAGAAAACCAAATCTGGAATTCAATATGAAATAGTTTATGAAAAGTTACCCTATTATGATGATATGGGTTTTACAACTTCCAAAGCCCCCGGAGAATATGAAATGCCGTTGCTGGAAGGCGAAAAATACAACATTAAAATAGAATCCCCAGGTTATGTGACATATAAAAAAGAGTTTGTTGTAGAAGCAAATGGCCCGGAATTGCAGAAAGATTTCGAACTGGAACCAATTCAAAGCCTTATTAAACTTGAAAATCTTATTTTTGCAACTGGACGGAGTGATATATCACCTTCATCATACAGAGAATTAGATAGCCTGGTAACCTGGCTCCAGGGTGAACCTGAGGTGGTGATACAGCTAGAGGGACATACAGATTTTGCTGGTGGGGATGAAAAAAATATGGAGCTATCTCGAGACAGGGTCGAATCGGTAAAAGAATATTTGGTCAATAAAGGCGTTAATAAAAAGCAAGTAATAACAAAAGCTTTTGGCGGTACACAACCACTAACCAGAGAAAGAACACGAGAAGCCAAGGCAAGTAACAGAAGAGTGGAAGTAAGGATCATACGTGAAAATTTCAATTAAAAAACGTCGGGCAACAATATTTTCACCAAACCAAAAATCTAAATTAATAATAATGAGAATACTATTAACCATAACGATTCTTATAACCAGCTGGTCAATCAGTGCCCAAGAAACGGTATACTGGGCATCTGAAATATTGGATGTATCATCAGAGGAATCCCCATATGAATATTCTTCCATACAGGTATTGCATAAACCTAATGTATATCCAAGGAGTGGCAAAGATCCTAATGCCTGGAGACCAAAAAAGTCAGATAAGGAAGAAAATATTGTTGTTGGATTTTCAGAAACAATAAAAGCAAAACAAATAGCTATTGTTGAAACTGAAAACCCTGGTGCTATTACTAAAGTATTCGCTTATGATAGTGATTTCAATGAATATCTTTTAAGAGAAATCCCAGCAAGGGACCTTCCTATTGAAAATAGGCTATTAAATCTATTTTTTGATGAAACAAGCTATGCCATAACAGCCATAAAGGTGGTCCTTGACGGTGAAAAAGTGAATGGATATCCTAGTATAGATGCGATCGGAATATCAAATTCTAACATCCCAATAAATGTGTTAATAAATGTATCAAAGGGTGTAAATCAGGAAATAGATGTTGAAAAGCTTGATGAAAATGTAAACAGTAGCTACATAGAGCATAGCCCTATTTTATCACCAGATGGTAAAAGATTATATTTTAGTAGACAATATCATCCTGATAATATAGGTGGTGTTGATGACAACGAAGACATCTGGTACTCTGAATTGGATGAAGAAACAGGAGAGTGGTTACCCGCAAAAAATATTGGGCCGCCGCTAAACACGATAGGACCCAACTTTCTCAGCTCAGTCACAGAAATAAACGGCGAAGAAGTTCTTATCCTTGGAAATAGATATGGAAAAAAAGGGAGAATGTTTGCTGGTGTATCAATAGCGAAACGAAAAGGTGATTCATTTACTGAACCTCAAAATGTTATTATAACTAATGAATATAATTATTCTCCAAACGCAGATTTTTTCATTAGCCCCGATGGGGATGTCTTAATATTATCAGTAGAACGGGATGAGACTTATGGCAAAAGAGATTTATATGTAAGTTTTAAAGCTATTAATGGCAATTGGACAGAACCTAAAAACCTGGGAGACGATGTGAATACTTTAAATGAAGAAGGTGCTCCTTATTTAGCTTATGATAACGAAACACTTTATTTCTCATCAGATGGGTACTCAGGCTATGGTGGTATTGATATTTACGTCACAAAAAGATTAGATGACAGCTGGACAAAATGGTCAGAGCCGGAGAACCTGGGAGAAGGTGTAAATTCAGAAAATGATGATGTTTATATTAATATCCCTAGCTCAGGTGAGCATATTTATTTCACAAGGGGAGACAAAGATGAAAATACAGATATTTTTCGTTTCAATAAAAAAGATTTCTATGTTGATCCTCAAGATTTAATAGCTGAATCAGGAATTGAAAATATTGAAGATATAGAGGGCATTGATGTAGAACCTCAAAAAGTAGTAGTAACTATAAGCGGTACCGTTTATGATTCGGCATCTAAAGAACCAATTGCTGCCAATATCATGGTTGAAAGACTACCTGACGGAGGAAAAGTCACAGACCTTAACTCCGGTAGCGATGGCAAGTATGAATTCAGTGTGAAATCTGGCGCCAGGTATGGGTTCTTAGCTGAGAGTGATGGTTATTTATCTGTTAGTGAAAATGTTGACCTTAACGGAGTTACTGAACCAAAAACCGTGGACAGAGATCTTTATTTAGTTCCAATAAAAACTGGAAGTGCCATTGTATTAAACAACATCTTTTTTGATTTTGATAAAGCAGAATTAAAAACAGCTTCTTATTCTGAACTCAAAAGGATTCTTGATCTAATTAATAAAAACAGGATCAATAAGATAGCAATCACCGGTTATACGGATGATCTGGCCAGTGAGGACTATAACTTAAATCTATCACGCAAAAGAGCTCAGGCTGTATCAGGTTATCTAACAGAAAAGGGTGTGGATGAAAATATGTTGATTGTAACCGGCAAAGGTGAAAGCGATCCAATGGTACCTAATACAAGCCCTGAAAATAGAAGTAAAAATAGAAGAGTAGAATTTAAGGTATTAGAATAAAATAATAAAAAGCGGTTTACTAAAAGAACAGTCATTAGTAAGTTGATGTATTTGCTAATGACTGTTTAAATATCTTTTTTAAAATATTTATTCTTTCTCCTCCTTTATATAAATAATCAGCTTTTTTCATATAATCCATAGCGTTTTCAATCTTCCCACTATTGAATAGATTAATACCTATGTTATAGTACATTAAGCCTGCCAATTGCATTTCATTAATCCTATTGTTTAAATTAATTTGATTAAACGGACCACCTTCTTGTTGATTATCTGCTAAAAATTGATTAATTCTTTTAGTGGTTTCCTCCTTACCACTCACAAACCCATCGATTGGGTCTGTTGACTCAAATAAATACTCTTCATCATCCCCAATGGTCAAGTAGATATGAAAATTAGTTTCGTAGATCCTATGCTTAATATTTAACCTATTTAAAAGTATACTATAAAGTGCTGTTCCAGATACACAATCATACTTTCCACCTTTAGCAATAGTTTTTGAGAATGAGATATAGTTAACATATTTAATAAGTGCTTTCCTGTGAATGTAGTAGAACATCCATCTAAAGAATTGTTGCTTTTCTTTATACTTTCTCCTTTTCTTTTCTAATTTATGTAGTAAGGTTTCTATTCTATGGTAAGCTTCCTCTATCTGGTAGCTTTCAATTGATGAATCAACTACCAAGTAGTAATCTAAGGGCTCAGATCCAGTACTTTGAAAAACCCTTTTTTCTATATCACTTTGCCAATTGAGACTATCAGCCTCAGCAAATAGATATATTGGGTATTTTAGTATAATAATTGATATAAATATTAGAAACCTAGACATGAAAACCTCCTTTCTTAACATTAAATTAATGTTTAAGTAACACAAATTTAATAATTGTCTGAGTTTTTCCAAAATCACAGTAAATCATTATAGTCTGAAGGATTTATTATTTAATATTTTTACAGTCCACTCTTCGTTTTAATATAAGAAACTATGGAAAAAATTTCTCGGACATACCTGATGAAAGAAATTGAAAAATATCAGCAAATAATCAATAAACTGATTGCTGATTATAATAGAATACCTGGATATGCTCGCTACTACTTTAGCTTTATTTTACTGGCTATCTTTTTTTCATGCTCCGATGATTCACGAGAAAAAGATGCTACTAATGTATCATCGCTAATGGTTGGTTCTTGGAATGCCCAATGGAAAACCCTGCCTGAATCATTTCCAGAAGTAAAGGATATGGATTTTACAATGAATGGGGAATTCAATTTCAATAAAGAAAATACAGTTGCTATAAAAGCCTATGGGTATCCCGGATGCATTTTTAGTAGTGATACCCTCTCTCATTCTTTAAATTGGAGAATATCAAATGATACCTTAAAGCTTCTAAACCAGGGCGAAAAGCAGGGAATTACTTATAAAATAAAATCATTTGAAGATTCGAAAATTGAGCTTCAACTTATGGAGGATATTTTCGTCACCTTAACTAAATAAAAGCATCAATGAAAAAAGCATTAATAGCCCTAGCAGCACTAATTTTCCTGATCATTATCGCTTTGATTGTACTTCCTGTATTTTTCAAAGACGAAATAAAAGCTGCAATAGATAAAGAAATTGACAATAATATTGACGCCAACGTAATTTACGATCCCCAAAATATTAACCTTTCTTTTTTTAAAAATTTCCCTAATCTATCCCTGAGCATAGACCAGTTTGGAATTGTAGGAAAAGATAGTTTTGATGGTGATACATTAGCCTGGGTAGAAAGTTTTGAACTCTCAATCGATCTTCTGTCGCTAGTAGGTGGCGATCAAATCAAAATAAACGCGATCTCAATAAATCAATCGGATATACTGGTAAAGGTTCTGGAGTCTGGTGCAGCTAACTATGACATCGCAAAAGAAAGTGATATCGCTACTGATAGCGAGCGTGAATCTCAGGCTGCAACGTTTAACTTAAAAGTCCAGCGATGGGAAATAAATAATGCATCTATATCATATATTGATGAGAGCCAAAATTTAAATGCCTATTTAACTGGTCTGACACATTCAGGAACTGGTGATTTCTCCCAGGATCTCTTTGATATTGAAAGCTTAACAAGTATCGAATCTGTTACCCTTGCATTTGATGGGATTAAATACATAGATGATCGAATTTTGACAATCGATATGGGATTAAATATGAACTTACCCAATCAGACCTATACATTCCTTGAAAATAGAGTGGCGCTTAATGATTTCGGTTTTATGTTTGATGGTGATATAAAACTGGATGAGGAGGACATAATAACAGATATATCCTTTGTAGGTCAGGACATAGATCTTAAAAGTTTACTATCACTCATTCCACAGGTATATCAGCAAGACTTAAAAGCAGTAAAAACCAAAGGTGATGTGTCCTTTCACGGTAGTGTGTCTGGTATTTACAACGAAGCAAGTATGCCTGCAATTAAATTATATCTTGGGATGCAAGACGGATATCTGGCACACCCTGATAATCCTCTGCCTTTAGAAAATATTGCACTGGATGCCAGGCTTGATTACCCTTCAAATGACCTCAAGGATACAAATATAGATGTTAAAAATTTTTCATTTACGATTGAAGAAGAAAAGACAATCGCAAGTTTAAAGCTTCACAATCTTGAAAATTATAATTGGGACTTTAAAATTGATGGAAAACTAGACCTTGAAAAAATTACAAATGTTATTCACTTAGACGATAGTATGAATCTAAGAGGATTAGTAGATGCTAACCTAAGCAGCAAAGGTTCTTATTCCGATCTGGAGGCCGAACGTTATCAAAAAATTGAAAGTCAAGGCAGGATTAATATCAATGATTTTTATTTCATTAGTAAGGACTTCTTCCGGGGATTGGAAATCTCTGAAGCAATAGCTTCTTTTAGCCCTACCTCAATTGCATTAACAAGATTCAAAAGTAAGGCTGGCAACAGTGATTTTGAGCTAGAAGGTAATTTATCTAATTACTTAGGTTATCTGATGAATGGTGAAAAAATCACCGGAAGGTTAAATCATCAATCGGATTTGATTAGTTTAAATGACTGGATGACTGAAGCCACACCGGAGGAAGATACAGATTCAGATACTTCAGGCTATGACACAATAAAAGTTCCTACTAATATAGATTTCCGATTGACATCGAATATAAATAGTATAATCTATGATAACCTCGAATTAAATAATGCAAAAGGTGAGATAATCATTACAGATGGAGCCGTGAACTTAAGTGGGCTGTCATTTAACCTGTTGGATGGAGTCTTTTTAATGAAAGGATCCTACAAAACAGCCAACGTTGATAAACCGGCTTATGATTTTAATTTCAACATTAAAGACCTATCAATTAAAAAAGCTTTTGAGAACATATCATTAATAAATGATTTAGTACCAATAGCCAATGTGATGACCGGTAAATTTTCTACAAATTTCTCACTCAATGGATTACTAAATGAAAATATGGATCCTGTATATGAGGAAATGAATGGTAGTGGATTGGTAAACGTGATTGAATCTTCAGTAAGCAATCCTAAGATAATTTCTTCACTCAGTAACTTCAGTAGCCTCAGCGACCTCAATAAAACAATCGAAATATCAAACCTGGGTATCAAAGCGGAAATTAAAAATGGCAGGTTATACACTGATCCTTTCGATGTTCAACTCGGTAACTATTCTTCCACAATATCAGGTAGTAATGGGATTGATGGTAGTCTTGATTATATGATAAAAATGCTGGTTCCCGCAAAAAATATTAACAACAGCCTTGGATATAAAGTAACCAAATTTACCAATTTTCAACCTGGCGCTTCATCAAATATTATACTACCGTTTAAGATTACCGGCACATACAATGAGCCAAAAGTTAGTCTGGCTTTTGGTTCTGAGTCAGGAAAGGATCTGGTGAAATCACTAGTCCAACAAAAAGTTGACGAAAAAAAAGAAGAGGCTAAAGATCAGGCGGAAGAAACAATACAAGAAGGAAAAGCAGAGCTACAGGAAAAAAAAGAAGAAGTTGCTGAAGAACTGAAAGGAAAAGCTGAAGAACAGAAAAAAGAAGCTGAAGATAAAATAAAAGATAAGCTCAAAGACCTCTTTGGCAAAAAGAAAAAAGAAAAAAAGAAAGAAAACGAAGATAACTGATTGGCCTTTCACCGTAATGAGTGCCTGAAAAGTTTAAAAAAATAGTATGCATGCATAATAATTTCCTATCTTTGATTATTTACATTTATGAACCATTATGAAGCGTGAAGAGACTGTTGATTACAATATAAAAGCTACCTGGTTGGCCATTTCACGAATGTATAATCAACATGGACAACCTTTTGAACTGACTGCGACTACTGGGTTCGTACTTTTAAACATCGATGTCGAGCATGGTACTCCGGCTACAAAAATTGCTCCCATGTTGGGTATGGAATCCAGAAGCTTGACCAGGATACTAAAAGCAATAGAAGATAAAAACTGGATTTACCGGGAAAAAGATACAAATGACGGGCGCTCAGTGAGGATTCACCTCACAGAACTGGGTAAGGAAAAAAGGGAATTATCACGACTATCTGTAAGAGAATTTAATCGTCAGGTTAAGGCCAATATAGGTGATGAGGCGTTAACCTCATTCTTTAATGTTTTAAATTCTATTAATCTAATAATCGAAAAAAACGTCCTATTTAACCAATTAGAAACAGAAATCGAATATGAAGAGAACCATTAAAAAAACAGCAGTATTGGGCTCAGGAATAATGGGTTCAAGGATTGCCTGCCACTTTGCAAATATTGGCCTGGAAGTTTTGCTTCTTGATATTCCACCAAAAGAACTTAACGACAGCGAAAAAGAAAAAGGATTGTCGCTTGAGGATACAGAAGTAAAAAACAGAATTGTATCCGATTCCTTTAAAAACACATTAAAGTCAAAGCCTGCTCCATTGTATCACAAATCTTTTGAAAAGTATGTAACCTTGGGAAATTTTGAAGACGACCTGCCCAGGATTGCAGAGTGTGACTGGGTAATTGAAGCAATTGTTGAGAATTTAGATATTAAAAAATCACTATTTGAGCGTGTTGAAAAATTTAGAAAAACCGGTTCTCTAATCAGTTCAAATACTTCCGGCATTCCTATCAATTTAATGCTAGAAGGCCGTTCTGATGATTTTCAAAAGTGCTTTTGTGGCACCCACTTTTTCAACCCCCCTCGCTACCTGAGGCTACTTGAAATAATACCGTCAATAAAAACTGATCCGGAAATCATAGACTTTTTTATGAACTATGGAGATCTTTATCTCGGAAAGGAAACCGTTCTATGTAAGGATACGCCTGCATTTATTGCCAATAGAATTGGGATCTACGGGATAATGTCCGGGATGTATGCGGTGCAAGATATGAACCTGACGGTTGGTGAGGTAGATAAACTCACCGGACCGGAAATAGGTAGGCCAAAATCAGCCACTTTCAGGACAATAGACGTTGTGGGTTTAGATACCGTGGTGAAAGTGGCCACCAACCTATACCATGGATTACCAAAGGACGAATCGAGAGACGTATTTAAGCTGCCTGCAATTGTAGAAGCATTAGATAAGCGGAAATGGTGGGGTGATAAAACAAAACAAGGATACTTTAAAAAAACAGTAAATGCTGAGGGGAAAAAAGAAATTCTGGAGCTAAACCTAAACACCTATGAATATGGTTCAAGAACAAAAGCAAAATTTGATGTACTGGAACAAACCAGGGATGTCGAGGACCTAAAAAAACGTTTGCCAATTTTGATAAATGATCAAGGTAAGGCCGGAGAATTCTATAGAAGAACATTTTTTGACCTCTTCAGATACTGCACTTACCGTATCCCTGAGATTGCTGATGAGTTATACAGAATTGACCAGGCAGTAGCAGCAGGGTTTGGTTGGAAATTAGGTCCATTTGAAACCTGGGATGTAATGGGCGTGAAAGACACAGTCCAAAAAATGAAGGAAATGTCAGTCCAGCCTGCGTCATGGGTAGAAGAAATGCTGAACGCCGGTCATGACTCATTTTATCGTTTCAAAGATGGGAAGAGGTATTATTACGACATTAATTCTAAATCATATATCGAAGTGCCCGGCACTGAAAACTTCATTTTATTGGACGCATTTAAAAATAATATCGTCTGGGAAAATAGCGGAACTACGCTTTATGATATTGGTGATGGTGTATTGAACCTGGAATTTCATACGAAGATGAATTCTATTGGTGCTGAAGTGGTTGAAGGAATAAATACTGCAATAAGCATGGCAGAGAAGGACTATAAAGGCCTGGTGATAGGAAATGAAGGGGATAACTTTTCTGCCGGGGCTAATCTGGCCATGATATTTATGTATGCCGGCGACCAGGAGTTTGATGAAATTAATTTGATGATTGCCGAGTTCCAAAAGACTATGACACGGGCAAGATTTTCTTCCATTCCGGTCGTTGCCGCTACCTCAGGAATGGCCCTGGGTGGCGGTTGTGAGCTATCCTTACACTGTGACGCTATTCAGGCACATGCAGAAACTTATATAGGCCTGGTTGAATTTGGCGTTGGTGTTATCCCTGCAGGGGGTGGTACTAAAGAATTTGTACTAAGGGCCTCTGATCAATACACGGCTAGTGATCCTCAGCTTAATACCTTACAGGAGTACTTTATGAATATTGCTATGGCCAAAGTGGCTACCTCAGCTTATGAAGCAAAGGATATGCACATCATTAGGGACTCTGACCGGATTACCTTGAACCGGGCCAGACTTATTTCCGATGCTAAACAAAAAGTATTGGACCTCTCCAATGCCGGATACACACAACCAATCGAAAGAGATGACATCCTGGTTCAGGGAAGGACAGGCCTGGCGATGTTTGAAGCTGGTATTGCCGGAATGAAATATGGTAATTACATTTCTGAACATGACATGAAGATTGCAAAAAAATTATCTTGGGTCATGTGTGGTGGCGATCTCACCCAAAAACAAACGGTATCTGAACAATACTTGTTAGACCTGGAGCGTGAGGCGTTTTTAAGTTTAACGGGAGAGCCTAAAACATTAGAAAGAATTCATAGCATATTATTCAAAGGAAAACCATTACGTAACTAATTCATAAAATTAAAATCTCATGGATGCATATATTGTCAAAGGATATAGGTCAGCGGTTGGTAAAGCCAAGAAAGGTGGTTTTAGATTTTACCGCCCAGATGACCTGGCCGCAGATGTAATAAAACATTTAACATCCTCTATAGGTGGATTTGATCCCAGACAGGTTGATGACTTAATCGTTGGTAACGCGATACCAGAAGCAGAACAGGGCATGCAGATGGGAAGGATGATCTCCCTGCTTTCATTGCCCTTAGAGGTGCCTGGTATGATCGTGAACAGGTATTGTGGTTCCGGTCTGGAGGCCATACAGATAGCCTCCCTCAGAATTCATGCCGGGATGGCCGATTGCATAATCGCCGGAGGCACAGAGTCAATGTCGTTGGTGCCTATGATGGGATATAAGCCCGCACTCAACTGGAGAATAGCTGAAGATCACCCGGAGTATTACCTTAATATGGGTCTAACTGCTGAAGAACTGGCTTTGGAATATAAAATTTCGAAGGATGAAGCCAATGAGTTTGCAGTAAGGTCTCACAATCTGGCTGCAAAAGCACAGGACGAAGGTAAGTTTGATGACGAAATTATTCCCATAACAGTAAAAGAAATTTTTGTAAATGAGGAAGGTCAAAAAGTTGACCGGGAATTTATTGTGGATAAAGATGAGTGCATAAGAAGAGGTACAAATATAGAATCCCTCGCCAAACTAAGGCCAGCTTTTAAACAAGACGGACAGGTAACTGCTGGTAACTCTTCTCCAACCTCGGATGGCGCAGCCTTCGTAATGATCATGTCTGAAAAAATGGTGAAAGCATATAATCTTCAACCAATCGCAAAGCTGGTCTCTTACGCAACGGCAGGAGTAAACCCAAGAATAATGGGTATAGGCCCGAAAGAAGCTGTTCCAAAGGCCTTGAAGTTAGCAGGCTTAAAACAAGAGGATCTTGATCTGATTGAGCTCAACGAAGCATTTGCAGCGCAATCAATGGCTGTTGTGAAATCGCTTGATCTTGATGTGGATAAGTTGAATGTGAACGGGGGCGCAATAGCGCTTGGCCATCCACTTGGTTGTACCGGAGCTAAGCTTTCCATAAGCTTATTCAATGAATTGAAGAGAAGGAAGGGAAAATACGGAATGGTTACCGCATGTGTAGGTGGCGGACAGGGTGTTGCCGGCGTATTTGAAATGCTAAATTGATTTTTTTAATATGCATTGAGCGTCTTATTAAATTACAAGACGCTCATTTTTTTATTCTTCTACCT
>DAXETV010000044.1:0-44350 GCA_051155775.1 Cyclobacteriaceae bacterium | reverse complement strand
GTTTTATAAGGTCACGTAATTCTTACAAATATTTTAAATTCATAATGGTGACTTTTTAAAATGTATGCGTCAAATAGTCAATCAATTATAAAATGAAGATGAAAACCAGATTTTTAATTTTAATAGTTCTCCTGCCTGTCATGATTTCATTTAATGATAGTATCCCAGGTAAGGTGAAAAACTCTTTTATGGATAAATTTAAAGGCGTCGAAAGTGTAGATTGGGCTACGAATGAAAAAGGCAATTATGTCGCTTATTTTATAACTAATAATACAGAGGTGGAAGCTGCTTTTTCTAAAGATGGAAAATGGTTAAACACTTATACTACGCTTTCAATGGAAGAGGTACCCGATTGCATTAACAATTATATTAATAAAAACTATAGTGATACATATTTGAACAATGTTAAGGGTTACGAAGACCCTGATACTGAGAAAGCTTATCATTTATTTGTATCTATAGATAATTTTGACGCTCTGGATGAAGATTATATTAATGACACTGAGTACAATGATACAAATACTTCATATAGCGATCTTAAATTAATATTTGACATAGATTGCAACTTTATCAAGGAAGAAGCAGTAATTTATTAAGTTTAGGTCTTCTTATTTTCTGAAGACATCTTTCTTTGTTGTTCACTACGTTATAAAGTTGTATCTTATTATGATTCACTATGTGTTTTAAGTTCCAACTGATTAATAAATCTGCTTTTAAAAGTGGCGCAATTGCAAAGAATTGACAGGATTTTCTGGCGGAGGAATGTTTGCTGATGATTACCCAAATAACTTAGCAGGATATTATGATCAATAGGTATGACTATATATGCTTTAGTATGTACTGGAAATAATTATGCTTTTTAATCAAAAAAATCATGACATGATATGAATCTTTCTTTACTTCGCTTTGATTATGTATTGATACGGCAGAAGATCAACCTCAATCATGAAAGATTCATAACCGGAATTTTTCAGCTCAGCGATTACTTCATCGATACTTACTTTATGATCATCCGGAGGTCCAACGGGTAAATCAGATTTAAAAAAATCTATAATTATTAATTCGCCATCTTTTTTGATACCCCTTTTAACCTTCTTGAAATATTCTGAACGATTGTCTATATGATGATAGGTATTGACAATCAAAACCATATCTACTTCATCCTTATTAATGGAAGGATCATCGTATGGTATTTTCCTTAGTTCAATATTTTTCAAATTATTATTTTCAATCCTGTTCTTGATATAATCTAAAAAACCATCATTAACATCAGCTGCGATCACATTGGCTCCTTTAGTAGCTAACTTTACGGAGAAATATCCTGACCCTGCTCCAATGTCCATTATAGTCTTTCCTTTTAATTTACCCAGATACTTAAGGACTTTTTCAGGTTGTTGATAAGCATCCCGCTCAGGGGACTCAAATCTTTCGATTAGATCTTCTTGGGAAGATTGATGCATGTATTCATTAGCCGATTGGTATTGATGTTGCGCCATAACACAAGCCTGAGAAGTGAATATTAAAATTATTGATATATTAAACGCTCTCATAATTATAACATGATTATATGTCTATTCTTAGTATTAGTCGCTTTTCTTCCGGTATACTTACAGGTGGTGAACGATGTACAATACCTCTTGTTTGATTCTGTTGGTTAGGGATTTCTCCCTTCAAAATACCGACTTCAAATGCGCCCATCTGCTGGATTTGATTTACATTTCTTATAACCCGTTCATTACTTTTACCCAATCCCCTTCTGTTGGTTGCTTTTTCAGGTAACCATTGTGTTCCAGCACCCAGATAGGTTGTAAAAAGTCTTAAACTGTATCCATCAATATGAAATTTTGAACAAGCATCGTTGTCAATGATCTTCAGATGTAGTGTCACTTCTTCTCTATCCGAAAAAAGTATAAAATCCCGAGTCAGTTGAATAACATCCTGCCAAAAGCTTTTGCCTTCAGAATCAAAGTTGCTTTCCCACAAAGCCCTACTTTCTAAAACTTTATCTTTTAAATTATTATTACGAATGTATAGACGGATATTTTCCGGCTTTCGCTTAAGTATTTTTCTGAGGTAATTTGATATCGTCAGGTCAATGGGTCGTTGCCAGCAAAACAGGTTAACGTTTGGTTCCAAAATGATAGCTCGTTCATCCCAGTAATTACTCACAATCTGTTTAGGACTTTTTAATCCTACTTTTTTGAGTAAGGGTATTTTTTCTAATAAATTCATATTGGCCAGTCATCCTGGAATCTATTACCAGATTCCATTCCTATAATCTCGAAGTCATTAAGTAAGCATTTATCAAGGTCCGATATGATCTTTTCTTTATCCATATCCTGACCTATAAAAACCACTTCATTCATCCGGTCACCCCATCTTTTGTCCCATTTCGCTTGAATTTCGACTTGGTTTTCCAGATAGTCCTGGCTTATCGCACGTTGTTTCATAGGCACACTGGCCCACCATCGACCATAAATCTCAGCTTTCAAAGAACCTCCTGCTTGACTCCAAAGGATCGCTTTATCCGGCCTTGAAGCAATCCAGAAAATTCCTTTACTTCGAATAATGGAGGTTGGAAAATCTTGACCCACGTAATCCAGAAATCGTTGCGGATGAAAAGGTTTTGCATTACGATAAACAAAAGAACCAATGCCGTATTCTTCCGTTTCAGGGCTATGTGCTATCCCTTTTTGTGCCAATTCTAACTCCTTTTGCCATCCAGCAGACTGTTCAGCAATTTCATAGTCGAACAATCCAGTGTTCAGGATTTCTTTTGGATCTATTTTGCTATGAGTAGTTCGAATGATTTTCGCAGTAGGATTGAGCTTTTTCAAGGTATTTTCTAATAGGCCCAGTTGATCTTCTGTTACTAAATCTGATTTATTAAGTATGATCACATTGGCAAATTCTACCTGATCTGTTAACAAATTAACGATGGAGCGATCATCTTCTTCGTCATCTGTCATCGCTCTATCCAGAATTGTATCTGCACTTCCGAAATCTTTAAAGAAATTCAACGCATCAACGACGGTAACCATGGTATCGAGTTCACTGATTTGAGTTAAATCATACAACTCATCTCCCGTAGCAAAAGAGAAGGTCTGTGCAACTGGTACTGGTTCAGAGATGCCAGTGCTTTCGATCAACAGATAATCAAACTTATTCATCTTGACGAGCTTTTCCACTTCAATCATTAAATCTTCCCGAAGCGTGCAACAAATACATCCGTTGCTCATTTCAACTAATTTTTCATCCGTTCGAGAGAGTTTGGCACCATTCGCTACTAGTTTCTCATCAATATTGACCTCGCTCATATCATTTACTATCACTGCAACTTTTAACCCTTCCCGATTATTGAGTATGTGGTTTAGTAAGGTGGTTTTGCCTGCTCCTAAAAATCCGCTTAAGACGGTAACCGGGAGCTTCTTCTTTTTCTTCAATAGCTTCATATTCTTCTAATCTAATTTCTCTGATATCTCTTCAGCTCTGGTTAGTAATTTATCGACCCGCTTTTCAATATCCTTTTGTATTTCTAACATCATATCAGGTGTCACCTGAAGAGGTTCCGTGTGGGAATGATCATGAACGTGATTATGTTCATATCCAGGTACTTCTACAATGGTCTCTTTCCATTTGGTAAGATCATCTCTTAACACCTCAACAGAATCAAGTAATCGATTTTTTAATGAGTCAGTAGAATCTTTTGCATAATCCTTTATTTCATCTATTATTTTTTCAACTTCATTACCTTTCTTAATTGCTGTATCATGAATTTCTATAATTTTAGGATTTGCCTCCTCTTTTCTGGAAGTGGTACAAGCAAGAAACACTACAAATATTCCAATTAATTTTCTCATTCATCTATAACTTTAGAATCAGTCAAAATAAAAACAAGATGCTCGAAATCATCTGGATTGAGCTTCAACTTACCTTTCACATGGACTATTTCATCCGGTTTAAATGCACGAGGTACTTTAGAGAACTGGATCTCTGCTACAGTTTCAGGCCCTCCGGCACCACCACAAAAAAAACAACTGGCAAAGGGCTGTTTAGAGATAATAATACGCTTGCGATCTAATCCCATTGGAAGATAATAACCCGATAGTTCTATTTGCGTGCCTTCCAAAGTCATAAGATGGTGCCCAAACGTTGGCATCTCCACCTTAGCGCTTACTTCCTCCCTATATTCCCAACTAAAAGTGACATCTTCAAAATAAGACCAGCCAACAAGGCCAGAAGAAATAAAAAATGATAATAAATTTGTTAGTAGCTGCATGTCTTTTTATACGTGATGTTTTGAAAATGAGCATAAGTAATCACCATGGCCCCAATGACGGATATACTAGCTGATGACCAGGTCTCGTGTATACGTTCACCACTAACAATCAGGAAAAAACCAGCTATAAATAATACCAAAATAAAGTGTTGCCTATGTTGAATGAAACCTCTGATAAATGATACCAACCCAATAGCCAATGAAGTAAATATGATCATCAATTCGAGAAACTCATTATCGATTACAGATAGCGTGGAGTCTAATCCAAAAATGAATAAAAAAGGGATGGCCATACAATGTGCCATACAAACAACAGATGTGCACATGCCCAGCTTATCAAGAAATATCAATCTGGAATTGCTATTCATCAAAGTCCGCTTTCTCATAAATGCTAAAATATTACATGAAAGCTAATATTGCAACTATGTTGCATAAATATCCATGAGAATATATCTTTTCCAGCCGAAAATATGGAATTTATATCTTTGGAAAATGTCTTTCACTGATGCTACATCTATTGCTATTGCTTATGGCACTTAATAGCTCACTTTGAATTAATTTTTATCCCTGCAAAAAAAGTGATCGGTTGTGCTGGTCCGAATATGAAATCTGAATCCCTTTCTGGCCCGGAATCAAAGTTGTCCTGGTAGCTGTTAAATACATTCCTTACACCACCGGTTAGGGTCAATTGATTTTTCTTACCAAGAGGAATGGTATAATCCACATTAATATTTGCATCAAAAAATTTCTTCGATCTTTCAATTACCATAAAACCATCCGCGCCTACTACATGCGGCACATTCATATTACCTGTGTAAACACCTGAAATATTAAATGTCCACCGATCCCAGGGTTTTAGTATAGATGAGAAGTATCCATAAGTATTGGGTGTTCTGGTAATTCGATCCGTCCCAACAAACCGAGCTGCATTATCATTTTCAGGCTCGAACAAAGCTTGTATCTCATCAAATGTGGCGCGTTGAATAGTTAGTCCGCCAGCAAACTGATAATTAATATTTATAGCCATCTGCCATTCAATATTGGTGCCATAAACCTGGGCTCCGGTACCATTTTCAACCCGCTCAAGTAATGAACCTTCCAAGAGTTGTGCACCTAGGTTCACACTCACAAATGGATTGTTCAGCCTGGTGTAGAATCCTCCAAAAACAATTTCAAAATCACTAAACCCCAACAATTGATGATTATAACGCAAAGAGTAAGTAAAAGAATCAGAGGTTTCTTCCTGTAGTGAATCGGAAAGGACAACAAACAATGGTTCCCCGCCAACGATGGCGATATGAAGGTCTTCATTGAATGCCCTTGGCGCACGAAATCCTCTTCCATAGTTAGCTCGCAATTGCCAGTGATCATTGATGTCGTATAAAAATGTTAACCTCGGGCTAAAAATATCCACTGATGGTTCATAATTAAATTTAATGGTGTCTGAGGTTATCGTCCCATTTACCCAGGATTGATCATATCTGCCACCCAGTAAGGTTTTTAGTTTATTATTAATTTGCCATTCATGCTGAAAAAAAATGCCGAGGTTGTCCACGCGCTGATCAACAAACCTGTTATAACCGGGGATTTTATCTTCAGTATCATTTAGTTGGTATTCAGCCCCAATTGTAGTGATATGATCATCATCCCAGTGATTGATGAATTGCGTGCCAGAAACTAAGGCAAGGTCAGTGGTATTTCCATAAGCATTGGCAGCAGCTATGGAATCTTCCGGCGTCCTGCCTCCACCCAATCCGCCATAAAAGCTGTCACGATTGGTTTGTTGGATGGAAGTATAGATCGATACCTTGCGCATAAAATCCTTGGCAATCAAATCCACATTAATATCCCCGTTCAGAATATTGTGCTTTAACTGTTCTGTGATATCTGTAAATTTAGGGTCCAGATTGAAATGGTCCCCGCCTCTCCGGAATTCGTTAATGTAATTAAAACCGGCATCAACCTTTACATAATCCGTTGGTGTAAAAAAGGATTTGAAACCGACAGAATTATTCTCCAGTTGGGTGATTTCAGAAAATCTATCACCATTGGCATCATAATAATCCCTGTTTCGGTGCATGCCATAAAGCGTAATTCCTTTTGTGAGGTCACTGTTCACCACAGACGCATTATAATTTATTAAACGATCACCGGCATCACCATCGATGGAATTAAACGTTGCGCTTAATTCATAACCATTTTCTACCGGATCTTTGGTGATCACATTGATAGTCCCGGCTATTGCATTGGAGCCATACAATGCGGAGCCACCGCCTTTCACAACTTCAACCCTTTGAATAAAATTTGCCGGCATCTGTTCCAGACCATATACACCCACTAGTGAAGAAAAAACAGCCCGGTTATTGATCAATATCTGCGAGTATGCGCCTTCAAGGCCATTTATGCGAACCTGGGTAAAGCCACAATTCTGACAACTTGTTTCTACCCTGATGCCCGATTGAAAATTAAGTCCTTCGGCTAATGACCCTGATTGTGTGGACCGGAAGGTCTTATCCCCGATAATATTCACCAAAACAGGTGATTCGTCCCTACTTATTTCATATCGATTGCCACTTACAACAACTTCATCCAACCCCAATACATCTTCCTCCAATTCAATGTTAATATTATAAAGGCTTCCTTCATTTGGATCGATGGATAAAACATGGGTTTTATATCCTAATGCGGTTATAATGATCTTCTTTTGGGCATTTTCAGACATTTTTAGTTCAAAATAACCATTTTCATTTGTTATCGCACCAAATGCTGTACCATCCTCCTTAACCAGGGCATTGATCAGCGGCTCAATACCATTTTTTACATAACCGGAAATCTTAATATCCTGTGACATCACCTTAAAGCCGAACAGTAGAATATACAACAAAATAATTAATGATTTGAGATAAAATAATGTGCTCATATTCCAGTAGATCAAAGGTTTGATGCTTAACGTAAATAATCTTTCGAATAACAAAATTAATATTTTAGATTAAACTAAATATAAAATAAAAGAATTAAATTATTATATTAAACGGAACACTAATTTGAGATTATTCGGATTCAAAATTTGTGGACTAACTTACAAGCTGAATCGATTATCCGGAAAACCACGCGTTAATTAACTTTATATGCCATTATGATATTGATTCCTGAACAATTACATAATCAACCAGACGCTATTCTTTTAGCTCCTGTACGGTATCGTTAATATTGGATTTTAACATGAACAGAAGCTGCTTGAACAGTATTTGCTCAATAGAAATAAGTGTTTACTTCACTTGAAAGCCTTCGGCACACCTATCGAAAGCAAATGGTTAACGGCTTTTCAATTCCTATAAGATGATGGGGGTAACCTAAGGACGGAGAGAAACGGTCTGCGATCATCAACGGTCAGGAATATTCAAGTTAACCTTTTTTGATTTAATACTGCATCAAAAATCAACGCTGTTTTCCTCTCTTTTCTTCAATTGGTTTACCTCTTTAGAAAGTTCATCCAGTTTTTTCAAAACTTGTTCATTGTTATTCACAATGAATGACTTCAATTGTGCCTCTTCTTCCATGATGTCCTTATGATGTAACTCATTCATAGTGTTTACCACAATGGCTATAAAAATATTTAGCGTAGTATAGGTAGCAAGTAAAATAAAAGTAACAAAAAAGATGACTGTTAATATAGAATTGGTTTCCATTATTGGCCGCGCAATGGCAGAGGCCCAACTTTCGAGGGTCATAATCTGAAAGAGCGTAAAAAATGATCGCCCTAACGATCCAAATAATTCAGGGTAGTTGGCTCCAAATAGGTTGGTTCCTATTACAGCAAAAACATAAAAAATGATCATTAATAAAACCATTATCCATCCGATGCTGGGAACTGCAAGAAGGAGCGATTCAATGATAATCTTTAATTTAGGTACATTTTTTAGAAGCCTCAATGTTCTGATAATCCGAAGCGCACGAAAAACTGTAAACGAACCAGCAGCTGGGATAATAGAAATTATAACAATAGAAGCATCAAATATATTCCAAACACTATGGAAGAATTTAACCCTGTAAGCATATAGCTTCAGGATGAACTCTACAATAAATACTCCCAGAATTATAAGATCGAGGTTATCGATTATATGCCCAAAGGCCCGCATATACGTCTCAGATGTCTCCAATCCGATAAGAACAGCATTTAAAACTATGATCGAGACAATTATTTTTTGAAACAGATGAGATTCAAAAAAATTGTAGAGTTTCTTTCTTATCATTTAGTAAAACCTTTATTTATGATAGTATTACTTCTATACTCTATTGTAACATAATTGTTTCAAATATAATCTTTTGAATTTATTTATAATATTGGTATAATTTTAATATTTAAATCAGATATTTTTTGCTAACCCTCTCATTATTATTGACCATCATTTTTATTGCTATTATTTGGGTGATCGTAGCTACATCTTATTTTAAACTACACCCGATCTTTAGTTTATTGGTTGCCTGCTTTATTGTGGGTTTGTCTACTGGAATGAATCCATTAGCAATAATCGATTACATCAGCGAAGGTTTTGGAAATATGCTGGGTTATATTGGATTGGTGGTGGTATTGGGCGCTATTATTGGCATTTTACTCGAACATTCCGGTGCTTTAAATTCCATTTCAACTTCCATTGTTAGACTGTTTGGAGCTGGAAAAGCGGTGACTTCTATCACTATCCTGGGCTCAATTATTAGCATACCGGTCTTTTGTGATTCCGGGTTTGTGATATTATCCCGCCTGGCAAGAAAGATGGCAGAAAAAAATAACCGCAGTTCTGCTCCCCTCTCTATTGGCCTTGGAGGCGGTTTATACATCACCCATACACTGGTACCCCCTACACCTGGTCCAATAGCAGTGGCGGGTAATATTCATGCAACCGATTATCTGGGTTTGATCATTTTGATGGGTGCTATCCTGGCAATTCCATTGGTAATAGTTACCATATTTGTGGCAAAAAGACTTGGCAAAAAGATCCAGCCTATTGATGTTGATAAAGTAGATCTGAAATTCGAAGGTAAAACAATGAACCTGATTTGGGCTGTATCTCCCATTGCAATACCGCTCCTTTTCATCACCTCAAACTCCATATTATCGCTATTAAAGGTCCAATTTGATTTGCTGATGTTTCTGGGAGACCCGGTAGCAGCCCTTTTAACCGGATGCTTTTTAGCGATGCTCCAGCTTCATCCCATCATACCTTTTAGAACACAAGGGGACCTTATCAAAAAAGCGATAGCGCAAGCTGGCCCAATTGTTTTAATTACTGGTGTTGGTGGTGCTTTTGGTAATGTACTAAAAGCAACACCTTTAAGCAGTCTGATAGAAGCACAGCTAGGAGAAGCTTATCTAAACGGTACAAGCTTGATCATTACTGCTTTTATGATGGCCGCAACCTTAAAAACCGCTCAAGGTTCCAGCACTTCTGCACTGGTAATAGCCAGCTCATTGCTAAGCCCCATGATCTTATCCGCTTCATTGAGCCCTTTGGAACTATCTTTCATAGTGATGGCTTTTGGGGGAGGCGCAATGAGCGTATCTCATGCCAATGATTCTTATTTTTGGGTGGTATCTCAGTTTAGCGGATTTACATTGAAGGATGGTTACCGAACCTTTACTTTACTTACGCTAATTCAAGGGCTTTCTGTGCTCATATTAGTCTTATTATTGTACAATCTATTGTCTTATTTGGCCGGATGATCCTATTAAAACAGCATTCTAAATCACGATATTCGGGTTTTCAGAATAATTTATTTTATTGTTTTACTCATGTCCTATCTTTATGTTTTGTTCATTAACCCTATAATATAAAATCTATGCAAGAAGTATTTATAGTATCAGCCGTAAGGACACCCATTGGAAGTTTTGGCGGTTCATTGTCTGGTTTTACTGCTGTAGAATTAGGCAGTAAGGCAATAAAAGGTGCCTTAGAAAGAGCAAACCTAAACGCAGAAAAAATACAGGAAGTTTATTTCGGAAATGTAGTTTCTGCAAACCTTGGTCAGGCGCCTGCCCGTCAGGCAGCTATTGGAGCGGGAATCGGTAAGGATGTTCCTTGCACCACGATAAATAAAGTTTGCTCCTCTGGCATGAAGTCAACCATGCTGGGAGCCCAGTCAATTATGCTTGGTCATAATGATGTGGTAATGACAGGAGGCATGGAGAGCATGTCAAACATACCGTATTATCTCCCTAAAGCAAGGTTTGGTTATAAATATGGCCATGGCCAGTTGGTTGATGGTTTAATGCATGACGGACTTTGGGAAATATACAACGGTTTCCCCATGGGAAGTTGTGCAGATAATACTGCCAGGGAAATGAATATAACTCGTGAGGACCAGGATGAATATGCCATCAGTTCTTATAAAAGAAGTGCTGAAGCTACAAAGAATGGTTTTTTCAAAGAAATAATACCGGTTGAAATACCCCAAAGAAAAGGTGATCCTATCGTTATGAAAGAAGATGAAGAGTATAAGAATGTAAAGTTTGAAAAAATCCCGCAACTAAAACCTGTATTTAACCCGGATGGTACAGTAACAGCAGCCAATGCTTCCACCATTAATGATGGTGCCTCTGCGATTATCCTGGTGAGTGAAAAGATGCTAAAAGAGCTTGGTTTAACTGCAATTGCTAAAATCAGAGGTTTTGCAGATGCAGCTCAGGATCCCGTTTGGTTTACCACCGCTCCATCCCTGGCTATCCCAAAAGCGATGGAAAGAGCGGGTATAAATAAAAATGATGTTGATTACTATGAGATAAATGAAGCTTTTTCTGCGGTGGCTATAGCAAACAATAGAAAGCTTGACCTTGATCCGGCAAGAGTAAATATTTTTGGAGGCGCAGTTGCCTTAGGCCATCCATTGGGGGCCTCCGGAGCAAGGATATTATCTACCTTAAGCTCTGTTTTAACGTATAATAAAGGCACCATTGGTGTAGCCGGTATATGCAATGGCGGAGGAGGAGCTTCCGCCATGGTCATAGAAAAAGTGTAACTTTATTCCGCAAAATATCGATCATAACCTATCGTTTTATACGGTAGGTTTTTTTGTATTATAATATGAGAGATAAAATCATTTTAGGCTTACTACTTATTCATACACTTTCGGCGCATGCGCAGCTGCAGGAAGTGGTGACCCACTATGCAAAAGATCCTCAACCAGTTTTTGAGAGATACTTTATTATTGATGGTGATAGCGCTGCCAAACATGGGTTTTATGTACAACTCAGTCCGGCAGGTGATACCATTATGGCCGGAGAATTTGAAAATGGCAAGAGACAAGGATGGTTTTACCGTTATTATGAAGATGGCAGTAAAAAACGAGAAACCTACTACAAAGATGATATAAAAAATGGCGAAACACTGATTTATTACCCGGATGGTACCATTATGCAAACCGGTAAGTTCAGGGAAGATACACTGGTAGGAGAATTAAAATTGTTCTACAAATCCGGAAAACTTAAAAGCATTACACATTTCGAAAGGGGTAAGCCAAAGGAAAAAGTTGTTGAATACTTTCCCAATGGTAATTTAAAAAAGGAAATCAGTTACCAAAATGGTAAACCCAATGGTTTCACCACACTCTATTATGAGAATGGGAACAAACAATCAGAATCAAATTATAGAAATGGTGTGCTTGATGGGGTTGTAAAAACATACTATAAAAATGGTAAGCTGAAAACTGAGGCATATAATAAAACGGGAGAAAAATACGGAAGCTACAAAACCTTCTATGAGAATGGGCAGCTGAGGTCATCAGGAAACTATATTGAAGGAAACCTTGAAGGGGATGTAAGCACATTCTACGCTTCCGGATCAAAGAAGGGGGATTTCTTCTATAAAAAAGGTTTTAAATGGGGGGTGAATTATGATTACTATGAAGAAGGAATAGTAAGGGAGAAGGTTGACTATAAAAACAATGAAAAAGACCGAAAGCACTGGATATATGATGACGCAGGTACACTGGTATTGGTAAAATCTTATAAAGATAATTTCAGGTCAGGAAAATGGAGTTACTACAGCAGTAAAGGTGAACTGTTAAAAGAAGAACCTTATGAGTCAGGCAAACGCTATGGAATCGTGAAAATATATGATAATGGCAACCTGACTACTGAAAGTACTTATGAAAATGATAAGAAAAACGGTATAGAAAAGCATTATTATAACAACGGTTCAGTGATGGAAACATTTACCTTCAAATTTGACAAGAAACATGGAGCCTATAGTAAATACTATAAATCAGGCGAGCCGGAAATCAAGGGCAACTACATCAGGAATAAAAAAGATGGGGAATGGACGCTCTACAAGAAGAACGGTAAGATAGATAAAATAGAAATCTATGATTTCGGAAAATTTGTTGAAGAAAAGAGTTAAAAGAAAAAGTAGTTAATTTTACGATAAATGAGCATGCCCGTAATACCGTCTACTAAATTTGAATTTAAAAACCTATTAGAAAAAAAACAGGGCAAAGTTCGTGATATCTATACGTTCGAAGATGTCATTGTGCTTATTGCTACTGATAGAATTTCAGCTTTTGACATCATCCTACCACGCCAAATACCCTTTAAAGGCCAAATCTTAAATACAATAGCTGCAAATTTTCTAAAAAGCACCCAGAACATTGTTCCCAACTGGTTTTTGGATTCTCCGCACCCCAATGTTACAATCGGCAAAAAATGCCGTCCCTTCCCTATCGAAATGGTGATCCGTGGCTATCTTTCGGGTCATGCCTGGAGGGAATACCAGTCAGGAAAGCGCAGTATCTGTGGTAATGCATTACCTGATGGTTTAAATGAAAATGACCCATTACCCAAACCAATAATAACCCCTACCACCAAAGCCACTGAAGGTCATGACATAGACATCAGCAAAGAAGAGATCCTATCCAAAGGATTGGTCAATGAGCAGGATTATGCCCGGCTCGAATTGTACACCTATGAACTTTTTAGGTATGGGACTGAATATTCAAAAAACAAAGGTTTGATTCTGGTAGACACCAAGTATGAGTTTGGTAAAGTTAATGGTGAAATACTGTTGATCGACGAGGTACATACCCCTGATTCAAGTAGATATTTTTATGCCAACACCTATGATGAACTGCAAAAGGCAGGAAAAAAACAAAGACAACTCTCCAAAGAGTTTGTCAGGCAATGGCTTATCTCGAAAGGTTTTCAGGGCTTGAAAGGACAGGTCATGCCTGATCTTTCTGATGAAATTGTTACAACCATCTCTGATCGTTATAAAGAACTATATGAAACAATTACAGGAGAAAAATTTAAAACAATTAATTATCAAAATAATTTAGAAACTGTTAAAAGATGTATCGAAATATCACTTAAATCATTATGAAATTTACAATCGACAGAAAAGAAAATTATACTTCCATCAAACCTTTAAACGAACGTGTTGATACCTCCGTAGCACCTGACTTAAAATCTGAATTTGTTACCCTTCAGGCCGAAGATGTCAGAAATGTAATCGTGGACTTGTCAGAGGTGAAATATATCGATTCCTCAGGCTTAAGTGCTCTTCTGGTAGGCAACAGGATATTTAGTGAAAAAGGAGCCTTCATTCTCTGTAACATACAGGAGCATGCCATGAAATTGATTTCAATATCCCAACTAGATAAGGTTTTAGATATTCTACCCACCCTGGAAGAGGCTGTGGACGCCATTTTCCTGAATGAGATAGAAAATCAAATTAACAAAGGGGAGGAAGATAACTAGCCCTTGTCTTTAGAATTAACCATTTTAGGGTCTAACTCAGCAGCGTTTGCTCACAACAGGCACCAAACCGCTCAGTTCCTTAGGGTTCAGAATTATACTTTTTTAATAGATTGTGGGGAGGGCACTCAAATACAGATGAAAAAGTATAAAGTGAAAGCCAGCAAAATCAATGTTATTCTCATAAGCCATTTGCATGGTGATCATTACTACGGGCTTACGGGTTTATTGTCAACCATGCACTTGTATGGTAGAGAGTCTCCACTAACCTTAATTGGGCCCCCGGGGCTCAGTGAAATTATTGCCCTTCAGATGAAGTATTCTGAAACGGAACTCAATTTTGATGTCGATTTTATTGAATGGTATCCGGGAAAAAACTTGCAGGTATATGAAAATGACTCCATTACCATTACTACTATCCCCCTGGACCACAGGATCAATTGTTGTGGCTTTCTTTTCAAAGAAAAACCCAAGAAACGAAGGATTATAAAGGACCGTCTCCCAATTAAAGTCACACCACTCCAAGCAATTGATTTAAAAAGTGGCAAAGATCTTTATGATGCCGAAGGCAACCTTATTGTGAGCAACGAAAGTGTTACGCAACCACCAAAAAAACAGTATGCTTATGGATATTGCTCAGATACCAAGTATAAAGAGGATATTGTGGAAATGATCAGCAATGTTGACTTATTATATCATGAAGCTACTTTTGATGATCAAATGAGGGAACGGGCCGCCGCAACTTTTCACTCGACCGCCAGAGAAGCCGCGACAATAGCTAAAAAAGCTGAGGCCGGTAAATTACTGATCGGCCATTTTTCAACGCGCTACAAAGACCTTGCCCCATTGCTTGAAGAAGCCAGAGCGGTATTTTATAATACCGAGCTGGCAATGGAAGGTGTCACCTTTGTAGTGGATTACTGATCAATCAATGAATAGCCAGAAGAAACGAAACAACCTTTTTATGGTCCTGACAGGGCTGTTTATTACCAATGCAGTACTGGCAGAAATTATCGGGGTTAAAATCTTTTCAGGGGAAAAAACAATAAATGCAAATCCTGCACAAATCAAGCTATTTGGTGATTTTATCCTTAATTTTAATCTTACAGCGGGAGCCGTTATTTGGCCCGTCGTTTTTCTAACTACTGATATAATCAATGAGTATTTTGGAAAAGAGGGCGTAAGAAAGATCAGTTTCCTTACGGCAGGCCTGATATCTTACAGCTTTCTGGTTATATACCTCATCACTAAATTGCCGCCGGCAGATTTTTGGCTGGAAGTAAACAAGCTTGATAATTCCGGAAACCCCTTTAATATAAATTATGCATTCAAAACCATATTCACCCAGGGCCTGGGGATCATAATTGGCTCTTTAACGGCATTTCTTCTGGCTCAACTACTCGATGTATTCGTATTCCAGCAGTTAAGACGAATAACCGGGAGTAAATTTATCTGGTTAAGAGCCACCGGATCCACCCTGGTATCACAGTTTATGGACAGTTTTGTAGTGCTATTTATAGCATTTTATTTTTGGGGTAATTGGTCACTCAGCCAGGTAACGGCAGTTGGAATCATAAACTACATTTATAAATTTAGTGTTGCCATCTTGTTGACACCACTTATTTATTTAGGACACTACCTCATCGAGTTGTATCTTGGAAAGGAATACGCAGAACAATTAACAGAAGAAGCCGCAGAAAAGAGTAAAAGGTTTTTCTAAAGAAGCCAGTCTACATAAATTGCCTAAAAAATTTTAATTCGTTTATTTAGCAATAGTTAACTAATCCCTCATGAATATTCACGAATATCAAGCAAAAGCACTCTTAAAAGAAAATGGTGTACCGGTGCCCAATGAAAAAGTTGTCGATAAACCGGAAAAAGCATTGGAAGCTGCAAAACAGTTGAATTCAGAAACCGGAACAGACCTTTATGTCCTAAAAGCACAGATACATGCAGGTGGGCGTGGAAAAGGGGTAGTTAAAGAGAGTGGATCCAGAGGCGTTGTCATAACCAAAAATATTGATGAAGTTATTCCAATAGCTGAAGGCATCCTGGGAAAAACATTAGTGACTAAACAAACAGGAGAAGAGGGTAAAAAAGTTAATAAATTGCTCGTTGCAGAAAATGTCTTCTACCCCGGAGAAAGCGAACCAAAAGAGTTTTATATCAGTGTGTTATTGGATAGGGCCAAAAGTCAAAATGTGATTATGGCATCTACAGAAGGTGGCATGGAGATTGAAGAAGTGGCTGAAAAGACACCGGAGAAGATCATTAAAGAGTGGATCGACCCTGCCACAGGCATTCTACCGTTCCAGGCCAGAAAGATCGCTTTTGGACTAAGGTTAAAAGGAAAAGCCGTAAAAGCAATGGTAAAATTCGTTACTAACCTGTATAAGACATATGAAGCAGTCGACGCTTCGCTAGTGGAAATCAACCCCGTATTAAAAACCTCTGATGATAAGATCATCGCCCTGGATGCTAAATTTAATATTGATGATAATGCACTATACCGTCACCCAAAAATAGCCGAAATGAGGGATCTGAATGAAGAAGATCCCCTGGAAGCAGAAGCAGGAATGTCCGGACTTAATTATGTAAAACTGGATGGTAATGTTGGGTGTATGGTTAATGGCGCAGGCTTGGCAATGGCAACGATGGATATTATAAAACTTTCTGGTGGTGAACCGGCAAACTTCCTGGATGTAGGGGGAGGCGCAAACGCCAAAACCGTTGAAGCCGGCTTCAGGATCATTCTGAAAGACACAAATGTAAAAGCAATTCTTATAAATATTTTTGGAGGTATTGTGCGCTGCGACCGCGTTGCCAATGGTATCGTAGAAGCATATAAAAATATTGGCAGCATTGATATTCCTATCATAGTGAGGCTTCAAGGTACGAATGCTGAGGAAGGCGCAAAAATTATTGAGGATTCCGGTTTGAAGGTGAGCTCAGCCATCTTATTGAAAGAGGCAGCTGAAAAAGTTGAAGCCTCATTGGCTTAATGGTATCTTAATGCCAAGCATTTAATAAAGAGCAATTACAATACGCACCCGTAGTTCAACTGGATAGAATACCAGATTTCGGCTCTGGGGGTTGAGGGTTCGAATCCTTCCGGGTGCGCATTTCCTTACCAATAAAGCATGAATAATATTTTTTCTACAATTGAAAAGTCTGTAAATTTTGACCTGCCTAATTTTACAGCACCAAAAAGGAAAAGATGGTAATATTCAAAAAAAAGAATGAAGAAAAATACCTGATAACAAATTTAAAAGTAATGTTTTCTACTTTGAAGGTGCAGGAAAATTTGGTTAAAGTAAAACCAAATAAAAAAATTTTGTTGCTTGCCTTGATGAGTTGGATTAACCACACCAGTAAATTTTATTTAATTGTAAGGAATCCATATGATAGAACAGAATCTTTATATAAAAGTAAATTCCTCGTTGCAGAAAAATATTGTGAAAAAATGATTGATAAAAATGGAAAGGTAACCTGGCAAAAATGTACTGAATATTTTTTCCCGTATTTGGGTATAGCTCATGATATGGATCCGAAAACAATAAGTAAAAAATTGGCATCTACAAAATTTCAGGATTTCCTTGCAATACTTCCTTCTGTTTTTATGAGAGAGGCACATATGATACCACAGTATCATTCTTTGAAGTTCACATTTAAAAGAATTGGTATTCTTTTTACTTTACCAATCAAATTCCAAAATATTTTTAAGATAGAATCCAAGGAAAATTTAAATGAGATTGCCAGAATTTTCAATCTAGATCTTTCAATAAAAGCTAATAAAACATCAGGTAATATAAGATGGGATAATAGTTCCAGAAAAATAGTAGAAAATATCTATGAAAAAGATTTCAGGTATTTTAAGTATGAGAAAAGCAAGTTAGTTCAATAATTTTTTTACATAAAGGATCAATACTCAGCGACTCAAACTCCTCCTAAACAAACAGCGTAATTATCGTTTAATCCTAAGCCTTCATTAGAGCTGATTAATCATTTCACTAAAAAAATTTATAAATTAAGAGTACATTTATCAAAAAATATAAATTAATAAAATGATACTTGGAGTATGTGAATGGCTTAGTGGTAAGCTAGGCTGGAATGTTTTGTATTTAAGAATAGCTTTTGCGGTTAGCGTACTATTTTTTGGATTTGGTTTAGGGCTTTACCTAATCTTGTGGTTGGTAAAGATATTTTCTAAGTAACCTACAGCCCACATCATTTTTGCTATTCGATTTTAATATTTTTAGGTTACCAACGTACAACCTGAAATCAATATGGCTTATGACAGAATCCCCAAATGGCTTAAAGTAGTATCTATTCTTGCATTGATATGGAACCTATTTGGTGTAACAGCTTACTTTATGCAAGTATCACTTACCCCGGAAGAGATGGCTGAAACGGAAGCCCAACTGAAGTTTTATGAATCTTACCCTACCTGGGTTACTTCAGCTTATGCCATTGCGGTATGGTCAGGATTAGCAGCAAGCATTGGCTTAGTAATGAAGAAGTCATGGGCATATTATTTATTTGTGCTTTCCTTACTAGGGGTAGTAGTGCAGGATGCTTATTCATTTTTAATGAAAGATGCGTTAGGTATATTTGGTTATGATATCATATACCTTCCTGTTGGGGTACTAATCATAAGTTTATACCTGGTGATCCTTACGAGGTCAGCAAAAGAGAAAGGTTGGTTAAAATAAATGAAAGCACATGTAATAAAATCCTACGGCAGCCCGAAAGTTATTCAATTGGAAGAAGTGCCTGATCCTAAACCTAAAGCAGGTTGGATAATGATAGCTATCAAAGCTTTTGGTATAAACAGAAGTGAATTATACACCAGGCAAGGCCATTCAGGTGGGGCAGTCACAATACCCAGAATACCTGGTATTGAATGCGTGGGCGAAGTCCTGCATAGCGGTGGTACTGACCTATATGAAGGCCAGAAAGTTGCGGCAGCTATGGGGAACATGGGTAGGCTTTATGATGGTGGATATGCTGAGAAAACACTGGTTCCAAGAAGTAACGTGTATCCGGTAGAAACAGACCTGGACTGGGAGGTATTCGGAGCGCTACCCGAAACCTATTTAACTGCCTGGGGCGTCCTAAAAGAATCGATTGATATTCAGCCAAATAGTACACTGTTAATTAGGGGAGGCACCTCCTCTGTTGGTTTGGCATGTATATCCATCGCAAAAGATATGGGTTGCACTGTGTTGGCAACCACCAGGAAAGAAAGCAAAAGAGGACATCTTGAGGATGCAGGAGTAGATCATGCACTAATAGATTATGGATCGGTGGAAGAAAAAGTCAAAGATATTTTCCCGGAAGGTGTGAATGGTGTGGTTGAGTTGGTCGGACTAGAAAATACTATCATGGATAGCTTACGGTCCTGCGCTCCGAAAGGAAGTGTGGGCATGGTCGGTTTTCTGGGGAATAGCTGGGACTATGATTTTTTTCCCTGGATGCCCTCCACAGTCAAGCTAACAATTTACAGCAGCGAGACATTGCATACAGATTTTGCTACGCCCGTGATGCAAGAAATTGTTGACAAAGTAAAAACAGGATTATACAGGCCCAATATCCACCAAATCTTTCAGTTTCATGAAGTACCATGGGCGCATGACCTGATGGAAAATAATCATGCAGCCGGTAAACTTGTGATCAAGGTTTGATCCGCTAGCTTTCAGGTAAGGATATATCTTTAGGAAAATGAATAATAAATTCAGATCCCTTTTTCCATTCACTTTCCACCTCAATGGAGCCTTTCAATTTTTCGATAAGCAATTTAACAATGTAAAGTCCCAATCCTGACGAAGACTCACCTGCGGTAGGTCTGGCGCTGAGCTTGGAGAATTTCTTAAACAATTCTCCTCTTTCTTCTTCTTTTATACCCCTCCCCTCGTCTTTTATAGTGAGCTTAATGTGGTCGCCATCTTCGACGCAAGCCAGGTAAACATTTTTGTCTTTATTTGGCTTGGTGAATTTGATAGCATTAGTCAATAAATTATCTGAAATGCGGGTAAACCATCCTTTATGAACTACCCAATCGTAATCATCTACATTAGTATGGAGTTTGATCTCTTTTTTATTGGCTTCTTCGTTATAGGGCATCAAAAATTCTTCAAAGAACTCTGCCAGATTGATTTTTTCCAATGAAACCTTTTCCTTGGATTTTTCTAAGGAATTAACTGTTAAAAGATCCAGGATTAGATTCAGCCCTCCTTTCACAGCATTTTTTAAATGCTTCATAAAAGTTGCCCGCGTCTCTTCATTAGGATCCTCAAGAAAAGGAATTATATTTAGTATGTTCCCGAATGGTGCTTTAAGATCATGGGCTACTATAGACATTAAAGCTTCCTGCTCATTTTTTTGATCTATTATTTTCTGATAATAGGCTGAAATTTTGACCGCTGATTTCACACGGGCTGAAAGCTCAAGGGCATCTACAGGTTTTTTTAAAAAATCCATGGCACCCTCTTCCATGGCACTTTTCACAGCATCACTTTCCTTTTTTGCACTCGTAAGGATGATGACCGGTATATGATTTAACTCCTCATCAGCTTTCAAAGATTTTAATACTTCCAGACCACTGGGATCAGTAAGTTCCCAGTCCAGTAATACCAGGTTAGGATTGTGTTCTCTGGCGAGGCCTTCCACTTCATTACCATTACTACAGGTTTCAATATCCTCTACCTGGCCATCAAGAATTTTCATGATGATCTCAACAGAGAAGGGATCGTCATCAACTATTAGTATTTTAGCTTGCTCAAAAACAAATGAATTATCAACGGACATGATTCAAATAATAATTACCAAAAAAAGTACAATGAAGCCAATTTACCAATATTGTTCAACGACTTTATCTTTTTTTGTGATCAATATATTCTATAAAAAGGACTAATTTTCAATCAAAATTAAATGTACAAAGATAATCGCTAATGACGGGATCCTTATTGTACTATTTGGACTTCCTGGAGCCATCTCTTCTTTACCTAAAAGATACCCCAGGATTTATATTGGCTTCCTCGTGGATAGTTAATGGTTGGAGTATTTTGGCGGTCATTTTTATCATAGTACTCGCTTTACTGGCAGCTTTCTTTTTCGTAAGACTTGAAGGTTATAAAAAACAATTAACCGAATCACAGGATATTGTAAACAAGAAATCCAATACAGTTGGCGACTTAAATAAAACAAATGCTGAACTGGCTAAAGCGAATCAGGAGCTAACCCGGGAAAGTAAAAATTTAAAGAACATTACTAAAATCGTTTTACAAGGAATTGAACAAGGGATTGTAATCATCGATGAACAACGCAAAATTGGCAAGTTACACTCTGAAAAAATGGAGGAAATTCTTGGCTCAAAGGACTTCATTGAAAAAGATTTTTTAAGAGTAATACAACCCAGGATACTACCGAAGAATTATGAGGCCCTGGTTTTGTTCATGGATCAGTTGTTCAATCCAAAAGTCAGCGAGGAGGACCTGGTGAAGTTGAATCCGGTGGAGTTAGTGGAATTTTTTACTGAACATAATGAAGATGGTTCTTTTGATTCCAGGTTTGTCAGCATAAGCTTTAACAGAATTACCCGTCAAAATAAAATTATTTATGTCCTGGTTAGCGTATTAGATGAAACTGAGCGTGTGGAAATGAAAAAGAAGCTAGAAGCTTCCGAGGCTAAAAATAAAAGAGAAGCTGATCAACTCCTTAGCATTTTAAGGGTAGATCCTAATTTGTTAAAAGATTATCTGGATTCTGCTAAAGAAGGATTGCAAGGCATCTCTAACAGATATGAAGGTTATGTGGAACAAGATTTCTCTGATCTAATCAATTTCACTTTTAATATCATTCATGTGTTAAAAGGAGACGCTTTATTAATTGATTTGCAAATACTTGCTGACAGATTTCATGAAATTGAAAATACAATAACCAATTTGAGGAAAAAAGAAAAGTTAATGGGTGTTGATTTTATACGGGTTTTATACGATATCAATGATACCAACCTGATCATCTACAACCTACAGAAACTTCTGAACAGGCTGTCAAGCTCAAATAAAGGATTTACGATAGAAACCAATGTTTCTGACTCAAATGAATTATTTATCAATTCATTGAATAAAGGCCTGCTCAGGATGACCGAAGAAACCGGTAAGAGGGCTAATCTTAAGTTTATCGACCACGACCTGATTATCCCTGAAAAATACAAGCTATCCATAAAGAACCTTGCCATCCAACTCATGAGAAACTCACTGACACATGGCATCGAAAAACCAGAGGACAGAGTTAAAGTGGGTAAACCTGAAATTTCTACCATCAATATGACGGTTGACCTTCCGGATCAAAACACTTTTACATTTTCTTATCATGATGATGGCCGGGGATTGAACCTTCATAGAATTACGGAAAAAGCCCTTGAAAAAAACCTGATTACCAATGAAGAATTGAAGCGTATGGGAGAAGATGAAATGATAGATTTAATATTCCTGGACAATTTGAGTACAGCTGATGGGATTAATCAGTATGCAGGAAGAGGGCAGGGACTAAGCCTCGTCAAATCCATTACGGAGAAATACAACGGTCGATACACCGTTTCTTTCAAAGAGGGCAAATACTTTAAAATGAATTTCGCCTTTCCTATGGACGCTTAATATTTTCTATAAGTTATATTTTTAAGACTTCATTGATAATCCTTTAAAGGCTTATTATCTTCATGTTCATTACCCTGTCATATAGCTATGGCTAAAATAAAAAAGCCCTTGAAAGTTATCCTTTGGATAATATCCTCTATTGTTTTCCTAATTGCATTTGGGATAGCGATAATTGCCATTGGGCAACGGTTTTCCTCATTAATATTAAAAGAGATCGTTATTCGTAATGTCCCCTACAAATGCGTGTTTGATTTCGAGGAACTCCAATTGGATATATTCGACAAGAAGTTACACCTGTCACAAATTGATTTTAAACCGCTACCTTCAGATAACTTACCCCCCAGGACATATTCCATATCAGTAAAAGATATCACCTGCAATTTGGAGTCAATAACCAGCATTTATTTTGACAGGGACCTCCTCATCAAAGATCTTCAAATCAAGGGCCCTGAAATTGATATTGAATTTAACGATCAGGATAAGCCAAAACAATCTTTTAGTAAACAAACCGGGGATTTGTATAAACTTATCTCTGGTTATTTAAGAGAACTAAAAATTGAAAAATTTCGGCTGGCAGAAGGGAAAATCTATCATAAGCCCAGCAATCTTGCCCTTAGCAGTATCAATTTTTCTTTTGATAACATAAAAGTAGATTCAATAGCAAATAAAAAGAGAATCTTTTATTCCGAATCTATTAATCTGGAAATCAATCAACAAAGGCTCTATCTGCCAGATAGCATTCATGTTGCGTCATTTGATCAATTAGTACTTTCTACCAAAGACTCGATCCTGCTTTTAAAAAACTTCTCACTGACCCCCAGGAAGGATGCCAGTCAGTTATTCGAAAGTGATCAAAAATACAACGTTTACGACATTACCCTGCCTTACATTCGAATAAAAGGCGTTGATTACTATAAGGCATACCAGGATAACCACTTAATCATCAGTGATTTATTGATCGATAATCCAACACTAATCATCGATGATGAAACACACACAGATCTTAAAGTGAAGAAGAATAATGACAACTCTCTAATCAAATTAATTCTGGACGTTTTTGATGTATTGGATATAGGAAAATTCAAACTAATAGATGCCAAATTGGATTTAAAGCTTTTTTCCACGGAACGGAAGCAAGAAATCAATACCGAAAATGCAAATATTGACCTATACAACATCCACCTGGACAGCAACAATTTTGTTTTTGACAAGAATAAGCAATACTTTGAAAATGCTATAGTCAATATAAAAGACTATACTTATTCCCTGCCTGATAGCTTACACGAAGTTCATGTCGATGAATTCACTTTAAATACTTTTAATTCTAACGTTTCATTATCTCAGATCTCGATAAATCCCTCAATGGACCCCGATAATGCCGAAGATCTAAAATTCAATGGAAAAATTTTAGGTATGAATCTAAAAGGATTTGACTACCAGGAAACAATATTAAGTTCAGACTTAAGGCTTGATGAAATTGAGATTGTAGATGCTGGTCTTTTTATTGAAACGCCTAAATTAAAAAGCCAGAATGGTAAACCATCAACCGACCCATCAGACATCCAGAAAAAGGTAAGTGAGATATTTAACATTCTAAGCACGAAATCTTTTAAACTGATCAATGGTAGTCTGAATATCGATAATACTACCCTGGCCAAGGGACTATTTATTGATCTGAAGGATGTGGAGTTGCGTCCTGGCTTGAAATCCTGGCATGACTTAGCAAGTTATTGTGATATCTCATTAGAGGAATTCATTGAAAAAAGTTCTTATCAAAAAGTGGAGTTAGGAAAAATATATATAAGAAATCAATTTTATGACCTGGAAATTAACAATGGTTCCTTATATCAAAATGGGGTTTTAGCTATTTTTAAAAAGGCCGCCTTACATAGTATCAACCTGGATAGTTTGTTAGCATCTAAAAAACAAACTGCTGATTCACTGATCCTGGAAAATGCCAGTTTGGAAATAGACTTATCCAAAACCCGTCATGCAAATAACCCATCAGATATCAGGTTCGATAGGATTATTGTGAAAAACAGTGATGTGAATATCACTCAAAAAACAGGGGGCACACTAAAAGCAAGGGAATTTAATGGTTCTTTCCTCAATGAATCTAATAATTACCTGGCTGAAAAATTCACCTTAAAACATTTCAACTTCCTGAATAATCAAGTAAAACAAAAGTTAAATATTGAGGTGGTTGAATTTAGTAATGAAAAGCTTTACTTAAACCATATAGATATTGATTACCCGATAGGGAATAATCAAATTTCGTTAAACACCCCACTGGTTGAATTAAATGGATTTAGCCAACAAAAATTAATGTCAGATAGCATAATTATAGGGCAAGCGCTTTTAATAACAGATCCGGTATTAAACCTTGATATTAAAGAGAAATTTAACTTTGAACGATCAAAGAAAGAAAAGTCACAATTCCCTGTAACACTTGAAAATATTAATCTTTCTAACGCACGTATAACATTCAATCAGAATATTGCAAAGGATACAGCGCAAGGAAATGTAACAGGCCTTCAACTAAAGCTTCAAAATTTCAAATATCCTGGAAATAAACCTTTTGATTATGATCAACAATTGTATTCAGACAATCTCGATATTACATTTGACAGCTTATATTTCATCACAAAATCATCGGATTCTATAAATATTATTAATCTGTATTTTGATAACCTTACCAACGATCTCTCATTTGGCTTAAATTTTCAAAATAGATCCAAAGGTTTGGATCTTGACTTTCCTTCACTAACTTTTAAAAATATTAACGCTGGAAAATATTTTGCAGATAATTCCCTGGAACTGGATAGCCTTTTAGTGGATGGAGCAGAAACAAATATCAGGCTAAAAAGTAATGGTGAAATCAGTTCCGATAGTATCGCCCTTCCTTTTAAAAAAGTAAGAACCAGTTTTCTTTCTCAGACCAATGGCACCTTCAAATTTTATAACCCAACGGATAGCATAAGTTTCGCACTCAATGACTTCAAAAGTGAGTTGGTAGGCCTGCAGTTAGATTCATTGATAGCAACAGACGAAATCCCCGAAAAGATTGATGATTTTTCATTTTCCGGGAAGAATTTTGAATACCCACTAAATAAAGACTATAATCTTATATTAGGTGAATATTCGGGTGACCTTAGTAAAAAGAGGTTCTCATTGAAAGACATTCAGTTAGATCCTAATTTAGATGCAGAAGCATACAGTAAAAAACTTAAATACCAGAAAGATTGGTTCAATGCCTCTGCCGATAAGGTCGTCAGCACAGGCTTTAGTATATCGGAATTTATAAATAGAAAATATTTTGTTGAGCATATTGAAGTTAAAGGTCTAGAACTGGATGTTTACAGAGACAAAAACAATATATTCCCATCTGATCAACGTGTGGGCCTTCCTCAAAAGCTTTTATATGAAGCCCAACCTACAGTAAAAATAGACACCTTGTCTGTGACCGGCAACATTTCTTATACAGAATTAGCGCCTAAATCTGAGGCTCCAGGCGTCATTCACTTTGACAACTTAAATGGGGAATTAAGACACATAGTCACAGAAAAAAGCCTTTCAAAACACCCCATGTCTCTCTCTGCTACTGGTAATCTTATGGGTGTAGGTGATTTTGAAGCCAGGGTTATGTTCGATATGCAATCCCCGGAACATGATTTTGTTTTCACCGGGTTGTTGAAGAAAATGGAACTCCCGGAAATGAATAAAATGTTGGTACCAAATGCTAATGTGAATATCAAGAGCGGTGTTGGTAAGCAGACCTATTTCAAATTTAAAGCAAATAATGCTTTCGCTTTAGGTGAGATGAAATTCCGATACGATGATCTAAAAATTCAAATGCTCAACCCTGAAACGCATGATACCCAAGGATTTGGACAAGGTATTAAAACATTTTTCGCCAATACTTTTGTTGTCAGAAAAAACAATCCAAGGTTCTTGTTTTTACGAAATGGGGAAATATTTCAAGAACGTGATCGCTCAAGGGCCATCTTTAATTATTGGGGTAAGTCAATCTTAAGCGGGGTTATAAGTAGCATTGGGATCAATAAGAGTAAAAAAGAAGAAAAAAAATATTTGAAAACAAAAGACTAGCTGAACCGATTATATGTAAACTCGTAATAAATGACTATAAATAGTGGAAAAACCGTAATCAAATCGTACAAGTTATTTTTTCATAGTTAGGTCAGGAAAAGTCGCTTCATATTGGAGCGGCTTTTGTTTTTTATAAATTATATACTTTCATTACACCCACTGATGATATATAATCAAGATGCTGCCATTGCGCTAATAAACCATTTTGGCCATAAAAAATTACCCTTTATTTTTTTCACAGATTTTTCAGGAGAAAAATGCTATATCCAAAGGCTTAACGAAATTGACCCATCAATTTTAAAATACAACTTCAATGGATGCTCTAACTGCCATGTAATAAACCATCAAGCAGTTCAGGACCCCATAAAAAATATCTATCCTAAAGAATTTGAGACATATAATCAACAGATAAAAAATATCATAAAGGAAATAAAATTTGGTAACTCCTTCCTTGTAAATTTTACCTCCAAAACACCGGTAGACTTGAATTGCAGCCTGGATCAAATTTTCAACGTAAGCAATGCAAAGTATAAACTCTTCTTCAACAATCAATTCGTGATTTTTTCACCTGAAATTTTCATACAGATTAAAGAGGGTTTCATATACTCTTATCCAATGAAAGGCACAATTGATAATGCTATTGAAAATGCCGGAGATATAATCCTTCAGGACAAAAAAGAATTCGCTGAACATATAACCATTGTAGACCTCATTAGAAATGATATGAGTACTATAGCTGAAGAAGTGAAAGTAGAGCGGTTTAGATATATTGATAAAATTAAGACCTCCGGAAAAGAACTATTACAAGTGAGTTCAAAAATTACAGGTAAACTTCCTGAAAAATATAATAGCAAATTAGGGAATATTATTTTTTCTATGTTGCCTGCCGGTTCAATTTCAGGAGCACCCAAGCAAAAAACGATTGATATTATACAAAAAAATGAAGGCTACGAAAGGGGATTTTTTACCGGAATATGTGGATATTTTGATGGTCAAAACCTGGACTCGGGAGTAATGATCCGTTTCATAGAAAATGAAAATGGGAGGATGGTATATAAAAGCGGCGGAGGCATAACCGCGTTTAGCGATCCCAAACAAGAATATGAAGAAATGATCAATAAGATCTATGTGCCAATTTATTGAATCAATTGCTTACAAAGATGGAATGTTACTTAACCTGGATCATCACCAAAAAAGGATTGATCGTACCTTAGATCATCATTATATAAATATCAAAATAAACCTGTTTGAAATAAAACTGCCTTTTAAATCGGGATTGCATAAGTGCAGGATTGTTTACGATAGGAATATTGAAGAAGTAGAACTAACGCCTTATTTTATTAAAAAAATCGAAAATATAAAACTTGTATCAGCAAATATCAATTACCAATTCAAATATGCCAACAGGCAATTATTCAAAAATTTGGTGGAAAAGAACAGTAATTATGATGATGTTATAATTGTAAAACAAGGTATGATTACGGATAGCTCTTACGCTAATGTATGCTTATTTGACGGCTCCGGTTGGTTTACCCCTGATCAACCACTTCTGGAAGGAACCAAAAGAGCCCGGCTTCTTTCTTCAAAAGATATTCAAAAAAAAGCAATTAAACCTAAGGATTTAAAACAATACAAAAAAATATCTTTGATAAATGCTATGCTGGACCTCGGAGATATTGAGTTGCCTATCGAATCATTAGTAGGATTATAAACCTTCTAAATGATGAACATGCTCATCCACAATATCTATTTGTTTGGTTATTGCAGTTATAAACTTGTTGATCTCTTTTTCTAATTCACTAACCCTTTTATCATAATCCGCTTTCTCTGAAGCGAGATAATTTCTTTCTATATCATTAAATTTAATACATTCTTGCCTGAGGAATTGCAGGTAGTTTTTAGTGGTATAATCCTGCTCAAGGGTTTCAATATCTTCTAAGGTTGCTTTTGCTTCTGCATTTTCATCAGCATTGTATTTTTCCTTTACAATTTTGTAAAGCACGCTGTCATAATGGTGGATTTTATTTAGTAGATCTTTGGATTGATCCCTGAAATTTTTTAACCGACAGTAGTTTTTCAATCCATCAATCGAGTTTAGTTCCACGGCTTTTTTGTCCCATTTTATGGTCAGATCATCAATTACTGACATAATATCTTTATTATCTTGAGCAAATAAGGCGCTGTAAATAAAAACCAGCATCAGGGTAAAAATTAACTTGATCTTCATTTGCTTTTTTTTATTCATATAAACATAAGGCTCTTAAATTACATAAGCAAATAATACCCGGATCTGATTTTCATAATCTATGGGTACCTAAAAATACAACCGCTCTGTACATAAATTTATCTAAGATTTACAAAGCGGCATAATTGATCATTTATCGTTTTGCTAAAAAGCTGGAAGATTTCACCAGATTAATAAATTCAAGCCTGTATCCATTTTCATCCTCACCTATTGAACCGTTCGCAAGGTCAAGGATCAGTTGCTGATCAGTTTTTCCTTTAAATTCTGAATCCCTTAGCATCATACCAAATGCGGCAACAGCTGCTGACCACCTGAAATTGTCCGGTGTGTTGCCCAGTTGGCTTGCTTTGTTCGCTAAAACTTCTGTTATCAATTTACTTTTTTCACCATCCGGCTCTTTATATCTGAATTTAACAGTCAGTAGCTCGTCCGACACCTTTTCATTATTGATCACTTCTTTTTGCTTTTGATATTTTAGCCCATCTATATTTCCGACAAATTCGCTCTCTACGCCCACAGGTATAACTTCATACAAGGCTGTAACCGTATGGCCTGATCCTAACTCACCGGCATCTTTTTTATCATCATTAAAATCTTCAGCATTTAATTTTCGGTTCTCATAACCAATCAATCGATAAGCCTGTACATGGGCCGGATTAAATTCCACCTGTATTTTCACATCTTTTGCGATGGTAAATAATGTCCCTCCAAATTCATTGACCAACACTTTTCTGGCTTCCAGAATATTATCAATGTACGCATAATTTCCATTTCCTTTATCGGCCAATACCTCCATCTTGGAATCCTTATAGTTACCCATTCCAAAACCCAATACGGTTAAAAACACGCCATCTTTACGTTTCTCCTCAATAAGTCGCTGCATTTCAGCATTGCTGGACGCACCAATATTGAAATCTCCATCTGTGGCTAATATCACCCGGTTGTTTCCTCCTTCCACAAAACTATCGAGGGCAATCTTATAGGCCAGTCTTATGCCTTCACCTCCTGCAGTGGAACCACCGGATTGTAGACCATCCAACGCATTGATGATTTTTGCTTTTTCATCACCTTGAGTGGATGGCAACACGACACCTGCTGCCCCGGCATAAACTACCAGGGAAATCTTATCCTGTGGCCTCAATTCTTCGGTGAGGAGCTTAAAGGCCGATTTTAAAAGCGGAAGCTTACTTGGTGAACGCATCGATCCTGATACATCAATTAAAAAAACGAGGTTAGAAGGAGGTAGATTTCCGGTAGGGATTTTCTTTCCCTGCAATCCTATGTGAACCAACTGATGTTGATCATTCCATGGCGCCGTTGATAACGCTGTGGTTATTGAAAAAGGCGCTTTCCCCTTTGGCTGAGGATAGTCGTATTCAAAATAATTAACCATCTCTTCTATTCTTACTGCATCTTTAGGGGGCTTTTGACCTAATTTGATGAACCTACGCATGTTACTGTAAGATGCTGCATCCACGTCTATGGAAAAAGTAGAAAGGGGGATTTTGGTTGGGTCATGAAATATGTTTTCATTGATGGCAGCATATTCTTCTGTATTAAATTGTGGGGAGCCTTCGGCTACAATTCCCCAGGAAGATGAAGAAAAATCGACAGAGAATTTGGCAGCACGCTGAGCATCCCCTAAGGTCTCTAATCTTGTGCTAAAAACTTCATCGACAACCTCATACTCGGCCTTATCAGGAATAACCATCTCACTTTTCTTCAGGGAAACCTCCATATTTGTAGGCTTCTTAACCATCATTTCCCTGTTCTCATAACCAGCTAATGAAAAGGTTAAAATGGTAGGTTCAGCCGGTATTTCAAGGATGAAATTTCCCAATGAATCAGTCTTGGTGCTGGTTTTTGAATTTTTTAGAACAATCCGCACACCCTCCAAAGGTAAATTTTTCTCATCTGTGACCTTTCCCTTTACAGCCCACGGCTTCTGTGGAATCTCAAAAGCTATAAAAAATAGTGACAACACAATTGCAATTTTTTTCATGATGCTATTCATTTAAATTTCATTTTTGTTTTTAGGATGCAGTCGGGCTTCATTTTCCATAACAAAAAATTATTTTTATTACCTTATTAACGTAATACCTTGAAAATCAATATTTTAATTTGCTGAAAAAATTTCACCATACCGATGATGACCTGGATCTGGTAAAAAAATTTTCCCATTCGCGGGACCAGAAAATACTGGGATTACTTTTTGAAAGATATATGTCATTGGTTTACGGGGTGTGTTTAAAATATTTAAAGGACAGGGAGGATGCTAAAGATGCGGTTATGGAGATTTATGAATCACTGGCTCATAAGTTATTGAATCGGGAGATTCACAATTTCAAATCCTGGCTTTATGTAACCACAAAAAACCACTGCCTTATAAAGCTTCGCCACTCAAAAAGTTTTAAAGAAATTGATGATCACCTTATGGAATTTGAGTTCGTGGTGCATCATCATGAGGAGGAGGATGATATGGAAGAAAACCTAAAAAAACTGACAAAATGTATTGAAGAACTAAATCCGGAACAAAAAACCTGCATCAATAAATTCTTTCTGGATAAAAAATCCTACAAAGAAATAAGCAGCCTGACCAGTTATAATTTAAATCAGGTTAAATCCTTCGTTCAAAATGGTAAGCGCAACCTAAAAAACTGCATGGAGGTTCAGAATGAATAAAAATAAACCTATTGATAACGAGAGACTGATAAAGTACAGGGAGGGCAAACTTTCACCGGAAGAAGCTTATGAACTTGAGCGGGCAGCATTATTCTCAAAATTTCATGAGGAGGCTATGGAAGGGCTTGATTCAATCAGTGCAGAAGCGTTAAAAGCTGATCTTGCCTCCATAACCAGGCAAATCGACAAGAATAAGCCCTCAGGAAGTCCACTATGGAAGGTAGCAGCTGTCGCCGCCTTATTAATTTTAAGTGGCCTGTCTATTTTCTGGCTTGCTAATCAACCTGCAAATAATGAGATAGCACTACAGAAAAAGGAAGTAGAAGAAGAAATCATTTCTCAGAAAAACACACCACAAGTTGAAAGTATTGAACCTACTGAAAGTGGGCCACAAGATGATCCGGATGAATCCTCAACAGCTGAAAGCCCAGGCGCTGAATCAAGTTTTGATGACCAGGCTTTAGATGAAATACCAATAACATCAGACAACCAGGTAAGTGAAAAAAATCTTCCCGGAGGAACAATAATAAAAAATCCACAATCTTCCATAGCTGTCGATTCTGGTAGCAGTGTACTCAGTGAAAATTTATCAATGAGCAACCAAATCCGATCTTTTCAATCATCCGATGAAGAGGTCATAGAAAGCCTTGCTGAAAGTAGTTATCATGAACCGATGGCTACGGAAGAAAATAGTTCAGTAGCCAGGCAACCTGAGGCAACGTTTGATGAGCACACACGAGCAGCAGGTTCAGCCAAAAATCAAGTTGCTTCGGACAGACAAGGAGGAAGAAAACCCCCAGATAATCCCTATCCAACCATTGGTTGGGATAATTATAAAAAATATCTAGAGGAAAATCTTCAATATCCCCAGGAAGCAATTAAGAATGGTATCTCTGGTACCGTTAAATTAAGTTTTGTTGTGAAACCGGATGGGACATTTGAAAACCTACGAATCAAAAAAAGCCTGGGCTTTGGTTGTGACGAAGAAGCTCTTCGGTTAATTAAAGAAGGTCCGGAGTGGGTTGGGGTAAAAAAACCTAAAAAAGTCAAACTAGAGGTGTTGTTCGAATAATTAAATATATGCGCACTATCTTAAATCTTATTAATCCATTTACAGCCATGAATCCATTTCATTTATTTATAACCATCACAATATGCTGTTTTTCTATTAAAGCCCAGTCACAAAATCAAAGCATAAAATCAATCCATCAAATGGTCGAAACCTGGCACCAGGCAGCAACTGATGCTGACGCTGACAAATATTTTGGTTTGATGACCACAGATTCCTATTTCCTGGGTACTGACCAAAACGAACGATGGAGCAAAAAAGAATTTCAAAGTTTTGCTAAAAATGCTTTCAGTGAGGCCCCTGCCTGGGACTTCAAGACCATAGAAAGAAATATCATTGTTGATGATACCGGTTATATCGCCTGGTTTGATGAACGCTTAGACACCTGGATGGGCGTTTGTCGCGGGTCAGGTGTGGTGGTGAAAAAAGCAAATGATTGGAAGATCAAACACTATGTGCTTTCCGTAACAGTACCTAATGAAAAAATCAAGGATTTTATTTTACTGATGGAGAACCAATAGTGAAATTAAATATATTCAAATAGATAAATAGGATTAAGATCGTTTAAGATAATTAATTTTGACCTAAAATTTGAAATTATGAGATTTTATGCCGTCACAATTTTCCTGTTTTTCCTATCAATAGCTGTAGTTGCCCAAGATGAGGTTAAAATAAATAAAGATGACCTATCACGCTTCATCAAAACCTTCAAACCGATGACTACTGAATTGGAGGCGTTAGGCGAAAATTATGAGGCCATGACACAGATGAACGCATTGGATGCCTTAAAAGCCAACAGTGACATATTGAATGTACTTGAAAAATATGGGTGGGATGAAAACTCACTGATGAAATGGGCAAGGATTGGTATCGGCTATAGCTATGTGAAAATGGAAGAACAAATGGGCCAAATCCCTGAAGCCCAGCGCGCTCAATTCGAAGCTGCCATGCAAATGCAGGGAAACAATTTCAACATAACCGATAAGGAAAAAGATTTAATAAGGGACCAGATACCTGAACTCGAGGCGTTGTTGGAGAATTAATGAATCAAACCATTGCTTCTTTAAAATTCAATGCCCATATTTTGTAAGTCGAAGATTGGCTTTCCTTTTGCCTCGTTTTGTTGCTCAGTTCCTCGCCATTATTCTTTATTCCCAGAAGTGTTTTTATCTTCAGTATCTATCTAATCCTGACCCCTTGAAAGGAGTTTATGAAACCCACAAAATTTTCATAAATAGAAAATTCAAAAAATACGTTCTATCAGATACATTGGTAAAACTATATTCATCAACTTTTGCAAATAAATTCTTTTATGCAGGAATTCCATAAAGCCAATGCATCTAAATTCAATCATTCAGGATTTAATCATTTACCTTTAAAATAAGTGAAAACCATGAAAACTATATTGCATAAGGCTGAAAGCCGGGGACACGCCAACCACGGATGGCTGGACTCTCACCACACATTTAGTTTCGCAGGATACTATGATCCCGACAGGACAAACTTTGGATTGCTCCGGGTACTCAACGATGACCGGGTAGCTGCCGGTATGGGGTTTGGTAAGCATCCGCACGACAACATGGAGATCATATCCATCCCTCTGGAAGGTGACCTCAAACACCAGGACAGTATGGGTACCAGGGCTGTCATCAAAGCAGGTGATATCCAGGTAATGAGTGCAGGTACCGGGGTGTTTCACAGTGAATATAACGCGAATAAAGATAAAGAAGTGAAGTTTATACAAATCTGGATATTCCCTGATAAAAAAAATGTTGAACCAAGATATGACCAAATTTCGATCAGGGATTTGGAAGTACCCAACAAATTTTCACAAATATTATCCCCTGATAAAAATGATCAGGGCGTGTGGATCCATCAGAATGCCTGGTTTCATATAGGCAGCTTTGATGCGGGTGCTGAAGTTACGTATCAGGTTAAAAGTACCGGAAATGGTGTGTATGCACTCATTCTTGAGGGAAATGTGAAAATAAACCATCAGGAACTCCACAGAAGGGACGGTCTGGGTATTTGGGAAACAGAATCCATACAATTAAAATCCGGTTCAAAATCACGGGTGCTGCTGATGGAAGTGCCCATGAGCTGAAGTAAAACAAAAAAAGAATGCTAAGCCAACATACAACTTACTTCAATAAAAAAATATGGAAACGTTGGAGTGCACCTCAACAACCCGGTATTCAAAAAGTAGTATTATTATGATATACATAAGCCAAATAATGATAAAAATCACGCTTAGATAAGATCATATTCCTACAATCAAACGCTATGCATCCAGTAATTTAATGTCATTTTAAAGACTTCAAAGATCTATCCAATGAGCATTATTAAAACTTTTGTAGGCCCCAATTCCAAGTACAATAAATCATTACCATTTACTTATGAAGCAAGGGTTAAAGCCTTAGAAACAGATGATACGGTTATTAATCATTTTTACGCAGATACCCTTTGCGCTTTGGTTGATTATGTAAGGATAAGTGAAATCGAACCTGAGGAGGTTAACCTATTTGCAGTATATCAGAAAAAAGAAATTTTTATTGATAGTAAACCCTTGTTAGATGAAAGTGGAAAATGGTTAAAACGTCCGTTTCTATGCCGTTCGCTTGAAGATCATTACAACAAAACACTTAAAGAACAATATCAGGGGCATAAGCTCAAAGAGGATTGCGCATATGTTGACCGTGATAAATGGGTGATTTGATTTCAATAATTATTGCTTTACTCACAAATCTCTTCCTTACTTAAATCATTCAGAAAGTCTTTATCTACTGTTAACCCCAGCCCTGGTGTGTTAGGCAGTTTAACCTCCCAATTTGCCAAATACTCCATCCCTCCAATAATTGGATCAATAGCCAGAAACAACGGACTATCAAGGTCAAAATAGGTTATTAGATCCGAACAGAAGGCCAGATGACAATTTGCGGTAAACAACAGCCTGGATTCCAAAAACCCACCAACCTGCATCGCCACATTGTATTTTTCAGCTTCATCAATAATTTTCAGGACTTTTACAAAACCGGAAGATTTGCCAAGCTTGAGGTTAATCATATTACACAATCCATATTTTAACATCTTCCGGGCATCCCAATGATCGAACACTGATTCATCAGCCATTATCTTTATTGGTGAAGATTTAATCACCTTCTCCAATTCGAGATATCGCTTCCTGGAAATTGGCTCTTCACAATATTGGATGTTATATCCTTCCAACATTTTTAAGGCATTTATCGCCTCCTCAGGTTCCCATCCCTGATTGGCATCTATACGAATCGCAATACCAAACCCAACTGCATCACGAATGGCTTTTATACGCGCTACATCCTTTGTTCCGTCTGCTCCGAGTTTAACTTTAATGGCAGGAAAGCCTCTATCGAAGACATCAATGGCATCGTTGGCCATCTTTTCAGGGTCGGATAAGCTCACCGTGTAATCCGTAGTAATTATCTTATCATTGCTTCCACCAAGAAATTCATACAAGGGCTTGCCTGCATGTTTGGAAGCCATATCATACAAGGCAACATCAAATGCACATTTTATACCCGTATTCCCATAAATAATTTTATCCATTAATGCGCTGATCCCTTCAATATCCATAGGATTTTTTCCCAGTAGTCGCTCACCAATCAATCGACCGGTTATAAAACAAGTATCCACGGTTTCACCTGTGATCGGTGGAAATGGCGCACATTCTCCCCAGCCTTCAAGCCCTTCATTGGTTGATATTTTAAGTATAATGTTGTTTGTGTGCGTTCTTTGTCCAAGAGCAGTGATGAATGGATGTTTAAGTTTTAACCTGGCGTGGAATAATTCGATGCGATCAATTTTCTGTGTCATTTTGCTACGGGTATACTATTTAGCCTAAAAATAATATTATGGAAATCCTAAGTTATGATTAAAAACGAAATAATGATTTAATTAAAAAATTCACTAATAATTGCAGTGTTGGTTTTTCTTACTTTTGCACCATGTATAGGCAAAAAGTTTATTCATATTATGTCCTCAGCACATTTGCAGGATTATTCCTGTTGATCTTCCCATTATTTATCTTGGGCATACATATACCAGCCTTCTACAAATCTGCACTGAAAATGAATAACTGGTGGGCAAAAACATTTTTTAGGATTTCTTTTTTGCCTGTTGATATTGAATGGCGATTTAAACCGGATAAAAACCAGGCATACATTTTATGTGCCAATCATTTTTCTTTCTTTGATACGCCTTCCCTGGGATTTTTTCCTCAGCCCTTCAAATTCATAGGCAAACATTCTCTGGTAAAAATTCCATTGTTTGGATATATGTTTCGAAACTACCATATCGCCGTGGACCGTGAAAGCCCGAAAAGCAGGTATAATAGCATGGAGGAGGCCCGAAAAGCGTTGAAGTCAGGTTTTAGCATAGCAGTATATCCTGAGGGGGGAAGGGTATCACCCAATCCTCCCCATCTGGCAAACTTTAAAAATGGCGCTTTTAAGCTAGCCTTTGAAGAAAATATACCCATCATACCCGTGACCATACCTTTTAACTGGAAAATACATCCTAAAAAGGACGATCTTATTATTAGCAAGCATCTTTCCAAGGTGATATTTCATGAACCTCAATATCCGGAAAAATATAAGGACATGGTTCTCATGAAAAATGAAGTCCGACACATCATTCAGGGTGAATTGGCGCGTTATTTTCCCGAAGAGTTATTACATGAATTTAAAGTTTGATCTATTTAGTAATATTGTTACATGAAAATTAACCGAGATACATTACACAGAATCGCTCATTTGGCACGCCTTGAATTTGATCCTGCATCAGAAGGACAGATGATCAAAGACATGGAAGAAATTTTAACCTGGGTAGAAAAACTTGAAGAAGTAGATACGGAAGGTGTCGAACCTCTGACCAACATGTCACATGAAATGAATGTCTTCCGGGAAGATGTTGTGGGTGAACATCTACCACATGAGAGAGCATTACTGAATGCCCCTAAAAAAGACTCTGATTATTTCAGGGTACCGAAAGTGATTGATCAATAAATGAATTGGTATTACTGGCGTAATTGGAGATGGGATTATAAGATATTATTCTGGTTTTTTTCTGTAACACTATTTTCAATCTCATTTTTTTTATTGTATGCCTGGTTCGCTGGTTATGACCTTGCTATTGACTGGTACAAAACAAGTGAAACAACATTAGTTGACGTTCCTGTTTCTGATGTTAACGTCGGGTTGTTTAACCTGCAGGTAAAAGGCCAGGTTTATCTTGTAAGCCAATACTTTGACGGGGGACCTATCCAGATAAAACCAGCCTTCTACATACTACAGTTGATTTTATTATCATTTACTCTTATCGTTTGCCTGACCTCGATTACCTACTTCAAAAGGTTTTGGTATTTAATAGCCATGATTTTATTTATGCTGGGTATTAACACCATGGCATGGGAACAAATCATGCTTTTTGGCTGGTTGGATAAAAAAGTTCTCCTGCCGGTATTCATCGCTTATGTCCTTCCAAGTTATTATTTCCAGGCCTATGGAAAGTACACGGGCTTCTGGGCCAGGGTCCTTACCTTCACCTTTAGCACGCTTGTAATCTATCTGATCGTGAATTTCTATTCAGAAGTTGATCAGCCATTTCTGTATCTGGCTACCTATGGGTTATCGCTTTCACTCATCCTTACCATCTTATTTATTTTATTCATCTCGCATGAAATAATCTATTTTATTTTAAGCATAACCCATAATGCGAAAACCAGCCTGGATAGTAAAAGCGGCACACACTTTATCATTTTATCGGTTATTTATATACTTAACCTTTTGGTTACCTATACCCACATAAAAGGAATTTTTAACTGGGATATATTTTACCTGCCACCTTATTGGCTGTTTGTCATATCTACCTGGATTGCCTTTTGGACCTTTAGACATAAAACACCATTTTTTTCAATCACCACACCGTTCAAACCTTTCGGCGGCTTCTTTTTTCTTGTTCTTGGAATCTTGGCCCTGGGTACTTTATGTATTCAATACTTATTAGCCAACGACCCTGTTATTGAAGCATTTGAAGAGATCATCATATTCACGCACATTGGTATGAGCTTTCTGTTTTTCTTTTACACCTTATCCAATTTTATTGATCCATTGATGAAAAATCTTCTGGTTCAAAAGATTGTGTACAAAGAACAGCACTTCCCATATGTCACAGCCATCATCGGTGGGTTAGCTATAGCCTTTGGTTTGTTCTTTTATCACCATAAAATCACGTACGAATTAAGCAAGGCGGGAACCCTGAATGCCATCGCGGATCTATATGATATATTAGGTGAAGATTTTCTTGCGCATCAATATTATGAAGAAGGAAGCATATATGGTTACCATAATCATAGATCATGCTACAAACTTGCTGAGATACATGCTCAAAAAAATGAAATTCTGGAAGCAAACTATTTTTATGGGCTGGCAGCGGATAGAAACCCTTCAGAATACTCTTTCATACGGCAAGCCAAAACTTATGAGCAGGAGAATCTTTTTTTTAAATCCCTCTTCGCCCTGCAGGCAGGCCTTGAAGTATTTCCTGATAGTAAACCGATTAAAAACAACCTCGGACTACTTTATGCTCAAACCGATCTTTTAGATAGTGCTTTTACCTTCTTTAATCATAATAACGAGACTTCAATAATTAATCTTTATAACCTTTATACGCAGGCTTACCTTGATCTAAGCAAGGACACCATAAATCAAATGCTTGCCTATACGGACCAATTTCCCGCAAAAGCAAACCTTATGGCATTAGCCGCGGTGAACAGGTATCATGACTTAGACGTGGATTTGATGAAAGTTGATTCTACGCTAAATGCCCACACACTTTCCTATCTTAACAACATAGCCACCACAGAAACTGACCCTGAGGTACTAAAAGTGCTGAGAAGCTGTTACCAACACCCTTCGAATGCTGATTACAGACCGGTGATTGGGTTTACTTTGGCCAATCTTCTTTACAAATCCGGGGATATAGCAGAAGCATTTTTTCAGCTTGACTTAATGGCCCACGATTATTCCGCCAAATCCGGTTATTTTAATCATGTGCTTGGAATCTGGGCACTGGAACAAAATGCACCTAAACTGGCAGTCGATTTTTTCAAAGAAGCATATTTTAAAAAATATGATGATAGTAATATTAACCTGCCTATAGCACTTGGAGAAGCCGGGGAGCACATGCAAGCAACCAAAGCCTGGAAGCAAGCAATTGTGGAAGATTCATCACTACAAGAAATGGCGGGCGATATGCTGGGAATACTACTGGCGGATTTAATAGATATGGAAAATGAAGAGGATCGTTTAAAGTATCAATTTGTGAGGTTTAGAAAGCAGGATTATTTATATAACGACCTGGTAAGGTTCATAGAATCTATCGAGAATAAGAATTACAGAGCGCTATCTTATCTCACACTGATAAAACACTATCTTGAATATGACAAAAACTTTATAACATCTGAGTTGTGGAATAAGGTAAATAGCATGAAAGCGCTGCATCCGGGGCTAACAGAAAAAATCGACAGGGAGAAAAATAGCCTTCAGGTCACCCTCGACTACACGACTGAGAAAGAGAAGATTGGAGTATTTGGATACATCAATCCTTTTGATGAAAGACAGGTTATCGCCTGGGCAAGATACTTCAGGGAAGCACAGGACAACCCCCTGAAAGCTTATGATATTTTACTGAAGGCAAAAGATTTCAATAAGTATTCCCCGCTGCTTACCAAAGCATACATTTTTGAAGCCTTGTCCAATAGGTTGTATGATTATGCGGAAGACGCACTGGATAAATCCTCAACTTATCTTCCTAAAGAGGAATATGAAAAGATAAAATCTGAGTACTTTACAAAGAAGAAGTATATTGAGGATGAAGAAGCCCAATGGTCTTTTTAGTATCTTTTAAATAAAAAACTGTGACTAAAACATTTTTTTATGGCAGCGACCTTCTGGATGTTTCTACTGCCTTCCATCTTACAGATGGAAGCTTTCATGGTGCATTTGATGAGGCTGCAAAGCATCTCATTGAAAAAAGCGCTGCAAACGTCCAAAATATCATCGATAGAGGGGAGGTTGTTTATGGCGTTAACACAGGATTTGGCCCCCTGTGTACTACTATCATCAATAAAGGCCAAACCAAAAGTCTGCAGGAAAATATACTGAGGAGCCATAGTGTTGGTGTGGGTGAGGCCACACCACTGGAAGTAGTGAAGCTGATGATGATCACAAAAATACATGCACTATCAAAAGGCTATTCAGGCATCTCCATGAAAGTACTGGAGCGTATTCAGTGGCACCTGGCAAATGATATCATTCCCTTGGTGCCCCAACAAGGGTCTGTAGGTGCATCTGGTGACCTGGCGCCACTGGCCCATTTATTTCTGCCCCTGATTGGGCTTGGTAAAGTATGGAAAAATGGAGTGTACCGTGATTCAGGTGAAGTTCTGAAAAAATATCAGTTAAAGCCTGTCGAGTTAGGGGCTAAAGAAGGGCTTGCCTTAATTAACGGCACTCAATTTATCCAGGCATTTAGCATTCTGGGCATCCAGCGGTTACTCAATTGCATGGATACTGCAGACATAGTAGGTGCTATGAGCCTGGAAGGGGTATTAGGGTCAGCCCGGCCATTTGAAAAAGAACTCCACGACATCAGGCCCTTCGAAGGTTCACAATATGTGGCACAGAGGCTTAACATCCTGCTAAAAAACTCTGAAATGGTGGCTTCCCATGCCAGTTGTGGTCGGGTGCAGGATCCTTATTCGATTCGATGCATGCCTCAGGTGCATGGAACAGTGAGGAATGCCTGGCTGCACCTGAAGGAACTACTGGAAATAGAAATGAATGCTGTCACAGACAACCCCATCATCATCAGTGATAAAAAAGCGATTAGCGGCGGAAATTTCCATGGGGAATTACTGGCAGTGCCCATCGACTATTTATCTATAGCTGCTTGTGAGCTGGGGAATATTTCTGACCGGAGGACCTACTTGCTTCTACAAGGCGGGGCAGATGGCCTGCCAAAACTGCTGATGAAGAATACCGGTATCAACTCCGGTTTTATGATACCTCAGTATACCTCTGCTGCACTGGTGGCTGAAAATAAAAGCATTTGCTTCCCCGCCAGTGCGGACAGTATCCCCACATCTTTAGGCCAGGAGGACCATGTCAGCATGGGGTCAATAAGCGCCAGAAAGCTGAACCAAATCATCAATAACCTGGAAAATATACTGGCCGTGGAGATGATCTGCGCTGCACAGGCATTTGATTATCGAAAGCCCATGAAATCAGGAATTATCCTGGAGGCCTGTCATGACCTGATACGCTCACGGATCGACCATGCCGAAGAAGACCGGGTTTTTGCAGAGGATATGAATAAAGCCCGCGAAATCATTATCTCAGGCCAGCTGGTTGACACCGCTAATAAAGTGGCCCTGGAAAAAGGCATATTGTTAACAGAGGATAAGCATGTGCTTTAGACAAATAATGAGTAACCCAGTACCAATCCGTGTACTTGTCCGGCTATAAAAAAACGGGCCATAATGCGGTTAAATTTCCGTTAGTGCCAACTTAATGACGGCTCATCCACGATCGTTGCGAAGCAGTTAAGCAATCTTTCAGCATAACCAGGTCCTGATGCAAAAGCATACCGTCCCTAAAACTGGTGTCGGCCATACTCTTGTCTGAGACCAAAGAGATAGTCTTCTCTTTTGTTGGATACCAGTGCTTTAGCAATTTCGTCTTCAGACTTTCGGCAGTTGTGATGCCGGTGTTTAGCAAGCAATTTAGGATCAAGGTTCCCGTTGCAGGTATCTCGGATGATTTTCAAGCCAGTTTGTCCTGCTACGTCTCTTACTACCATGTCAAGTCGGAAGTTGAGATACTTGAGGAACTTGGCCATTTTATGAATGCTGTCGGCTCTTTGTTGGATCATGTTTGCCCTGTGTCTGCAGTATGTTCTGAGTTGGACTTGTCCGTATAATAAGCGGACAGAGATACCAATTGATACAACGGCCTTCCAAAGGGCTTGAACTAAGATAGTGATGAAAGTGGTAGTACTTAATCGTTAGCTCCTGAAATCAATTTGGAAAAGATGAAATTGGCAAATTTAAAGGGGTCAATTCCAACTCCAAATCTCCCCAATTATCTCCAACGTTAGGTATAAACGTAATGTCGGATTTAATAGTGCTTCACTATCCGCTCACCGCAAAGTTTAGTAGTAGCAAAAATACTCAATTTAACTGTTTAGCCCGCATTACGCTTATATGATGTTGTGGGTAGTATATCATTAGGATCTACTGCTGTAATTTTGCCCTCTCGAAGCACAATCATTGGACTTTTTTTGTCTTTTTTAAATTCTACAAGCTTTCTGTATGTCTCCTCAAGCCCTTTTACAATTTTATCACGTTCTTCTTTTAATTGCTCTTTAGTTCCCATAATATTTCTCTTTTAATTCTTGCCATTGTAAAACGTTATTGACGGTAATTTCATTCATCGAACCTTCAGCAATAATTTCATAGCTGTCTCCAGAATTATTTACAAATAACCAATTGTCCACTTTTGGTAGAAAAAGATTAAAAAAGTTCTTCAATCCTCCGCTATATCTTCTTCTTATCACCTCCTCCGGAATATTATGTCCTCCTTCTTTCACTCTCGTGGCGACTCTTGAAATAGCTAATTCTTCTGAATCAAGCCAAAAAAACAGACAGGTAATTTGATAGTCTAATTGTTTCGCTTTTTCTACAAACTTCACATAACTCCTTGTCGAAAGCGTAGTTTCAAAAGCAAAACTTTCCTCAGATTCTAACAAGTTATTGATCCTTCTCAACATCATTCGACCTGCCTCGATGCCGACTTTTTCAGGCTGAAAAGGTGAAATACCTCTGGCAATCTCGTCCGCATTCACAAACTCCTTGCAGTCAAGTATATCTGGCAGAATCGTATAGGAAGCTGTTGTCTTGCCTGCTCCGTTGCATCCAGCTATGATGTACAGTTTTTTCATCTGCAACAAAAATACAAATTAATGTCAATCATAATGCTACCGACCATACTGACTAACGTAAGCTAAGTGATTGAATATCAGGTATCATTTGAGCGGCGATTTTATCCCTTTTGGCTCTGGAAAATCCCAAATCATCGGGGTTAATACCTAAATCGGCTATCTGTTTTCTCATCTTGCTTACAATCCGTCTTTTCTGATCTAAAAATAGATAATTATTCTTTGGCATGTAAGGTTGCTTCTTGGTGATCATGTTCCTGAGGATCACGGCAATCTTTCTGGCCGTGGCATTGATTGCTGTTTGTCGTCCTTTTTTGAAAGCGATTTTCCTGAAGAACTTAGCAAGGTCAGAGTCTTTGAGGTTGCCGACTGCATTAGCAGCATTTCGTAGAGCTATTTTTAGTCGGTTACTACCTTGTGGTATTCTGTTGGATAGTACTCTACCACCGCTGATTTTGTTGTTGGGAGCGAGTTTGAGCCAGGAAGCAAAGTGTTGTGCTGTAGGAAACTTGTTAAATCCTTCCGGTCCTATCTCACT
>DAXETV010000043.1:0-34216 GCA_051155775.1 Cyclobacteriaceae bacterium | reverse complement strand
GCTGCAGGAATGACCAACTTCCGTTTTGATTTATGGTTTCCTAATGCTGTTGATGAGGGTTCTTCATTCCTTATGAAGTTAGTTGATATTCCGGAGGGAGAGGCCAGTGAAGCATTAATTAATGTCAACTCCTCCTCCAATCCGGCTATAGCCCAGGGAACGTGGTTACAGTTTGATATACCTTTTACAGAATTGGAGAGCAACGGGTTAAGTGGATCAGGCAATATCCAGCAAGTGGTGATAGACCTTATCAATTCCGGAGAGGTATATATAGACAATATTTATTTCTATAATTCCGAAGGTGGTTCTGGCGAAGATATTACGCCTCCAGTGATCACGCTTAATGGAGATGCAATGATAGATTTAATCATAGGGGATATGTTCACTGATCCCGGCGCAACTGCCTCTGACAATGTGGATGGTGATATTACATCCAGTATTGTTGTAGGTGGTGATGACGTAGACATTAGTACTGTCGGAACATATCTTATTACCTATGATGTAAGTGACGCTGCCGGTAATGCCGCCACACAGGTCAGTCGCACCGTGGTCGTTAGCAGACTTGATGGAGGTCTAATAACCAACGGGGATTTTGCCGATGGAAGTCAGTCATGGATTATTGGGGTTGATGACGATGCACCAGCACCGGTAGTCACAGAAAATGGTAACAGTTTCTATTCAGTCAATGTAGAGGTGGCTGGCAATCCTTTTGATGTAAATCTTAGCCAGAAACTCGAGATCATTGAGGGGGAAACTTACACATTAACTTTTGATGCATGGTCAGACCGGGAAAGGGATATCCTGGCAGGTATTGGACTGAGTGGAGGTGATTTTTCAAGTACCACAGAAACAATTAGCATTAATACAAATAGGCAGACTTATTCAGTTACAGTTACAGCCAATGGCTTTGGCGCTACAGATGCCAGGGTTTTGTTTGACCTAGGGGCTGCTGCAGGTCTGGTAAATATTGATAATGTATCCCTTATCCTGGGTGCTGGCGGTGGCGGGGCTACCAATGGATGTGATGGTGAATTAGTTGCTGCCACTTCCTTCCCGGTCGATTTTGAAGGTTGTGAAACTTTTCCGTCTGAAATTAACTTTGGTGCCGGTATCTCATCTGGTATAGTAGCTAATCCATTTAAGGAAGGTATAAATACTTCTGATTTTGCTTTCCAGGTAATAAAAGAAGCAGGGGCAGACTTCTTTGCAGGTGTTCAAAATAATTTCGCTGAACCTTTTGACTTAAATGCTACCCCTACATTCAAAATGAAAGTCTACTCTACCAAACCTAATGTTGTATTTCGTTTTGAAGTGGCACAGGATTCCCCGGATGTTGGAAACCCTGTTCCTGCATTCAGAACCATTGAAAATGCCAATGAGTGGGTAGAGCTATCATTTGAATTTCCTAATGCGCCAGCTCCTACTGCTTATTTCAGGTTGGTTATAAAACCTGACAACGATGAAGTGGATGGTCCAATTACGGAAGATGGAACCTATTATATTGACGACATAACCCTTGAATAATTAAAAAATTGAACCAGTAAATTAATATTAAATGGCAGAGACCCTATCGTGAGGGTCCCTGTCCGTCACAATAAACCGACATAGAAAAATGAAACAAATGAATGCTATAATAAAAATCAGTCTATTAACCATCTTAACACTAGGGTTTACAAGCTGTGTTGATGAAGATCAGACCGTAACCACCTTAGATAATTTGGTGATGTCAGATGAATTTGATACGCCGGGAGCCCCGAATCCTGCCATGTGGACATTCGATATTGGCACGGGACAGGATGGTTGGGGTAATCAGGAATTACAATACTACACAGACCGACCTGAGAATGTAAGGGTCGAGGACGGTATGTTGAAAATTATTGCAAGAAGAGAAAGCTTCAGTGGTTCACAATATACCTCAGCCAGAGTCATCACTTTAGGATTGTTCGAACAACTTTATGGCCGTTTTGAGGCCAGGATACAACTTCCCTGGGGACGAGGCCTGTGGCCCGCTTTTTGGCTTTTGGGAAATAATTGCGATACCCAAATATGGCCTCAATGCGGGGAAATAGATGTTATGGAAAACAGGGGTCAGCAACCTACCATTATAGCTGGAAGCGTACACGGTCCCGGATATTCAGCGGGACAAGCTATAACAAAAGAATTCGAATTATCCAATGATCGTTTTGATACTGGTTTTCACATTTTTGGTATAGAATGGGGGCCGGATTACATAAACTTTTATGTTGACGATGTCTTATACAATCAAATTACTCCAGAAGATGCTGATGGGGAATGGGTTTTTGATGATCACCCTTTTTATATTTTATTGAACGTGGCAGTAGGAGGTACGTTTGTTGGTCCTCCGGATAATAACACAGAATTTCCACAAACCATGCTGGTTGATTATGTCAGGGTATATGAATAGTTTGTTTGTTAGGGTAATGAAATGAATTTAGTCAATTCAAGTTATTCAACCCGCATATTCAAGGGTTAAAGCCAGCAATAATTTTTATAAGCAATGAATTTTTCCATTAACAATTAAAGAAATGCGCTAATATGAAATGGATCTTATGTATAATTATCTCAATATTGCTGGCATTAATTACATCATGTAACCAAATGGAGCAAAAACAAACAACGAATATTAAGCAGTTGACGGCTGAAGAAATTTTAGGTAACCCGGCATATCCAGCTATTTCTTATGGGGGATTTAGAAAAAAGACCCTGGAAGAGGCACCTACAATAGAAGAGCTAAAAGAAGATATGGAGATATTGTATGCCATGGGTATACGAATCATCCGAACCTATAAAACGCAAAAAACACCCCAGGTAAAACGTTTACTTCAAGCTATAAAAGAACTAAAAACGGCAAAAAAGGATTTTGAAATGTATGTGATGATGGGCATTTGGATTGACTGTGCAGGCGCTTTTACCGATTCACCGGACCATTCAAGGGAAGATGTGGAAGAGAACACTGCTGAGATTGAAGAGGCTATTCGATTAACCCAAAAGTATCCTGACATCGTCAAAGTACTTGCCGTTGGAAATGAAGCTATGGTAAAGTGGGCTGCTACTTATTTTGTGCAACCCGGAGTAATACTTAAGTGGGTAAAGCATTTGGTGAAGTTGCGTGAAGAGGGGGAATTACCAAAAGACATCTGGATTACAAGCTCAGACAATTTTGCTTCATGGGGTGGCGGAGGTTCTGAGTACCATGTAGATGACCTTAATGAATTGATTAGATCTGTGGATTATCTATCGATTCATACCTATCCAATGCATGATACACATTATAACCCCGTTTTTTGGGGTTTGGCTGATGACGAGGAAAATCTACCCAAAAAAGAGCAAATTGATCAAATCATGAACAGGGCATTGGCCTATGCCCAAAGCCAATATTCCAGTGTAAAGCAATACATGGATAGTATTAGGGTATCAAAACCCATTCATATTGGTGAGACTGGGTGGGCAAGTTGTGACTCTGATAATCATCATTATGGCAGAAATGGTTCTAAAGCAACGGATGAATACAAAGAAGCAATCTATTATCGATTGATGCGTGAATGGACTGATAATGAAGGAATATCCTGTTTTTATTTTGAAGCATTTGACGAGCCCTGGAAGGATGCCAGAAATCCGGGAGGTTCCGAAAACCACTTTGGCTTATTCACAGTGGATGGAAAGGCAAAATATGCACTCTGGGCACTGGTTGATCAGGGAGTTTTTGAAGGACTATCCAGAGGAGGAAATTCAATAACAAAAACCTATAATGGCAATGTAGAACAATTATTGAAAGAGGTGAAGGTCCCTCCAGTGAAAGAATCATTATTAGTGAATTAAAGCAAAGTACTATGATCAAACACCTAACCTTTTTATTTTTTGTATTGATACTATTTTCATGTTCGATGGACAATACCCTACAACTTGAAGTATTTGAAACTTCAGCTAACGGAAATAAGCTAACCAGGGTAACAGAGTTTAAATATAAAGGTGATCCAATTGCTATTAAGCTCAAACCAGAAATTCAGTTTCAGACGATAACTGGCTTTGGTGGTTCTTTCACTGAATCTTCGGCATATCTTCTGAATCAACTAGGTGCGGCTAACCGAAGAAAGATAACAGAGGCTTATTTCGGGGACGAAGGTGCCAGATATTCATTAACTCGTACCCATATTAATTCCTGCGATTTCTCATTGGGTCAGTATGCTTATGTTACTGATGAAGATAAAGGTCTGGGGACCTTTTCTGTGGACGAGGATAAAGATGATATTATACCTATGATAAAAGAGGCTATGGAAGTGTCTTCTGATGGGTTTAAGATCATTTCCTCACCATGGACAGCACCTCCTTTTATGAAAGACAATAATGATTGGGTAGGTGGTAAACTACTCCCGGAGTATTACGACAGCTGGGCCTTGTATTTTTCAAAATATATCGATGCATATAAAGCGGAAGGAATAGATATTTGGGGATTAACCGTTGAAAATGAGCCGCTGGGAAATGGTAATAACTGGGAAAGCATGCACTTTACCCCGGAAGAAATGACAAGTTTTGTACAGAATCATCTTGGTCCCAGGCTTGAAGCAGATGATAAAGCCAGTGTTAAAATTTTAGGTTATGACCAGAACAGGGAGCACCTCAAGGAATGGGTTGATGAAATGTACAAAGATAAGGCTGCTGCAAAATATTTTCATGGTACTGCCATACATTGGTACGCCAGCACATTTGATTTTTTTCCTGAAGAATTACAATACGCTCATCAAAAAGCACCTGAAAAGCACTTAATCCAATCCGAGGCATGTGTAGATGCTGAAGTGCCTAAATGGAAAGATGATGATTGGTATTGGCGTAAAGAAGCCACTGATTGGGGCTGGGACTGGGCGCCTGAAGATCAAAAAGCCATGCATCCTAAATATGTGCCTACCTACAGATATGCCAGGGATATTATTGGGTGTCTCAACAATTGGGTTGACGGATGGGTCGATTGGAATATGGTACTGGACAGGCAAGGTGGGCCGAATTGGTTTAAGAATTGGTGTGTAGCTCCTGTTATCGTGGACATCGAAAACGATGAGGTTTATATCACTCCATTGTATTACACAATGGCTCATTTCAGCAAATACATTCGCCCCGGCGCCATAAGGATTGGATTTGAAAATACTGATGATGAATTAATGGTTACTGCCGCTAAAAATCCCGATGGGTCTGTTGTTGCTGTCGTATTTAATCAAACGGAAGAACTAAAAGGATATAACCTTTCGCTAAATGATCAAATAAAGGAATTATCAATTAGCCCTAAGGCTATTCAAACAATTTTAATACCAACTAACCCCTAAAATTATGTCAAGTACCACAGTTAAAAGTCATGTGCCTTTTGGGGCTAAAGTAGCCTTTGGAATGGGGATGTTTGCCAATCAGATGTTTCCGGCCGTCCTGGGTATTTTTATGGTGGTTCTCGTGCAGGACCTGGGCTTTCCCGGTTGGATGTGGGGCGTGATTTATTTCTTTCCCCGGGTATTTGATTCCATTACCGACCCAATCATGGGTTTCATATCTGACAATACAAAATCCAAATGGGGTAGACGTAAGCAATATGTATTCCTGGGTGCTGTGATTATGGGTATCGCTTTTATTACTATGTGGCAGTTGTATCGTGAAAACGGAGTCGATTATAACTTTGCCTATTTTCTGGGTTGGTCTTTTTTGTTCTATCTGGGACTTACCATATTTAGTGTGCCTTACGTAGCCATAGGATACGAAATGAGCGATGATTTCCATGAACGAACCAACATCATGGCAGTTGCACAATGGGTTGGTCAATGGGCCTGGGTTATTGCCCCATGGTTTTGGGTAATTATGTATGATCAGGATTTATTCTCATCGGCGGAAGTAGCAACCAGACAGCTAGCCATTTGGGTGGGGCTAGTTTGTATGCTCTTTGCCATGATTCCGGCAATATTTATCAAAAGCAGGTCAACAATCGATGAAGACTACTCACCATTAACATTCAGAACAATTGGCAGAAGCTTAGGCGAAATTTTTCAGGGTTTTAAACAGGCTTTTAATTTAAAACCATTTAGAAAGCTTTGCATTGCAACCTTCTTTATATTCAATGCTTTTAATACGATTGCAGCTTTTTCATTTTTTATAATAGTCTATTATCTGTTTAGCGGCGATGCAGAAGACGCTGGTTACTGGCCTACTTTATTTGGTAGCTTAGGAGCCCTGGTTACAACCTTTGTGGTTATTCCAATTGTTGCAAAAATGTCAAAAGTTTTGGGTAAGAAGCGAGCATTCTTAGTGTCTCAAAGCATCTCTATTTTAGGTTATCTCTCTTTATGGTTTTTATTTATTCCAGGCAAACCTTATATGTTCATCATTGCCCTTCCATTCCACTCTTTTGGTATAGGAAGTTTATTCGTTTTGATGATGTCTATGACTGCTGATGTCATTGACATGGATGAGTTAAATACAGGATTACGACGGGAAGGAATTTTTGGGGCAATCTACTGGTGGATGGTCAAATTTGGTTTTGCTATCGCAGGTGGACTAAGCGGAGTTATTCTATCCGTAGTTGGATTCAACGCTGAATTAGGACAACAAACGGTCGAAACGCTTACAGGGTTACGATTATTTTATTCAGGTGTGCCCATTTTTGGAACATTGATAGCCCTTTTAGTTATGTGGAATTATGATGTTACTGAAGAAAAAGCTAATGAAGTAAGGGCAGAGATAGCACGAAGGAAAGCCACCAAGATGAGTACAGCAGCATTTATGCGGGATAAGCTCTATGCATTAGATAAGAATTTTGTGAGCAAACCACTGATTGACTTAAGTAAATCAACCACAAGCGAGCTTAGGGTACTATTTTCAAAGGCAGTTGACATAGGAGTGCATGGCTTGTGTTTCAGCCCTTATGAAGAAGGACAACAGGTGGGTGATGCACTTAGTAAGAATCAGATAGAAAGGCGAATGGATATTATTGCACCTACTACAAAATGGGTTCGTTCTTTTTCCTGCTCTGGTGGCAACGAACTTATTCCGGAGGTTGCCAAAGAAAAAGGTTTGAAAACAATGGTTGGAGCATGGATAAGCAATCACAAAGGTGGTAGCCAGGAAGAAATTGACGCGCTCGTGAAGCTTGCAAATAAGGGATGTGTCGATATAGCGGCAGTCGGGAATGAAGTACTTTTAAGGGAGGAACTGTCGGAAGAGGAGGTCATCAAGTATATCCAACAGGTGAGGGAATTATTGCCACCAAACGTACAGATCGGTTATGTTGATGCCTACTATCAATTTATTGAAAGACCTGCGTTGGTAGAGGCCTGTGACCTGGTGCTTGCAAACCTTTACCCATACTGGGAAGGAATCGATAATGATGGTGCAGGCTATAGTGTACAGCGCATGTATGAGTTGACAAAAAAGGCAGCCAAAGGCAAGAAGGTTATCATTTCAGAGACCGGCTGGCCAAGTGATGGAAAAGGCGTAGGGTCAGCAATGCCTTCCGAAGAAAATGCCATGAAGTTCTTTATCAATATCCAAAAATGGTCTAATGAAGAAGATATTGAAATGTTCTACTTCTCTTCATTTGATGAGCCATGGAAAGTTGCCTACGAAGGTGAAGTCGGCGGTCATTGGGGCCTTTGGGATAAAGACGAAGTACTTAAATATGCAGCTTTGGAAAGTCAAAAAGTTTAATTTTTTCATATTTAAAGCAAAATTTAATATAAATGTCATCATACAGAGCAGGTAAATTTCTTTCATTGGCTTCAATAGATTTTAGTGGTAAATCACTAGAAGACCTCAAAATAATGCTTAGAAAATATTTGGAAGCCGGAGTCCATGGTTTTTGTTCCAGTATGTATATGGAAGGCCAGAAACCAGGTGATCAGCTTTCAGAAGCGCAAATAAGGAGAAGGCTTGAAATCATTAGGCCTTATTCATCATGGATCCGGTCATTTTCTACAACTGACGGTAATGAGCTCATCCCGGTTATTGCAAAAGAACTGGGAATGAAAGCGCTGGTTGGTGCCTGGCTGGGTAATGACCCCGAGATTAACAGAAAGGAGATTGACGGACTTATTAAACTGGAAAATGAAGGCTATATTGATATTGCTGCCGTAGGTAATGAGGTGATGTATCGTAATGATTTAACGGAAGACGAGCTCATTGAATTCTTGCAGGAGGTGAAGGGCCGGATTACTAATAATACACCAGTGGGTTATGTAGATGCATACTATGAATTTGCCCATCGTCCTTCAATAACTGAATTATGCGATGTGATTTTGGCAAACTGTTATCCATTTTGGGAAAGCTGCCCACTGGAACATTCACTACTATACATGAAAGAGATGTATAGAAAGGCGGAGGCAGCAGGAAATGGTAAAAGGGTGATCATCACAGAGACAGGATGGCCAGACCAGGGTACACCTTTAGGTGCTTCCATACCTTCTACTGAAAATGCCATAAAATATTTTATAAATGCCCAGCATTGGTCGAAAGAAGACAATATTGAGATGTTTTACTTCTCATCTTTTGATGAATCCTGGAAAGTAGGATCAGAAGGTGATGTAGGAGCTTACTGGGGGATATGGGATAAAGACGAAAACATGAAATTCACCTAAACAATAACCTAAAATAAATACTGGTAGATACTTGGTTGATCATGACTAAACTTTTTCATATTGATTCAGTCCCGGCCTTATATGGCTGGGATTGTTTTTAATGGCTCTACTTATGGATTTGAAAACTGGTTAAATAATAATTTCTAATGAGATATATGTTGAAGCCAAACCCGATGAGGATCCTATTTTTAAACTTCCTGAAGTTGATAATGCTCGGGTTTATCAATAATTATCCATAAATTAATCCACTAACAAAACCTAATATGGCCAACAAACAAGCCTATACCATCCGGGTAGCCCTAATTGTAGCCCTGGGAGGATTTTTAATGGGATTTGACGCCTCCGTAATTTCAGGGGTAGTTAAGTTTATTGAGCCTCAATTTAACTTAACTAAGATACAACTAGGGTGGTCTGTAAGCTCCCTGACCTTAACAGCGACCCTGGCTATGATGGTTGCAGGCCCACTAAGTGATCGGTTTGGAAGAAAACTAATGCTTCAGATTTCCGCGGTATTATATGCTGTATCTGCCATTGCTTCTGCCCTGGCTCCAACTTTTATTTTATTGGTAATTGCCAGAATGATCGGAGGATTTGGAGTAGGTGCATCTTTGATTCTGGCACCTATGTATATTGCTGAAATAGCTCCACCCGGCATGAGAGGCCGCATGGTTTCGTTTAATCAACTAAATATCGTTATTGGAATTTCAGTAGCTTTTTTTACCAATTACCTCATTATAAAGTTTGGAGAATCTGATGCTTCGTGGGCATTAGGTTTGAAATTTGCCGAATATAATTGGCGATGGATGCTTGGGTTGGAAACTTTGCCGGCAGTACTTTATTTCTTCGGCATGTTAATAGTGCCTGAAAGTCCCAGATGGCAGGTTATGAAGGGAAAAGTAGACCTGGCCAGGAAAACGTTCGTGAAAGTCGTATCAGAGGAAGAAACAGTTAAACAGATTGCCGATGTACAGCAAAGCCTGGCTGTTGATAAAACCAAGTCAAAAATACCATTAAAGGAATTATTCAAACCTGCTTTACGATTGGTATTAATTATCGGGATAGTGGTAGCCGTATTGCAACAGATAACCGGCATTAATTCTGTCTTTTTTTATGCACCGATGATATTTGAACAATCTGGTATCGGCACCAATGCTTCTTTTGTTCAGGCCATTTTTGTAGGATTGACTAATCTGGTATTCACGATCGTGGCCATTTTATTTATAGATAGGTTGGGAAGAAAGCCACTACTTATTTATGGGGTATCCGGAATTGCTTTAGCCATGTTTTTGCTGGCCTATGGTTTCAACTCCGCATCCTACACCCTCACAAATGATTCCGTCAAAGCGTTACCACCTGCGCTTGATAGAAGCCTGCTCACATCTATGGTGGGAACTACTTATACAAATGATGTAACGTTCAAAATGGCGGTTAAAGCAGCATTGGGTGAGCAAGATGCCAAGAAATTCCAATCTGATTTAATTACAGCTTCTATTGATATGAACCCAACGATAATCCTGGTAGGAATCATCGGATTCGTAGCTTCTTTTGCGGTATCCATCGGACCGGTAATGTGGGTTTTATTCTCTGAATTATTCCCAATGAAAGTTCGGGGGTTAGCTATATCATTTACGGGATTTATCAATTCGGCTTTCAGTTTCTTGGTCCAACTGGTTTTTCCATGGGAACTCGAGAACTTTGGGAGCAGCGTCACATTTTTACTTTATGGATTATTTGCACTGGCTGGATTGGTCTTTATTTTGATACTGATTCCTGAGACAAAAGGCAAATCACTCGAAGATTTGGAAAAATTATTAGTAAAATAAAAGGATTTAATATGGAAACGATTTTTATAGGTTCCCAACATTTACAAAACAATACCGGGAGTATTTCCGGAAAATATGTAATGATCGAAGGGGAGAAATATTTTAAGATAACCAATTACCAGCAGATGAGGCCTTTTTTTATGAGCCTGGTCAGTCATTCTGACCATTGGTTGTTTACTTCAAGTAATGGTGGTCTCACGGCCGGAAGAAAAAATTCAGAACATGCACTTTTTCCTTACACTACAGATGATAAAATCACTGATTCAGCCGAAAATACAGGAGGAAAAACCATAATAAGGATCCATAGTGATGATAAGCAATTGCTATGGGAACCCTTTTCCATACGATATGAAGGTGCCTACGCATTTGAAAGAAACATTTACAAAAACGTATCCGGAAATAAAATCATCTTCGAAGAGATTAATCATGATTTAAAACTAAGTTTTAGCTATTCCTGGAAGTTTTCTGAACAGTATGGTTTTGTGAGGCAGAGTAATCTTTTAAACAGCAATAAAGATAAAGTAAAGGTTGAGTTGTTAGATGGTATTCAAAATATTGTGCCAAGTGGCGTGAACAGTGCATTGCTGAGAGAAAGCAGTAACTTAACCAATGCCTACAAAAAGAGCGAACTAGAAAAAAGTTCCGGAATTGGCTTGTTTATGCTGAGCGCTATGATTGTAGATCGCGCAGAACCTAGTGAAGCCCTTAAGACCACTACAGTATGGTCTTCTGGCATTAACCCAACCAATATACTTTTATCGAACAGACAACTGGATGGTTTCCGGAAAGGGGGGAGTATCGAAACGGAACGAGATGTAAAAGCAGAGCCAGGCGCATATTTTGTTCATTCAATATTAACCCTGGATGGTGGGCAAAGTGAAGAATGGTATATCGTTTCAGAGTTAGATCAGGATCATGGTAATGTAATTGAACTAATACAAAAACTTGAGGAAAACCGTGAAATATTAATTGAAGAACTGGTGAATGATATAGACATAGGCACCAGTCAATTGAGGAAACTTGTTGGTTTGGCCGATGGATTGCAAATGACCAACGATCAGCTAAGTTGTGGCAGGCACTTCTCTAATGTTTTATTCAACATCATGCGCGGCGGTATTTTTGATGACCAGTATAAGATTGATAAACATGACTATGTGGATTACATCAACCAAATTAATCGTACCGTACTATCTGAACATCCTCATTTTTTCAATGGATTAAATGATTCATTTTCTTATCAGGATTTAATTGAAAAAGCAAATAATTATGGTGATCCGGTAATCACTAGGCTGAGTTATGAGTATTTACCCCTAACATTTAGTAGAAGACATGGTGATCCAAGCCGGCCATGGAATCAGTTTTCCATAGAAACCAAGAAGGAAGATGGGTCTAAAAACAGATCGTATGAGGGTAATTGGCGGGATATCTTCCAAAACTGGGAAGCATTGTCCATGTCGTTCCCTGGTTACCTGCCATCCATGATCACCAAGTTTGTCAATGCCTCTACCATTGACGGTTATAATCCATACAGGATCACGCGTGAAGGTATTGACTGGGAAGTGATTGAACCGGATAATCCCTGGTCTTACATCGGTTATTGGGGTGACCATCAAATTATTTATTTACTAAAACTATTAGAGCTAGCCAAAGAACACTACCCTGAAAGATTATATTCACTTTTATCCCAGGAACATTTTGTCTATGCTAACGTGCCTTACAGGATTAAATCCTACGATGATATTGTGGCCAATCCACAAGACACTATAGTGTTTGATGAGGCTCTGGAGGAAAAAATAGAGCAAAAGGTCGCTGTGTTAGGAGGAGACGGTAAGTTGGTATATGACCTGAATGGGAATTTACTTCAAGCAAACCTGATGGAGAAATTATTGGTAAGTATGTTAGCCAAAGTTTCCAACTTTATTCCCGAAGCGGGTATTTGGCTCAATACTCAACGGCCCGAATGGAATGATGCCAATAATGCATTGGTAGGAAACGGGGTTTCAATGGTCACCCTTTACTATCTGCGAAGGTTCGTATCATTTTTTATTGAATTATTGGATCATGCATCTGTTGAAAGCTATCAACTTCACACACCGGTTGCCAAAATGTTCCTGGCAATAAAGGATTTTTTAAAACAACATCAGGGGATGTTAAACGATAAATTTTCTGATGAAAATAGAAAACTATTTATTGAGCAACTGGGGCGCATAGGCGAGGAATATCGTAATGCCGCCTACCAACCATTTGGAAATAAGAAAGAATCTATCAGCAGTGGTCAATTGATTGATCTGTTAAATATCACGCAGCAATATATTGATCATTCGATTAAAGCCAATAAGCGGGATGATGAATTATATCATGCTTATAATCTCATTAACATTAAAGTTGATCAGGCTTCCATCAGATATCTTTATGAGATGCTGGAGGGACAAGTGGCTGTATTGTCTTCAGGAATGCTTAATGCGGAAGAAAGTTTAAAGGTATTGGATGCATTGAAGCGCAGTGCTATTTACAGGGAAGACCAATACAGCTACTTGCTTTACCCTGATCGTGAACTGCCTCGCTTTCTTCATAAGAACAAGGTTCCAAATACATTTGTCGATCAATCCACACTGGCACAAAAACTAATTGCAGCGGGTGATACCTCTGTTATAAAGTGTGATATTAAGGGTAACTATCATTTTAATGGTAATTTCCGAAATGCCAGGGACCTTAAAGCTGCCCTTGACCATTTAAAAGAAACAAGCTATCATGATCTGACAACCCAGGAATATCAAGATTTCCTCGATGTCTTTGAAGAAGTATTTGACCATCAATCATTTACCGGACGTTCTGGCACGTTCTATGGCTATGAAGGACTTGGTAGTATATATTGGCATATGGTCTCCAAGTTATTACTTGCTACCCAGGAAACAATAAAAGCTGCTAACCACGAAAAGGCATCAGCGGATATCATTGGCCACCTGATTGAACACTACTATGAAATCAGGGCAGGGATCGGTATAAACAAATCACCAGAACTTTATGGCGCATTTCCTACCGACCCTTATTCACATACCCCAGGGAATAAAGGCGCACAACAACCGGGGATGACCGGCCAGGTAAAAGAAGATATCGTCAATCGCTGGGCGGAGTTTGGTGTGGTAGTACATGATGGTACCATACAATTTAACCCTACGTTTCTGAATGATGGTGAATACCTTGGAGAGAATTCAACATTTGAATACTTTGATTTGCATGGTAACCAAAAGAAATTAAAATTGAATAATGGAGCACTTGCCTTTACTTATTGTCAGGTGCCTGTTATTTATAGAAAATCAGATAAATCATCCATAGAAGTTAAATTTATCACCGGAGCAGTTAATGAAATTGAGGCATACACCTTACCAAAGGATCTCTCTGAAATGGTATTTAAACGCTCGGGTGATTTTGAGTTTATTAAGGTCAATATTCAACAATAGAGATTAGCAGTCGATCTTTTGAACCAAAAAGGCAAAAAATTCTATTAAGGCCACTAAGGCACGAAGTCACAAAGAATCAATGAAAAAAACTTAGTGCCTTGGTGTCTTGGTGGCAAAATCTGAAAGTATACCGAATCATACCACTACATATTCTTCGATAAAACACAATTGATACTTGTACGTAAAATATTAGTAGTAGTAATCATGCGTTTATTACTTGCAATGCGGTGAAATCACCTTATCAGTAGAATTTTTATTCAAGTGATGATGGTGAGCACTTTTAAGCTGTAAAACGACGATAATTTTTAGCTCAAGAAAGGAAAGAAGAAAGGAGTGTAATGTACAGATATAAGAACCTTTTGATACCGTTGAATTTAACTTCCATGGATGATGCTGTAATAAACTATGCATCGATGGTAAGTAAAATGTCAAAATCTGAAAAAGCCTATTTCCTTCATGTGAAAAGGCCTTCTGAAGTACCTAAAGAGATACTGGAAGAGTATCCACAATTATTGAACATTTCCCAGGAGCACAGACTAAAGAAGATGCGAGAAAGTGTCGAATCTGGTTTTAGAGGTCATCCTGATACAGAAATAATTTTTGAAGTAAAAGAGGGTTACCCGTTAGAAGTTGTGTTAGGTGAAATTGTCGAGAAAGACATCGATTTGATTCTCGTGGGCAGAAAAAAAGACGCGGCAGAAACCAGGAGACTACCAGTAAATCTTACGCGCAAGGCCCCTTGTTCAGTCCTTATCATTCCTCAAGACTCTGATCATTCCATTGAAAGTATATTGGTACCGATTGATTTTTCTGAATTTTGTGCAAATGCTTTAGAGTTAGCTGTAAACCTGGCCATTGCTTATGGTATCTCTGTTATCCACTGCCTTCATGTTTTCCGTCTGCCGATAGGTTATTATAAGACAGGGAAAAGCCAGGCAGAGTTTACTGAGATAATGAAGAAGAACGCCAGGGTGGATTATGAAAGGTTCATCAGAAATATTGATCTGAAAGGTGTTAAGCTTGAGCCCATTTTCATGATGCAAGAAAAACCTTATAAAGCAATCCAAAGCATGGTTGAAAAAAATGAAATCGATTTGGTGGTATTGGGAGCAAGAGGAAGAAATGCCGGAGCTGGCCTTTTGTTGGGAAGTGTAACTGAAAATATTATTCAGAATGTTCAGGTACCAATTTTTGCAGTGAAAAAGAAGGGGACAGGATTATCATTCCTCGAAGTCCTTTTGAAGTATTTATAAGGATAGTAACCGTGTAATAGCGTAGCGTTAAACCATAAAAAGATTGAAATGAAACTAGTTGAAAAAATTTTAGTGCCGACCGATTTTCATGGCTCAGCAAATCGCTCAATAGATATGGCAATAGATATGGCCAAAAAGTTTAATTCAGAAATTATTTTACTTCATGTGCTCAAGGATAATCCCGAGCTTCGTGAATTTGAAGATATTATTAAACAGGAGGTGGATAGACAATTCCAAGACATCCAGGCTAAAATTAGCGATAATGGCCTGACCAAAGTTTCACAGGTAATTGAGAATGGAACCAAGTTTGATAAAATCGTTCAAGTTGCTGAGGAACTGGATGTAAACCTAATACTTATGGGATCCGGTGAAAAGACAAGTGAAAAAAAATACAGACTTGGCACCACGACAAAAAGGGTAATTGAATTGTCCACCAAACCTGTATGGGTCATGACTGAGCAGTCAACCCAGTCTGTTAAGACTATCGTCTGCCCGGTAGATTTTTCAGGCCCGTCACGTCGCGCACTAAATAATGCCCTACACCTTTCGCGTTACTTTAAAGCAGAATTAAGGATAATGACTGTAAATGAATCGCTTAAAGACTTGCTGGATGGACTGGAAGTGAAGCTTGATAATATATCAGATACTGCTTACAAAGAAATTGATAAGCAATTTGATAAATTTTTAGAGGCATTTGATTTTCATGATGTGAACTGGAAAAAAGAGATTCATCCGGGTAAACCACATGCTGAGATTTTAAAAGCCATAGAAGGTCGGGCAGATGAAACACTACTGGTTATGGGTACTACCGGAAAAACTGGCCTGAGCAGAATTCTGATAGGAAGTGTTACTGAGAAAGTCATTCGAGAACTGCCATGTTCATTCGTCACTATGAAAGAGGAAGACATCATTGTTATTCGTCTGAATTCCGATTTACAGGACATAGAAACTCATTTTAAACAGGGCATTGAATTACTTGCTAATGGATTGCCTAAGGAAGCTTTAAGTCAGTTCAGAATGTGTTTAAGTATCAATGACCTGCATGCCGGGGCATGGGATGGTATGGCTACTGCCTATCGCAGGTTGCGTCGTGAAGAGGAAGCAGAAAATTGTGAAGCAAGTGCAAAAGAAATCCGTAACCGAATGGAACATCAAAAAATAGAAGCTGAAATACGAGGTAAGCACTGGATGGTAAAAGGGCAATAAGTGCACTGAAGGTTAAGGTGATTAAAAAATTATATCCATAAAACCATGTCACCAAGATTATGACAGATCTCTTCACACAAATGAAAATCAATATAAATAAATCGATTTTCATCAAGGACCCTGATTCCTCAGAGATAGGTAAGCGGATAATATCCGGTAGCATATCACTAATTGATAAAATTGGATTCGAAGCCTTTACAATTAAAAAGCTTGGCCAAGAGATAGGGTCACCAGAGAGCACCATATACAGATATTTCGAGAACAAATACAAAATTTTACTTTACCTCAGTACCTGGTACTTTAGTTGGTTAGAGTATCGTATGGTTTTTGCCACTGCTAATATCACTTCACCCGAAGAGAAGCTTAAAACAGCTATAAAATTATTATCAGAGCCAGTTCGTGAGGACACTGATTTCTTACACGTTAATGAAGTTATGCTAAACCGGTTAGTAATCCAACAGTCCTCAAAAATCTATCATACCCATGAGGTTAATGATGAAAATAAGAAAGGGCTGTTCGATATTTATAAGCGGTTAGTCCATCGTGTAGGTGAGATGGTTTTGTATGTAAATCCTAAGTTTCAGTATCCGCATATGTTGATCTCCTCAATAATTGAGGGAGCAAACAAACAACATTTTTTCACTGCACATCTGCCATCTTTAATAGAAACAGAAATTGGTGATAATAAAATATCGGATTTCTTTGTTCAATTGGCCTTTAAAGCAATAAAATAATTATAGTTGGGATGTTAAATTTAAAAAAGTATTTATAAATTATTGATTGTAGCCTGATAGCTGGTTGCATTTACAAAAGTTTACCCTTATGTCAGAATTCAAAAACCTGGATGCCTTAGCAGATCAACTCTATCAAGAGGGCATGGAGAAAGCCCAAAAAGAATCAGAACGTATGCTGAGTGATGCCAAAAAGAATGCCGAAGAGGAAATAAGTCAAGCAAAAAAAGAAGCAGAGGAGATTGTATCAGCAGCAAGGAAAGAAGCAGATAAATACCGGTCTACCGTGGAAAGCGAAATCCATCAAAAAGCCAGGCAAGCCAAAGAAGACCTGAAAAACCAAATTGGAACAATAATCCAGGCTAAAATTCTGGATAACCCGATCAGAGAAGTGCTTTCTGATCGGAATTTTGTGGAAAAACTAATTCTTTCAACCCTCGAAACCTGGAAAGACGGTGATGCACTTGAATTATCAATTTCCGAATCTATGAAAGAGATGGAAAAAGACCTGAAAGTAAAAATCCATAAAACACTACCTGGCCTGAAGATAACCCTAAATGAATACCATGATAGCGGATTTAAGATTGAAAACATTGAAAAAGGATATGTTTTATCTTTCACTGAAAATGATTTCAAAGCACTTTTTGAACCTTACCTAACGGAACGGGTACGGAAATTATTATTCGCTAAGGAGTCATGAAGTATTATTACCTGATACCATCACTAAATGAACTGGAGATAGATGATACATCACTAACCCAGGAGCAACTAGAGGATTTGGTTGATTTGATCTTTAGGAATCTTACCGATGAAGATTTAAATGACATCAAAGGTCTCTTATATCCTAATGACAACCAAAATCTCCTTTTTATATTATTCCATGAATATCATGACTTTGAGATTCGAACCTTTAATGAGCCTGCGGTTATTCCTGTAGAAACCCTACAGAATTATCGTAGGGAAATGGCTACACTTCCAGATTATATGATCAACTATCTGAGTGACCTGTCAGGCTCTTTCCCTTCTTTTTCATTGCGAAAGATGGAGCAGTCATTGAATTCGTACTTCTATGAATACCTTTTACAGCGAAGTTCAATGTTTCTTAACACCTACTTTTCCTGGAAGTATACACTGGACAAGACAATTGCTGAAGTTAACCTAAAGGCTTATCCTTTTATGCAGACTAAAAATGATCAGGAAGAACCTTTCTTTTCGGAAATACGCACGCTCCATAGCCTGACTGAGCCTTCCGAAATCGCAGCTCAGATCACACCTTTGATTGCATCCTATAATCTTGAAGCCATTGAGCTAAAGATTAATGGATACTACTGGGAATTTGCCAATTCCTGGCAGGAAGCCTTCTCCAAAGAGCAGGTATTTGCATATATGGTTAAACTTCTTCGCCTCCATCGGTGGAAAGGCTTCGCTTCAAAAGGGGAATTAGCAAAAATCAAATTTGAAGAACTAATTACTGAACTAAAACAGAAAACATCATCTCCTAAAATGCCATTAATATGACCAAAGGAAAGGTAACAGGTATAATATCTAACCTCTTATTGATTGAAGTAGACGGAGCGGCTACACAAAATGAAATATGTCTTGTGGATGGAGGCAAGTGGCTTAAGGCAGAGGTTATTCGAATTAATGGGAATACCGCATCTGCCCAACTTTTTGAATCCAGTTCTTCTATTAAGATTGGTGCAGAGGTGCAATTTACAGGACAAATGCTGGAGGTTGAGCTGGGGCCGGGTATTCTGTCCAGAAAATATGACGGGCTGCAGAATGATTTGGAAAAGATGAGCGGAACCTTTATTGAAATCGGTGAAAGCACAGATCCATTGAACGAGAACGAATACCTTTTTACACCGCTTGCTAAAGAATCAGATATTGTGAAACCAGGAAGCTGGTTAGGCTTTGTGATAGAGAACAATATAGAGCACAAAATCATGGTGCCATTGTCATTGCATGGATCATCAAAGGTGACCTGGCTAGCACCTGAAGAAAAGTATCGCGTTCATGATGTCATCGCCAGGCTGGAAGATGGGGATGGTAAGACGTATGATGTTACCATGGTTCAGAAATGGCCAGTGAAAGTACCATTTACCGGATATGTCGAAAAGCTGCGGCCTGGAAAAATCTTTCAGACCGGCATGCGGGTTATGGATACACTGAATCCACTAATGGAAGGGGGTACCGGATATATCCCAGGGCCTTTTGGAACAGGTAAAACGGTGCTTCAGCAAGCCATAGCCAAAAACAGTGAGGCAGAAATCCTGATTATTGTAGCTTGTGGCGAGCGGGCCAATGAAGTAGTGGAAATTTTCTCTGAATTTCCCGAGCTTACCGACCCGGTTACGGGTGACAAACTCGACGCTAAAACCGCTATTGTTTGTAATACCTCCAACATGCCTGTAGCCGCGAGGGAAGCCTCTGTTTATGTGGGCATGACCCTGGCGGAATATTATCGTTGTATGGGGCATAAAGTGCTTTTGCTGGCAGATTCCACCTCGAGATGGGCACAGGCACTTAGAGAGATGTCCAACCGAATGGAGGAACTACCAGGACAGGACGCTTTCCCCGTGGAGCTGCCAGCCACTATTGCCAACTTCTATAGTCGTGCCGGAATGGTCAAGCTGAATAATGGTGAATATGGCTCAGTAACATTTATTGGAACAATATCTCCTGCCGGGGGTAATTTTAAAGAGCCGGTCACCGAATCAACGAGTAAGGTTGCCCGTTGTTTTTACGCTTTATCGCAAAAGCGTGCCGATTCCAAGAGATACCCAGCCATTGATCCTTTGACCTCCTATTCCAAATACATTGATTATCTGGAGTTTGAACAATATAGCAACGAACATATACAAAAAGGATGGGTGAAGGATATAAAAAAGGTCAAAGACATCCTGCGCATTGGACTGGAAGCAAGGGACCAGATCAATATTTTGGGGGACGATGCTGTACCGGTAGATTATCACGTCAATTTCTGGAAAAGTGAATTAATAGACTTTGGCATTATCCAGCAAAATTCCTTCGATCCAATCGATATGAGATCTGAAATGAGTCGCCAGCGCTATATGCTCAACTTTGTTCTTGAAATATGCTCAAGGGAATTCCTTTTTGAAGACTTTGAAGAAGTTCGCGACTTTTTTAAGAACCTAATAAACCTTGTCACCCAAATGAATTTTTCCGAATTCGAGTCGGAATCTTTCAAAGGCTACGAGGAAAAAGCCTATCAAACCGTAAAAGATAACACCACAATACATGAAAGTCAGAGCATTTCGTAAAACCTACACTCGAATAGACAGAATAACTAAAGCTACCTGTTTAGTGAAAGCTTCATCTGTTAGGTTTGGAGAGTTGGCCTGGATAGAAGAGCGCCCTGCCCAAGCCATCAGTGTCATGGGAGATTCTGTGACGCTACAGGTATTTGGGGGAACAGAAGGATTATCCACACATTCCCATATCATTTTCACCGGTAGCCCTCCGTCTCTTGCTGTGAGTGATCTACTGGCCGGGCGTTTTTTTGATGCCCTCGGCCAACCGATTGATGGTGGCTCCACGGTTTCGGGAGAGGTCAGGCCTATCAAAGGGCCTGCCGTAAATCCTGTTAAGCGGTCCAAGCCAAATGTTTTACTGGCAACAGGTATTGCCGGTATTGATCTGAACAATACCCTTGTGACGGGGCAGAAAATTCCATTCTTTGCAGACCCTGATCAACCATACAATCAGGTCATGGCTGAAGTAGCCCTCCGGGCTGAAGCGGACAAGATAGTACTGGGAGGTATGGGATTGTCTAATGATGATTTCTTGTTTTTTAAGAATACTTTTCAATCTGCCGGTGTGCTGGATAAAATTGTTTGTTTTATCAATACATCAGAAGACCCGCCACTGGAGAGGCTCTTGATTCCTGACATGGCATGTACGGCAGCCGAATACTTTGCCAATGATAAAAAACAAAAAGTGCTGCTGTTACTTACGGACATGACACTTTATGCGGATGCACTGGCTATCGTAGCCAATAAAATGGATCAGATCCCGTCTAAGGACAGTATGCCCGGATCGCTTTACAGTGACCTTGCCAGCATCTATGAAAAAGCAGTGCAATTTGAACATGGTGGATCCATCACTATGGTTGCCGTCACAACATTGAATGAGGGGGATATTACACACGCTATCCCTGATAATACCGGCTACATTACCGAAGGACAGCTCTATCTCAAGCATGACGCGGATATCGGTAAAGTGATTGTTGACCCTTTTAGAAGTTTATCCCGTTTGAAGCAAAATGTGATTGGAAAAAAAACCCGGGAAGATCATCCGCAGGTCATGAATTCACTCATCAGGCTTTACGCTGATGCCATGAATGCTAAAACCAAAAAAGAAAACGGGTTCGATCTTAATGAGTATGATGTTAGATGCCTGGATTTTTCTAAAGATTACGCCCTTCGACTCCTTGCCGTCGATATTAATATCACGGTTGATGAGATGCTGGATATAGGATGGGAGTTGCTGAAAACACATTTTGAGAAATACGAGGTTGGCATCAAAGATGAATTCTTAGATAAATATTGGGGACCTGATAAAGACAAAACCGAATAGGGATGGCACTTAAGTTTCAATACAATAAAACCACTATTCAGGAGCTAAAAAAGCAGCTGTCAATTAGGGAAAAGGCATTACCAATTCTAAAGAATAAAGAAACCGCCCTTCGATTGGAAGTGAAACAACGACAAAAACAGCTACTCCAGGCAGAAAAGGAAAAAGAAGATATACTTCAACAAATCGTGGAGCACACAGGCCTCTGGATAGAGTTTCCAAAAGTACTTTTTATTCAGGATCTGGCGGTTAGTGTGGAGCAGGTGATTGGTGTGAAAGTACCCAGGGTGAAAGATATCGAATTCAAACTGGCTGATTTTAGTTGGTGGAATTACCCAGGCTGGCTTCCCGCAGGTATTGAGCTGCTTAAAAATGCCACGGCATTAGATCTCAAAATAGATATTCTTCGAAAACAAATAGACCTGTTGGACAATGCCAGAAAAAAAACGACACAGAAGGTGAATCTATATGAGAAAGTACAAATTCCTGAGATGGAACAGGCTACCATAAAAATCAAAAGATTTCTTGAAGACAAAGAGAATATCGCCAAGGCAGGTCAGAAAATTATGAAGAACCGACAATCACAAAAAGTAGCGCTTTGAAAACGGAATTCAGAAAGTTAATATTATTGACACATGACCAAAGGCGGAAGTCACTAACCGCTGCCATGCAGGAATTGGGTCTTCTGCATATAACGCATGAAGCGATGGATAGTTCTGAAGAGACCGAATCACTGATCCATGAGCGTAATCGCATCGATCGAATAATACGATTTGTAGAAAACGAAACAGAGCCGGTCCAAGATACACATAAGGTTCCTTCCAATGGCGATGAACAGGACCTGGTTGATTCATTAATGGAATTGGAAGAAAAAATTGAATCGAAACGGCAACAAATCGAAAAACTCAAAAAGCAGGAAGATAATATTACTCCATGGGGTGATTATAGCTACCGAAAGTTTGAACCTCTGATCCAGCAAGGATTAAATATTTTCCTTTGTCGTGCCGATAAGAAGCAATTTGAGGAGCTGGATCGTTCCAGGGATGTTATTGAATTGATCAATTATAGTGGCTCAGAATATTACTTTACGGTTATTACAAAGCAAGAATCATATGATTCCAGTTTTGAGAGCTTTCCATTACCTAAAATCTCTTTATCAGATATAAGGAAAGAGGTTCAGGAATTAAAGGAAATATTAAAAAAATATAAAGCGGAGCTGCAGAGTTATGTGCCTTATATTATTCACCTGAAAGATTACAGGGCTAAAATTGCTGATTCTATAGCCCTTGCTGAAACTGAGACCAGGTACGAAGAGCATTTTGAAGGTAAACTTATTTCTATTACCGCCTGGTTTCCGGTCTATCAGGAAAAGGCGATCATTCGGTTTCTGAAAAAAGAAAAGGTAGCCTGGCAAATTCGTAAGCCTAAGAGTGGGGAGGATGTACCCGTATTGCTTGAGAATACCAAATATCCCAGCCTTTTTGAGCCCATAACCAGGATTTTTGAGCTGCCCAACTATTATGAAACCGATCCAACTCCATTTCTGGCAGTATTTTATCCGATCTTATTTGCATACTGTTTAGGCGATGCAGGTTATGGTTTTGTGTTGATGATAGCAGCGCTTGTTGGTTATTTCACCTTTCTTAAGAATAGCCAGAAAATGGCATTTCTGGGAATGATCCTTGGGGTGGTCACGATGGTTATGGGGTTGATTAAATCAGGTAGTCTTTTTGGAGTCATGTTATTACCGGATCATCCTGTCGGATGGATCCGGAAATTATCAGAATGGGTGATCATACCTGATGACAGTTCCGTTGTTTTCAATGCTTTTAATGTCTCCCTTATGATTGGTGTCATCCAAATAATCACCGGTAGTATATTAAAGATCTATAATAAGATCAAATATGAGAGCTATCAGCATGCCATAGCCCCCTTTGGTAAGTTGCTAATTGTTATCAGCCTGATCTGGATTTTTCTGGCAGATATGCAGGAGATTCAGGAGCTCAGTATTTTAGGTGTATTAAGAGAGTATCTATTGATAATTGGTGTGCTTATGGTTGTGTTTTTTCATGAACTTGATTCGCCAATTTTACATCGCATTGGAAAAGCATTCATGCCTTTGTTTTTCATTTTTACAGGAATTTTAGGAGATGTCTTATCTTATGTCAGGCTTTTTGCTCTGGGATTGGCTTCCTCGGTATTAGGATTGGTCGTAAATCAAATCGGTATGCAGATTATAGAAGGAAGTGCCGTGGGCATTGTCATTGGGATAGTTTTCCTGCTTTTTGGGCACACGTTGAATTTTGGCATTGCTGCCCTGGGTTCTTTCGTGCATCCCTTAAGGTTAACCTTTGTTGAATTTTATGGAAATATCGGTTTTCAGGGCAAGGGTATAGCTTATCGACCTTTTAGTAAATCAAATAAAATCTTAAATTATTAATCAATATGGAATCAACACCTTTAATACTTGCATTTGTTGGAATCGGGCTTTTGGTAGGACTGGCCGGATGTGGAAGCGCTATTGGTACAGCGGTTGCTGCTATGTCTTCAGTAGGTGCTTTAAAAAAGCGTCCTGACTCTTTTGGATCCTTTATTGTACTTAGTGCCCTTCCTGGAACCCAAGGGCTTTATGGTTTTGCAGGATTTTTTATTCTGCAGGATCTAATTTCCCCTGATATAAGCCTACTGCAAGGTGCCGGCATACTGGGGGGCGGACTTGCATTAGGATTAGCAGGGCTGTTTTCCGGTATGTACCAGGGTAAGGTCTGTGCCAGCAGCATCGACAGTATCGGTTCAGGAAATGATATTTTTGGTAGGGCCATGATCATGGCTGTTTTTCCCGAGCTCTATGCAATTATAGCTTTTGCATCATTATTCCTTATACGGGGGCTATTAGGATAAATATTCAAGAAGAGGGATTGGAGTATCATGCTGTATTTGCTGATATTTAAGCGATCATTACGATTTGTTGATTGAATGCCTGATATACTTTTCCAAAACAACCGTTGTGATGATGATCAGGTAGAACTGCCCGGAAAGTCCGATAAAAATAGCCGCTTTTTGAGCCACTGGGATTACTGGGACGATCTCTTCGTAACCAATGGTAAGCAGGGTGACAAAAGCTTAGTACATGACTGAGTCTTCCTTCACAATGTAGTCGCCTGATTCCAGAAGAAACCCATTGAATGCACCAGGATGACTTAGCTCGATCAGCATAAAAGAAAAAAGGACATAAAACCAAGGGATATGTATCCACTGATTCCATGATCACATTATCGGGCGACCCGATTCGCTTTCCAAACCAGGCTAATTGTGATGACCGCTGAGAAAAGTAGGTAAATGGCCATGCGACCCATAATGCGGTCGGAATTCGGGTTACCCATGATCAAATCGGCACTAAACAAAAAAGAGGCCCCAACAAACAGTATGATAAAGAACCACATCAACTTCTTTTACTTGGTCTGTAACTTCCTCGCCCTTTTGATTATAAAAGTAGGACCTGTAGCTTCCTTTACCAAGGAAACCTAGCTCTTCAATGATCTTGTCAGGTGATTTAAAAAGTTCTCCTTTCTTATATTTCTTTTCACAGAAAATCCCGAGAATTTATTCGATCTCCGCATCATTTGGTTTTTTGACTTTTTCTCTAATGAAATCCTTCAGGTTTTTTTTTATATCAGCATTAAAATATAAATGAACAGTAATTGAGGGATTGTTCGGTTTATTTCAAAATAATTTAATGTAGGATTTACATCATCCTGATATTTATGACAATCGAAAGAAGGTTTTCTAACGATTGCTCCTTAACCCTTGTCCAGGCTTTTATGAGCTGCGACTTTTTACAACCTGCCATCCAGCCTTAAGACTTGTAGTGCAGGCTAATAATTAATTGTAATTTTATTCTTTCGTTTAATAGTGTTATGAACAAAGTAAATTTGAACCGGTATACCATTAAATAAAAATATTATTTCAAGCATATTTAATACTTATCTAAACAAACTGGCCAGGTTCATTTTATGGTTGTTGGTAGGATTACTTATTGTTTTTGTTATCGCTGTACTCCTTATCCGTACGCCCTATGTCCAAACCAGGATAGTAAACTTTGCTGAAGGTGAATTCGAGGCAATTACAGGAAGGCAATTATCTATCGACCACTTGTATATCAGTTTTAAAGGTCAATTGCTTATAGACCGTATATTCCTTGAGGATTTTAAAGGCGATACGCTTTTGTATGGCAATCACATCAGCGTGGGATTTAATATTCCCGCGTTGTTCAGGAATAAAATAGAAGCAGAGCATATATTACTGGATGGCGTAGTGTTTAATATGCTCAGGAACGACACCGACAGTACTTTTAATTTTGATTACATCATTCAGTCCTTTGGCGACGAGAGCAAAACGCCGGATACCGTTGAAATTGAAAATCCCTCCTCTTCTTTATCGATATTGGCTGATCAATTAACACTGAAGGATTTTAAATACATCTTTATGGATCAGGTTAGTGGCTTCGATGTCTCAGCTAACGGTAAATTAATTACCATATCTGAGGCTCAGGTCAATCTGGACAGTCTGGCTATTCAGGCCAGTCGGTTGACTATAGATAATGTGGAGGGCTCGTTTGTTCAGAAATATTATCCTCCTGACGATACCGCGACTGAAGCAGAGTATTCAGGGGAGCCCTCTCCTTTAACCATAGATCTCAAGGATCTATCGATAAAGCAAACGAAAATTACCTATCAATCGAAACCGGATAAATACCTGGCGAGGGCAATTCTGGGTAATTTGAATTTCAAGAATAACCATTTTTCACTTGACAAGCAGAGTATTCGATGCGACCGGCTTCAGTTTGATGATTCCAATTTGTCCTTCGAAATGGATGGATTACCAGCATCTGATTCTGTTAAAAAGGATGCAACAGATGTTTATAAAAACTCAAACAATAAGCCCTGGTTGATCGCAATAAATACCGCCAATTTCGCTGAAGATACGTTTTCTTTTGATGATTGGAGTTTTGCCGACTCAATACCCCATGCTTTTAATCCATACCATATGAAGATGGGTAGTTTTTCCGGCGAGATGGATGGATTTAAAATGCGATCTGATGGATTCATATCCGTAGCTACAGAGCAACTTTCATTTTTATTGGATGATTATTTCCAGCTGAAATCTTTTAAAGGCGGTATGGATTTAGATCCTGATAAAATTACAATCAAAAACTTGTCATTAAGCACCGGTCATTCTTTTGTATCAAATCTTAATAGCAATCTTTTTCTTAGTGACTTTGACATCGTTCCTGATCTGGATTTGAAACTGAGTAACTGTAAGATTGGATTAAACGACATTATTTATTTTACACCGGACCTGGATACCCTCAGAAAGTACATTAGAGATGATTTCAGCTTAAACCTCACCACTCAATTAAACATAAGACAAGCGTATGTGGATGTTCGATCATTAAATCTCGCCACCAATGATAACGGCTTTAATACTTCATTAGCAGGCCGAATAGACAATTTTGCTGAACCGAAAGAATTAAGATTCAATGGGGTAAAATGGTTAGCCAACCTAAATAAAACCGCATTGTACAAAAACATTAATCCGAAATCTTTAAAAATAATGGTCCCTGATTCCCTGCAATTTAAAAGCTACCTCACGGGAAATTTAAGTGCCGGGGAGTTGAAATCTGAGATAATTTCATCCATTGGAGATATGCAATTATCTGTTTTAAGCGCACAGGTCAACAATGACTCTACCAGCTTTTCAATCAAGATTGACTCAGATACCATGGACCTTGAACTTTGGTTAGGGGAGGATTTTAATAAATTTTTAATCGCTGCGCGTCTATCGTCCACACATTCACACGAGAATTTTTCAAATTTTCATGTGAATTCGCTATTTGATGAAATATTGTATAATAACTACCTGTACGAAGGATTAAAATTAGATGGTGCATTCACAAAAGAGGCTTTTGATGGATTAGTAAATTATTCCGATGATTACTTGAAGATTGATTTTGATGGGAAAATAGCATTTGATTCAACCTCCGCTAATTATGATTTTGTGCTGGATGCCCCGCTGATTGATTTGTATGAACTGAATTTTTATGCGTCCCCTTTACGGATACGTGGGAAAGTAGAGTCTGACTTATCATTGAATAATGAACTTGAACCAGATGGAAAGGTATCGCTTTCAAATATTTCGGTTTTAAATTATGATGAGCCGTATCAAATAGAATCCATCAATATTTCAGCTAATACCAGCAAAGGTTTTTATGAATATAAAATAGAATCTGATTTAATAAATGGCATTTACAAGGGCACCATGGGTATACCGGATGCCTTAAATATTTTGACCCGGGGTTTCGGCATCAGGGATTCTTTGCTAAGTGCTCCACCAGGAGATTTTGAGCTCGAATGTACTTTCCCCGGGATCAGGCCCTTGGCACAAGTGACACTGCCTGAATTAAAGGAATTGGAAATAAAAAGCCTGAGGGCCTCGCATGATGGGTCTGTTGGGCAAACCAGCTTTTATCTAAATGCCCCCCTCATTGAATATTCATCATTAAAAGTTGACGCTACCACGGTCAGTTATATTTTAAATCAAGACAGCGGTAACCTTGAACTGACCAATAAAAGTATCCTTTGGAAGGATATAAAAATTGAGAAGCTAAGAACAGGAGTTGTTCACAACAAAAACCATAATCATTTTTTCCTCAAAATACCCGAAACGCAGAAACAGAACCAAACAGCTGTTGATGTGAATTTATATATTGAAAAAAATAAACGCATCCTTTCTTTAGATGGCCCCCTAACCGTTAATGGTTACAAATGGTACATCGATGATGATAACTCATTGGTAATAAATGATAGAATCACCACACATAATTTTCAACTATACAGAAATGATCAAGCCATAGCCTTAAAGCGAGATCAGATAGATAGTGTTCTGATCCTGGACCTTAAAAATATAGCCCTTGCGCAATTCTTTCCTGAAAACCAGGACAATAAATTGATTGGTGGAATGCTCAGTGGTAACATTGGGTTCAGTGAATTAACCAGTGAAAACCTTATCTCAGGCACCCTGTCCATTGATGGACTTACTTCCAGTGGTATATTATTAGGTGACCTTTCCATCAATCTGGAAAGCAGTTTAGAAAAATACCAGCTTGCTATTAAACTAAATCATAAGGATAAAGATATAATTGCATTATCTGGGGAATATTTACCACATAGAAACGGGGCCATATCTTTAAATGGAGACATCAAGGGCTTCCGGTTAAACACAATAAAACCACTGGTGGTAAGCACTTTCTCAGAACTAACAGGTCAAGTCAATGCTAACATTGAAGCCACCGGTTCCTTAAAAGAACCAGTGGTGAATGGTTCCATCAAACTCAATAATGTACAACTAGTGCCAAGGCTTACTAACAGCCCATTACATTTAAATAGTGAAACCATAACCATAGACAATAATAGTTTTACATTCAATAAATACAGGCTTTATGATAAAAATGAAAATTTCACCCAGTTTGATGGTAAGATATTCTTGAATGAGGAAAACATCATAGCCTTGGATGTTCATGTATCCATGAACAAGTTTCTTATTTTTGACCGTCAGGAAGTTAGTGATTTTCCATACAAAGGAAGTTTAGTGGTAGGAAGCGATCTGGATATAGGCGGTACCAGTGCATTACCGGTAGTTGATGGTAATATTGAGCTGCTTAAGGGAAGTGAATTCTTCTACATGGTTCCTGATGAGGGTATCTCAGATGCCTTGAATCAGGATATTGTTCAATTCTACAACCCTGTGATCACCTCAGATCCATTTTTTGATCCCATTGATTCTATTAAAAGTGTAAAGGCACAATCATCGGCCCGTCAGATAGAGGGGTTAGACCTTAATACCAATATCTCCATTTCCGAGGATGCTTCTTTTACCATTGTCCTGGACCAGTTGCAGGGAGACCAGCTTAAGCTAAAAGGTGAAGGTGATTTGTCTTTTCAGATGGAGCCGGCCGGAGCTATGTTTCTTACTGGCAATTATATTGTTTCGGAGGGTCATTACGCACTTAATTTTTCCGATCTGGTTAAAAAGAAGTTTCAGATAGCCGCCGGTAGTTCCGTCCGATGGACAGGAGACCCTTATGATGCTATCCTGGACATCAAGGCTATTTATAACTTAAAAGCTTTCCCACCTTTCGCAGCGTCAGACCAAAAACTACCCTTTGATATGAATATTTTACTTAGCGACCACCTGTTATCGCCTGAGATAGATTTTGAGATCGAATTGGAAAAAAATGCTGCGAGCCAATTTGGTCAGGTAGCTGGTATTCTGGAGCAAATCAACAATACAGAGAGCCAGCTGAACCAACAGGTTTTTTCACTCCTACTATTTAACCGTTTCACTGAGAGCAGCCAGACCACAGGAATATCCAATACCCTGGACAATAGCATCAGCGGGTTTCTCACCGGGCAGATCAACAGGCTGGCCAGTAGTATCGATGGGCTGGCTCTACAGGTAGACTTCCAAACTTACCAGACCGAAAGTGAAAGAAACACAGAGCTGGAACTGGGATTGACAAAAGAGTTTCTGGAAGGGCGGTTGACTGTTGATATTTCCGGATCAATGGATGTTGAAGGAGATTTTGAACAAAGCAGTGTAAATAACCTGTCAGAGGATATTGTATTGGAATACAAACTCAATGAAGCCGGCAATTACAGGCTTCAGGTTTTTAGAAAAAGTGAGTACGATGGTTATATCCAGGGAGAAACTAAAGAGAATGGCGTTGGGTTTGTGGTGATATGGAATTATGACCGGTTTAGGGAACTATTTTTGTGATATTACTCTAAAAGCTTTTTATGTGAGGATGGGTAACTTTCTTAGGCTCCTTATACTTTTATTAGTGCTTAATGCTTGTTCAGGTTTAAAATATGTCCCTGAAAATAAATATTTATATACCGGGAAGAAATTAATTTTTGATTCCCTTTACAGAAAGGAAAAAGCCTACCTGGTAAATAAACTTGAAAGCAGTTTCTCTCCGAATCCTAATAACAAGCTGATTGTTTCAAGGCCAAGGCTTTGGATTTATTATGCAGTCGGCGAACCAAAAAAAGAAAAAGGATTAAGACAGTGGATCAGAAAAAACTTAGGGAAAAGTCCGGTATATCTTGACCTGCAGAAAATAGACAGAACAGCCACTATCATTAAGAAAAAGTTAGTCAACCTGGGATATTTTAATGGTAGCGTTGATTATCAAATAAACCGGTCAAAAAAAACTGCTACTGTCGATTACTTTATAAAGGTCGGTAGAAGATATCACGTGAAAGACATAAAATATCCTGAGGGCAAAGATCCTTTAACCAAAAACATAAAAAAGCTCATCAATGAAAGTGAACTAAGAAGCGGTAATCCATTTGAATTAGAAACGCTATATGACGAACGCAAGCGAATTACCAATGAATTAAGGAATCTTGGTTACTTCTATTTTGATGAAAGGTATCTGATTTTCCTGGCAGATTCACTGAGCGATCCCTATAAAGTTAGCCTTGAGATGAAAATCAAAGACAATGCGCCTCAAAAAGCACTGAAAGCTTACACGTTGAATAACATTCTGGTTTGGGTGAAAAATCGACAGGAAGAATTTGCGGATGAAGATTCTATCAACATATCCCGGGGGCTAAATTTTTTAATACATACAGATTATTTAAATCCGGAATATCTTCAGGAGCAGATTGTGATGGGTCCAGGTACTTTGTACTCCAAAAGAAATCATGACCGAACGCTGGATAATCTATCCTCCATGAACCTTTTCCGCTACATCAACACGGATTTTAAATCCAAATCACTGTCCGATTCGATGGACCTAACCATCACCGCATTGACCGCCAGGAAAAAATCCCTTCGGTTGGAAACTTTTATGGTATCTAAATCCGGAAACTTCATAGGCCCTAACATAAATTTTTCAATTACCAACAGAAATGCCCTAAGAAGGGCAGAATTACTTCAGGTAAATGCTTCCTTAGGATTCCAGACACAAATTCAGGGCAATCAGGAAGGCTTTCTTAATGCCTTTGAGGCCAGCATAGAACCATCCCTGACTTTTCCCCGCTTTCTTATGCCCTTTGGCATAAGAGTCAGTAACCGAATCTTTAACACAAAAACTATAATCAATCTTGGTGTAGCGTACGAGAGCCGCATTGATTTATTTACCTTTAACTCAATAAGCAGCGGCATCACTTATCAATGGAACATCACAGGCTCCTTGCGTCATGAACTAAAGCCTCTGTCTGTAGATTTTGTCAGGGTACCCAACATATCCAGTGCTTTTAATGACCTATTAGAAGAAAGTCCATTACTGAAACAAAGTTTTAATGAACAATTTATTACAGGATTGCAATACTCGCTTTTCTACCATTCAAAGCTGAAAGATGAATTTGATCCCATCGATATTTATTTTAATGCCAACATGGAGACTTCTGGAAATCTGCTTTCCGGAATAAACCAGGTTGTGGGAGGAAATAATACCAATCAAGATGGACGAAAAGAAGTATTTAACCTGGCCTACTCACAGTTTATTAAAGGAGATGTAGAGCTAAGGTGGTTGCGAAGGTTAAACAAAAAACGCAGTATTGCGGCCAGGCTTATTGCAGGTGCCGGGCTTGCTTATGGCAACAGCAATACCTTACCCTATATAAAGCAGTTTGCTATTGGGGGATCCAGTAGCATACGAGCCTTTCAAGCCAGGTCAATCGGACCAGGATCGTACACAATTCCCGATTCAGTGAGGGAAAACTCCCAGTTCATCGATCAGGCCGGTGACCTTAAGTTTGAAGCGAATGCCGAGTACAGGTTTAATCTTTTTGATCCTTTTGAGGGTGCTCTGTACGTTGATGCCGGCAACATCTGGACATTAAAACAGGATGAAAGCAGACCGGGTTCAAAATTTGAGTTTGGCGATATGTTCAGAGAACTGGCGGTTGGTACGGGTATAGGCCTTCGTCTTAATGCACAAATATTTATATTCCGGTTGGACGTTGCCTTTCCCCTGCGTTCACCTGCTGCCCCTCCGGGTAACAGATGGGTAATAGACGACCTACGCACGGATGATCTGATTTATAACCTTGCCATTGGCTATCCTTTTTAGGATCATCAGGAAGCTATAATCAGCGAGAATGGGTTATGGTTTAGATTTTTAACGGTTAGGTTTACAATAAGCCAAATCATTATGATCAAACGGATAAATAAATTTTTCTTGTCCTTTGTTGATTTCTAATAGTTCTAATTCAATTTAATTTTGCATATGATCAGGAGTAATAATAAATTTCTAATACCTTATAAAATATAATCCATGAAGAAATTATTTGCCTTAGCATACATAACGTTTTTTCTAACCAATAGCTATGCTCAAAAATTCATAAGTACACATACTGTAGGTGATGAAACCAAGTCGTACGCCAAAATATTGGTGGTAGTCAAAGCGAAGGATGCATTGCGCAGAGTGGAATTGGAAGATGATATTGTAAAGCGGTTGGAGAAAAAAGATATTTCTGCTGTACCTTCATATTTGCGTTTGTCCGATAAAGTGCTAAAAGCAAAAGAAAAAGATGAAAAAGCACTTGAAATGTTTGTCTCTAAACTTAGAGAAAATGATTTCCAGGGGATACTTGTGACAAGTTTAGTTGATGCTGAAAAGTCCGTAAAATACAACCCTGCTCAATATAGCACTTCAACGGTGCCTGTTCGCTATGGTAGGTTCGGGAGGTATTACGGCACTGCCAGGGTAGGTGTGTATGAACCCGCCTCTGTTGAGAAGCATCAGAATTTCATTTTAGAGTCCCTTCTGTATGATTTGCGTGGATCTACCCGGGAGAATAGCTTGCACTGGATAGGTAAAATCAAAGTCACAGACCCCTCCAGTTTTGATAAGACGAGTAATAAATATGCTAAGAAGGTGGTTAAAAAACTGGCTAAAGAAGCTATCGAGTAAAATAGTTTAGGAGGCATGATGGACCGCCTCCAAAAATCACCTGGCCATAAGTTGGGATTTTACAATTCAAAGCGTTTCTGAACAAATGCATAACACGATTAGGTCAATGCATCACTATTAAAATCATCGCCCTTACGATTCATTTATGATAAGCACCTTTTAGTTTACACTAAGGCTAATCCTGGCATGTGGTAAAGAATCCTCTGCAGGTTTATGAGTTATAGAGGTGATGTTATGGATCAGGCCATTTACAAAACTTGCATCTTATAGTCAAACTTAAAGTTGTAAGTTTCAAGTTCATTCAATACCGGTTGATAGATTTCTTTTAATGTTGGTTTTACAATACCTTTAACGTTTATGGTACCCTTCCAGGATCATGCGCGAGGCAATGGCAGCCGGCAATGACACAGCCCTTGATATGGCAGAGTAGCCAAAAGGTATTCCGGTTACATTCATTGTGGCTGTTCTTCTTTCAATACGCTTTGGAAATTCAACCAGTGCTTCATTATGAACAATGATCATATTTTTTTCATGCTCCT
>DAXETV010000042.1:0-32737 GCA_051155775.1 Cyclobacteriaceae bacterium | reverse complement strand
AAATATAACCTGGAGGGTCACACTACTTTACGCAAAGAGGTATTGCACAACGATGGTTTTAATCCCAATTTCTTTACGCATTACTGGAAAAATCAAAAAGGTGCGGTTTATCTGTTTTGCTACGAGTTTGGGTTTTTATCCATCAAAGACAATGGCAAGGAATCCTTGAGCCGGTTTTCTTAGCAAGGCTTTAATGGAAAATCATAACATAATTCCGGAGGTAAAGTATGATGGATCAGCCTCATGATACCGGAGGAGTTAATGAGCGACCCAATGGTGGGCATGCTATGAACCCAGCGTGAAAGCTTAATTGGTTCCTGACTTTTTGGTTACTTTTTGTGTCAAGACAAAAAGTAAAAGACATAAATTTTGATTTATTACTTTTCCATTGATGAAAAGTAATCAAAAATCCAGGCAATATAATGCTTCATCCCTACAGGCCCTTACGCATTCCCCGCTATTTTGCCGGGCCTTTATGCCCCGCCTAAAAAACGGAATCAATGCCTACTGTATTTGTAATCGCGGTATCGCTAAGACTTTTTTAAACCAAAAACTTTTCTGGTGATGAATCATACTATAAAATTGTTGGGAGATACCGAATATTCAGCTGTACATTAAACAAATTTGATTGAAATTAATTGTTTGGTAGTAACGTAATCAATTTAATAATCTTGAGAAGTATGTATTTTTATGAACATTGATGATCTGATTAATCCTCTGGTATGGGGCGTGCCTTGTTTTATTGCCCTTGTACTAACTGAGTTGGCTTACAGTAAGGCGCATAAAAAACACAAAAACCTTTATTCCTGGAATGATCTATTTGCAAGTACTTCAATGGGCCTGGGGGCGGTTTTTATTACGCCATTGGTAAAAGTAATCTCTGCAGCCTCAGTATTTTATATTACTTATGAGATTTTTAATCCTGAAGTAGATGGTGTGAGAACCAACATACTGGGGTATACTTCTTTTGGGTGGGCATGGTACATTTGGATTATTTGTCAATTCCTCGATGATTTTAGCTACTATTGGCTGCATCGATTTAATCATACGGTTCGTTTTATGTGGGCGGCTCATAGTGTACATCATTCTTCTCAGCATTACAACTTTGGCACGGGACTGAGGAATGGTTGGTTCACTATTTTATACAAGCCCTTCTTCTACATGTGGCTGCCTGCAATTGGTTTTCACCCAGAAATGGTGTTGGTATGCATGGGCATTGAAGCATTATGGCAATTCCAACTTCATACTAAGTTTGTGCCGAAGTTGGGTTTCCTGGAGAAATTCCTGAACACCCACCGACAGCATCAGGTCCACCATGCCAGGAACCTGGAATATCTGGACAAAAACCACGGAGGATACCTAAATTTATTTGATAAGGTTTTTGGCAGCTGGAAAGATTATGACGAAAACATTCCCATCAAATATGGGGTGATTAATGACCCTAAATCGTATAATCCGGTCAATATTGTCTCACATGAATATAAAGCCATTTGGAAGGATGTGAAAAATGCCAGGAACCCTTATGAGGTTTTTATGTATATATTCGGTCCTCCGGGATGGAGCCCCGATGGTTCTTCACTTACCGTAAAGCAGCAGCAAAGGTTGGGAGAATTGGAAACGGTTGCAAAATACAATTAAAAAATACATAAAAGCCTTCTGATCCAGACGATTAGTCAGCCAATACGATGATAATATGCATTACCGGTCTGAGACGCTGGTTGTTTATATAATAATTTTTCAAACAAAAATATAGATCAGGTACTTTTGAAAGAAAAATAAACGGATGGAAACACGGCATCACCGGATTTCTGTTAAAAAGGCTGGTCCTGTGCCTTATTTTTACATCAATTATGCTGGAGTTAATCCAGAGGAAGCCATCATTATGCTACAGGCATTAATTGATGATATGAAAGAACATAAGCTACCATTCATCGCCAATTTTAAAGGCCTGAAGATTACGCCGAAATATTTGTTGAAAGCTAATGAATGGATTGACGCGACAAAAAATATAGTTCCTTTTGGAGCTTTTATTGGTTTTGACAACACGCATATGGTTATTTTTGAAGCCATCAAATCAATAAACAAATTTGAGCATAAAAGCTATCATTCATTTGAAAATGCTGAAAATGATCTTAGGGTGTACTATACCAGTCAAAATAAGTAAATGGCAGTAGATCCATCAATTTGTATTTAACAGACATTGTATCCACACTATTCAGTGAGCATTTAAATAAGAAATGAATACCTACGATTCAACGCTTATTTAGTATAGACATAAACCAATCATCGATTTCATTGACCCACATTTGATACATTATGCCAGAAGGGTGAAGCCCATCACTGGTGATAAGCGATGGGTTTTCACGAGCAGTCCTTGATATGGGGGTGATGTTGAAAAACTTAATACCTAACGAATCGGCGTAACCTTTTTTGATGGCATTGTAACTATCTATTTCTTTAGCTATCTCTTCTGTATTGCTGCTACTAGCAAAGGGTGTTACCCCGTAATCCGGAATTGACACTAAAAAGACCCTGTTGGTATTGCCATTCGCATGAAAAATCGCTTTTTCGATTAAAGTTTTTAGTTCTGCCTTATAGACACCGATCGGCATTCCCCGGTATTGATTATTGACTCCTATGAGTAAAGAAACAAAATCGTAAGTATTGTCACCAATCCCTGCTGCCTCAATTCCTGCTAATAACTCTCCCGTCGTCCACCCTGTTTTTGCTATAATCATTGGATCATCCATATGGAAACCTTGTTGTCTGGCCCTATCAACCAATAAGACAGGCCACCGCTCGGAAACCAAAACACTCTCACCGATTGTATAGGAATCCCCCAGTGCCAGATAAGCTATATTTTCTGTATTGATGGTGTCATCATCTTCTCCGGAATCATGTTTGGTGCTATCTTTCATTTGTTCTTCCTGGCCGTTATCTTTTATGTTACTTAGCTCATCATTTGTTTCGTCCGAACATCGAACCAAAATCAACAATATCAAAACAAGTTGTAAGTACTTGATCAAAAGCATTATTTATATCCGATAAAGATACATTTTTCATTTTGATTCAGGATTTTACAGTCTCTACTGCAAAGATTTGATTGAATACCACCACAAAGATTTTATTTTTCACTAACCGTAACAATCATATACAAATAGCAACTGTCCACATCAATCATTTTTTAGTATGACATCCTGCATGTTTAGTCATTAGATTTTTCTTCAACTTTTAGCGCACATCATAATTTGGCTTATGCAGACTCCAGTAAAAGAATTAAAAGAAGAAGTAGTTGTTCTATTTGCCGGTGACTCCGGGGACGGTATTCAACTGGTTGGTGGTCAATTTACCGAAACCATGGAAATGTATGGCAATGACATTAGCACCTTTCCTAATTATCCAGCCGATATCCGGGCACCTCAGGGCACGGTTTCAGGGGTAAGCGGATTTCAGATTAAAGTGGGTAGTGTAGAGGTCTTCACACCGGGTGATACATATGATGCTTTGGTTGTGATGAATGCTGCTGCTTTAAAAGTTAACCTCGAAAACCTAAAACAAGGAGGAATCATAATAGCTAATGAGAGTGGTTTTGATGACAGGAGCCTGAGGTTGGCAGGTTATCCTGATAAAGAAAATCCCCTGGAGGACCATAGCCTGGATTCTTACAGGGTGCATAAGATTGCTATTACCAAGCTCACAAGGGAGGCACTTAAAGACTCCGGTTTGAGCATCAAACAAATTGACCGGAGTAAGAATATGTTTGTTTTGGGTTTTATTTTCTGGATGTATAGCCGCTCTCTGGATAATACCATTCAGTTTATCAATGAAAAATTCAAAGACAAGCCGGAGCTGGCCAAAGCGAACGTTGATGTCTTAAAAGCAGGTTACCACTATGGTGATACCAGCGAGACTTTTGGCACGCGCTATGAGGTGAAACCGGCACCTTTGAAGAGGGGTAAATACCGGAATGTAAATGGGAACCAGGCTGTGGCTTTGGGATTAATAGCTGCTTCCAAAAAGGCTAACCTTGATCTGTTTTATGCCAGCTATCCGATTACTCCTGCTTCTGATGTGTTGCACGAATTGTCCAAGTATAAAAACTTCAATGTAAGGACCTTTCAGGCAGAAGATGAAATAGCTGCCGCTTGTTCTGCGCTGGGGGCGTCTTTTGCGGGAGCTATGGGTGCTACAGCTACCTCCGGGCCTGGCATGGCGTTAAAATCAGAAACACTGGGCCTGGCAGTAATGCTTGAGTTGCCAATGGTAATTATAAATGTGCAACGTGGCGGCCCTTCCACCGGGCTACCTACCAAAACCGAACAGGCAGATCTTTTTCAGGCTATTTACGGACGAAGTGGTGAAGCGCCAATGCCCGTGCTGGCTGCATCGACCCCTTCTGATTGCTTTGATACCGTTTACGAGGCCAGTCGTATTGCCATGGAACATATGACACCGGTGATTGTGCTTACTGATGGCTATGTGGCTAATGGTGCCGAACCCTGGAAGTTTCCCGCATCCAAGGAACTGAAAGCGATAAAACCTCCTTTGGTAGGATCAAATAAGCACACAGAGAATGGCTATTTACCTTACCAGAGGAATGAGCAAATGGTGAGGCCGTGGGCTGTTCCGGGCATGAAAGGCTTTGCCCATCGCGTTGGCGGACTGGAGAAGCAGGACCTTACCGGTGAGGTATCTTATGATCCAGATAACCACCAAAAGATGGTGGAATTTAGGGCCACAAAGGTTGAAGATATTTCTATTCCCATGCAGGCTATCAATCGAGGAGATGAGCAATCTGATGTAGTGGTTTTAGGCTGGGGATCAACTTTTGGTGCCATCGAAACGGCGGTTAGGGAACTCAACGACGAAAAGAAAAGTGTAGCCCACATTCACTTAAGGTACCTGAACCCTTTCCCTAAAAACCTGGGGGAACGCTTAAGTAAGTTTAAGAAAGTAGTTATCCCGGAAATGAATGGTGGACAGCTGCTACAATTGATCAGAAGTCAATATTTGATCGATGCTGTCGGACATTCTAAAATGAGAGGATTGCCCTATACGGTAGAAGAAATAAAAAAAATAATAAACCAGGAGATAAAAGATTATGAATAATAAAAATGATCATACACTTAAAGCGAAAGATTTTGCTACCGAACAGGATGTTCGCTGGTGCCCGGGTTGTGGTGATTATTCTATTTTGAAGCAGGTACAGCGTGTCCTGGCAGATTTTGGCACGAAGGCAGAAGATACTGTTTTTGTATCTGGTATCGGATGTTCCTCACGGTTCCCATATTACATGAATACCTATGGCGTTCACAGCATTCATGGGAGGGCGCCGGCTTTAGCCAGTGGAATAAAGTGTTCCAAACCTGGTTTAAAAGTATGGGTGATTACCGGAGATGGCGATGGCCTATCCATTGGTGGGAACCATATCATTCATATGATGAGAAAGAACTTTGATGTGAATGTATTGCTTTTCAATAATGAAATTTATGGATTGACCAAAGGACAATACTCACCAACGTCACCGAAAGGCATTATATCAAAGTCTACCCCTTTTGGTTCTATTGATCATCCTTTCAATCCTTTGGCTCTATGCCTGGGGGCTGATGCCTCTTTTGTTGCCAGGTCTATGGACAGGGACCCCACACACCTAAGGGCAGTGCTGTCTGAAGCAGATAAGCATAAAGGCACTGCTTTTGTGGAGATTTATCAAAACTGCAATGTGTTTAATGATGGGGCATTTGCATTATACACTGAAAAACAAACCAAGCCGGATACCACACTTTTCCTTCAGCATGGCCAACCATTAACATTTGGTGAAGGGGAATCATATGGAATTATACTTGATGGATTTACTCCTAAAGTAGTTTCCATGGCTGATAATAGTAAAAATGATCTCTGGATACATGATGAATCGGATCGTATCAAAGCGAGTATTTTAACCCGGTTCTTTACCGATTCAGTGAACAAACAGACTACCATACCACGACCATTCGGCGTTTTTTACAGGGAACAAAGAGCAACCTATGAGGACCAGATATCAAGCCAAATCGAGGAAGCCATCTCAAAAAATGGTGAAGGTAACCTTGATGAATTGCTGGAAGGCAATGACAGCTGGGAGATAAAATAACAAATTACCTTATCTCGTAAATATTCGCGCTCATTCCGGGTACTTCCATAGTTTCTCCTAATCTATTCGATTTCTGAGTCATTATATCAGTTGCATTTTTATGACCTTTTAAAAATTCATCAAAGCGATTCAGGGCCAAATTTTTACTTTCCGGGTTCATATTCACCACTACCATTACTTTCTCATCTTTTGTATGACGAAAGTAAACGTAAATATTATCCTCAGGAACAAAGTGGGTCAGCTTACCATCATGGATGGCTTTAGCATTTTTTCTCCAGTTTGTGATTTTTTTAACATGTTCGAATGCTTCATTTTCTTTTGGAATCCTGCCTGATTCCAGAAATACACTTCTTTCGTCTCCGGGCCATCCACCCTTCATATCAGGCCTTTTTCTGCCATCACCGTCCACTTTGTCATTTGCCAGCATAAGTTCTGTTCCGTAATAAACCTGGGGTATCCCACGCATAGTCATAAGGATATTGTAAGCAATCTTGAATTTCTCTTTATTTTCATTCACCACTGTAAAGAACCTTTCCAAATCATGATTATCAAGAAAAATCACATTTTTCATAGGGTCTGAGTACAGGTGGTCCTGAGTAAGCGTATAGTAAAGAGCAGCCAGGCCCGATGTCCATCCGAAATCCTGATTCATTGCATCCCGGACACCATATTGGAATGGAAAATCAGTCACACTGGGTAAGTATGAATTATAACCATCATTTTGACCTTCTTTATCCTCCTGCCAGAAAGATTCAGAAGCGGGGTTTTGAACCCATGCTTCACCAACAACATTAAAATTTGGATAGGCTTCAAGTACTTCTTTAGCCCATCTTCTCATATAGTCTTTGTATGGATAAACATAGGTATCCATCCTAATGCCGTCTATACCGCTATACTCGATCCACCAAATTGTATTTTGAATAAGATAATCCGCCAACAGTTCATTTTTCTGATTAAGGTCGGGCATAGATGGAACAAACCACGCTTTTTGCAACTTATCCATATCATATTGCGACGCATGGGGATCATTTTGAGCAGCACCCCTGTAGTTTGTGGTACCATATTTCTCAATGCTATGAAACCAGTCATTTGTTGGTGGGTCTTTTAACCATGGATGTTGGTCACCGATATGATTATGGATCATGTCCATAATCACTTTTATATCATTATTATGGCATGTTTTTACAAAGTTTTTATACTCCTCATTTGTTCCAAATCTTCGGTCTATTTTATACAAATCAGTAGCTGCGTAGCCATGATAGGCACCGTATTCTGGTGTCATATCATTTTCAAAAACCGGGGTGGTCCATACAGCAGTCATTCCAAGTTCCTTTATGTATACCAATTTATCCTTGATACCGGCAATATCACCACCATGCCTCCCATTTGGATCAGACCGGTCTGCTTTTTCCAACATATCGGCAAAGCTGTCATTATTAGTATTGCCATTAGCGAACCGGTCCGGCATTAAAAGATAAATCACGTCTTCACTGTCAAATCCCTGGTTTTTAGAAGGGTCATTTTCACGCTGTCTTAATTCGTAGTTTATGGATTTGCCGTTACTGAAATTTATTGAAAAAGTACCGGCAGGTGCCTTATTACTTATATTTAGATATAGAAAAAGGTAGTTTCTGGAATCCCCGGCTGATTGGCGGGTGATCTCAATACCTTCTTGATTAATAGAAGCGGTAGCTTCACCAATATTATCATCATAGACCATTAATTGCAGCTGATCTCTAGGCATATTGGTCCACCAAAACGGAGGATCAGTCTTTTGTGCATTGGTCTTCAATGTTGAGCATACTATAAGTAAAGCAGACAATAAGCTAATTCGGTTAATCATAAAGTTGGTATATATTAATTGCAGATTAAAATTATTTGTACTAATATCAATCTTTATTTTCCGATTTTTAAAAAGCACATTTAAAAATTCATTAAAATCTTCATAAATAAAAAGAATCAAAATTAAATTTTTTAAATAGAAGCACATATTAATATTAAATTCCGTGAAAATACCTAGAGATCTTTATTTACATCCTCTTAATTTAACCTTCATAATTATATAATCGCCCGTTTATGATTTTTATATATAATACCATCTTCAGAAAACTCCATGTAATAAGTTTTGTACTGGTATGCACAGCGCTCAGTTCTTTGGGACAGCTCACCAGAGTTGAACATTATACAGCCGTTGACGGCCTTCCTAACGAATTAGTTAAAGCTGTGGCACAGAACCCAAGTGGCTATATCTGGGCAGCAACCGACGCCGGTTTGGTGAAATTTGACGGGCATAACTTTAAGGTTTACGGTGAAGAATATTTTAATACACCTTATGTTAAAGACCTGGTTAATGTTGATGAAGGGTTAATAGTATCTACAGATGATGGATTGTATTTAGTGAAACCATCAGTTAATGAGGATCAAATCGAAAAATTAACCCCTGATTCCGAAGAATATATTTACTTAAAACTTGTATACAAAGATGAAAATGATAGAATATGGACTTCAAATAATCAAAGGGTCATAAAATATGCAAATGGATCAAGCAAAGTATATGAGTTTCCGGATGAAGATCGAAGTGATGATTTCAAAAGGTCATTTGCATTTTTTGAGGATGGTTATGGCAACTTATATACCACATCTTTTCCTGGCAGGATCCATGTTTACAACGAAAACGAAGACCAATTTCAATTACTTGAGTTAAACGAATACTTCGGGTCAATAAACCATGCAACTAAAGTTAGGTCAGGCTTGGTATTGGTTGGTTCCGATGCAGGGCTTTTTGAGATATACCTGGATCAACTGGGAGATGTAAAAGAAGTAAAGAAAGTTTCCGATGATGCTGTCAACTATATTTTAATCGATACTGACAGGAAAGTTCATCTTTCCCAGTTTGGTAAAGGAATCTATCAATACCATCTTGAGAATAATAGCAGGAGTCTGATATCCTCAGTAAATACAAGTGGTTATCTCAGTGAAACAGTTGACGAAGAATTACTTGTTGGCTCTGATAATGGATTTTATTTGATTAAAGATAATTCGTTTACCAATCTATATCCCGATAAAATAGATAGTTATGTCCAGGATATAAGCTTCGAAAAAGGAGGAAGGAAATTTGTGACCAATGGGGCGGCAGTCTACGAGATTAAAGGGAATGGCCTATCTTCAAGTGCAGAATTGTTTTACGAATTTGATGGTTTTGAAGCTTATTCTTTGCGAATAACAGATAATGGAATTTGGGTTGGGGGCAATACGTCTGAGGTTAAATTTATCAATTGGAATAAACAGGTGGAGACTGTTGATTTTTCGAGATACGGTTCTTCTGTATATTATTTGGGGTACGACGCTTATAAAAACCTTTGGATATCGCTTAACGGACACCAGGGTATAATCAAATATAGCAGAAGGGAAGGTACAAAGGTTTATGGCCCGGAGGAGGGTGTAAATGCAACCGCAAGTGCTATTTATACCGATGAATCTGGTAAAGTTTTACTTGGTATTCCCGATAAGAATAGCTACTTACTGGAATACCAAAGAGGGGATGATTCATTTGAGGACTTAAGTGTTGATATTGCGCAATTTGGTATTGTAGAAGATGAAATTGGTGGAAGTTTTAGAATAGAGGACCTGGCTATTGATGATCAGAACAGAATATGGTTGGCATCCAGGAATGGTTTATTGGTGATGGATGCTGATGAAGGTCAGTATCGAAGGGTAGATAATGGTATTTATACCAATACCACGATTAAAAGCCTTTCAATTAGTGATCAAGGTCAGCTATGGTTTGGGTGGAGTAATGGGCTAAGCACATTAGAGAATGATCAGGTCATAACCTACAATGAAAGAAATGGTATACCTTCCAAATTGTTGTCTTTCAGATCTATAAGGTTTGATGACGAAAATTATGTTTGGGTAGGTTCTAATGAGGGAATTGGTATTAGCACTGCATCGAGTTTGAAAATCCCTAAAACGAAAACACCTTTTTTTAATAACCTCGAGTCCTCTAATACCAGTCTTTCGCTTCAGCTAAATGAATTGACACTGAAGACAAATGATTATTTAAGGCTAAACTTCTTAAGCCTTGAGTACCCTGCTTCCATTGTTGATTACCAGATTAAAATTGATAATTTAAATGAAGAGTGGCGTAGTCCGGAAGAAGCAAGAGTGGTCTCCCTGTCTAATTTAGAACCCGGTGACTACCGGATCGCGGTAAGGGCAAGGAAATCTCCCAGCGCTCTTTGGTCTGATCCTTTATATGCTTCATTAAAGGTTAATAGCTTATGGTATAATACCTGGTGGGGCATTCTTTCCATTATCCTGGCGGCTGTTGGCGTAGTTTTAGGCGCAGTAGAATACACCAGGGCAAGATATCGCAAAAGAAACCGTGAGCTGCAGAAGATTGTGGATGAACGGACAGTTGAGCTGAAAGAAGAGATAGCAAAGGTGGACTACTTGAACAAGCAGGCCGAAACGGTTTTCGGAAATGTGAAGCAAGGGATATTTCTTCTCGACCAGAACTATACCATTAGCGATCTGTATTCGAAAGCCACAGAAGAGATTTTTGAAAAAGAACAGCTGGGTGGGATCAATTTTATTCAGTTAATGCGTCCAAGATTAGTTAAAAGAGACCTGGAGGCTTTGGAAATGTTTATGAAAAACCTTTTCAATCCCCGGATCAAAGAGAAAAAATTGAAGAATCTTAACCCCGTAGAGCAGGTTGAAATGTATGATTCCTCGGCAGGGAAAGTAAACATTGAAACAAAGTACATCAGGATAAATTTTTCGAGGATTAGGGATAAAGACAAGATTTATAACATTCTTGTGAATGTGACAGATGAAACCCAAACTGTTTTAATGCAGAAAAAAATAGATGAAACGGAAGAGCGAAACCGCAAAGAGTCAGAGCAATTACTTAGTATTTTAAGGGTAGAGCCGGAAACTTTAAGTGAGTTCTTAGATAAAGCAAGTGAATCTATCAAAGGCATATCGGAAAGATACGAAAAGGAAAAGGCACAGGACTTTTCATCACTCATTAGCTTTACCTTTAATACCATACATAATCTTAAGGGCAATGCTTCTTTGATCGATTTGCAGTTATTGGTGGACAAATTCCATGAGATAGAGGATATAATCGATAAACTTAGGAGTAAAAGTGATTTAGCTGGTAATGACTTTATAAAGATTTTAATTGAAGTGAATGAAGTCAATATAATCGTGGAAAATATGAAGCGCATGCTATCAAGAATTAGCGATAAGTATGGCAAACTTTCTACTGAGGAAATATCATCCTCTAATGATGTGTTCATCAACTTCCTGAATAAAGGATTGAATAAGTTAAGTTCAGAATTACATAAGGAGGTAGAACTTGAGTTTAAAGATCAGGGCATTTTAATTCCGGAGCGATATAAACTCACATTAAAAGATATAACCATTCAGCTGATGAGAAATTCGCTTACGCATGGTATTGAAACTTCAAAAGAAAGAAAGGCTCATGGAAAGCCTGAAAAAGCAAAAATTTATATAGAACTAGAGCATAAAGATGGCCACCAATTAGTTTTTAATTACAAAGATGATGGAAAAGGTCTTGACCTCGAGAAGATTGTTCAAAATGCTGTTCAGAAAGGGTTGATCACTAATGAAGATGCTGTTATGATGAGTGATGAAGATAAAGCCAAACTGATATTTATGGATCAAATATCAACGGCTAATGGAGTTGATCAGTATGCTGGTAGAGGTCAGGGTATGAGCATGGTCAACTACTATATCAATAGGTTTAAAGGAAGTTATAAATTAGAATTTGAGCCCGGAGAATATTTTAAAATATCAATGATCTTACCATTAGAATCTAAATCAATAATAGAAACCGCTGCGGTTTAATCAATGATTTTTGATAACTTACTAAAAACATCTAAACAACAAGCATATGAAATTACTTATCGTTGACGACTCTTCTATAATGCGGCGAACCATTGAAAAACATATTAAGGAGTTAGGGGTGGAAGTTGTCGGTCAGGCCTCAAATGGGCAACAAGCTATTGAGATGGTTCAGGAGAAAAAGCCAGATGTAGTCACCTTGGATGTTACCATGCCAGAGATGGATGGTATTACGTGCCTCGAAAAAATTATGGAAATCGCTCCAGACACCAATGTCATTCTTATTACCGCTTTAAACGACCGACTAACAGGACTGAAAGCTTTGGACATCGGAGCTGTAAATTATCTTAACAAACCCGTCTCGCCAGAAGTGCTTAAAGAAGCACTTGATGATATTATTGAGGAGGCCGAAAACTAAAAAAGCTTCAAATACAGAAATTAATGCGGTAAGTATTTTCTTAACATACCGTAAAATAGTGTCCCTAATACAGCACTGAATATTACCAGGATAAATATGCTGTAGCCATTTCCAACCAGGGTATACATAGGACCCGGACAAGCACCGGTCAGTGCCCACCCACATCCAAAAATCATTCCTCCAAATAAGTATTTTTTCACACTGAACAATTTTGGTTCTAGTTCAATAGGTTTACCTTCAGTAGTCTTCAGGTGAAACTTCTTGATCAATAAGGTGAAAATAGATCCAAAGAACAAAGCGCTCCCGATGATCCCATACATGTGAAAAGAGTGAAACCTGAACATTTCCTGTATTCTATACCAGGAAATCGCTTCTGACTTGGTCATCACAACACCAAAGAATACACCAACTAATAGGTATTTCAAAAATTTAATCATTGTTTTAAAACATTAGTGGGAATAAAAGATGAGTCATCGCTAATCCACCCAGAAAAAAACCAATAACCGCAATCAGGGAAGGTAGCTGGAAGTTGGATAATCCACTAATAGCGTGTCCTGATGTACATCCACCTGCCCAGCGCGTTCCAAAACCAACCAAAAATCCTCCGACAATGATCATTAAAAGTCCTCTTGTCGATAATAGATTGTGCCAATTGAATATTTCCATGGGTACTAATTCCCCATCGAAATCAATTCCTAGATTCGCTAATTGCGCAATTGTACGGCTGGATAAATCCAGGGGTTCATCATTTGAAAGGAAATTGGTCGCTATGAACCCTCCGAGTATCGAACCGGTAATAAAAACCAGGTTCCATATTTGACTCTTCCAATCGTATTGAAAATATTTTATCTTTCTACCGGCACCACCAATGGCGCACCAGGTTCTCAATGTAGAAGATACACCAAATTTTCCGCCCATCCATAGAAGGATAAGCATGATGCAGGCGATTAGGAATCCTGATATGTACCACGGCCACGGTTTACTGATGTATTCAATCATTATCAATTTGTTTGGTGATTTTAACTGTTAGCTGATGTAACAGGTTAAAATATCTGAGTTTTTTGTCCTTAAACTGCTATTATATCACAATTTCAACAGGGTCTGACTCAATTAAATTATTGTTACATTAGGCAAATGAAATCATATCGCACTTATGTCGAAAGAAAGTAGAATATTCATTTGGTCCATCACTGTTGCTTTGGGTGGATTTTTATTTGGATTTGATACTGCGGTGATCTCCGGAGCCGAGCAGTCCATACAACAGGTATGGTCGTTGAGTGATGTAGCGCATGGCCTGGCTGTGGCTATAGCTCTGTATGGCACAGTGCTTGGGGCTATGTTTGGCGGTATCCCGGCAGATAAAATCGGCCGAAAAAAAACATTATTCTGGGTCGCTGCCATCTACCTGGTTTCAGCTTTTGGTTCGGCATTGGCCCCGGATCAGTACACATTCATGTTTTTCAGGGTTATTGGTGGCATAGGTGTAGGCGCTTCATCAGTGGTTGCCCCTATGTATATTTCAGAGATCGCTTCCTCAAAAAACAGAGGTAAACTGGTGGCGTTGTTCCAATTTAATATTGTACTTGGAATAGTTATCGCTTACATCTCTAATTACTTGCTGGAAGGCATAAGTGAAAACTCATGGCGATGGATGCTTGGTGTAGAGGCATTCCCTGCTTTGGTTTTTCTTATTTCCATTAGGTTCGTTCCATTGAGTCCAAGGTGGTTGTTGGTGAAAAAACATGATGAGCAGGCTGCCCGGATAGTCTTACATAAGATTGACCCTGAGGTTGTGGAGGAATCAATAAAATCCATAAATGAATCAGCAAGTAAAAAATCCGATGATGCTTTTAAGTTGGTTATGACCGGAAAATACAATCTCCCAATGCTTCTCACATTTTTTGTGGCATTCTTTAACCAAATGTCGGGAATAAACGCCATCATTTATTATGCTCCAAGAATACTACAAATGACCGGGGCTGGCATTTCCTCTGCTTTACTATCCACTGTGGGTATTGGATTGGTTAACCTGATTTTCACTATTGTTGGTATGATTCTCATTGACAGGTCCGGCAGAAAGATGTTGATGTATATTGGTTCGGTAGGATTGATATCCGCTTTAGGTTTGGTTTCTTATTCTTTTTATAATGAAGTGTTTAATTTGGTGCCATTATATTTGTTTGGGTTTATTGGCTTCTTTGCTATGTCACAGGGAGCAGTGATCTGGGTATTTATTTCAGAGGTATTTCCCAATGATGTTAGGGCTTTTGGCCAGTCTTTGGGGGCTTTCACCCACTGGTTTATGGCAGCTATTGTGGCTAATGTTTTTCCTTTTTTTGTTAACACTTTTGAAGGTGGACCAATATTTTTATTTTTCTCATTGATGATGTTTTTACAATTACTTTTTGTTGCTTACTTTATGCCTGAAACCAAAGGATTTTCTCTTGAGGAGTTGGGTAAGCGATTCATGAAGGGATAAATTTTGAGATTCGAAAAAGTATAAAATTATCATAATTTTATTCTATGCGTAAAATTATTCTGATCATTCCGGCGCTCTTCTTAATAAATACGCTAATGGCGCAACATTCTAAGTTAAACATCGGCATGGAATTTTCTTATGACAAAATCCTTGGTCAACGCCTGTTATTATCTGGGTCAGGAGACAGGGATTTATTCCTGTCGGGTAGCGATTTTAATTACTCCTTAGCCATAACCAATACTCAGTTTATCACAGAGCAAGTACAGTTTAAATCCGGGATCATGTATGCAGACAGGGATGCTATCGGAGTGATTAACTGTAATCGATGTGAAGCTAACACCGATCCTTTACCAATAATTTTTCAGCAAAAATATCTGGGGATTCCATTAACCTTTGGGTATTACTTTTCTGATAAAAGATTAAGGCCACTATTGGAGTTAGGTGTAGTAAATCACTTTACCCTAAATAATGATATCGCAACAAGCAACTCATTCTATCTCGAGGCGATGGCAGGCCTAGTTTTGGCGTATCAGCTATCTAATAAATTAAGCCTAAATATTGGATATCACTACCAGTTAGCATTATCCAATCCCTATGTGATGCAGGACAAAGATCTCTCTGATCGATTAAAGATAAGCCGGGTGTTATTCGGAGTAAAATATCATAGATAAGGAAACTTTTAATAAGCTGACTTACACAAATATTTCAAAAGTTACAACTGGTATATTACTTCGGTACTTAGTATATCACGATAAGAATAATAGGATTAAAGCTAAAGCAACTAAAAACTTTATCGAGTGCTTTCAATGGCAAAAGTATAATCAGTGATCGATGGCTGATAACTATAAACAGATGAAGGGTTTTGGTTAATGGAATTTAATTAACTAACTTTGCAACTTCATTCAGGCTAAGGAAGCAAAAATAGTAATATTCCCTCTCTTGGATGAGTGATTTGATTCATCCTTTAGTATCCCGATCAGTATTCCCGGCGAAGTAAGAGGCCATCTAAGTACTGTTCAAGGAAAAACAGTATGATGGCAGTTGATAATCTTTTTATTAACACCTACCATATGGTTAATCCAGACCTAAAGGCTGAATAATATTATGATTTTAATAAAAAATAAATGTATAAAACAAGAAAATTCAAACAAGCTAAACCTGCTCATAGAAGAAGGCATTCTCATAAAAAACCTTCTGCACAGGGCAAAATGGATATACATAAGTACATCAAAGAACTGAAAGTTCAGTTGGAGGAACCTTATGATCATACCCACACCTTTAGGGATTTCAACCTTAAGGACCAACTGCTAAACAATATCTCATCCAGCGGCTATGTGATGCCTACCGAAATCCAGGATAAATCAATTCCATTTTCTCTAAAAGGACAGGATGTTGTAGGAATTGCGGGTACAGGTACCGGAAAAACAGCGGCTTTTCTGATCCCGATAATCAACCAATTAATTGAAAACCCACGGAACCAAAGCAGTCTAATCATAGCGCCTACACGAGAGTTGGCCACCCAGATATTTGATGAATTCAGAAAGTTAAGTAAGGGTTGTAAACTATTTGCAACTACACTCATTGGAGGCACCTCAGTCAGCGCATCCATTAAAATGCTTAGAAAAACAAACCACATCATCATTGGAACACCCGGCAGGTTGATGGATATGGCCAATAGGGGGTTCATTACTTTTAGTGCCTTCAGTACACTGGTATTAGATGAGTTTGATCGTATGCTGGATATGGGTTTTAGTGAGGATATCAAGGCTATTAATAAAGAAATGGTCAGTAAAGAACAGACCTTGTTGTTTTCCGCTACCATGGAGCGCTCACAACGAAGACTAGTTGATGAAATGACCAATCATCCCCTGGAAGTTACTGCTGGCATTGGCACACAAAATACCCATGCCATAGAACAAGAAGTGATCAACATCAACAGGGACAAGAATAAGATGGAGGTGTTGCAGGACTTGATTTCCGTGCAGGAGGGAAAAAAAATATTGCTGTTTTGTGAAACAAAAAGAAGAGTTGATCAGGTTCATAAGTCACTGAAACAAGCTAATATTAAATCAGACCTTATCCATGGAGACAAAACACAAAAAGCCAGAGAGGCGGCACTAAATAAATTCAAAAAAGGCGTGGTAAACGTTTTGGTAGCAACTGATGTAGTAGCCAGAGGAATAGACGTTACCGATATATCCATGGTGATCAATGATGAGGTGCCTCAAAATTATAATGATTACATCCATCGAATTGGGAGGACAGGCCGGGCAGGGAAAACAGGAAAAGCAATCACACTTGTAGAACGATAAAAGTAATATATGGCGAGATCTCAAAATAGTTTTATTAAAAAGAAAAAAGCAGAAGAAAAAAGGAAGAAACGGGTAGAAAAAATCCAGAAAAAGATAGATAAGAAAAAACAGGAGACCTCCGGTAAACTTGAAGATATGATTGCTTATGTCGATGAGTTTGGGAATATCCTCGATGAACCACCGGAAGAAGAACCAACCAGTACAGAAAAGACTGACAAAACAAATAAATAGTTGGTTGCGACATTTATTGCACCCTATCCATTGTTAAGCAATACAATTAGCCCTTAAATAGGTGAAAGTCATTATATTGTAACTGAAAAATGCCTTTGTTATGACCAGACTTTCACTTATTCTCATCTTACTAATTTGTTTTAATTTATCTCGTGCTCAATCCGGAGAAGAATTACTGACAGCACTGAAGAAAATTGCTGTGGTTGACCTTAAGGTAATGATGCCAATGCGGGATGGCGTGAGACTGGCCACAGATATCTATCGCCCCAAAACAGATGAAAAAGTACCCATAATTTTTGTACGCACACCCTACAATTTCAATCATTGGCAAGATGGTGAATTCAAAGGGGACCGCTATTTGAAAAGAGCCAAGGAAGCCGTGAAAAACGGTTATGCTTATGTGATTCAAAATGAAAGAGGCCGTTATTTTTCAGAAGGGCAATGGGATATTTTAGGGGTGCCATTAACTGATGGCTATGATGCTTTTACCTGGATTAAAGAACAAGATTGGTCCAATGGAAAGATCGGCACATTAGGATGTTCCTCTACAGCAGAATGGCAGATGGCTGTAGCAGCTTTAGACCATCCGGCACATGCTGCCCTCGTTGCCCAGGGTTTTGGTGCAGGAGTAGGCAAAGTAGGGGACTATGTTGAACAAGGTAACTGGTACAGGGGTGGGGCACATCAGATGCTCTTCGATTCATGGCTGTATTATGTAGAGCATGACCGCTTTAAACCCAGAATACCAAAAGAAGCTACCCAGGAAGATCTGATCAGGATCTCTAGGTTTTATGATTTGGCACCTGATAATCCACAGGTGGATATGGCAGAGGCTTTTAATCACTTGCCGCTCCAGGATATGTTGAAAAATATGAATGGGAAAGATGAGATTTTTTCCAGGATGATTACCCGTAAGCCAAATGACCCTTCCTGGTATGAAGGCGGTTTATACCATGATGATATGAGCTTTGGCGTACCGGGATTCTGGTTTGTATCATGGTATGATGTTTCCGTAAGTCCGAACCTGGCATTTTTTAATCATTTGAGAAATAATATCGAAGATGAATCCATTGCAGATCATCAGTACCTTATCATAGCGCCCACCTTACATTGCGCTTACACTCGGGCTACTGAAAGCACTATTGTAGGAGCAATGAATGTTGGGGATGCCAGACTTGATTATGATGAACAGATTTATGGGTGGTTTGACCATTGGCTTAAAGATGGGAATAAAAGCTTTTTAGAGCGTTTGCCAAGAATACAGTATTATACCATGGGATTAAATAAATGGCAAACAGCTGAAACCTGGCCACCAGAAGGGACCAAAATGAATATATATTACTTAAGCAGCGATGGCAATGCCAACAGCCTCAGTGGCGATGGTGCATTGGTCAGGAAGAAATCAAAGATTAGCGATGTTAAGGATCGCTTCGTTTACGATCCGATGAACCCGGTACCTTCTTACGGTGGGAATGTTTGTTGCACAGGTAATGCGATTCAGGGCGGAGCTTTTGACCAAAGGGAAATTGAAAAAAGGAACGATGTATTGGTTTATAGCACAGAACCCCTGGAGAAAGGCGTAGAGGTAAGCGGGTTTATTGAAGTTGAATTGTATGTGTCCTCTGATGCTAAGGATACGGATTTTACGGTGAAGCTCATCGATGTATATCCTGATGGCAAAGCCTATAATTTACATGAAACCATCCAAAGGGCAAGGTACAGGGAAGGATATAATAAAGAAGTATATATGAATGATGGTGAAGTCTATCGACTACAGTTTACGCCATTATCCACAAGCAACTATTTTGACGAAGGCCACCAAATCAGGATTGAAGTATCCAGCAGTAATTTTCCACGATTCTCCAGAAATATGAATACGGGAGGAAATAATTTTGATGAAACAGAAGCGTCCGTAGCTACCAATAATATTCATCACTCCAAAAAATACCCTTCACAAATCCGAATACCCACAAAACCATGAAATATCTTTTGCTAATCTTGATCATTCTTTTCGCTAACGGCGCATGTATAGCCCAAAAGTCAGAAGAAAGAGCAGTGATAGCTGTCATCCAAAATCTATTTGATGGTATTGGCAGCAAAGATACAATTGTAATTAAGTCGGTATTTATGGAAGATGGACAGAACAGGGTGGTGGAGGAAAAAGAAGGCACTATAAATATTTCAAATTTTTCTACCCGTGATTTCATTGAAAATATTTCTAAAGCCAATAGTGATCTTGAAGAAAAGATGGGTAAACCGCAAGTACTGATTGCTGACAATATAGCTACAGCATGGGTTCCTTATGAATTTCGTATGGATGGATCATTCAGCCATTGCGGAATCGACGCTTTCCATATGATAAAAACCAATAAAGGGTGGAAAATTTCAAGTGTGGTTTATAGCCGAAAAACAGAAAATTGTGATGAATCATTAAAAGTTAAAAAGTAAAAGATTTAATCATGAGTACTTTGAAAAGCTTTGAGGTTAATCCAAGAATAAAACTGGCCTTTTTATGGACAACAATCATGGCGTTGTACATCTATGCTGATTTTTTTAATCTCATGACTCCCAATTCCATACAGAAAATGATGGAACTTAAGACACCTTTGGGACCAACTACACCTGGTATACTGATTGGTTTTTCCATATTGTTGATCATTCCAGCTTTAATGATACCGTGTTCTATTATGCTGTCGCAGCTTCTAAGTAAATGGTTAAACATCATCATGGGCATTTTATATGGAATTATATCCGCTTTGATCATAATTATGGATATTGGTAATCAGTGGATGGCATTTTTTATCCTTTATCAGTTTGTTGAGTTATTCATATTTGCCCTAATCATTCATAAGGCATGGAATTGGCCGTTGGAAGTTGAAAATTAAGGTTTTTCTTGAGATGCTTTATGTAATCCATAGTGTTCAATTTCTCCTGTGGGGGCCTGATTTTTTATTTTAATGATAGTCGCAGCCCTTTCATAATTGAGCGCTTCTATTGCAAGTTGGTTTATGAAAGCCTAATTGTCCATGTCTTTTTTAAATGATGAGCAATTACAAAAAACAATTTTCTATTTCACTTATTTATAAATTCATTATTAAATGTTGAAAATAGCACCATGAATATAGGATTATTTGTTTTTTGGATGTACTTTATTTTAATTTCATTTGCAATCCATGCCCAGGATACCGACAAAAGATTTTCATTTGCCGAATCCTATTTTGGATTAGAATCCATTTATATTCCATCCTATGGAAGTAGCTATTTTATTAATGAAAATAATGATGTTGAAGCTTTTATCCGCCATGAGATATTATCCCCTGGTCTAAACTTTGGCGCCACCCATTTTTGGGGCCATGCTGACTTCTACCTCTCGATACCTGTTGGCAGCATCAATTTAAATGAGGATAAAATAGATAATGAATTATCACAAAGAGTATTAACCGGACTTAGAATCTATCCATGGAAAATTGGCACCAGAAAGTGGAGGCCATTCTTTGGCTATAAGTTTTCTGCCCATCAGTATGAACAATCGACTATTGATAATCAAACCGCTCAACATACGCAGGTAAAATCCATTTTCGATGTGGGCATTGGTTATCAAACACCACTTTTTTACTTATATGCAGGGTATAATAGAATATTGAACCCGGATTTTGATTTTTATATTTCCAGGGATAATACTGTTTCTGTAAGCTATCCGTCTGCCTTTTTTAATATTGGTATGAATATAAGATTGGAATTCACTTCCACCGAACGTACAGAATCACTGGAGAACCTCATGGATGAACTGGGGAGTAATAATAAATTTGGCTTTTTCTTTGGTATTGGACCATCCTCTGCCTTTCCTCTGGGCAATTCTCCGCGGATTAGCAATAATCAACCTTTCCTGGATCAACGGGTTATGCCGGGGATCTTTCCGGACCTGTCTCTGGGTTACCATTTCTCTAAATGGGACCTTATCACCAACCTTGCTTTCAGGCCAATCACACAAAAAAGGGAAGCGCTTGACTTTTCTCAAACCGTAAAAAGAAGGAGCCTTACCCTTGAAGTGCTTAAAGGCCTTGGCGATTATCATGGCTTTGTACCTTTTTTAGGGATGGGTTTATCTTATGAAAATATCGGTCTTGAAGAGAAAGATGAAGGTGCTGAGCTAACCAATAGCAATTATCAGAAAGCTACGCCGCTATTTTGCTTTGGCTGGGATATAAGGCCCAACAGAGCTGCCGATTGGTTAGTGCTTCGAACGAATCTGAGATATGCACCATTTTTAGATATAGAGGAGGGGCAGGATGAAATCAATTTAAATCAACTGGAATTTAACTTTATTCAGGTCGTGCTGTATCCATATCGAAGGAGTAAGTATAAAGGATAATCTTAAATTCTATTTCTACCTTCAAAACAAAATCCGCCAGGGGAAGCCAACTTCAGTAATTTTTATTATTTTGACCTTACGCTGATAAACAGAAATAATAATGAATAGAAAATTACGCATAGGTATGGTTGGAGGCGGTAGGAATGCTTTTATTGGTGCGGTACATAGAACGGCTGCCGCCATCGATGGTAAGATCGAACTGGTCTGCGGAGCATTTAGTGGTGATCCGGAGATATCGAAACTTTCCGGAAAGGATCTATTCCTGCCAGATGACCGTGTATATGAATCTTTTGAGGAAATGATCGATAGAGAGGCAGCATTACCTGAAAATGTAAAAATGGATGCGGTTTCGATTGTTACTCCAAACCACCTGCATTTTAAGCCGGCTAAAAAGGCACTGGAAAACGGCTTCCACGTGATCTGCGACAAACCGCTGGCTTTTAGTAAACGGGAAGCTGAAGAGTTAGAAGCGATAGTAAAACAATCCGGATTGGTATTTGCCCTAACCCACACTTATACCGGTTATCCCATGGTCAAACAAGCAAGAAAGATGCTACAGGAGGGCGTCTTGGGAAAAATCAGAAAGGTGGTGGTTGAATATCCACAGGGATGGTTGTCTACACCGCTGGAGAAAACCGGACAAAAGCAGGCTACCTGGCGTTCTGATCCCGCAAAGTCAGGGAAAGGTGGCGCTGTAGGTGATATTGGTACCCATGCCGAGAATTTAGTGGAATACTTCACCGGTTTAAAAATAGTGGAATTAAGCGCGGATGTATCCACAGTGGTCGAAGGCAGGGTGCTGGATGATGACGTGAATGTTTTGATAAGATTGGACAATGGAGCTAAAGGCGTGTTGCATTGCAGTCAGATTTGTGCAGGGGAAGAAAATGAACTCAACATCCGTATTTATGGTGAAAAAGGTGGAATGGAATGGCATCAGGAAGATCCAAACAACCTTATCCTAAAGTGGCTCGACCAACCAAGGCAAATCTACAGGCCTGGGAATCCATATATAAGCGAAATTGCACAAGCCAATACCCGGGTGCCACCAGGACATCCGGAGGGATACTTGGAGGCATTTGCCAATATCTATAAAAATTTTGCCTGTACCGTTTCCGCAAAAATTGAAGGCACAAGCCCAAACCCTGTGCATACAGACTTCCCTACAGTCAGTGATGGCGTAAGGGGAATGAAATTTATAGACGCGATTATTGACTCTGGGAATAATAATGCTGCCTGGACAAAACTTGATTAAACCTAAAATATAAAAATATGAAAGGACCTGCCATATACCTCGCACAATTTATAGGAGACGAACCTCCGTTTAATAACCTGGAAAATATGTGTCAATACATGGCCTCTTTAGGCTACAAAGGTGTTGAATTGCCAACCTGGGACAGCCGTCTGGTGGATTTGCAGAAGCTTGCTGAAAGTAAAGACTACAGCGATGAAATCAAAGGAAAAGTGGAAAGCTATGGATTAGAGATCACAGATCTGGCCACTCACCTTCAGGGTCAGCTCGTAGCATCTCACCCGGCTTATGACCTTATGCTTGATGGATTTGCACCTGAATCTGTTCATAACAACCCAAAAGCCAGGCAGGAATGGGCTGTGCAACAAATGATCTGGAATGCCCGCGGAAGTAGGAACCTGGGCATTACCAGGCATGTCACCTTTTCAGGGGCACTATTATGGCCTTATTTATACCCTTTTCCACAGCGCACACCCGGGTTGGTAGAAATGGGATTCAAAACGTTGGCTAAGAAGTGGCAACCGATCCTTAATGAATTCGATCATTATGGGGTAGACCTGTGCTATGAACTACACCCCGCCGAAGACCTCCATGACGGGGTTACCTTTGAAATGTTTAGAGAAGCTACCGGTGATCACCCTCGGGTAAATATTAATTATGATCCCAGCCACTTTGTACTTCAACAGCTGGATTACCTGCAGTTTATTGATATTTACAAAGATTTTATCAGAATGTATCACGTGAAAGACGCTGAGTTTATTCCTAACGGAAGGTCCGGAGTTTACGGCGGATACCAGGAATGGATTGACCGGCCCGGAAGGTTTCGTTCATTAGGAGATGGACAAGTGGATTTCAAACAAATCTTTAGTAAGCTTACCCAATATGGATATGAAGGATGGGCAGTTTTAGAGTGGGAATGTTGCCTCAAAAACCACGAAGATGGAGCTAAGGAGGGCGCTGAGTTTATAAATGGCCACCTGATACGAAAGGCTGAAAAATCATTTGATGATTTTGCGGAGGGAACGGTTGATGAAGCAGTTAATAAAAAGATTCTGGGTATCTGATTTTTCAATAATCCTCAAATATATCTTCAATAGTAAGACCAAAAAGCCTTGCTATTTTGAATGCAAGGGGCAAACTGGGATCAAACTTTCCTTTTTCAATGGCGTTAATGGTTTGTCGCGACACGCTCAACGATTCAGCAAGCTGGGCCTGGGTCATATCACGCGCCGCACGAAGTATTTTTATCCTGTTTTTCATTGATATCGTAATTGACCAACCACAATACCTAAAATATAGGTTATGCTCATTCCAATAACAAGAAAACCTATTTCAGCATCCTGGGATATAAGGTTGGCAATATCTAATTGTGAGTAGCTAAGTCCCCCTACGATACCCACACCAAGTGAAATGGATAACGACTCCAGTTGAATCTTCTTTTGTAACTCATCCACGTTGTTTAGGTATCTTCGAAAAGTTAAGATCATGCCTATTCCAACCATGCCATTTATTAAAATGGCCAGGAAGGTTAAAAAATTAAGCGTTGTCCAGATGAAGATAGGCCCAAATGTGGCCAGTGCCATGGTAATTACCCAGGCAGCTGTCCAGTATGACATGCGCATGATGGTGTTTTTCATTTGATTCATGAGTAAATATTATTTGATAAAATGTAAATAAAACTTTACGCAAATGTGTGTATAAATCTTTTTTATGTCAAGTTTATTTTACAATAAATATATTTTTATTTTTAATTTGATTCGTAACCCAGCCCATAACCAAAGGGATAAAGTGGGTCTTTCAGATCAAATGGGACATCTTCTTTTTGATTTTCTACCGACTCTAAGGAGGATGGCATTTGAAAAGGAAGTCTTCCTGTAGGATTGAATTTACCAAAGACCACGTCCAAAAACGCATCATCTTCGGTGCCAAAGTCCGCCACTAAACCTGAAGCTGCATCAGAGATATCGGGAATGATGGCTGGCCTTTCCAGGGAGATACCAACAACCGATGGTTTCTGAGAGATGAGTTCAAGAATTTCCTTTTTTCTTTCCTCACTAAAATGAAGCCTTCCCTGGTGGAAGAATTGTTCTATAAAATAATCGTTTCGTTTTTCATAAGGGGTTTGCAGCCTGATGATAATGACATCTGCTTGTTCTGGCGAATCAACCAACGATCCATATTGCTCAGCGATAGATTTATTAATGTTTTCTACATATACTTTAGTGCCTTCATCCAGCGGTAACAAGTCATCATTTTTTAAAAGCACCGTAGATTTTTTTTGTGCTTCCTTGCCTTTATCAACAAAGTTTTGATTACCAACCAGGGTAGTCGCCCTTTCAATATCTACATATGGATTATCAAACAGTCCCAGTTCAAATTTATCTTCCAACAGCCTTCTGACAGACTCATCAATCCGTGATTCTGTTATCTGACCGGAGCTAACCAATTCAATGATGTATTCCGGGGAAGATTCACCACCAAACTGATCACAACCGGCATCCAATACTTTTTTTGTTCTCTCCAGGGGCGTTAACGCTTCTACACCCCATTTCCTGGCTTCACCAAAGTTGGTGTCGTTTATGATATTCCAATCCGTACATACCACCCCATCAAACCCATATTGACGACGCAGCATTCCTGTGATAATTTCTTTATTGAAGGCGAAACCCACATCTTCGCTGGTTTGCCCCACAGGTATGCCATAATAAGGCATTATCTGGGCTGTATTTGCAGCAAATACCCCTTTCTCAAAAGGTATCAAATGGTAATCAAAATTATTCCCCGGGTAAACCTGATCTTTGCCATAAGGGAAATGGGCATCTTCACCGTCTTTTTGAGGACCGCCACCTGCAAAATGTTTGCTCATACACATCACACTGGTGTTGGTAATTGAATCCCCCTGAAACCCATTGATGTAAGCCCGGGCCATCCTGGCCGCCAGTTCGGCATCCTCGCCAAAGGTTCCGTTTATCCGGCCCCACCGTGGTTCAGTTGCCAGGTCCGCCATGGGGCTTAAGGATAATCTTATGCCTACGGCAGTATACTCCTGCCGGGCTATATCGGCAAACTCTTTTACCAATGTTGAATCCCCGGTGGCAGCCAGTCCTAAAGCGGTAGGCCAATGCGAAAAGTCTTCGGTAAAGACATTGGCTCCCGGGTTTTCTCCGGGCCCGTGACGGGGATCAGTAGCTATGGTTACCGGTATACCAAGCCGGGTCCTTTCAGCCATCTTTTGGATGTTATTGTTCCATTTAGCCAGCACCTCTTTTGGGAGGTTCTGTACGATGTTGAAATGGCTCATGTATTTTTGACCCACCATCTGCGAAGTGCGAATAAAGGTGGATAGCATAAGGGTAAAAAAATCATCAGAAAGGGCTGGTTTTTCCATGGTGGACCCATCTTTATTCATACCAATGATGTTGATATACATCAGCCCTGCTTTTTCTTCCATGGTCATTCGAGCCATCAGGTCATTTACCCGCTTGTCAAGCGTCAGTCGTTTGTCTTCATAAGGATCCAATTTTCCGTTTTTATTCAGGTCACGATAAGAGATTCCACTTTCAGTTAGTCTCGGGGCTTCATCTCCAAGTTTGGCCAGGTTATTCTTTGTTTCTAAATTCCATTTGATGATGAAACCAACTAAAACCAGAACGGCTATTCCAAGAATAGCTCCCGCGGTAATACCTATTATCTTTACGACCTTTTTCATGGGGGTAGACAGTTATTCATTGCCATATTAATAATTCCTGTAATCTCTTCAAACTTATCCTGTTAAAATAACATGATAAGGAAACTAAACCTTGACTATTGGCAAGCATATTTGAATAAGAATGGAAATGATGAATCCTAAGCATTTATAGCTGCACCAATTCAATAAATACCCCGTCAGGGTCCCGAATGATTATGAGCGAGTAATTTCGTTCTAATTGACCGATGATTTCTATGCCTGCTTTTTTGATTCTATTTAAAACAGGCTGAAGATCATCATAGTGAAATGTTAGGTAATTCACATCAGGCGTTTTATTTATCCCCAGAGGATTGGGCCTTTTTTCTATCTCACCAAAATACGCCAGTTTCAGCAGGGTTGCAGTCTGACTGTTAACCAGCTTATACATTCTCACGGTAAAGGATGAGTCAAGGGACATGCCCGCTTCCTTACTCCAAACCCTGTCAAGATATAAGCTTCCTGCAGGCTGCATACCTAATATTTCTGTGTAAAATGCTTCAGATATATCAATGTCTGAAACAACCAAACCCATGGCACCTGCGCCAAGTTCGGCCAATGTACCCTCTATTTGTGCTTTGACACTAAACCCGTAAAAAGTAAAAAATAAAATGAACAGAAACCGGGCCATAATCTATAGCATACCCTGGTTAACCATTTTATCAGCATAGTCTACTGCCCGGGCCGTCAATGCCAGGTAAGTAATACTGGGGTTTTGGGTCCCCGAGCTTGTCATACATGAACCATCCGTCACAAAAACATTAGGTACCTCATGCATTTGGTTCCATTTGTTCAACACACTGGTCTTGGCGTCTTTCCCCATTCTGGCAGTTCCCATCTCATGAATGCATGCCCCCGGTGCCGTTTCATTTTCTGAGGTTGTTATATCCTTGCAACCGGCTGCTTCAAGCATCTCCTGGGCGCAGGCCAATCCATCTTTGCGCATTTTGTATTCATTATCCCTTAGTTTGGCGTCAAACACGATGGTGGGCATGCCATTGGGGTCAAGCTTATCAAAATTAAGGTACATCTTATTCTCATGATAAGGTAGAAACTCCCCAAAGCACCCCATACTTAGCTTGTAAGGACCGGGTTTAAACATTTGAGCTTTCAATGTTTCTCCAAAAACACCATCAGTGTTCCAGGCCCTTCCTGCACCGCCCTGGTAGCCAAAGCCTCTCAGGTAATCAGACCTTTTGGTTTTTTCATCAAGGTTTCTAAACCTGGGAATGTAAAACCCAACCGGTTTTCTACCTTTGTAGTAAGTATCCTCAAAGTCATAAAGCTTACCACCTGCTCCAATTCCATAATGATGGTCCATAAGGTTGTGGCCTAACGCCCCGCTACTGTTGCCCAGGCCATCCGGGAAAGTATCTGATCTGCTATTCAGTAAAATAGCTGTTGTGCCTACAGTGCTGGCATTGCAAAAGATTATCCGGGCGAAGAATTCCATAAATTCCCCGGTATCAGCATCTTTAATTCTTATGCCACTGGCCTTACCTTTATTTTTATCATAGATGATCTCATAAACAATGCTGTTTGGCCTGATGGTGAGTTTACCGGTAGATTCTGCCACAGGAATCGTGGCCGACTGACTGCTGAAATATGCCCCAAATGGGCAACCTCTCCAGCATCTGTTACGGCTTTGGCATTGCCCTCTTTCTCCTTTGTGAACCTCCGGGTCATATCTGGTAAGGTTAGCCACCCTTCCGGGAGTGACCACCCGACCCGGAAATGCTTTTTGTACCGATGCTCTCAGGTGTTTTTCTGCACAGTTAAGTGCAAAGGGTGGCAAAAACTTGCCATCGGGTATTTGACTCAGTCCCTCTTTCTGTCCACTCACCCCGACAAAGGTTTCTACATAGTCGTACCAGGGCTCAATATCTTTATAGCGGATGGGCCAGTCAATGGCAATACCTTCTTTGGCATTAGCTTCAAAATCCAGGTTGCTCCACCGATAGCAGTGCCGCCCCCACATAATGGATCTGCCGCCTACATGATGGCCCCTGATCCAGTCAAACCTTTCCACTTCATCATAAGGGTATTCATCATCTTTATTTACCCAGTGCAGGTTATCCTTATTCACCCACCAGGAGAGCCTGTTCTGTTTGAAGTAGTGCTTTTCAAGCTTATCGGCAGAAACCCGGCCCAAGTTTGGTATTTCCCATTTATCCAAAAGTGCTGTCGGGTAGTCTTGATGTTTGACCATCCTGCCACGCTCCAGCATTAGCGTCTTATAACCTTTGGTGCAAAGCTCCATGGCGGCAAACCCACCGCTTATTCCTGAACCTATGACAATGGCATCGTAGGTTACCGATTCTTTTCCTTTTAGGTTAACGTTCATATGGCCCAAGCTTTTCCCCCAACCACTTCAACCGGTATACAAGCTTCGTATGCCCCAGGTACAGGCAGGTAGTTTAAAAATTCTTTAGATATCAATTCGGTCGACATATAAAATGCGATGCCCAGGCCTTTGATGCTATGGTAAGCCTCTTTTACGTCATCATTTACAACTTCCGGTCCGTTTTCGATTTTCATAAAAGCCGTGTGCATAGCATCCTGACCATCCAAAAAGTTCATAAGCGCCTGAAAATTAGCCCGGAAGCCATTCCTTTCGTCCTTTTTATAGACTTCTGCGATCATGGCGTCTATTTTTTTATCAACACCTAAGTCCAACGCCGAAGGGCTGTCAGTTTTTGGTAGCATGACTTCCATGCATTCTTTAAGAAAATCATATTCGTCAGGTTTAAAATATTTGAGTTTTAGGACAATCTTAGCGTTTTCACCTGTAGTATCACAACCCGATAAGAAAGCGCTGACCAAAGGCGCACTCAGGCTCGCGCCTGTCAGGTAAGCGGTGTATTGAAGTATTTCTCTTCTGTTCATACGATACGTAGATCATTAATTTTTCAAAAAGACTTTCATGATAATGCATAATTCATGAAAATCAAAGCATTTGAGTTTTTACTTTAATTAAATCAAACCTATCGGAGATTTGGCTTAAAGATTCAAGCGAATTTGCGATATATGCATTATATTCCTTTCTTTAATTGATCCTGTTTTTATGAAGCTGTTATTTTTAAGTCTCCTGATATGCAAAGCACAAACAATAAATTTAAATTCTTTCCAGAATCATGACCGAAATCATTCCATTACAGATTCAACCACTTTAATTTAACCATAGAAAGGGGCCACATGAAAATTCTAATGTTTGGATGGGAATTTCCTCCTAAGCATACCGGCGGCATCGGAGTAGCCTGCAGGGGTATAACCAATGCCCTGGCCGATGAGGGGCATGACGTGACCTTCGTGGTTCCCAACTATGAAAACCATCAAAAACCCGATAATATCTCGCTCATCGATGCCAGCAACATCAAAGATGATGTTTACTTCGAAAAAGAAGTAAAGGATATTGTAGAGAAAATTGAATACATCACCGTAGCTTCCAAAATCATATTACCCTATATCACTGAAGAGGAATTCAAAACCATACCGGTAAAAACTAAAGAAGAGCGTAAGCGCATTGAAAAAAAAGCCCTTTCAAAAGTAGCGTTGAGCGGCACTTATGGCAAAAGGCTACTGGAAGAGGTCTCCAAATACAGCCTTATAACCAAAGAGATCGTCATGGCCAGGCAGGACTTTGATGTGATCCATGCCCATGACTGGATGTGCCTGCAAGCAGGGGTTGTAGCCAGGCAGGTTTTAAAAATACCATTGATAGCGCATATACACACCATCGAGAAGAACCGCTCCATGTTTTCGCCCAACCAGATGATTGCCGACATGGAAAAAGCATTGATCAATAAGGCCGACGTCGTGGTAACCGTCAGTGAGATGATGAAGAAAGTGCTGATCAACCACTATGAAGTTGATGAAAGCAAGATCAGTGTTTTACATAATGCCATCGACACCAATGACCTGAAGCGTGTGAGGAGGCAGCCTGATAATAATTCCAAAAACGTACTTTTTTTAGGACGGCTGGCCCCACAGAAAGGCATCATTACTTTTCTGGATATTGCCCGCGGACTGATTAGCAGAAATGATAAAATAAATTTTATCGTGGCCGGTGACGGTCCCATGAAGGAGCAGGTAGAGCAAAAGATTAAAAACCAGAATATGAGAAAAATGGTAAAGCTGGTCGGCCACGTCAACAGGGAAGGTGTAAAGCGTTTACTTTCCGGCGCTGACCTTTTGATCATGCCGTCACTTTCCGAACCTTACGGAATTGCAGCTATGGAAGCAGCATTCTGCAAAGTGCCTACCCTCATAAGCAAAAATGCCGGCGTCACCGAAGTATTACCCCATATCAAATCTATTGATTACTGGGACATCTTCCACTTCGTTATCGAGTCAGAAAAAATATTGTACAACGGTAACCCCCTCAAAAGATACATACGCGACAACCACAAAACCGTCAAATCCATGACCTGGGGCAACTATGTAAAAAAACTGGTTCAGCTGTATGACGACCTGTTATCTAATCTGACTTAGGTTGCCACACTACCTCCCCGCTAGTCGTCCCACATGGCCTGCCGCCGGCCAAGCCTGCCACCCTGCAATCCCATTTCGGTCTTGGCCCGGCTCCGACAGGGCACGGCAAGACGCCTGAAATCCATCATCATACGCTCGTATATCGTTCATTTTTATGCTTCGTTTGAATCACGCATTGGGTTTGTCTCATCCAAGGAAAAGTAACAAAGTAATAATTACAACAATTCAATTGTTATAAAAGCTAAACCACTATGAAACCCTGGATTCACTTGATTTTTTCTATCTTTTGTATCAAGACAAAAGATTAACTAAAAACCATCACCCATTGATGCCTCCGGTATCATTAGGCTGACCCATCATACTTGAAAATTTCGAATCAAGCAATAAAGTTAGTTATGTAAGCGCGTAAAGGCCCGGCAAAATAGCGGGGGGCGCGTAAATGCCTGCAGGGCAGAAGCATTATTTTGTCTGGATTTTTGGTTACTTTTCATCCAAGGAAAAGTAACAAAGTAATTAATTACAACAATTCAATTGTTATAAAAGCTAAACCACTATGAAACCCTGGATTTTCTTGATTTTTTCTATCTTTTGTATCAAAACAAAAGATTAATAAAAATTTTAGTCACATTTAATACAAATGACAAAACAGCATTAAAACAGTATTTTTGGTTACTTTTTACAATAAATAAAGTAATCACCTAAAGTATTCCCCTCATTTCCCTTTATAATGACCTACTTACTTTTTTTTTTAGGTTTTTTTTTATCATTTTGGCTGTTGGAATGTGAAAACCAATTTTGACCTATATTACCTCGATTTGATATATGAAAACATTTACTGACTTGACTAGCAACGTTTTATTCTCATTTTTTCTTAAGTTCGTATTCATTACCGGTGTTATCCTGTCTTTTGGAAATACCGCTCAGGCACAGCCGCCTTTGCCTTTTAACATCACTAACAGCGACCCCACCATTGTCTTTACTGGTGATGATCTGGTGGTGGAGCTCGATGGTTCTGAGACGCTAGCAACATATTTTGTATTGTTTAACGGTAGCCCAAGCGGCATATCTGCATCGGGTACTGGATCTCCCCTGAGTATCACCGTACCCAGTGCCTCATTAATTAATGGAGCTACAGTGACGGTGGAAGGTTTTAACGGCGATGCCACCTTGATGAATGGTTCTTTTACCTTACAGGTAGCAACCCCCCTTACCCTCACCGCCTCCACCCCTACAGCCAATGACAATACTGTAGCCCAAAACGCCAACATCACCCTCACCTTCGATGCCAATGCAGACCAATCCTCCATCGATGGGGGCACAGCCAGCGACCCCACGGACGATGCCATACAAATCAAAGGCGAGCAGACCGGCCTGGTAGCCGGGGTGTACAGCGGCGACGGCACCACCACCATCACCTTTAACCCCGATGAAGACTTTAACCCCGGTGAGGTGGT
>DAXETV010000041.1:0-57366 GCA_051155775.1 Cyclobacteriaceae bacterium | reverse complement strand
TCGATGATTTTCATGTATCAGCACAAAGTGAGTTTCTAACCATAAGTAATGCCAGCACCTTAGGAGATGGAGATTATGTGTTATTTGGTAATGACAATGCATCAATTGCTTCGTGGGTTACCACTGATATACCAGGCATTGATAGTTTAAGAAGATTGGACAGGGAATGGAGGTTTGACATAACAGGTTCACCCGGCACAGTATCAATAACCATTGACACTACTAGCCTGGTGAATAAACCAGCAGGTTATAACGATTACATCATTTTAACCGACGATGATGGTGATTTTTCTGATGCAACTATACACGCTACCTCGCTTGTTGATGGAGAGTTTATTGCCAATGATGTTGAAGTTTCGCAAGGTACATACATGGCTATAGGTATTTTAATAAGAAAAATTGACTTTAATTCAACATCTATTAGTGCCTCAGAAACCTCAAACAATGTGCTTACAATTGATTTGAATCAGCGCACAGACGAGAATATAACCCTTTCCTACATTGTGAAATCAGCCACAGCCAACCAAGGGACAGATTATGCAACTGATTCTACCGGTACTATTACTATCAATGCAGGATCAGTAACAGCCAATCTCGACTTACAAATTCTTGATGAATCGGTTCTTGAAGGTGATGAAACCATTGTAGTGGCTCTGAGAGATGCTCCGCAAGGTACATTCATTGGAGTTGATTCAGTTTTTACTTATACAATTGTTGATGACGACAACGATCGTGAGATAGATTTTAGATTGCCATGTGAATATGGATTTTCCAAAACCATCACTATTGACAATGCCCGGGTATCAGGCACCAGCGATCTTACAAATTTTCCTTTACTGGTAAGCATAACCAATGATGATTCATTAAGATCAGTAAGTAATTCGGGTAATGTGGAGAGTGAGTCCGGATTTGACATAGGTTTCACTTACAAAGATTCCTTACTCTGGTTGGATCATGAAATAGAAAGTTATGATGCTACAACTGGTACCTATGTGGCCTGGGTATTGTTACCGGTGCTGGATTACGATGATGATACGGAATTAATAATGTATTATGGGAATGCCAATATCACATCTGATCCATCGAATACTAATGTGTGGTCTGAATATTTGGGTGTTTGGCATTTAAATGGAGATGTGCAAGACGCTTCGCCAAATACGCACAATGGTACTAACAATGGAACTATAGATGTTGTTGGGCAGATTGGTAGCGGCAGAGCGTTTGATAATGCAGGAAACGATTTTATAGAGCTAGCTACCTTTCCTGACTTGAGTGATGATTTTTCTATTTCAGCTTTTGTGAATCCATCTTCTGATGAAGAGGGCCAAAGGATATTCATAGATGATGATAATAATACTAATGGCTATGCACTCTCGCTATTTGATGGAAATAATGTTGGCCGTGTTAGATTCTTTAGTAGAGGAGCAGGGCCTACCAGTGTTGATTTTAATGGTTCAGGAATCAGTGCTGCATCAGGCTGGCACTACGTGACAGGCGTTGTAGATGTGGAAGGTACACCAGGCGCAGGTAGCCGATCAATTTATGTAGATGGAGACTTTGGAGTTACCGGCGCTAACGGTACTGGTGGCTGGGGTGCAGATGTGGGAAGTACCGCAATTGGTGGTGAAACCCTTTCAGGAGAAATAGATAACCGATTTGAAGGGCAAATGGATGAGGTTCGTGTTTATAACGGTTTATTATCCGCAGACCGCATAAGAACGGAATTTAATAATTACGATGATCCTTCAACTTTCTACACACTGGGTTCTCAAGATACTATTGGGGTAGTAGGAATGCCGGGATCCGGATGTACAATAGCTGAGAATACCAGTGATAGTGTCGAGGTGACGGTTGCTTTATCCCCTATTGATAATACCAGCGCTACGACCGTTCAGTATTCTGTATCAGGTGGTACTGCTACTAATACAGATGATTTTAACTTGAGTTCTGGAACATTAAATATACCTGTAGGAGCCCAGAGTGCGACATTTAAATTTTCAATAATTAATGACCTGCTCGATGAGCAGGACGAAACAATAGAAATTACCATCAATACGCCATCCTTAAATGCTCAGGTAGGATCGAATAACACTATTACTTATACCATAACTGATGATGACGATGGACCAACCGTTGCATTTGTGGATACAGTATCAACCATAAATGAAGGTTCAAGTACTGTGGGTATTCCTGTTTCATTAAGTGTTGAATCTGGCAACGATGTGATGGTTGATTATGAAGTAAAATCCAGTACGGCAAATGCAGGAAGTGACTTTGTAGCATTATCAGGAACATTAACGATAGATGCAGGTGATCTAACCAATACAATTTCCTTCCAACCGATAGATGATGAAGAAATAGAAACGGAAGAAACAATTGAGATACGATTATTTAATGTTCAAAATGCTACACTAGATGAGGATTCTATTCATGTTGTCACACTAAAAGACAATGATGACCTGGGCTTTGAGGGCCCTGGAGGTGTTGGAGATGTAACCAACACTGATGGTGAAGGATTTCTTAAAATTTGGTTAATCGCTGATTCGGCATCTGCTTCTCTTACTGATTGGCCAAATGAGATACAGAATGTGGATGTAGATTTTACGATGATTCCAGACGGAGGTGGTAATCCAAACCTGATAGATAATGCAATTAATGGACATAAAACTGTAAGTTTCGAGGATGCTGCTGATGCTTTGAAATCTACCGATTTATTGTCGGCTGTGAGTTTCCCGGGTAATGAGTTTTCCGTATTTATTGTAACAGAAGCTGATAATCTTAACCAGGATTCTTATGCATATGCAACAGATGATTCTGAAACAGGAGCAGTAGATGCAAATAATATTAGCGCTTCTATACCAAATGATAGTCAGGAAGCTGAATTTGAAATTTCAGGAGATAATCAAACTGTTGCTTATGATGTCGCCTGGACTGGTGATCATAGCATATTCTCTCATACCGTCTCAGCAGATACGTTCCTGGTTACCCGAAACAACACAACAGAGATCATGGCTACTCCTACCGGTCAGACTTTCACAAATCAAACCAGTTTCAATTTCTGGCTAGGTAAATCCGGTATTGACAACTTCCAGGGCGATATTGCTGAATTTATTTTATTCAGTAGAGCATTAAACCTCGCACAGATTAAAATCATTAATAATTATCTAGCTGCAAAATATAATTTGTCTGTCTCTGAGGATCTTTATAATTTCAATGTTACTCATGGTAATGAAGTAGCAGGTATAGGCCAGGTAGACACTTCAAATCAACACGTTGCTGCGAAAGCTGGTATACTTACTGTAAGCAATGCCAGTGACCTTGATGATGATGAGTTTGTACTATTTGGTAACAATAATGCTGATGCTTCTACCTGGGTTTCTACCGAATCTCCTGCTACAGGAGTACTGAGAACAACAAGAGAGTGGAGGGTTGATAAAACCGGTTCACCTGGTTCAGTAACTATTGCTATAGACACAACCTTGCTTCCGGATAGACCTAATGGCGATGAAGATTATGTAATTGTAGTTGATGCTGATGGGGACTTCTCAAGTGGTGCTACCATAATATCAACCACTTTTGTTGATGATCAATTTAAGGCATCAAATATTTCCTTTAATTCAGGGGATTACATCACTATCGGTGTACTGACCAGAACGATAGAATTTGATGTTGCAGCGGCCAATGGTTTTGAAACTGAAGCAAACAATGCACAAATAAACTTAAGCCTTCAATCCACTGAGGATATTGATTTTACTTATTCAGTAACAGGAGGAACCGCCTCATTAGAAGATGACTACATCCTAGATTCTACCAGCAGTGTCACTATTTTAGCTGGCCAGACTAATGCGAATATTCCGTTAGGGATAATTGATGACCCGGAATTAGAAAGTGATGAAACAATTGAAATAACATTATTTGACGCACCCGCAGGTGTAGTATTTGGTGAAGACTCTGTCTTTACTTACACGATTAGGGATGACGATAACTTTAGAAGGATTCAATTCTTAGTTGATTCTTCCAGTGGTGATGAGTCAGTTTCCAATGTAGATATAATTGCAGTGATTGATTCGGTGGATAATACCAATGTAACCAGTGCAACCGTCTCCATTACCGGAGGTGATGCTGAAGCAAGTCCTGCCCCTGACTACACCTTCAGCGATCTTTTATTTGAGATTCAACCTAATGATACCACCGATACAGTAAGCGTAACAATTATAGATGATGTATTATTTGAAGATGATGAAACCATAATTTTTAGTTTATCTTCACCTAGCAATGCGGGGCTGGGAGATACAACTGACTTTGTTTACACTATTGAGGATAATGATACACCAGTTATTGCGAGTTTCCAGGACACTACCATCACTATTGATGAGGGAGGATCCTCGGCCTCTGTAGTTGTTGAATTAAATACAATCGCAGGTAAAGATGTAGAGGTGGCTTATGCTGTGGATGGTTCTAGTACAGCTGATGGCGGGGGCATTGATTACACCTTAGTAGACGGTTCGTTAACTATTGCTTCCGGTGATCAGTTTGCAACAATTAATATTGCATTAACTGATGATGATATTGAAGAATCATCTGAAACAATTGTTATCGGTATTGATGGCGATGAAGTAGTTGGAAATTCTGCCGATACAGCTATTATAACCATAACCGACAACGATGCTTTATCTGGATTCTATGGCCCTGGTGGAGTTGGTAATAGTGAAACCAACTTATTATGGTTGGATGTTTTCAATATTAATGGACGAGGTGTAACGGGACCTGCAGATGGGGCAGCCATCAATAGCTGGGTTGATAATTCAGGTAATGGGTTTGTTTTTACTGCGAAAGGAGCAGCACCTACATTGGATTCAACAGGATTTAATAATAGACAAACCATCAATATAACATCCGGACAAAGTGGATTTGCAGCACCTTCTGGTTTTAGTAATGCCCTGAGCAATTACACCATGATTGTAGTAAGCAATCAAACATCTGGTGATTCCCTTGCTGCGACAAATACTTCTGGTAATGGAAGGTTTGCCCTAAGCAATTCTACAAGCGGGTTATACACATTTGATGGCACTTCTTATTTGACAGGGGAAGGCACAACTGCCAATAATATCACGACATGGCAATTCAATGTACAGGGTGATTCCACAGCTGAAGTACTCAGAAACGGCGATTCAATTACAAGCGATAATAACTTTACTGTAATGTCACTGGCTAGTAACTTTAGTATAGGCAATGGATTTAGTAGTTCAGCCGGTTCTGATTTTGTCGGTGATATTTCGGAATTCATAATATTCAATGATCCTTTAAGTGATGTGAAAAGAATAATTGTTGAAAACTATCTTGCGGCCAAATATGATCAGCCGATTACCAATGACCTGTATTCATTTGAAGGCACTTTCTTCTATGATGTTGTGGGTGTGGGCAGTTTAGGTACAAGTGGTGGTCAACATCTTGAAGCAATGTCTGATAGCTTGCTGCTTATAAGTAACCCCTCAGATTTAGATAGTGGAGAGTTTGTATTTATAGGCCATGATAATGGAGACAAAAACAACTGGACAACTTTTGAAGCTCCGCAGTCAGGCACTAACATAAGAAGAATTGAAAGGGAATGGAGAATTGACACCGTTGGTAATCCAGGCTCAGTTGTCTTCAGAGTGGATATAGACAAACTACCACCTCCTGAAAGTGGCGGTTTCAATCAATATGCAGTATACACAGATACAGATGGAAACTTCAGTAATGGAGCTACCATTTCACAATTAAATTTTTCACCAACATCGGGTTTATATGTGTCTGATCCATTGGATGTAGATAAAGGCACCTATATCACGATTGGCATCCTTCAGCCTGTGATACAATTTGCACTATCATCTTCAGATAGCACAGAAGGCTTCACCAATCCCAAGATTGATGTTGAGCTCAATTTCGCAAGAGATGAAAATGTGACAGTATTATACCAGGCCACTGGTGGTACAGCAACCGGTGGTAATGTTGATTATTTACTTGCTGATGGTACCTTGACAATAGCGCCCGGTAATCTATCAGATGAAATAGATTTGGGTATTATTGATGATACAACACCTGAATCCTCAGAAACAATAGAAATCACCTTATCAAATCCATCCAGTAATGTGTCGCTGGGAGCACTTGACCAACACATTTACACCATAAATGATAATGATAACAACCAACAGGTTACACTTGCATTTACTGATTCAACATTTGCTGAGAATGGACCAGATAGAGACTCTATAGCAGTTCAGTTATTGTTACTTAATCAGGCGGGTGATGATTCTGTTATAAGTGATGGTAGTCAATACGCTATCTTCTCAATAGAAGCTGCAAGTACAGCCGAATTTGGCGTAGATTATGACACCATCGGATCGTTTGTCGGTGATACATTATTTATACCTTCTGGAGATTCTACAGCAACTTTCCAGTTAGCAGTTACTGATGATAATTTATTTGAAAGTGAGGAGACCATAATAATCAGGTTATCAAACTCCAATGTTAACGTAGGTGCTAATAATGAAGTGACATTTACTGTCACAGACGACGATACAGAACCAGAAGCACAATTTATTGATACGGTAGCCTTCGGACAAGAATCTGTTTCACCTGTACTAATCGATGTAGAATTAAATGAAATATCCGGCGTAGATGCTGAAATATTTTACACGGTGTCAGGTACAAATGCAACCCAGGGTGTTGATTTTGATTTAAGCGATGGTTCTGTAATTATCGAGGCAGGAGAAACCGAAGCTTCCATCGCATTAACTGTAAATGATGATGCGCTGGTAGAAACAGGGGAATCCGTAACAATTAATCTAAACGCTGCAGATAGTGCTATACTTGGTGCAAATGTGAATTTTACATACACAATCTTGGATGATGATGACCTGGGCTCTACAGGACCCGGAGGTGTTGGCAACTTTGAAAATAATATCTTATGGTTAAGGGCAGATAATTTTAATACCATTTGGGCTGATACATCGGGTAACAACTATGACGCAACGGTGATCAATAATCCAATGTTGGTCGCTAGTAATACCAATTTTAACAACCAACCGACAGTTACTTTCGACGGTTCTTCAGATGCTTTTGATATTGATCCTTTCGTCTCAGGTGTGAGTGATTATGATGTATATCTGGTCTATGAGACAGCCAATACTAATGCTCAGGAAATCTTCTCCACAGATGGTGGTTTAGTTTTGGGTCATGAGTTAGGTTTCGGGTATACAGATGATGGTGGAGATAAGGGTACAGAGTTTGCAGGAACCTCGGCTTCCATTTATCAATATTCGCTGCAGAGTGGAACTTCAAATGCGGTGATGAGAATAAATGGAACAGATGACAATACTTCCACATATACGCAAACAGATATTACTGCCAACAGCTTTATTGGTTCATCAACAGCACCAGATAACTATTTCGATGGTGATTTAGCTGAGGTTATATTCTACAACACAGTATTAAATTCTGCACAAAGAAAGATTATTGAAAACTACTTAAGTAGCAGATACAATATTGCTCCAGTGGCTATTGACCTTTTTGATGAAGATTCTGCGTCGACGAATAATATTTATACTGAAGATTTAGCAGGTATTGGTAGGGACAGTGCTACCGCAATCCATACTTCTGCCACAAGTGCCAATCAGCTAAGAATTAGTGATGCAAATAGTCTATCCACTTCAGGTGACGATGGTGAGTTTATGTTATTTGCTCATAATGGAAGAGCTACTGACGCATGGAGTTCAGTGTCTTCTGGTATCTTAAGATTAAACAGGACCTGGAAATTTGATATTACTGGAGGAGATCCTGGTAGCGTAACCGTAACCATTGATACGGCTGCTATAGATACCATAGCCAGAACAAATTTTCCTACATACGCTTTATTAGTGAGCTCAGATGGAGATTTTGTTAATGACCTGGATGCTACTTTCAGTTTAAATTCTATTGGTGGCAATGAATTTCAGGCTACTGGAGTTGATATTTCTGATAATGATATTATTGCGATTGGAACCATTAGAAATCAATCAGGAACATCGGGTGACTTTAGTAATACTGCAACTTGGTCAACAGGTATAGTTCCAGGAAGTGGTGATGATGTATTTATAACCGATGGGGATATTGTTACTTTGGATATAAATGCAACTATTGGAAGTCTTACCATAGAGGATAATGCTACCTTTAATTTAAATGGTAATACATTGACACTTGATCAGGGATGTATAACCTTAGAAGGTATGAATTCTATGATTGATTTAACTTCCGGTGGTGAGATTGAATATGGTGCTACTGGTGATCAATGTGTTACCGGAACAACTTATGCGGATGTATCTTTTAGCAATTCCGGAACTAAGACACTAGACGGTGATATAATCGTTACCGGTGATCTATCGATCACGGACAATATTGTTACCTTTGATGCTAATAATTTTGATATTGATTTTGCAGGTAATTGGTCTAATGATGGCTCATTTACCGCAGGAAACGGCACTGTGACTGCAAATGGAATTTCAAATCAAAGTTTGCAAGCTTCTGCTGGTGGAGAAACATTCTTTAAGTTCGTAATGGATAAAACCGGTGTATTAAATCTATTGAGTCCGCTCACAGTAGAAGATTCTTTGCACATGGGTAGTGGAATTATCAGTTTGGCAGATAACGATCTTCAATTAACAAATACCTCTGGAGATCGTTTAAGTGGCGGTAGCAATAGTAGCTATATCAGGGCAATTAGTGCAGGAAACATTATTGTGTCGATTGCTAATGGGCAACAATATTCTGTGCCTATAGGTGATGCTGATGAATATAGTCCTTTTGCTATTGACATTAACGCTCTTACAGCAGGAGTCAACCCATCGGTAAGTTTCGGAGTTAGAGATGCTAAGTATTCTGAAGTACGCTCTGAACTTGTACATATCACCAGATATTGGATTGTTGAAGGGTCTAATATTAGTACTATTGATTTTAATATAGGATTTAAATATATCGAAGCCACAGATATAGCGGGAGGTACATCTGATGAAGCGGATTTGGTGCCTGTCAAATTTAATACAGAGGCTGATACTTCAGATTTCAGCTCATTCACGCTCACTGTTGCTAACGATACTCTTTCCTGGAATAATATTACCAGTTTTTCATTTTTTACTGGAGGGGTTAGTGAAAATATTACACCTCTACCCGTGGAATTATTATATTTCAACGGTCTAGCTGATGAAGGAAGAGTACTACTGCAATGGGCAACAGCAACTGAGATCAACAATGATTTCTTTGAAGTTCAAAAGTCTGAAACCGGGGAAGAATTTGAAGCAATAGGAACCGTAGATGGTAGTGGGGACTCTGACGAACTTCTAGAGTATGAATTTGTAGATAAACAACCATTTATTGGTGAAAACTTCTATCGTTTACGACAAGTCGATTTCGACGGATCATACGAATATTCAGACATCATAAGAGTTGAGAACGAATTAGAAGATTTCAAATTCTTAGTAAGTATATTTCCGAATCCTGTAGAGGAAAAAGAGTTTATGGTTGACATCAAGACACCTAACTTTAATGCACCAATTGAGATCTATTTAGTAGATATGTTTGGTAAGTTAGTATCATCTCGAACTGTGATTCTTGGTCAGGCAAGTGATATAGTGAAATTTGACTTGCCAGAATCTACCGATGATGGTGTTTATGTAGTAATGGTTCGTCAGAACAAACGAGCGATCTTCAGGAAGATAATTATTAAGTAAATTCATTAAAATCATAAAAAAGCAGCTCAAATGGGCTGCTTTTTTTGTTATTGAAAATTAATGTCCGGATAAACTATCCGTATCACAAGAAGTATAAGGTATTGTAAGATAATCAAAGATGTAAACCTATTGGATGTCAATAAAAGGTATACCTATGCTGACTATCTTCAGTCGTATTTTAATGAACGTGCGGAGCTGATAAAGGGCGAACCATTTAAGATGTTACCTGCTCCAAACAGGGTACATCAAAAAACCTCAAGGTAATTAGCCATACAATTATTAAATTTCTTTAACAACATTCTCTGCTAGCTGTACCATGCACCATTTGATCTGCGGTTACCCGGGGATGATCCAATTAATCACAACAGATCGACTACCGTTGTACAACCAGACCTCTGTGTGATTAGTGATAAAGATAAACTCGATGACATAGGATGTAATGGTGCTCCCGATTTAGTGATTGAAATATTGCCTCCTTCCGCAATCAAAAAGGATGTTCCGGACAAATATTTTCTTTATGAAGAAAATGGTGTAAGAGAATACTGGATGGTCCATGTTGATGAAAAACTTGTACTGATTTTTTTTATCTTGATGATCAACAGTTTAGGCTAGCAAAGATCTGCACTCAGGATGACCTGGCGGTTTCGGTTATTTTTCCGAACCTCGAATTGAAACTTACCCAGGTATTTTGAATTATTCCTTGATTATTTAGGCAGGAAACTCAACCGAAAACTCAACACCGTGATTCAGGTTGTAATGAAGGCATCCTTTTAGTTGCAGGCAGAACAATTCTATAAGCCTGATACCAAGTGACTGGTTTTCTTTTGAGAGTTGCTCAGATGAGAAGCCCTGACCAAAATCACTTATTAATAAATTAAAATTATTCGCATTTTTTTCAAGCGATATGCTGATCTCTCCGCCTTGTTCCTGATGGTATGCATATTTTATGGCATTGGATACAATCTCGTTGATCAATAATCCTAAGGTTAATATCCTGTCAATGTGTAGTTTATGGTTTTCTACCTTTAAATTTAAATTGTACAATTGTGGGTTCGTTGAGTACCTTTCCAGTAGATGACCCGCCAGTTCTTCTATGTACTCTTTGGTATTTAGTTGATCTATTTCTTCAAGCTTAAGAAGCTGATCATGAATACCGGACATGGTTTGAATGCGTGCGCTGGTTTCGTTGATAAAATTTTTAAGTTCCACATTATTGGTTGATTGTGATTTTATTATCAAAAGGCTTGATACCAATTGAAGGTTATTCTTTATTCGATGATGTAGCTCTTTGAATAATGTGTTTTTTTCTTTTAAGGCTTTCTCTAATTGTCTCTGCGCTTCTTTTATATTGGAAATGTCGTGAAAAACATTGCATACAGCGGTTTGTCCGTTATAATTGATGCTTATACCTGATACCATCATATCCCGCGCATTATTCTGCTCTGTAATTAATATTTCCTCTATTGGCTCAGCATAATTAAGCGCTTTACTGTATAGTTTTTTTAACCTTTCTGTTGTAACATCATAATTACAAGGATGGACATATTTCATCACATCATTTCCTTTTATATCCTCAAGATTCTGAGCTTCAAGCAGTGATAATCCAAAAGGATTAATGTAAGTTACTTTCCCGCCGGTCTGCACCATTATTCCAACGGGAGCGGCTTCTGTTAGCAAGCGATACCTTTCCTCACTTTCTTTAAGCGCTATTTCGGCTTTTTTTCTCTCGCTGATATCACTTGATGCAGTAATTGTATTTACCATATTACCTTTATTATCCCTAATTACCCTGGTTCGGGTTAACAACCATATGATTTGTCCGGATTTGGTATAGAAACGATACTCACTTTCAAAGTCATCAAATCCATTATTTATTTTTTTTATGATTCCTTCAACGATGGGAATATCTTTTTTATAAATATTCTCCGTGGCCTTAAATGATATATATTCTTTCACTGTGTAGCCAAATACTTTTTCAACACTTGGGGAGATGTATTGAAAATTGAAATCTTTATCCCACAACACTACTACATCTGAGGTCTTTTCAGCAAGGAATTTATATTTCTGCTCATTCTCCAACAAAGCTATTTCTGATTGCTTTTTTTCTGTGATATCCTGGACGGTACCCACTATTGTAACGGGAAAGCAACCGGAGTTTTTTTCCATTACATCACTTTGAAGTTCAATGTGGCGTACCTGATTATTGGGGCGTCTGATTTTGGTTTGAATGCTAGGCATGGCACCGCTCACTAGTGAAAGGTTCTTCAGTTCAATAATTCTGTCCCTATCTTCCTCTATTATTGAATTAAAAAATAATGACAGGTCGACCTCAACCGCATAAGGTTCATATCCAAATATACGATAGGTCTCCTCAGACCATTCAATTTGTTCACTATTTGTCTCCCATAACCAGTGACCGAGGTGACTTATTTTTTGGGAGATCTTCAATAAATGGGCACTTTTTTGAAGGTCTTTTTGAATGTTCAGTTGGGGCGTTTTATCCGTGACCAGTACAGTAACACCAGCGACAACCCCTTGATCATTAAAAAATGGTGCGTAATAGTTTTCATACAGTGTACGGTTTAGTTTTACATCACCATACTCTTCTTCAAGAGTGAAAGTTTCTCCTCTCAATGCTCTGTCAAAATTTTCTTTGGCCTTAGATCGATCTTCTTCCTTTCCAATAACATCCAGCATGGATTGACCTAATTTGATCTCTTCGTCCCATATTTCTTTCATGGTATTAAAATGGTTTTTATTGAAATAAACGTACCGGTACGTATTATCCAATGAGAAGACAACGAGGTTGTTAGGCCCGTCAAATATTTGGTTGAGGTAGTTCAATATTTTGATTTATCAGAATTGAAATTTATAAATTCCATGAAGATTGTAACACAATCTATCCATTATTTTCAGCTCGTTTTATCTTAAACACCGCTATTTTGAATATTAGTTATATAATGTATTAAAAACATCTCTTTAAAGCAATGAAAATGATAATCAATATTTAATCCATAATATATCATTTGGTAAAGGATCTAAATGGGGCTCTATTATTAGAAAGGAATTATTTCCCTAATTGCTATTATCGTTTGCTTGTTATGCCTTGTTTGGCTATCCTACCTGATGTCTCCCTATCCACAGCGGCAAGGCGTGGTAGTATCCCTGATAGCATCCCGCCCTGATAAGGCATGAGATGGGTTTTGGGGCAGTTATTTCATTTTATATTTCGAGGATACAGGTTTTTCATTGTAATCAGCCATATACCCGTTTATTGGTTTTTTCAATGGTAATGAGAAGTTTTGAGCAAAAGGATCCTCAATGTTTATTTCCATCAAATTAAGGAAATTATAAATAGTGTAAACAGTTGCAACATGCGACTTTAAAAATAAATTCTGTAGGATAAAGAAAGAAAGGGCCCGTCTGGCCCCTTCAAGTCAATTAAACAGAAATACTCCTTTTACTTGGGTACTTTATAATGCTTAAGAATATCTTCCAGCAAGCACCACTTAGAGATGGATGATTGAAATAAGTTAAGTCCGACAAATATTGTCAGGATAAACCACCATGGGCTGATGGCGTACCCGAGTGCAACACTTAATAAAATTAGCGAACCCGCTACTGCTCTGATAATTTGTTCTCTCATAATTATATTATTAATTTATTATACTACTTTTTCTACATTTAATTGATAGGCATGTATAGGCCTTTCAAGGTCACTTTTTTCATTGACTGCTTCAATTGCTTTCATTAATTCTGATGCATGTGCTTCTTCCAAAAAAGAAAAATTCAAGACCGCATATTCAATGTTCGAATTGCCGGAAAACCAACTGGCTCCCAGGTTAGTTTCCTGTATTCTGTAACCTTTTACCGGTAGTTGGCTAAAAACCGGGATTTTATGTTGCTGCAGGATATTTTTCAGAATGTCCTGATAATCATCGATGGTTAAAAAAGCTATTAACTTCATATTAATGGGTTTCTATGGTTACCTGTTCCTGATTTCGTTCATTACTGTAGTCGTTGGAGGATTCTGATTCTTTTTCAGGCTCCTTGTGTTTTCCCCGTTCAGTCATAAAATATATTAATGGTACAATAAGTAATGTCAGTGCTGTGGATGCTATTGAACCACCCATAAGTGATATAGCCAATCCCTGAAAAATGGGATCAAATAATATTACAAACGCTCCGATCACTACTGTACCGGCAGTCAGAAGTATTGGTGTTGTTCTTACTGCTCCTGCTTCGATTACAGCTTGCTTTAGGGGGATATTATCCCTTAAGCGGATGTTTATAAAATCGATTAGAAGGACTGAATTTCTGACCATAATGCCTGCCAGTGCAATCATGCCGATCATGGAGGTGGCAGTAAAAAATGCGCCTAATAACCAATGACCAATCAATATCCCCACCAGGGATAATGGTATGGCCACCATCATGACGATGGGGACTTTAAAATCCTGGAACCAACCCACTATCAAAAGATAGATAATCACCAACACCACTGCAAATGCTGCACCCAGATCTCTGAATACCTCGTAAGTGATGTGCCACTCACCATCCCACTTTATGGCAAAATCTTCTTCAAATGCCGGTTGGTCGGTGAAATGTTCATACAACGAATACCCTTCGGGGATGTCCAGGTTTTTTAGCGCTTCCGAGATATCCATAATGGCATAGACCGGGCTTTCCAATCTTCCGGCCACATCAGCCATCACATAAGTCACTCGTTTAAGGTTTTTTCGATAGATGCTTTTATCCTGTACTTCTTCATTGATGGTAACCAGGTCACCTATTGGTATGGCATCCCCTCTTTGGTTATTTAGTGTGATCTTTTTCAATGCCTGTACCGATGATCGCTCACTTTCTTTCAGACCTATTTTTATTGGAACATTTTCTACCTCTTTCTCCTGGTATAGTGTAGATATGTTTCCTCCGGCCAGCCCCATTTTTAATGCTTTCATGACCTGGCTGGGGGCGATACCATGCAGCATGGCTTTTTCTTTGTTTACGTCAAAGTGGTATTCAGTCTGATCGTCTTCTACCATCCAATCCACATCCACCACACCTTCTGATTCTTCGAAAAGGTTTTTTACCTGCCGGGCAAGGAATTGCTGTTTTTCAATGTCAGGACCGTAGATTTCTGCAACCAGCGTTGAAATAACAGGAGGCCCGGGAGGCACCTCTACAACTTTTATGTTGGCATTATACCGGTTTGCGATTTTATGAAGATCTGACCGCAGTCGTTTTGCAATACCATGACTTTGTTCACTGCGTTCACCTTTTGGCAGTAGGTTTACCTGTATGTCCCCAACATTATTTCCTCTTCTCAGGTCGTAATGCCTGACCAGGCCATTAAAATTAATGGGTGAAGAGGTTCCAACATACGTTTGATAGTTAACCACTTCCGGTTGTTCCCTTAAGAACATGGCCAGGTCACTGGCAACAACCTGCGTACGTTCCAGCGTAGAGCCTTCCGGCATATCTATGATAACCTGAAACTCATTTTTATTATCAAAGGGTAACATTTTGACAGCTACTAATTTGAAGTAGAATAACGACATAGAAGCCAGCAGCAATGCCGTAATTGAACCTATAAAAACCCATCGCTTCCAGCCTGAATCAAGCAGCGGTTTGATGGTAAAATAATACAGCCTATAAATTTTTGTTTCTTCTAATTTGAAAGGTTTTTCTTCTACATTTTTCTCAGCTTTCAATAAATGGTAAGCAAGAAAAGGCGTGATGATAAGCGCCACGATAAGCGAGAAAATCATTGCCAATGAGGCCCCTATAGGCATGGGGCTCATATACGGGCCCATAAGGCCGGATACAAATGCCATAGGCAGCACCGCCGCTATCACTGTGAAAGTGGCCAGAATCGTCGGGTTCCCTACTTCGTTGATGGAAGTGATAGCAGCCTGGAAGAAGGGCAGTCTGCGCATTTTGAAATGCCGGTGCATATTCTCAGCAATAATGATGGAATCATCAACCACTATACCCGTTACGAATACTAAAGCAAATAGGGTTATCCTGTTTAGGGTATACCCAAACATATAATAAATAAATAGTGTTAGCGCAAAAGTTACAGGCACCGAAAGGAATACCACCAGGCCACCACGCCAGCCCATAGAAAGTGTAACCACTATGGTTACTGCGATTATTGCCCCGATCAGGTGAAGCAGAAGCTCGCTTACTTTATGGGAGGCTGTTTCACCATAGTTTCTTGTAACGGATATTTGGACATCGTCCGGTATAAGGTATTGTTCTAAATGTTCAAGCTTATTGATAATCTGTTCTGCCACCTGCATGGCATCCGTTCCTTTTCTTTTTGCTACAGCAATGGTAACCGCCGGGTACTGGTCTGAGTAAGCCTCGTAATTTCCATCCCCCCTTCCATAACCAAAACTTACATATTGACTGGGCTCTTGCGGGCCATCATTGATTTCAGCAACCTGTCGGAGATAAATCGGGCTGTTGTTGTTTACGCCCACAACAAGGTTGGCCACATCTTCTTTTGATCTGAGAAATCCACCGGTCTGAACCAGGTAATTCTGATCGTTTTGAGAAAAGTTACCGACTTCTACCTGCTGATTTGATGCCTGTATTCGTTGTGCTATGGTAAGAATGTCGAGGCCATAATTGCCTAATTTATTTTTATCAAGATTAATCTTTATTGCTCTTGATCTTCCGCCTTTTACTTTGGTTGAGGCGACATTATCAACCTGTTCTATCTCATCCACCAATTCATTTGCAAGGCGTTTTAATTGGTAGTCGTCATAATTTTCAGACCATAATGTTAAACCCAGTACTGGCACATCGTCGATTGCCCGCGTTTTAATAAGCGGAAGACTAACACCAGGCGGCATCTCATCCATGTGTTTTTCAATCTCATTATACATTTTCACCAGGCTTCGTTCAATATCCTCTCCCACATAGTACTGTACAATTACCAGCGCTGACCCTGAACTGGAGGTTGAGTAAACATACTCTACCCCCGGTATGTTGGCGATAATTTTTTCCAATGGTTTGGATACCCTTGATTCTACTTCTGAAGGACTGGCTCCGGGGTAGCGGATGAAAATATCTGCTAATGGTACTTCTATCTGCGGTTCCTCCTCCCTTGGGGTCAATGAAGCGCTGTATATCCCGATGATCAGGAAGGCTAACATCAATAGTGGTGTGAGCTTTGAATTAATGAACGCCTTCGCTATGTTGCCTGCTATACCTGTGTTCATATTTTCTATTCGTTAGTTATTGCTACTTGTTGTCCGTTTTCAATCCTTCCTTCAGAGTAGGTGATGTAACGCTCACCTATGTCAAGTCCGGATAAAATCTCGACCTGTTCCCCGTTGGATTTACCTGTCCGTATCCAGCGAAGCATCGCTTTGTTATCCGGATTGACCGTATAGACACCATCCAACTGACCTTTTTTTACCAGGGCTTGCCTGGGTAAGCTAATTTGCTGGTTTTCATAGGTAACCAGGTTGACCTCTGCAAACATACCCGGCTTCAATTGTAAGTTTGATTCTTCAATTGCTATGTTAACAGCATATTGGTTACCACTAAAATTTGAAGATGGGTTTATATTTCTTACCGTGCCTTTCATTTCAGCATTGATTGCTTTAAACACCACATCTAGCACCTGGCCATTTTTAAAGTAGACCACTTCGGACTCAGGGACTTTAGCGACCACCTTTAGCCTGTCCGTAGATTCTATTGCTACAATTGGCTGGCCCGGATTAGCCATACTACCTTCATGCACAAACTTTTTGGTGATGTACCCATCAAAAGGTGCTTTTAATAAAGTATATGAAAGTAGCACTTTGATTTCTTCAATAGCACTTTCTAAACTGCTAACCTGTGCTTTGGCAGATGTTAAAGCCGTGGTAATGTCATCAAGTTCTTTTTGCGTGGCACTCTTTTTTTCATAGAGGTTTTTTATACGCTCGTAGTTTGTGCTTGTATTTTGTAGGTTAGCTTTTGCTTGATCAAGATTCGCATCCAGCTGGCTCCTCTTTGCTATCAGATCGCTACTTTCAATTCGCACAATAATTTCATTTTTACGGACCCTATCACCTTCCTCATAGTCAAGTGATTTAATTTGCCCCATTACTTTCGTGCTTAATAAAGATTGATCATAGGATTCAACCGAACCGGAATACTTAAGATAAACAGGTTTCTTTTCCAGCCTTACTTCAGATACTTTGACATTAATCGTTTCCCTTTTATTATTGATGACTTCCTTTCGGTTACATGCGGCCAAAACCGGAATGATCATAATTAAGTGCCAGTATTTTATGTTATTTCTCATATTTCAGTGATGTTTTTTTCTAATAATAATTCGATTTCAAATAATGCTAAATTGTATTTATAAAGATCATTAAGGTAATTCAGCCTAATGTTCATAAGTGTAGATTCAGACGCCAACAGATCAGTAACTCGCTCTAAGCCCTCGTTGTATCTGTTTCTTCTGATCCGGTAGCTCTCCCTTGCCTGTTGTAAAGCCAGAAGAGCAGTTTCCAGTCTTTTCTTTGAAAGCTTAAGTTGTCGTTGGGCTTTTTTTAGTGCCAGGTTGCTTTGCTCAACTCTTTCCTCGTATTGCAGTCTGACTTTCTCAAAAGTTGCTTTTGATTTTTGAATGTTGGAAAAGTTTCTTCCGCCATTGAAGAGGTTCCAATTAATTCCAACGCCCAGCATGTAATTGTCAGCACTGGTACCGAATATGCGCTCGTCATTCCACTCATAACCGAATTGGGCATTCACACTGGGCAGGAAAGCATTTTTGGAGGCACTTAGCTGGCTCTCTGTAGCTTCAAGTTTTTGCTTATAAGCTTTCAGGTCAGACCTGGCACCAGGTACTTCCTCTACCGACAAAGCACTTTCCTGCAACGTTCTGACGTATAAAGAGTCCGTTGGCACGATGACAAGTGTTTCGTCCAAATTTAGGATGTGATTTAAGTATTCATTTACATTTTGATAGTCATTTCTGGATGCTTCCAGTTGGTTTTGCACTTCCAACAACCTGACCTCAGCCGCTAGCAGGTCTGAGTTGTTGATAAGGCCTTCATTATATTGATCTTGAGCAAGCTCATAGGTTGCCTGATTTGTAGCAAGGCTTTGCTCCATGACTTTGACCTTTTCTGAGCTTAGAAGCAACTGATGATACCATTTTTTAATATTAAATGTGACCCGGTGCTTGATGCGGTTTAATTGATTTTCTGAAGCCAGATTGTTTTTCCTGGCGGCTTTTCTGGCACTAAATCCGCCAGGATTGATTATCGGTTGCTCTATGGTTATCCTGGTATTGAAATTTTCAATGTTATCAGGGTTATTTAAAAGCATCGGATCAAAGTCTGACTCATTAAATATTCCTTGTTTCAGCTTGGTACTGAAAACCCTTACCGGGTCATTGCTGGTCATAAAATTTTCGGATAGGGTGACAGCGGGTAAGAATAATGAATTGGTAGCCAGGAATTCCTGCTTTGATATTCCAACATCCTGCACACCCTGCAATATTTTATAGTTTTTATCCTTTGCCAGCTGTACAGCATCCTTTAAAGACAGTGGTAGTTTATCTGTCTGTTGGCCGTTCAGCGTATAGGAATACAATAAAATACTAAGGATTATAGAAATTTTAATTAACATAGTGATATATGAATATATTTTCATTTAATGATAAAAATTTTTTTATAGGTACTCGCAGTTTTCCATGCAGTCCATAACTTTTTCCAGTTCTTTTAGCTTAAGGGAATAAAAAATGTTTTTCCCTTCACGGGCCTTATCAAGGATACCATTCAACCTCATAATATTAAGATGGTGAGAAATCAATGACTGCTCAGCTTCTAATGCATTGCATATTTCATTCACGGACATTTTATCGGTATGTGTAAGCATATTTACGATAGCAATTCGAGATGGATGGGCTACGGTTTTCAAAACACTAGCCACTTTTTGAAGTTTCTCTACGTCAATTACATTTTCCATATTCTTTAATTAATATCTATTGCAAATTTACGATTAAACATGAATACATGTTCATATTTATAATAAAAAAGTTCATTTTTTTTTAAACCAGTTTGTTATTCTAAATGATTACATACTATGCCTGTAAACATAGTATGGTTTAAAAGGGACATTAGGTTAACGGATCATCCGCCACTAGCTTATGCTATTGATTATGGAATACAAGTTTTATTAATCTATTTTATAGAACCATCATTATTAAATGCCAACCAAAGCGATATAAGGCACTGGCGGTTTGTATACCAATCTATTGCAGCTATCAATCAACAGCTAAGTGCATATAACAGCAAAGTTCACTTAGTGCATTCTGAGGTAATTCCTTTCTTTAAAAAAATCCATCATAATCATAAGATAAACGCCATTTTTAGCCATCAGGAAACCGGGATTGATATCACTTATCAAAGGGATCGGTCAGTTAAATCATTCTGTAAGAATAATGATATTGCCTTCCGCGAAACGTCCTACGGCGGCGTGAGAAGGGGCGACAGATTTCGCAATAACTGGCCTAAGTATTACTACCAAAAGATGGGAGAGGATATCATTGATCCCGATTTGAATCAGTTGACCCCATGTCAAATTGAACTGGATGAAAATGATTTAGTCATTCCTGAAGAGATAAAAATCCAGGATCCTAATTTTCAGAAAGGTGGTGAACAAAGAGCCAGCGCACTTTTAAAATCATTCCTAAATGAGCGGGTAAGTAATTATAATCAGCATATATCAAAACCGCACTTAAGCAGGATAAGCTGCAGTAGGCTTTCAGCCCATCTGGCATGGGGCAACTTATCTATGCGACAGGTATATCAGGCGATGAAGGAAGTAAAAAAAGATTCCCCGTACAAATGGAACCTGAATGCTTTTTCATCAAGGCTCAGGTGGCATTGCCACTTCATACAAAAATTTGAGATGGAACCTCGGATGGAATTTGAGCCTGTAAATAAAGAATACAGCCGGATAAGGACTGAATGGGATGAAAAAAAATACCTGGCATGGGAAGAAGCCAGAACAGGTTATCCAATGGTAGATGCCTGCATGCGTTGTGTCAAGGCAACAGGCTACCTCAATTTCCGGATGCGGTCAATGTTGGTTTCCTTTTTAACCCATCACCTGTGGTTGGACTGGAGGCTTGGGGCTGATTTTTTAGCCAGACAATTTTTAGACTTTGAACCCGGCATACACTACGCTCAATTTCAGATGCAAGCCGGAGTGACCGGCCACAACACCATACGTATCTACAACCCGGTAAAACAGGCAAAGGATAATGACGCTGATGGCCTCTTCGTACGTGCGTGGCTTCCCGAACTCCAAAATATACCAAAACAATTGATCACCGAACCATGGGAAATGACTGCACAAGAACAGATTATGTACAACTGTAAAATTGGCCAGGACTATCCTAATCGGATCGTAGACATAAAAGAAACCTACCGCTATGCTAATGCCCAATTATGGAAAATGAAAAAGGATAAAGCGGTGAAAGAGGAAGCAAAAAAGATCCTTGCCAGGCACACTGGGTGATGGGAAAATTTCATTGCCCATTAAACCATTTTCAAAAAGCTTTGTCAAAGCACCAAATTTCAATTCTTAATATTTAACTAAAGAACTAAACAAACCATGAAGAAATTACTCTTATCTTTTCTTATTGCAGGATTACTTATCGCCTGTGAGGATGATGATCAATCAGAACCGGTAAATGACTTAGCCCCTGAAGAGTCTGCAGAAGCCGTTGCTAATAATTTAGCTGAAAATTCAGCAGGACTTACCCAACAGGCAAAAAGCGGTGTCGCTATTTCCAGGGTTGCTATTGAAATCCCTGACGATGGAAGAATACAGGGATGCGGTACCGTTATTGATACCATTTTTACCCTGAGCCAGGATTTTGGGGAAACCGCTACTTATGATTTTGATTTTTCTTATGATGTTGAGGTTGTTTGTGAAGGTGTGCTGCCTAGTAGTGTGGACCTATCTTACAGCAGGACAGGAAGTTATACTGGCCCAAGGATAAATACCACAGGTACAGGAAATGGAGACTGGATAATGACAGGTTTATCCTTTTCGGAAAATAATTACATAATCAATGGCACAGTAGAAATCTCTGAAGATGTTATTTCTAAAATTGGTAATGAAAATAGTTATAATGCCCAGACAACACTCCTTGTTTCAGACTTATTGATCGATAAAGATTCCTTTGAAATTCAGGGTGGGGCTGCAAGTGTGACCATGACAGGAACACTTAATGATGGTGAATTATTAAACATCTCAGGAGATATAGTATTCAATGGAGATGGAACGGCCATCTTAACGATTCAGGGCAGGACTTTTACTATTGACCTGGCTGACGGTTCAATAAATTAGATAGTTATTTTCATTTGGTTTATTAACTGAAAAACCGAACCCCATTAAGACACTAATGGGGTTTCTTTTACTTCTGCCGGTAATTCTATTTTAAAAATCGCACCTTCCCCTGGTTGGTTTTCAGCATTAATTTCGCCCCCAAGTTTTTGTGTGATTAGATTATAAACAATATGAAGCCCTAAGCCGGTATTTCCCTTTCCTCTTTTAGTAGTGTAGAATGGATCGAATATTTTTTCCATTATTTCTTCTGATATGCCTTTTCCATTATCCTGATACTTAATTATAATCTTACTTTTAATGGATTTAACCGTGATGTCTATCCTGCCTTCATTCATGTCCTCAAAGCCATGTTGTATGGAGTTGATGACCAGATTTGTAACGATTTGCGCAAACACACCGGCATAACTTTCAATTTCGATCTTTTCGTCTCCGTATATATTCACTTCTATGTTATGCCTATGGATGGAATTTTGTAAGCTATTGATCACATCATTTATATAAGCTATGATATCGAATTTTCTTTTTACTTCTATGGATTGATCAACAGAAACTTCCTTAAAGCTTTTAACCAAACCTGCGGCACGTCTTAAATTACTAAGTAGCAGATGAGCCGACTCTTTGGCATCTTGTATATAATCTTCAAAATCCTCTTTACTAAGTTTTTTTTCAAAAAGTTTTTTCTCCAGGCTGGCTGTTGCTTCATCTAATGATGAAGCCGCTACCATTCCAACGCCAATAGGTGTATTGATTTCGTGTGCCACTCCGGCTGTAAGCTGGCCCAGTGAGGCCATTTTTTCAGATTCAATAAGTTTTTGTTGTACTTTTTTAAGCTCTTCCAGTGTATCCTGCAGGTGATCCCTTTGGCTTTTGATCTCAATATTTTGGTTTTGTATCTGTATATTCTTTGCTTCCAGTTCCTGGTGGGCTTTTCTTTTGAGCTGGTAGTAGCGGTAGAGGATAAACAGGATAATTAGTAGTATCAATGCCCCGCCAATAGCACTATATTGTATGGTTCGCTCCCTTTGGATCTGCTGATTGAGGGCCAGCTTTTCCCGTTGATTGGCAAACTGGATGGAATCTTTTTCCTTGTTGAATTCATATTCTGCCTCTAAGCGTGTGATTTTTTTGGTGTTTTCCTCGTTGTAAAGGCTCATACGATACTGATGATATTTATACATATGATTCAAAGCTTCTTTATAGTTTCCTTGAATAGAATCGATATAAAATTTCACCTGGTAAATGTTTTGCAATCTTACCGGAAGCTCTGAAATCTGGGCAAATGCTTCAGCTTCATCTAACAACTGCATTGCATAATTGTAATTTTCTCCTTTTTTTACCAATATTCTGGCTTTATGTAGCAAATCCCCGGCAATACCTTCTTTAGTGTCAAATTTTCTTACAATGCTTAAGGCCTTATCAATATTAATTATGGCACTATCATATTTTTTTAAGTCTTCATAGATTAGTGCCAGGGTTGAATAAGCAACTGCCATTCCCTGAACATCATCAAGTTCCCTCTTTATTTTTAATACTTCTTTTTCATCATTCAGTGCTTCATAAAGATTTCCTAATTTATACTTGATGAGCGCTAAGTTCCCAAGGGTATTTGATAAACTATAATTAGAACTGCTGATACGTTTATAGGCCAATGCCCGTTCATAGTACTCTTTTGCTTTTTCTGTATTTTCAGAGTCACTATACACATTAGCTATGCTGTTGAGGGTATTTCCAATACGTGCTGTATCCTTTAATTTTTTATAAGCGGGTAGTACTTCAAAATAGAATTCTAATGATTTTTTAAAATTACCCTTAAACCTATAAACAATCCCAATATATTCTTTAACCCGAAGCGCCCTTTTATCAAGACCCAGGCTATCCATCATCTCCAGGGCATAAAAGTATTTGTCTAAAGCAACATCATACTCACCTTTTAAATCGTGAGAGAAGCCTATTATAAATTCAGCTTCTGCAATACCATTGCTGAAATTAATTTGCTCAGCTTTTTCCAGTGCTATTTTAGCCAGTGAATCCAGTAAACCTGGTGAGGTTCTCCAATGGTAGTATGCAAGGTTATTAAGCGCATCAACGTAAAGTGTATCTACAATACCTGTTTTTTGATAGTGCTCAACTATTTTGCCATAAATATTTTTTTTCTCACTATCGGAGACAGATTCTACTATTACATAAAGTGAATCAATCACCTTTTGGTTTTGACTAAAAAGGTTAATATTAGTGATAAATAAAAAAAAACATATGATTACGCGCTGTCCCATGAAATACAAAAGATTTATCAAAATTAAAAAAGATGTGACATAGAGCGTGTATGAAATAATAATTTATTACCCCCTGGAAATATACGTGCACCATCTTAAATAATGGTGCGCGTATGCATCGCCAATCTTTTTGATGCTTTTACTTAACAGCTATTACGGCACCGGCAGGGCCGGTTAATGGCATATGTGATACCTCTTTAAAACCAACAGCTTTTGCAATTTCTTCAAAATCAGCAGGTGAAAAATCATAACCAGCATCAGTTTCTATCAGCATATTTAATGAAGCCATTAGTCCAAAGGCATTTTCTTTACGATCATTATCAATCAAGGCTTCAATAACTACAAAGGACCCACCATCATTCAAAGCTTCGTAAGCTTTTCGGGTAAGCATTTTTTTATCTTCCAATCCCCAATCATGAAGGATATTGCCCATGGTGATCACATCTGATTTGGGTAAGTCTTCTTCAAAAAAATCACCGGCTTGCGAGGTTATACGATCACCCAGTCCCATCATTTCAATGTTCTCCCGGGCTATTGGAGCCACTTTCGGTAAGTCGAAAGTAATGCATGTCATATGTGGGTTATTTTTTGCTATTTGTATGGATAGATTACCGCCTGCTCCACCAACATCACAATGTGTTTGGTAGTTAGAAAAGTCAAATTTCTCAGAAAACATCATAAAGTTACCTGCCTGAAAGCCTCCCATAGCATGTAAGAATTCTTTAAGCCTTGCTTCATCTGAATAAAGCATATCAAATAATGAGGTTTCTCCATTTATACTTTCATTTTGGGGTTTACCCGTTTTTAATGCATCTTCCAGGTGGCTCCAGAATGGATAAAGCCGGTTGTTAGCCATTTCTAATATACCACCTATATAGCTCGGTTTGTTTTTATCCAGAAACAGATCGGAATCCTTGGTATTACTATAACTAGCTGTATGTTTTAACCCTGTTCTTTTCAAGAAGCCCAAGGCTACTAAAGCATCCAGGAAGTCATACAAACCCCTGTCTTGTAATCCAAGTATACTTTTAATTTCTTCTGCAGATAAAGTGCTTGTTGCTAAATGGGTGAACAGCTCCATTTTTACGGCTGTGAGTAATGTTTTAGATGCCCAAAATCCCATGCCAACCTGCATGATTTTAGAAGGGTTAACCTGATCTGACGTAGTGTTTTGCATAAATTAAATTGGTTAGTGATTATATTTTTATTATGATGAATCTAAATGTTTTAGTCGTTGAGGATGAAAAAAAAGACAACTTTTTTTGAATTATTTAATCCATTAGTCTTGCAATACTCCCATGCTGCGATAGACCATTTAATTTCACATCCATTAATAAAGGTTTTGAAGCGTTGCTAGTGCGTCTCCTCCCGATACATATTGACAGATGACCTGATATCCGGTTGATTCTTAAAATATTTTCAGCGCTTTGGAAATAAGAACCTCGTCTTCAACTTGAATTGCTTTCATTTCAAGAAGTATTGAATCATCTTTAACTTAAAATAATTTACTATGGCAGCTATGCTTGATTTTTTAACTACAGATACCGACCAGCAAAATGAATCCGATGATTACTGGAAAATTATTGTGGCCGATGACGATGCAGATGTCCTTTCAGTTACTCGGTTGGCTTTAAAAAACCTGGTTTACCAGGACAAAAAGGTACAACTCCTCAATGCTCAATCAGGTGAAGCGACAATCAAGCTAATGAGGGAAAACCCGGATACCGCGGTATTGTTACTGGATATGATCATGGAAACCGAGGAGTCAGGAAGTGATGTGATAAGCTTTATCAGGGATACCCTTGAGAATAATAAAGTGCAGATCATATTAAGGACGGGACAGCCTGGTCAGTTCCCAGAGGAAGAAGTTATCATTAACCAAAGCATCAATGACTACAAAGACAAAACCGAACTTACAAAGCCTAAGTTGGTGACGGCTGTAGTTGCGGCATTAAGGGCCTACAAAACCATCAACACGCTCGAGGCGCTTAACCGAACGTTGGATGAAAAAGTGCAGGAAAGAACAGCACAAATAAATGATCAAAAAAATGAACTGGAACGCCTGGTTGCGCTTAAGAATAAATTTTTCACAATTATTTCACATGATTTAAGGGGGCCTCTGAGCGTTTTTAATAGCGTTTCTAACATTATTGAGTACTATTTGAAAAAGGAGTATTATGATGAACTGAGTGAAGTTGCGAGAGAAATAAAGAAATCCTCAAGTAACCTGTCCCATTTGCTGGATAACCTGTTGCAGTGGGCGCTGAAAGATCAACAACAATTCCCATACCATCCAATCAAACTGGATGTGAATAAATGCATTGAAGAAATTACCGACCTGTTTTATCAACAAGCACGTCTTAAACACATTGATTTGAAATTTGAACCAAAGGAGGCCGCAATCATCTGGGTTGATGAACCTAGTTTTAAAACCATCATTAGAAACCTGGTAAGCAATGCTTTGAAATTCACCCCAATGCATGGTAAGGTGGAATTAAGGGTGAGTAAGCAGCCATCATCCTTACAAATAGAGATCATTGATGATGGCGTGGGCATGGGCAAAGACAAAGTAAATGACCTGTGGGCAATTTCAACCGGAAAATCTACCTGGGGCACGGCCGGAGAGAAAGGGATTGGGCTGGGATTGCGATTGGTTTATGAATTCGCCCTATTAAATAATGCATCCATTAAGGTAGAGAGCAAAGAATCACATGGGACACATTTTATTTTAAACTTTCCGGTTGAAGGGTGATAGCAAGCCCTGGCTTCATTACCAGGGCTTAGGAAGAAAATCAAATTTCTATGGTACTAAGATGGTCTAATGCTTTCTCGATATTCATAAAAGGATCATCCGTCCTTTCATCTTCTACAAAATAGTATTGATTACCTGAAATATCTTTGGCACCAAGGATGGTTTCAAAATCAATAATGCCAGTGCCTACCGTGGTTTGTTCTAACGCATCATTAGCATCCTTTACATGGAAAAGGGAAAATCTACCGGGGTATTTTTTAATGAGTTCCATAGGATCGGTGCCGCCTTTTACTACCCAGTATAGGTCTGCCTGGAAAGTAACCAGCTCAGGATTAGTACCTTTAATCAAAACCTCCTCAGGTATACGGCCATCCTCCATAGGTTCAAATTCGAAAGCATGGTTGTGATAGGCTAACCTAATACCAGTACCCTCAAACTTTTTTCCTACTTCATTCAGGTTGGCAGCTACAGCATCATAATCCCGGTATTCTTCACCCAGATAGGGCACTACAACATATTTGACATCCAGTATTTTCGCCGCTTCTATGATTGCATCGGCATCTTCAGGCATAAAATAGGTAGCATGTGTGGAAACGATATTGAGTCCATATTTGTCTGCAACTTCCTTATACTCGGCAGGGGTCATTCCGTAAATCATTCCATCCTTACCTAACCCAAAAGCTTCGATATTTTTATAACCAATATCTGCTACCTTTTTAAAGGTACCTTCGAAATCTTCTTTGAGTGCATCCCTCACAGAGTAAACTTGTACACCGGGTGCTACAGGTTGAGCTGAAGTTTCCTTTACTTTTGCTTCCGGCTCTTGAGAATCCTCTTCTGATGTGGATTTATTGCCAGAGTCGCAAGCTGATAAAATCATGGACAGACAAGCCACCCAGATCATTGATTTGTTGATAAGTATTTTAAACAGGTTCATAACAAAAATAATTTTAGTGATAATACTCCGGAAGTTAATAAAAAATAAAGTCTGGAAAAATATGTATATTAAAGCTTCTATCTAAGCCATCTCTTTCAGGTTGTCCATATCTTTCATTTCCTCTTTTAATATATTGGGGAGAGTAACCGTAAAAGTGGTATCGCCGGGCAGGCTGCTAAATGTAATGTCACCATGATGTTTTTTGACAGATTTCATGGCAATGTCAAGCCCTAAACCAGATCCTTTTCCGACTATTTTTGTGGTAAAGAAAGCATCAAAGATTTTCTCCTTGTCAGCCGGATCAATACCACATCCGGTATCATGAAATTTAATTTTAATCGTATTCTTTTTTTTGACGATTGCTATTGTCAATACGCCTTTATAATCCATAGCATGTATTGCATTGCTAATGATATTCGACCATATTTGACCAAGTTCATCCGGGTTACCAAAAAACTTATAACCGGTATGGTAATCTTTGATGACTTCTATTCCTTTTTGCAACTCATGCTTTAAAAGCTCCAAAGTAAGATCAATGCTTTCGCCAAGGTCAATCCATACTTTTTTATCTTTATCATCATGATGGGTATAGGCTTTTAGGGCCTTCATTATATTGCTGGCTTTTTTAACGCCCTCGGAAGAATTTTCAAGATTTACAAAAGCGTCCTTCAGTTGTGTAATGGCTTTAAAAATCACAAGGTGATTTCCACCCTCCAATATTTGTTTTAAATCCTCGTTGATCTCGAATAGCTCAATGTCGGCCAGTAGCTCGGTGGTCTTTTCGGGATTTGAAATATTTAACCGGGCCAGCTTTTCATAGAGTTGTTTGGTTAAGACCCTGATTTCATATGTTCTTAGTTCGCTTTTATGATTCAGGCACTCTCTTGTAATCTTTTCAAACCTTTTAAATTCGTTATCATTCAATTCGTGTGCCATGTTAATGATAGACATCAAGACGTCCGTTTTTACTGAATTGACCTTCTCGATGTTTGATTTTATAGCAGACAACGGGGAATTGATCTCATGTGATATGCCGGATAACAATCGGCCCAGTGCAGCCATTTTTTCTGATTGCACTAATTTATTTTGGGTTACTTTCAGGTTATTTAAAGTTGTTTTATTTTGAATATAACCGACCACAATGAGAGCCAGAACAGCAAGTGAAATGATAAGCAGTATGCGGAAATAGAAGCTGCTTCGTTGTTCTTTTTCGAGTTTTAAAGCGGTAAGTTCTTTTTCTTGTTGTTGCTTTTGTGCTTCTGCCCTTCTTTTATCGGCTTCTGCTTTTAGTTTCTCAGTTTCTGCAAGCTGAGCATCTGCGATGGCTTTTTGCCTTTCTACTTCCGCATCCATTTTGTCGGCCAGGGCTTTCTGTCTGGCCATTTCCAGTCGCTGTTGTTGTTGCCTGCTTTGCAATTCTAATTTTTGACTCTCCAATGCTTTGTTTTTCAATGCTGCTTCTGTTAACCTTAATGCCTGCAATTGCTTTTCCTGCTCAAGTTCTAACTGCCTTAGCGCCATTGCTTTACTTTCATTTTCAAAAGCTTGCTGCCTTAGTAAGCGTTCCTTTTTGTCAATGGCTGCGTGTATTTCCAGTTGTTTCTGTTGACGAAGTAGCTTTTCCTCCTCCATGGTTTGATTAAGCGCCTGGTATTTATCAAAATAGGTTTGGTACAGTTCCCAATCACCTTGCGCCTGATAAACGGAAGACATGATTTGGTAGGACTTTAGCAAGGTCTCATTATTTTGACTTTCCCCGATGATATCTATGGCTTGTTTGGCATTTGACAACGCCAATTGATAGCGGCTATAAGCGAATTCATTGGCGGCAAGGTAGTTATAAGCATCCGCTAACAAGGGCTTATTATCCAGTTCCCTCCAAATCCGACGGGCATCATCCAAATGATCCCTGGCCTTAATATAATTTCCCAATACGCTATGAGAAGCACCTAAATTTGTCAGCACTGTCGCATTTAATGCAGGAAACTGCCGCTCTACCTTCTGGCAGGATTTTAAAGATTTTATGAAATAGTTATTTGCCTGACTGGTACTATCCTGAAGTTGTAAAATAATACCCATCTCGTTTTGATAGTAAGCAACCCCATAATTATCATCATTATTAAAAGATAATGTGATCAGTTGGTTGCAATGCGCCTTAGCCTCTCTGAAGTCGTTTTCTGACCGTGCAATCTCCAATAATGACCGCGTTATTTTTTCCTTTTCGAGATCATCATCACTTAATGACATGGCTTTCTGAAGAAAATTTTTGGCTTTGTCAGGGTCATTCAGGTGGAGGTAATTGGCGCCTATCAAATAGTTCGTATTGGCAGAGGGCTTATTATTTATCTCTTTTTCCAGCTCCAGTGCATCTTTATAGTATTCTATTGATTTATAATGATAATCACTTTTTTGGTAGGCTTCTCCCAATTGTATGGTGAGCGCCAATTTACCCTTTAAAGATTCCTCGCCTGCCAGTTCAATGATGAGGTTATCTATCTCACCGGATATCTGAGCATTTGCATCAAAAGATATTATTATCACCGCTGCCGTTATTAAGAGCAATGAACAAGAATATTTTTTTAATGCACTCATATTAAAATGGATATCCTTTTAATGATTAAAGCTTAAAATTTATCCCACCAATAATTCTTATAGGGTTTTGCGGTGCGCCATTAGCGAACTCTAGCTGTGCAGCACCATCAAAAGCACCATCCGGTGCGGCACCAAGATTTACGTTTCTATACCTGACATCTAATATGTTTTCAATTCCCAGATGTATGACTAAACGATTTAGCAGCCGGTAATTCATATTTATATTAACCAGGGAATAACCATCAAGTTTTTGCCTTTTTGAGGGATCAACCAACTTTGGTGAGAATGTTAGCTGCCGGCCCGTAATAATAAACCTTGGGGAAATGCTGAATCGTCTGTAGATAAAATCACCACCGAATTTCAGCATTAGCGGAGTGATTGACGGTAATTCAGCCCTTCCAACCCCTTTCTGCTCCGGATCAAGATGCCCGTCTACAATACTTAAAGATAAGTAGGTGCTGATTTTTGACCTTTGTGACAATTGCTTGATGTAATCAACTACCAGGGATCCTCCAAAATTCACCTGGTTGCCCTGATTTATGGTGACTTCTATAAAATCTACTGGCCAGCCTCGAAAAGTGCCATCATACCTTTCGGTATTACCCTCATCCGGCACAAAGCTGAAAAGGCCGTCAATTCTAGAATAAAAAGAGTTTAATTGTATTCTTACGGCTTTGAAAAGGTTAGTGGTGAGGCTCAGCTCCCTGGTTTGAATTTTTTGCGCGCCGAGGTCGGGGTTGGGCAGCCTGAAGAATGAAGATCGATAGGTTAACCCCTCATCTTCGGTAAAGAAGGTGCCAAACTGATCAAAAGCAGCCTGTGCTGATGGTGCAAGAAAAGCTGTTCCGATTAATGCTTTTAAGGTTATATTTGATGCAACCTGCCAAACGATCCCAAACCTGGGATTAAAGGTTCCGCCAAAACGGGTGTTATTGTCGTACCTCGCACCCATGGTAATCGATAAGTTTGATGAAGGATTATATCTTAATTGGCTGAGCACCCCAAAATTGTTGAATCGAATACGTGGGAGTTCTACTTCGATACCTTCCGGGTTATTTTCTGCTATGCTATTGACAATAGGTACCGGGGGTGGATCCTTGCTTAAAACCGGATACTGCAAATCATGGCCCCGTGGAATTGAAAAGAATTTTTCAAAGGTGGCCCCTGTGGTCAGGGATACTTTAGGGTTAGGTTTCCAGGAAACTAACTGTTCCCCTTTCCACATCCAACCCCTCGAATACAGATAGGCGGAATTAAGACCGGTGAAGGCATTTCTAAAATTTGATCCCGGATCTAATTTATAATAGCTGCCAATTACATAACTGGATAAATTAACCGATCCTAATTCTTTTTGATACACACCACTCATGGTATTTACTGAATGGCCAAAAAACGCACCTTGATTATATACAGCATTTTTAGGATTGTTTGCCATTATGGAGGGGTTGACTGACCGGTTACCAAAGTAGGTGAAAGAAAAATCTTTAACACCCAATTGCGCCATAATTCCATAAGCTGATAGCGGCGTTTGACTTTCTTCCGGCGAAACCGGCACAAGGGGTGTTATTGAGCCTAATGCCGTATTGAAAGTGCCTGATTGCAGTGATTGCAGGCCATCTTCATATTCTTCGGAATAGTACTTACTCAACTGAGGTTGCTGGTCATAAAAATATTGACCGGCAAGGGTCAAGTCAATGTCTTTGCCGAAATTTTGAGTCATCAGTACATTTCCCGTAAGCGTATTGTACATGCCGCCATAGATGCTGACTTCAGTATTTATAATTTCTGAGGGAGGCTTACTAACAATATTTATGACCCCTGAAAAAGCATCTGCACCATAAAGTGCGGATGCCGGGCCAAATACGATTTCTATTTGTTTGGCAAAGTGAACCGGGTAGTTCTCCATTATCGGTATGATCTCATTAGTGGGAGAAGAGATTCTTATACCATCAAGCAATATGATAAAATTGTTCATGCCCCTTATGCCTCGAAGACTTACATCATTCATCCATCGGGGGTCTACGCCATAATCTATTTTTACACTGTGGACGTCCATCAATACATCCAGTAACGACTGATAACCACGCAGCGCTATTTGCTCCTCTGTGATTATTGAAATGGTGGCCGGTGCCTGGCTGGACATTTGATCTGAAATCCTGTCCGTAATGGATACAGAGAAATCCATGACCTCACTTATGGATCGGCTTTCCGTATTCTTGAGCAAGAAATCCACTGGTAACCTGGTTGGAACATTCAAACGATCCTGACCCTCAACACGGTATGAATGAAAGACCATCAATACTGCGGTAGCTATCCAACATACTATCCTGCGTGATGTCTTCATTAATGCAATGATTAATCTTTAAAGTGCTGAAATTAAACCAAGATAGTGGATTTGATATGCGCATTATTACGTATTCATTGCGGGTTAATCGATTATTAATTTTTAGATAATACTTTGGAGTCGCCTTCCGGGCATTATTTGGTTAACGCTATCAGGAAGGCAATGATTATAAATAGATAGCTGATCATAAAAATTGCAATTAGTTTATATTTTTCAATTGCTCGATTGCTTAAATAATGTTTAAATTTCATGTTTTTTTTCTTCAAAGATTTAGAATGCTTCTTTCTAATTCTATTAGGAAAATACCTAATGAATGTTTAATTTCATAATGTTTTGGTTTTGAATAAGATAATTCCTGAAATAAAATAATACTATAACCATCAACATTAATCAATAAAAACTTTGAAATTTATCATCAAGTTCAATTGGCCGATTGTAAAACATATTGTTGCCGTGATTAAATATTATAACCATGAACAAGGATCTCAAAGTACTAATCGTTGAGGATGATGTTATAGCGCAAATGACTCTGGAATCAATGTTGAACCAGCTGGATATTCAAAAAATACGGGGGGTTAACAACGCAGAGGACGCTTTAGAAATTATAGCGGATCAAAAAATTGATATAGTGTTGCTGGATATTCTAATTAAAGGAGACAAGGATGGCCTGGAATTAGCAAAAGAGATTGAACAGAGCTATGGTATTCCTACAATATTTTTAACTGCCAGTACTGATAAGCATACAGCAATGAAAGCCATGCAGATAAAGAATTATGGTTTTTTGTCTAAACCTTATGATTTTAAAAAAATTCATGAAGCGATGCGAAAGGCAATAGTTGAGTTTGATTAAACTTCTTTTAATCAAGATACATATGCTTCGGAATTTCAGTCAGGTTTCTCGCCAATGCAAATTTTATAAGTTCAGCATTCGAATTTAATTTTAGCTTTCGCAGTATGTTGCCTCGGTGCGCTTCAACAGTTTTATGACTTATGAACAGTTTTTCCCCGATTTCTTTATTCGAATATCCTTCTGCAATAAGTTTTAATACCTGAATTTCACGCTCGGATATATTTTCAATATTTGGTATTTTATCCTGGTCTTCATTTTTGAACTGTTTAAAAACAAATTCCTTTACCTCTTGATCGTAATAGGTTTGCCCCCCGTACACAGATTTAATAGCATTTACCAGTATTTCTATATCCGCATTTTTTGGAATATATCCATCAACATTTGCTTCCATAGCCTTCTTGATATACTCGCTGGTTATGTCCATAGACAAAACAATAGTTTTTACATCCGGATAGTGTTTTTTGATTTCTTCTGCTGTTTCCAGGCCATTCATCTTGGGCATGATGATATCCAGTAATATAACATCCGGTTTTACTTCTTTCAATTTTTCCAGGGCCAGGAATCCATTCTTAAGACTGGCAATAATTTCGAAGCTATCAAAAAACTTTAATGCCGATTCTAATCCCTGACGGACCATATCGTGATCATCAACAACCATTAAACTGATTTTATTTTCATTCATTATTATCATTATTTAGGTAAGCGGATTATAAATTGAGTTCCTTTATTTGGTTCAGAAATAATTTTTAGATATCCATTTAAGGATTCAACCCGCTGCTTGATGTTATTTAATCCAATGCCTTTTATTACTGTTTCAGGATCAAATCCTTTACCATCATCAGCAAGTAGTATGGATATCTGATTGTTCATTTCTTCGATGTGTAACTTCAGGCGCTTTGCCTCTGAATATTTTACCGAGTTGTTTAAGTACTCTTGAACGATTCGATAGATCATCTTTTGCTGGTTTTCATCCAGGGAATTATTCTCAACTGAAACGGTGAACGCCTGAGATGCATTCAGCATATTGCAAGCTTCGTTGAAGACCTGCCTTAGCGATTTTTCAAAGCCTACTTCTGTTACAATTTGGTTTGATAGGTTATGGGTGATGGTTCTGACTTCATTAATGATTTTGTCGATATTTTGATTTATCTCATTAAAATCATCAAAGTTTTTCGACATTTTAAAGTACGCCAGTTGATACTTGATTGCTATGAGTTTTTGACCGATGCTATCATGTAGTTCCAGTGATACGCGCTTTCTTTCTTCATCCTGACCGCGGATTAATGCATCCCTTGAGCTTTCAAAATAGGTTATGTCCTGGATCACACCAAATAATTTTTGCGTATCAGGACTATCTCCTTCCACAAAGCCATATAGCTTTATTTTAACATCTGGTTCTTCTTCAAGATTAAAGACCACCTCGAAAGAAGTTGCTTTGTTTACCACGGCGTCATGAATTACTTCCAGTAGATAATTATGCTTTAAATGATCAACTTTTGAAAATAGTTGGTCTTTGGTGATGAAGTCATTTGAATGATTATCAATTCCAATAAGGCTCATAAAATTATCAGAGCACCTTATTTCACTTTCATCAATTTTCCATTCAAAAGATCCGGATTTGGTGATATTTTGGGTGGTATTTAATAGATGAATTTGCTGTTTTAAATATTGCTCAAGCGAATGACCACGCGTAGTTTCTGTTGACGGTAAACTGATATTATTCATATTTATAATATATATCATCAATATTAAATACGACCAACATATAATCAATTAGGGGATATGCTTAATCACTATTGATAAAAACACATATTTTCATAAATAGATTGTGTCAATTGACAGTTTGATTTGTCAGTTGGCACAAAGTAATCCGAAGCAAGGGGTTTCAGGGTTTCACTAAGTGGTAAGCAATACCATTAAAAAAGTTTTTAAAATCCTCAGAATAAACCAATTGAAAAAGTTTTCATAAAATCTTGAGTAATTTTATACTCAAAACGAGATGCAACAAAAAATAAAAATACTCATCGTAGATGATCATGAGGTAGTAAGCCATGGGTTAAAATCAATTTTAAATATGGTGCCGGAATTGGAGGTGGTTGAAGTATACAATAATGGCAGGGATGCGGTTGAAAATGCTGACTCTATCGATCCGGATGTAATTCTTATGGATATACATATGCCAAAAATGAATGGATTTGAAGCTTCAGGTTCTATTTTACAAAAAGACCCTAAAAGAAGAATAATACTTCTTTCCATGGAAAATAAAGGCGGCTACATGAAGAAGGCTAAATCAGAAGGTCTGATGGGATACGTCACGAAAGGTGCTGATTTGGAATATTTGGTAAGCGTTATAAATAGGGTCCATGCCGGGGAAAAGTGTTTTGATGAGCTTACCGAACATCGTTAAACACTTTGTTTTTATTTTCAATAAATCACCAGATTAATTTTTTTATGTATAGCAATGTTAGAAATGGCTTACCTTATAGGTTGCTTTTCCATCATGCCCATGAGGCATTTATCGTTTTTAAACCGAAAGGGGAAATTATCCTGGATGTAAATAAAAAAGCTACCGAAACCTATGGCTACTCCAGGGATGAGATGATCGGTATGTCTGTTGAAACGTTTACTAAAGATATAAGCAAAGGGAAAAGCCACATAAAAGATACCTTGAATAAAGAGTATCAACACGAGTTTGAATCAATACATTTTCATAAGAACGGCAATGAGATATATCTTCATATTACTGGCTCAGTTATAGAATACAATAATGAAAAAGTTATACTAAGTATCAACCGGGATATTACTGAAAAAAAAGAGGCGGAAATGTCCCTAAAACAAGAACATCAAACCCTTAAGGCCATCCTTAATAACCAATCCATTTACGTGTTGAAAACAGACATCCAGGGTAATTATACTTATGTAAATGATTATTTCTGTGAACGCTTTTTAATTGACAGGGCTGACACCATTGGCAAAAGTGGCATGACACACATCATACCAGAGGATCATGAAAAGTGCATACAAATCGCTGAAAAGTGCATAGCACATCCAAATCACCCCTTCGAAGTTACACTAAGAAAGCCGTCACCTGACGGAGAGGTTTTCAATACCGAATGGAATTTTACAGCTATAGCCAGTGCAGATGGCGTGCCTTATGAGATTGTCGCAGTGGGTTATGACACCACTAATCATGAGAAAGGGAAAATAAAACTGTCGGCTTTAGCCCACCATTCAACCAATGCACTGATATTTACAGGTAATACTAACATTATTGAATATACCAACCCAACATTTAATTCCCTTTTCAGCAATAAGGGTGAGGTTGTTGGGAAAGATCTGAATGAAGTTTTCCCGCAGGACGATTTATCAAAAATTAAGGAGATTAGTGTTACCATCAATGGTAAACAAAGATATTTTACAGTAAAGCATTCCAAAATAAAAAACTTAGACAGAACCACCGGGAAGCTCTACTCCTTATCTGATATTACACCACTAAAGTTAGAGCAGGAATTCGTTAAAAGATCTAACTATGCCATTCTGGAACTTTCAACCCAGAGTATATTAAAAGACCTTTCCCTGGATGATTATTATAATAAACTATTAAAATCAGCGCGGGAATTATTTAATGTGGCTAGCTGCAATTTTTGGAAAATAGATCTAAAAAGTAAGCTAATGACTTTATTGTATTCTAGCCAGAAAGGGTCAAAAGCATCAAGGGTTGGTACCACCATAGCGTTTGAACAGGCACCGGGTTATTTCAAATCAATAATAAATGACAAAATACTGTCAGTGGATGATACTGGGCTTAATGAAAGGACCCAGCTATTTTTAGATGAATATATTGGTCAATACAATGTAAGGGCATTACTCGGTGTTCAGGTAGTTGAGGAAGCAGACATACTTGGAATTTTTTGTATGGAAAGCAGTAGCCCCAGAAAATGGACCAACGAGGAAAAAACACTGGCGACTAATTTTGCCATCTTGCTTGAAAATGCGTTTGCTAACAATAAGATTCAGCAAGCCCGGGAAGAAATAGCAAAGCTTTCCCTGGTGGCCAGTCAGGTTCACAATAGTGTGGTAATAACAGATGCAAAAGGTCGGGTAGATTGGGTAAATGATGCTTTTTATACCCTTACAGGTTATACCCTTAAAGAAATAAAAGGCAAAACACTGGGAAAGATATTACAAGGTAGGGATACCAACCCGGAGGATAAAGAAAAAATAAAGGAATGGTTGAAATGTAAGGAACCGTTTACCCAGGAGATACTTAATTACACCAAAACCGGAAAACCCTATTGGAATGAGCTTTCTGTTACACCTATTTTTAATGAAGAAGGTGTTTTGACCCAATACTTCGGCATTCAAAATAATATAACAAAAAGAAAACAATATGAGGCTGAAATTGAGAAGCTCTCTTTAGTGGCAAGTAATACACAAAATGCGGTTGTAATAACCGATATCAATGGATGTTCTGTTTGGGTAAATGATTCATTCCTTAGTTTAAGTGGGTATTCAAAGACGGAAGTACTAGGAAAAAAACCAGGTGAGCTATTACAGGGCCCAGATACCGACCCTCAACATGTGGAAAAAATCAGAAGTGGCCTGGCGGATCGAATACCATTCACCCAGGAAATACTCAACTACAATAAAAAGAATGAGCCATACTGGATAGAATTAAGCATTAATCCAATCTTTGATAAAAAAGGAAACCTCATCCAATTTATTGGCATCCAAAACGATATATCCGATAGAAAGAAAAAAGAGTATGAACTTGAAAAAGCACTGGAAGAAAAAAATACTTTATTTAAAGAATTGCACCACAGGGTTAAAAATAACTTAAACATGGTATCAAACCTGCTTTATCTCAAATCCAACAATACCAATGATTATAGACTAATAGAATTTATAAAAGAAACGACCAATAGAATTTCCTCTATTTCAAAAACGCATGACCAATTACTAAAATTGGAGGAGATTAATCAATTATTCATAAAAGATTATGTGCAGGGTCTGGTGGAGAATCTAATCTATTCTTATTCCCATGATACTAAAAGGTATCAGGTTGAATATTCGATTGAAGATATGGAACTCCATGTAGATAAAGTGCTCACCATTGGATTGCTAACCAATGAGATAATTTTAAATACCATTAAACACGCTTACAGCGAAGAACAAACAGGCGTGATCTATATTGATATCCAAAGAAAAAATAATCAAGTAATTTATACCATAGGGGATAAGGGTAAAGGCATGAAAGAAGAACAATTAGCTTTTAACAATTCCCTGGGACTTCAGCTAATTAAAATGTTTGTGTTACAACTGGATGGGGAATTAGAAATGGACACAGCAAATGGTGTTCAATACTGCATCAAATTTCCATTCCGCTAGTTGGCAATAACCTAATCCAAATTAAAATTTCAGCTTATCCATAGTAGGCCGGATATGATGGAGCCCATTAATGATAGCAGTGAAATCCAAAATATTACAGTAAGACGCTTAATTGCTTTCATTTACCATTAATTTAATTAAAAAAATACCCTATGCCCATGCTGGCTTTAGGTCATCGAAACAGATTTCTCCATTATGTACCCGTTTGATCTCTTTTACAAGAATATTGATATCTGCATTTTTTGATACGTATCCTTTCATTCCTTCTTGAAGCGCTTTTTCTTTATAGTACCTTTTAATCTCCATAGATAGAATGATGAGCTTTGCATGAGGGTCTATTTCAATTAATCGCTTAGCCGTTTCATAACCATTAATATTGGGCATATTTATATCCATTAAAATAACGTCAGGTTTGAGGTCATTATATTGATCTATTATGCTAAAGCCATCATTAAATATTCTAACGACTTCAAATTCCGGCACCAGATTTAACAGGGTTGTCAATCCTTTACTAACTATCTCGTGATCATCAACGAGTACTATCCTAATTTTTTCCATATGATTGTTATTATAAAATAAGCTATGTATTCCTTAGTCTAATTTTTCAGCAATCATAGCATTAATGTTTATTTCTATTACTTCCCTGAAATCTTCAATAATTTCTTCCATGTCTTCATCATCTTCTTCATAGAACCACACCACAGAGATGTCGTGCTTGCTATTAAGTTTCTTAACCCTTTTTAAAATATCGAAGAGTATTTTTGAAGAGCTGGTATTAAAATGAGACAGTGCAATGTTCAGCGTAAGCTGCCGGCCATCATAATCATTGTAACACTCTAATATTCCATACACAGGCTCGTAAAAGGATGGTGTGTGTTCGGGCATTGAAACACCCGAAATTCTTAAAAATGATTTTTCTGATTCAAAAATTATCTCCGGGGTAGTCTTTGTTGGTTTTATATAAAGGTCTTTCATGTCTGACAATTATTTTGACTCAAACGTCTACCCCAAAGCTGGAAGGATTATTCGTATAATATAATTAGTCATTCCCTTATTAAATCCTTAATTATAGTAACTCCATAAAGTAATGCTCAGATCGCTCACATTTCAGTAAAAACTAATATTCTATTTAGGTAAAACCCTGATAAGATTATATAAGGATCCTGCATTCCTTTACATCACAATTTAATTCGAAACAAGTATCAATTATGGCAACTGCACTAGATTATAATCACTTCCAAAACTCATCAACTTTAAGAGTAAGTTCGACCAATCAAGATCAACTTAAAAATGGAGCTGAAAAAATATTTCCAAATTATGACCTGACCACCAGAATTCATGAAAATATATCTTATGCAAGGATACTTCAAAGTGCCTTGTTTAAAAAGGGTGTTGCGGACGATACATTTTTAGAAAGGTCGTTCGTCCTGGACAAGCCCAAAGATATGGTTGGAGGTGATTTTTACCTGTTTGAAAAAATTCAAAATAAGCGTGTGATTTTTTTAGGAGACTGCACAGGACATGGGGTAAGTGGAGCAATAATGACCGCCTTGTGTGTGTCCATCGCCAGGGAATTGCTTCAGAAGTATAAGACACTTAGTCCATCTCTGGTACTAATGAACCTGCAGGAAAGAATAGCAAAAATATTTGAACATGAGGGTGATACTATAATGGATGGATGTGACGCAACAATGGTAATTATCGATGATCAGAAAAAGAAAATACGTAGTGCCTCCACAAATCAATCAATGCATGTACTAAATGAAAAAACATGTCAACTTGTAAAAGGAACTCGAATACCTATCCATAGATCAGTAAAGTTAGAACTGGAAGATGTGACAACGGAGTATGAACCTGATTCAATGCTTTATTTAAGTAGCGATGGTATTAAAGACCAAATGGGTGGCGAAAGAGGTAAGAAATTTACAGCAAAACGATTTACAGAATTATTGTCCAGTTGCCACCATGAAAAAGAAGATGTTCAATATCATATCATTAAAAATACCCTTGATGATTGGATGCAGGAAGAGGATCAAACGGATGATATCCTGGTTATTGGTTCAAGGCTAAAATAATTAAAAGTGAAAATAATTTTTTAAAACGCTAAAACTTAAAAAAATGAAAATTGACAAAGCGATCGAAGCATCAGTAAAAAATGTCCCAAAAGCATTGGCCTCGGGAATCGTTGACATGGAAAGCGGTATGGTCTTAGACATGAAAACCGTAGAAAGCCACCCTCAGGAAGTATTTGATTTTCTTGCAGCCGCAACAAAGGATCTTTTCCAAGGAGAAAATGTTGTTACCATAGAAAACATTTTCAAAAAAGCAAGGGGGGTAACTTCTGGTGAGCATTATTTTCAGGAAATAGTGATTTACTCATCTAATTTGCTCCATTATTTTGGAAGGCTCCATAGCAATCAAAATGTTGTTTTTGTAGTAGTTTGTTCAAAAGATGCAAACGTTGGCCTGGTAATGGTTAAAGCCCGTGAAATTGCAAAAGGATTAACGGTCTAGTGCCAACCTCAATATTAAGCGTTCACAATTTAAAAGTTATTCGCAATAGCGATTCTAAAAATCTCCTTACGGTGTCTATGAAATTGCTGGAAAAGGAATGCTATGTAATATATGGGCCTGGAGGCAGCGGAAAATCCTTATTATTAAAGTTCCTGAATGATATCAAAATTCCTGAATTGTCTTATACATACACAGCTTTTCATAGGACTAAAAATGCAATACACTACCTGAACATAAATACAGGGAAGAAGATTTCGGGCTTATTCTTCCCTGAATTGCACTATGATTTATATCTTATTGATGAACCAGAAAATGGATTTGAAATAAATGAGTTTGAGGTCCTTTACAATGATATTAAACATTGGGGTAAAACAATGGTGATCGTGACGCATAACCTGAACTATGTGACGTTATTCGCCGACAAAATCTTAGTATTGAGGTACGGAGAATGTCTGGGAGAATTTACAAAAGAATCTTTTTTTAATAGCAACGATAGTACAATATCAGGTTTTGCTACAATGGGATGTTAAAATTATAATAATATGATAGGATTTAATTGGATTGCACCAAATGAACTTGCAGGTTCATCTCAACCCGGTTTATATGATGACTGGGAAAATGATATCGAGTTTTTAAAGGATCATGGCATAGGTTGTATCGCCAGCTTGATTGAGCAACCTATTCTAGAGGAAAATGTAAAAAAGGAAGGACTTCAATTCTTTCATTTACCCATAAGGGATATGGACGCTCCACAGCCGAAAGCAGCCAGTGAATTAATTATAAATCTTGTAGATGAAATTAAAGAAGGAAACAAGGTTTTAATTCATTGTAAAGGTGGTGTAGGACGTACCGGGATGATTGGCGCTTGCTACTATGTGAGCAAAGGGCTATCAGCAAAAGAAGCAATTATAAAGGTTAGGAAAATTAATAATGCTTACATTCAAACAATGAAGCAGGAAAAATTTGTACATCACTTTGAAGATTGTTACAACAAACCGGAAGGTTGACTATGAATAAGTCATATACAATTTCATTAGAAGGCAGGAAATTCAGTTGCCATGATCATGAATCACTTCTGGATGCCATGATCCGACTAGGTATTCCCGTCCGCTTTTCCTGTAAAAAAGGAATTTGTAAGACATGTAAACTTGAAAAGGTTAAAGGCCTTATATCAGAAAATGCCCGTAAACCTTTTAAGAAAAAGAACCAGCCCTATTTTTTACCGTGTATTGAATATCCGCATGATCATCTGGAAATTAAGTACCCGAAAGGTTATAATTATGCATCATTTAATGGTGAATCTGAATATGAACTTCAGGAAGAGAGCAATAATGACAAGCCCGGACCTGACCTGGAACTATTGGGTAGGTTAGAAAAGGATGATCTCCTTAATAAAGTACTGAAATCATTTTATGATGATGTCTATAATGATGATTTATTAAGGCCTTATTTTAAATCTGTAAGTAAAGATTGGGTCATCCAAAAACAGTACGCCTTTCTTTACATGCTTTTCAGTGGAAAAGAAATCTATATGGGTGAAAGAACCCGAAATGCACATCATTGGATGGTTATATCAGATGAATTGTTTGACTACAGGGAAGATCTCATTGAAAAGCATATGATAAAGCATGGGTTAGAATTGAAATTTCGAAAGCGATGGAGGGATTATCATGAATTTTTTAGATCGCGTATGGTGAAATCAAGGCCGTGGAAAAAAATATGGGACAATCATCATTATCCGCTTGAAGGCATAGAAGAATTTCTGGTGGAAACTGGTGCCATTTGTGATGCTTGCACAAAAGAAATAGAAGCAGGTAGCCATGCAAAATACCATGTTAGACTAGGTGAAGTCTATTGTAATGCATGTAGTTAATACTGATTTAGGTTATTGCCCTTTACATTAGGATATTAAATACTATTTTTCTAGTTATGTCCTATGGATATACCATACTACAGGCATGACTGAAAAAATAATTAAGGGATTTATTGATTCATTTAATAATTTCCCAATCTTAATCATCCAGTCCCCGGGGCGCATAAACATCATTGGGGAACACACCGACTATAACGATGGATTTGTCCTTCCCGCAGCCATCAACAGAAGCATCTGTCTGGCCTTTGCTTTAAATGATTCTCCTTTCTGTAATGTATTAGCCTTAGATTATGATCAGTCTGCTTCTTTCAAATTAGAATCTATCGTAGAATCGGATAAACAATGGCTTAATTATATACTAGGTGTAACCCATCAATTAGCCGGTCGCATCTCAGGATTCAATATGGCCTTTACCGGCGATATTCCTTTAGGAGCCGGTTTGTCATCCTCCGCCGCATTGAGTTGTGGTGTTGCTATGGGGCTTTCTGAGTTGTTTGGATTAAATATTGACAGGAAACAACTGGCGCTTATCGCTCAAAAAGCTGAGCATGATTTTGCCCATGTGAAATGTGGCCTCATGGACCAGTATGCCTGTCTGTTCGGTAAAGCCAATCACGCCATATTATTAGACTGTATGAACCTTACTTTTCAGAAATCCTCCTTTGATTTATCAGGATGCAACTGGCTTTTAATCAACTCAAATGTCTCTCATCAACTGGATAATTCAGCATATAACGATAGAAGAATTGAGAGTAAGAGAGCCATAGAAGAGATGAGGCAACATGGCTTTGAAATTAATTCCTATAGAGCCATTAATGAATCTATGCTCAAGAAAGCAGAAGCAGACATCAGCCCTATGCTCTGGAAAAGGGCCAACCACATTGTAACTGAGAACAACAGGGTTCATAAGGTAAGTGAAGCACTTGGTGCCAGAAATTTCGAAAAGGTTGGAGCAGAGCTAATCAATTCGCATTTAAGCCTAAGGGAGGATTATGAGGTTACCTGTCGGGAGACGGATTTTCTTGTGAAGGAACTAACAAAAGAAAAAACGGTTTATGGCGCCAGACAGATAGGCGGGGGCTTTGGAGGATGTATTTTAGCTTTGGCGAAAGATAATAACACATCAGAACTATTGAACCGTCTGGATAGCAGCTATTCTTATAAATTCAATAAGGCTATTACGCATATTCCTGTGGAAATCTCTGACGGCTGCCATGTGGTATAAAATTTATAATATTAAAGCATGAATCTCGCTGCGCTGGATTTTATAATTTTTGGCGCCTACAGTTTAATCATTTTGAGTGTAGGGCTTTTTGTGTCAAGGACAAAATCGGGTAAGGAAAAAAGCGCCGAGGAATACTTTTTGGCGGGCAAGAACTTACCCTGGTGGGTTATTGGATCATCATTGATTGCGGCCAACATATCGGCAGAACAATTTATCGGCATGTCAGGGTCAGGCTTTGTGCTGGGCCTGGCCATTGCCTCCTATGAATGGATGGGTGGGTTTACATTGTTGATTGTGGGTAAGTATTTTTTACCGATTTTTATCAAGCAAGGCCTTTACACCATCCCTGAGTTTATTGAAAAGCGCTATAGTGCGCAACTTAAAACCATTCTTGCCATATTCTGGATTTCACTGTTTATTTTTGTTAATCTCAGCTCTGTTATGTATCTGGGTTCTCTGGCCTTAAACACCATCTTAGGTGTCCCAATGGTCTATGGCATCATTGGGCTGGCACTTTTTGCGGCAGCTTATTCATTGTACGGTGGACTTTCGTCGGTAGCCTGGACCGACGTGATACAGGTAGCCTTTCTGGTGTTGGGCGGAGTGATTACTACCTATCTGGCATTAAGCACCATTTCAGGTGGTGAAGGTGTTATTGCTGGCTTCATAAAAACCATGGAGTACACTCCGGAGCGGTTTCACATGATTTTAGATAAATCCAATGATCAATATGTCAATCTTCCGGGTATATGGGTTTTGATCGGAGGTTTATGGGTTGCCAATCTTTATTATTTTGGATTTAACCAATACATCATACAGCGTGCACTGGCTGCAAAATCACTTAAAGAGGCTCAGAACGGACTCGCTTTTGCCGCATTTTTAAAGATAATGATCCCATTTGTAGTGGTCATTCCCGGTATTGCCAGTTTTGTGATCATTCATGACCCTGAGATGATGAGTAGCCTCGGGCCCAATGCCGGTGAAAATTTACCATCCCTCTCCGGGGCAGATAAGGCCTACCCCTGGTTATTACAATTTTTACCGACCGGCCTGAAAGGGTTTGCAGTAGCTGCCCTTGCAGCTGCCATAGTCTCTTCACTGGCATCTATGCTCAACTCTACTTCCACCCTCTTCACCATGGATATTTACAAACCATATTTCCAAAAGAATGCAACAGACAGGCAAATGGTGAAAGTGGGGCGTATAACCGCTGGGGTGTCTTTGCTAATAGCTTGCTTTATGGCTCCTTTACTCGGTGGAATTAACCAGGCTTTTCAATTCATTCAGGAATATACCGGGATGGTAAGTCCCGGTGTGTTAGCAGTTTTTATGTTGGGATTGTTCTGGAAGAAAACCACCAACAAAGGGGCAATCTGGGGGGCTATCCTTTCCATTCCATTAGCCGCAGCTTTCAAGGCTTTTTCAAATATGCCCTGGATGAATCAGATGGGATTAACAGCCCTGCTCACCATGCTGATCATAGTAGTGGTTAGCTTAGTGGATGGTAAAGGAAAAACAGATGATAGAAGCATCCCAATAACGGAAAGCACTTTTTCAACAGGCCAGTTTTTCAACATTTCTTCTTTCGCAGTAAGTATTGTTTTGGTCTTACTTTACGCACTATTTTGGTAGTTAGTATGTCTAATTATGATCAAGGCTAAATTATGTAAATGTTATTTCGAATCATTAAAAGACTGTGCTCATCAAATTCATGATTTTAATAAGCTCAATAGCACTTTCGCTATAACAATCTTCTCCTGTTATTAAATAAGCTCGTCCCAGGTATTCTATTGATGTACTTTATTAATAAAAGACTATCGAAAATAGTGTTGAAAGTGATAGGCCTATAATCCAATAATTATTAATACATTTAGCTAAAATTCATGCATTTATATCATTATTATGAAGGCTGTGATGCCAGTATTATCCTTTGTTTTTTTTCTATTAATTATTACCAATATCAATTTCTATACAAAAGCACAATCCATGAAAGCATGGCTTAATCCTGAAATATATCAGATCAACCGGGAAAAATCACATGCAACATTTTATAGGTTTTCAAATAAGTCCGAAGCCATAACTAATGATAACTTTTACGATAGCCCATTTTATCAAAGCCTTAATGGAAAATGGAAGTTTAATTGGGTCAGGAAACCATCTGAACGTCCGCTATTTTTTTATGAAAAGGACTATGAGGTTGAAGATTGGGATGAAATAAACGTTCCCGCCAATTGGGAACTGGAAGGGTATGGCATTCCTATCTACACCAACATACAGTATGTTTTTCCTGCTGACCCACCCAATATCCCCGATCATTATAATCCGGTTGGTAGTTATAAAAGAAAATTCAACATTCCCGATAATTGGAAGCAAGGTCATGAAATTTACCTTCACTTCGGAGGCGTGTGCAGTGCCATGTATGTATGGGTAAACGGTCATTTTGTGGGATATAATGAGGGTAGTAAAACACCGGCAGAATTTAAGATAACCGATTTTGTTAAAGCAGGGGAGAATGACCTTGCTGTGGAAGTTTATCGCTGGTCAGTAGCTTCCTACACCGAAGACCAGGATATGTGGCGGCTGAGTGGTATTGAAAAGGATGTCTACTTGTTTGCTGCTCCCCGGATAGCCATGAGGGACTTTAGGGCAATTGCTTCCCTTGATGATACTTACCAAAATGGAGTGCTTAGGCTTAATATAAATTACAGAAATACCACTCAAGGAACTCAAAAAGCCTTTATTGCTAAAATTGAATTGCTGAATGGTGAGGGTGTAATTTATCAGGATGAACAGTTAGTTGACATACAGCCGGGAGATATGTCTGTGGCCGAATTTCAGAAAGAGATTGAAAATGTACTGCCATGGACCGCGGAAACACCTAATCTCTACACACTGGTGATCATGCTGGAGGATGATAAGGGAAACCTTGTGGAGGTTACCAGTCAAAAGATTGGCTTCCGTACTGTTGAAATCAGGAACAATCAACTGCTGGTGAATGGAGTGCCTGTTTATCTTAAGGGGGTCAACCTTCACGATCATGATCCAGTAACCGGACATGTGGTAGGTAGCGATCTGACAATAAAAGACCTGCAACTGATGAAAGCGCATAACCTCAACGCTATCCGCTGCAGTCATTATCCCAAAGGTGATTTTTTCTATCAGTTGTGTGATCAATATGGTTTTTATGTGATTGATGAGGCCAATATTGAGACACACGGAATGGGTGCCACCAATCAGGGATTGGATGACGACAAGGAAAGGCAGGCCATTCATCCGGCTTATCTTCCTGAGTGGAAGGGCATGCATATCGACCGCACGGAGAGGATGTATGAGCATCATAAAAATTACACTTCCATTATCATATGGTCATTAGGTAATGAAGCGGGCAATGGAGAGAATTTCTACACTACTTATGAATGGTTGAAAAAAAAGGACCAGACCCGTCCGGTACAATATGAAGGCGCTACCATGTATAAAAATACTGATATTCAGGCCCCAATGTATGCAACAATCGAAGAGATGATCGACTATGCTGTGAACAAACCTAAAAGGCCCTACATTCAGTGTGAATACGCCCACGCTATGGGCAACAGCGTGGGTAATCTTAAAGATTACTGGGATGTGATAGAAAAGTATGATGTTTTACAGGGTGGTTTTATCTGGGACTGGGTCGATCAGGGGTTAAAAGCCAAAACACCGGATGGGAAAACTTTCTGGGCATATGGTGGGGATTTTGATGCCCATAGATTACAGAATGACGGCAACTTTTGCATCAATGGCCTGGTCAGTCCTGACCGGTCGGCGCATCCTGCACTGCATGAAGTGAAGAAAGTTTATCAATCCATCAGGTTTAGTGATTATGATAATGACACTAATAGTATATCGGTTTATAATGGTTATGATTTCATTGATCTCAATGCATTTGAATTTAATTGGCTACTCCTCAAAAATGGGAGGATAAATGCAACTGGAACTTTTGAGGTTGGAGTTGTTAAACCCGGCAAGCGTAAGTCGATAATCTTGCATTTACCTGGATTGGATGAATCGGAATATCATTTAAATATTTTCGCAAAATTAAAAGATGACAGGGGTTTGTTGAAATCCGGACACATTGTAGCAAGCGAACAATTTCATGTTAATGAAGCTGATTTTTCATCCTTTGACAGCTCGGTGGAAGGTAAGATTAACGTTGAAAGGACAGGAGATATAATAACCATCGAAAGTAAAGGCTACAAAATTGACTTTGAATCATCAACAGGTTGGTTAAAATCTTTAGATTATGGTTGGGGTAATTGCATTAAAAATCCCATCAAACCAAATTTTTGGCGTGCACCAACAGATAATGATTTTGGCTATAACATGCCGCAAAAGCTAGCCTTCTGGCGATCTGCCAGCCAGGATCAGCGATTACTAAGCTTTGAAATTATCGATGCATCCACAGGAGAACCATTCAATAAAGGAAAGAAAAAAAATGGCGCTATAGAAGTGAAAACGGTTTTTGGACTGGCAGATTCTGAAGTAAAGGCAATCATTAATTATCAAATTAATAGTAAAGGGGAGATTCTTGTAACCAATAAACTGAAGAATACCCATCAGGGATTACCAATGATACCAAGAGTTGGTAACCACGTGATCCTTAAAAAGGCTTTTGACCAGGTAAAATGGTATGGCCGTGGGCCACATGAGAATTACCAGGACCGTAAGACCTCAGCTTTTGTTGGCGTTTATGAAAGGATGGTAGACAATTTGAACCATCCATACATCAGGCCTCAGGAGAATGGCTATCGTACGGAAAACCGATATGTCATGTTCAGGAATCAAGCGGGGAACGGCATCGCCTTCCATGGCCTGGACCAACTAATCAGTTTCAGTGCCCATCATCAGCTAAACAGTGATTTTGATCCCGGTGATCAAAAGCTTCAAAGGCATACCTATGATGTGCCCAAACGACCCTTAGTGAGTGTAAACATTGACTGGGAGCAAATGGGTGTAGGAGGTGATAACAGTTGGGGAGCTACACCTCATAAGGAATATCAAATAAAGCCGGGGGACCTTAGCTGGCGTTATCTCATCAAACCGGTACGTCAATGATCGCTTGCCTTTTCAATAATAATTGAAGCCAACACCTCTATTGGGTCTGTAAAATATTGATTGGATAGTTGGTGGTCTCTTTTATAGACCGACAGCTCTGTACATCCCATGATGATCCTTTCACAGCCATGATCAAACAAATATTCTGTAACCGGTCGAAGGTCAGTACTATTGGTTGGTTTACCGGCTTTAATTTTACCATAAATAATGTCCATCAGCACCTCTTGTAACCAATCATCCACAGAAATCAAATCCAGCCCGGAGTCCCGCGCATATTTTTCATAGAGCCCTACTTTTCGGGATCCTGCCGTTGATGCTATTCCAGCTTTTCTGATCCCTTCAGTGATAAGTTTTTCAATGGTAAGCAGTGGCATATTAAGAATTGGCACAGATGTTTCCGCTTGCAGTTCATCGATAAAAGCATAGGCCGTATTGCATATGATGGTGATCATGTCTACACCTAGCGCATTAAGCAGTTTAATATTGTGGATAAGCCTGGGTACTGGGTTTGGTAGGGTATTATCAAGTATGAAAGCCGTTCGATCAGGAATGGAAGTATCATTCATAATGATCATGGGTATGTTGTCCTGGTCCTTGGGGGCATGCCGTAAGTTCACCACCATCTCCCCGAATAAGAAAGTAGAGAGTGGCCCAATACCGCCGATCACACCAACCGTTTTCATCCTAATCCTTTTTTGCCAAAGTGCATTGTATACTTCTTATAGTAAGCATAATAATCTTTCAGTTGACGTAACCATCGCTTCAGTCCAGGGTCTTTTTTATACATCAATGAGTTGACATTTTTGCCTTGCTTCAATATTTCATTCACCTGATCAATAATTTCTTTATGCGGGACATATTTTTTGATTAATCCTATTGGTACCACGTGCCACAAGAATCCCGGCTCAATGGTCTCATAGGACGCTTTTTTACCCGACACATAGTCTTCCGCAAGATATTTGGCCAGGTTGCAGCCTGATGCCGTGGTATAAAAGCTGCTTCTTCCCTGTCTTAGGTTGATCTCAAAAAATTTATAAGATCCATTCCGCTCGTCATATTTAATATCAAAGTTTGAGTAGCCGACGTAACCGATATCTTCCAGAAAATCTTTCACCTTAGCCTCCAGTTGCACATCTCTAATACCAATGATTGCAGCATGACTACCGATACCTTGCGGTGAATGTTCTTCCAGTAATACATGCCCCAGGCTTTGCATCACCACTTTCCCATCTTTTGTGGAATAATTGTTCATCACCCGCATGCTGGAATCGTCACCGGGTATAAACTCCTGGATGATAAAATGGTCAGTATAGTCCGAATGATAGACCGCATGCAGTATGTTTTTCATCTCCCCAGGATTGTCTGCCTTAAAGGCTTTTTTCTTTCCTTCAAAGCTCACTTTCCAGTACATGGCACTGTTGGAGGGCTTTAAGATGACCGGATATTCAAAAGGAACCTCAATCCTGTCATAATCATCTTTGGAAACGATCAGGGTTTTTGGGTAATCCAATTGGTACTTATCACATATCTTGTAAAACGATTCTTTGGACTCCAACAGGTCCATCAATGATTGATCAACGGAAGGGACATGGAAGTATTGGATCAGTTTTTCTTTGTTCTTGATCACCAGTTCTAAATAAGTATCCCCGCAGGCAATGAGCAGTAGCTCTTTTTCTTTGTTATTAGCGGCAAATTCCATTAGTGTTTTTAAGAATACTGCTTCATCTTCCAACTTAGGAATAGGATTTACGGTTACTATTTTACTGTACCTGGTAGCCGGAAGCACCATCCGTCCAAAAGCTATACTGTGCATGCCATATTGTTCATGAAACGAGCGGGCCATACCATAGACGTTCATGTCGCTGCCAAGAAGTACCGGGATGAAATTCATAGCGCCTGATTTTTACTTCTTAAATATTCTTTCACAAAATCTATCTCATTATAGGTTATTTTTTCTTCACCCACCATGTCATAAGTCATTCCCGCTTTTCCAAGCATGACCACCATATCATTTTCACCGGCAGTGTCAAGGGCATACCGGACTGCGGTTTTACGATCATGGATCACTTGATAATTATCCCTTACCGCTCCAGAGAGGACAGCCTTCATAATTGCTCCGGGGTCTTCTGTTCCCGGGTCTTCGTCTGTGAAGATCACCCGGTCACCAAAAGTGGTGGCTAACCGTCCGATGGGCTGCCTTTTACCCGGGTCGCGATCACCTGCAGCACCTGTAACCACTGTCATCTTCCGGTTTTCTTTGTCACAGGTCTCCCTCAGGTATTCCAATAACAAAAGGATAGCATTTGGGGTGTGGGCAAAATCCAGAAACACCTGGAAGCTCTGTCCTTCATGGACGAACACGTTGCGCCCGTAGATTCCATTGATCTGCTCCAGGTATTTTATCATAGTTAGTATATCATGACCGGTCTGGGTCACAGAAGCAATCGCTGCCAGGCAGTTGTATACGTTAAATAATCCGATCAGCTGGATGCTTACAGGGTAATGGTTTTGGCTCCAAATAAGATCGAATGTAATTCCGGTTGCCTTTGCCTGGATGTTGGTCGCCATATAGTCAGCGGGATGCTTAATCCCATAAGATACAGTCTTTAGGTTTTTAGAATAGGCGTACTGTCTGAAATCATCAAAGTGCTGGTCGTCAGCGTTTAATAATACTGTTCCGGACGCCCTCACCAGGTTGATCAATGACCGTTTGGCGGCCACGTAGTTTTCCAGGGTACCATGAAAGTCTAGGTGTTCGGAAACCACGTTGGTAAAAGCACCCACGTCCAGCCTGATGTACTCCGCCCGGTGTTGCGCCAGGGCATGGGAGGATACTTCAATAGATAGGGATTGTGTTTTCTTTGATCTGAGCCTGTCCACTTCCCGATAAAGGTCTGTTGCCAGTGGTGTGGTACAACCCAGGTTATGCAAACTGTCCCTGGTTTCTACACCTATGGTGCCGATGTAGCTGCTCTCCTCCACATTACGAAGCAGTTGATAGATGATTTGTGTGGTAGTGGTCTTACCATCAGTTCCTGTCACGCCATAACAAGTCAGATGGCGGGCAGGATTATCATAGATATCGTTGTTTATTTTCGCCAGGGTCAGGTAAATGTTCTCCACCGTGATCACCGGTACATCAGCTTGTAAGTTAGTCTCCGGGCCAACTACGATTGCCACCGCCCCTTTTTGGATGGCATCTTTCACAAACAGGCTGCCATCAGTTTTTTGCCCGGGAAGGGCAAAGAAAACACTGCGCCCGGTTACTTTTCTGGAATCCAGTTGTACATTTTCAAATGTGATTTCAGGGGCCTGAGGGAGATAATCGCTGAGCTTCAATTTAATATTTACAACTTTAAAACCATAAATGAAGGCAATTTAGCCATCAAAATCCATTGAATGATTGGCTAAGATTTGTATTTTGGGAAATATTTAAACATAACCTGTCATGAAGCATCGTTCTTTTTTTCCATTTTCCATCACTTCATTCATTATTGTTTTAATTATCAGTTGTTCTTCCCCGGAGACTTATGATATCCTGATTAAGGATGGCCTGATCGTTGATGGTTCCGGTGAGGAGCCTTATGTAGGGGATGTTGGTATTAATGCGGATACCATAGCCGCAGTTGGTAAATTGGAATATGTGAAGGGGAGGAAGGAAATTGATGCTTCCGGATTAGCCGTTTCACCGGGTTTTATCAACATGCTAAGCTGGGCCACAGAATCGCTGATAGAAGACGGGAACTCTGAAAGCGATATCAGGCAGGGTGTAACCCTGGAGGTAATGGGCGAAGGCTGGTCAATGGGGCCTTGGAATGAGGAGATGAAAGCCAATGAAAAAGCGGAACAAAAAGACATTACTTATGACATTGAGTGGGCAACACTTGGCGAATACTTACAATACCTTGAAGACCGGGGAGTTGCTTGCAATGTAGCTTCATTTGTCGGGGCCACTACTGTCCGTATCCATGAGTTGGGGGAGGAAGACAGAAAGCCTACAGCGGAAGAACTGGAAAGAATGAAATTATTGGTCAAGACAGCTATGGAGGAAGGCGCACTGGGTATTGGCTCATCGTTGATCTATGCACCGGCTTTTTATGCAGACACTGAGGAACTTATCGAATTATGCAAGGTGGCTTCAGTATATGGAGGGATGTATATTTCACATTTGCGTAGTGAAGGGGATAATTTATTAAAAGCCATGGATGAGCTGATCACCATAGCAGAAAAGGCCAACCTTCCGGCGGAGATCTATCACCTAAAGGTAGCTGGTAAACAGAATTGGCATAAGTATGATGATGCCATAGAAAAGATCGACTCTGCCAGAAAAGCTGGCCTGGAGATTACCACTGATATGTACACCTATACCGCCGGGGCCACAGGTTTGGATGCTGCCATGCCTCCCTGGGTGCAGGAAGGTGGTTACGGTGCCTGGGCAAAAAGATTAATGGACCCGGCGATCAGAAAGCGGGTAGCCAAAGCAATGAAAAACAAAGGCGATGGCTGGGAGAACCTGTACTTCGCGGCGGGCAGCCCGGATAAACTTATCCTAAGCGGATTCAGGAATGATTCCCTCCGCTATCTCACGGGAAAGACGCTGGGTGAGGTAGCACGCATGCGAGGGACAACACCCGAGGAAACAGCGATGGATCTTGTCATCCAGGACAGTAGCCGGGTGGGCACCATTTATTTTTTAATGTCAGAAGAAAATGTAAAAAAGCAAATCGCCCTGCCATATATGAGCTTTGGGTCGGATGCAGGATCGGTGGCACCTGAGGAGCCCTTTATTAATTATAAGCCACACCCCAGGACTTATGGCAACTTTGCCCGTTTGTTGGGCAAGTATGTTCGGGATGAGAAGGTAGTACCACTTCAGGAAGCAGTTTATAAGCTTACTTCATTGTCTGCGAATAAGTTAAAGATTAAAAAGCGTGGCTTACTAAAATCCGGATATTACGCGGACGTGGTGGCCTTTGATCCTGACGCCATTAAGGATAACGCCACTTTTGATGACCCGCATCAGTTTGCTGAAGGGGTTTTGTATGTGTGGGTCAATGGTACATTGGTGCTGGAAGTGGGAGAGCATACCAACGCCAGACCGGGTAGGTTTGTAAAAGGTCCGGGGTGGAAAAAGTAAGAGGGGTTACGAGAACGCAGGAAAAAATTGAAGCTAGCTGACGCATCTGATGTTCTAATCAAAAACTAGTCACTTCGTTTTTATTTCAACAAATGTCAAAAAATTATCCCTCTTGTTGCCTTCATGTTTAAGTTGGGCTTATTTTAATCATTGAAAGCTAAATGCAGATACAGACTTTGAAACTTTTACGAGGCTCCGGATATTTAAAAACTATTTTGAGACATTTGCTCTACTGGACACCTGCGATATTTTTTTGGGCATTAATACGAGATTTTGATAATGGATTAACGGACTATCAAATGAATATCTTTCAAAGGGGAAGGTTTCATTTAACAATTGGCGCTGCTGCTGCCATACTTTTTGGCTCCCTTGATTTTTTCTCTTCCAGATACTTGTCAAAAAGAACCTCTTTCGGGAAAACACTCCTTATTGGCATCATGGGTTATTTAATTGCCATTGTTCTATTCGTATCCTTTGGGATACGTGCCTTTACTACAATTATCCAAACGAATCTTAGCTGGGACACCTACCATGGCTACTTTCTCTCATATGATATGATCTTACTAACGATCTATTTGTTTCTGGTGGGATTCGTCATAGATTTTATAAAAGAGATTGATAAAAAATTCGGTCCTGGAAATCTTTGGAGAATGATTAAAGGGGAGTTTCATCGACCAAAAGAAAAGAATTTAATCTTCATGTTTTTGGATCTCAAAGGGTCTACCACTATAGCAGAAAAATTGGGACATGAACGATATAGTGAGCTTATACAAAGCTGCTTTGAAGATGTATCTGAAGTGGTTGTGGAATATCGTGCCAATATTTACCAGTATGTGGGTGATGAAATTGTGCTGAATTGGGACATAGCACAAGGTCTGACTAACCTGAATTGCCTGAGGTTCTATTTTGCCTACAAGAGATTACTGACTGCTAAGCGTAAGTACTATGAACCGAAATTCGGATTTGTACCGGAGTTTAAGGCTGGATTAGAAATGGGTAAAGTCATGGTGGCAGAAGTAGGTGAAATAAAAAGAGAAATCGCTTATCTCGGAGACGTGTTAAACACTGCTGCAAGAATTCAGGGATGTTGCAATCAATTTGGGAAAGAGTTGTTGATCTCTGAAAGATTGTATCAATCCATCCAATCTACGACCGTTGATGCTTTCGAGCTGATGGGAGATCTTCAGTTAAAGGGTAAACAAAAAAGCGTTCGAGTATTCGCTGTAAATGAATTAAGTCTAACTAGAAATTAACTATAGAATCATCTTGAGCGGGAGTAACACCTCCTATAATAAGACATTCATTTGCTATGCATCTGTTGGAAAATGGGGCCGATCTTCAGTATCCATACCTTACCAGGTCATCATTCATCCAGGGCGACTGAAATATACACACATGTAGCGTTCAATAATTTGATAAATGTAAAAAGTCCACTATGTTCAGCATAAAACTATATGGGGATATGTTGAACTTTGTTCAACATATCCGGATGTTAGCGGTAATAGTACTGGTTATTCTCCTGATACTTTTCTACCTTTAAATAGCCAACGGTTGTCGAAATGAAAATTCTCATCAACTTTCTAATTGTCCTTTTAATATTTGTTTCAACACTTATTGCAATTGTATTACCCTCGATACTAATTGACTCAGTTGGATTACCGCAAGGTGTAGGATTGATTTTCATTTTTGGATTAGCATACCTGCTAACTGCTGGATATTCTAAGGCATTCAATAAAAGATTCTCAAGTAACACAGTTGCAGTTACAATTGCAGTAACCTTTCTACTCTTAGTGGTGCTAAACCTGTTAAACTCAACAATTAAGTATACGTTTAAAATAAGTCCTCTTTACATAACTTGGATTTTGGGATTTGTTGGTGGAATAATGCACAATAGACATGGCTTTAAAGTAAAAAAGGTTGTTCTACTCGCTTTATTTCCAATCGTGATGGCTTTCAACTTATATGATCTATGGATTCATAAAATAGAATATGGAAACTTCACGGGTGCAGTGGCAAGTCCAGAAGTCATTCCATTTGAATTTGTCAATAAGGAAAAAGAAATAATCTCAAATGAAGATCTGAAAGGAAAAGTTATTTGGCTGGATTTTTGGTTTGTTGGGTGTCCACCGTGCTGGAAGATTTTTCCAGAAGTGCAACGAGTTTATGATGAAAACAAGGGTAACCCGTCATTTGCACTTTATGCTGTGAATAGATTTGATGACCCTGAAAAGCTTTTCACTAAAATTGAAGAGAAAGGCTATACCTTCCCAGT
>DAXETV010000040.1:0-31469 GCA_051155775.1 Cyclobacteriaceae bacterium | reverse complement strand
ATATATGAGTACAAGTTACGCTAAATAATGTTCAAAGTTTACATTGTAAGATAATTTTTAATCAAAATTAACGTTCAATGTTTTCTTGATAAAATTAAATTATATATTAATTCAATTACAATTAATTGTTAATACGCCAGTTTTTTCACGGCAAGTGGAATGAAAGTAAGTAAATCTCCTGCTATCAATGATTCTTCTGGTATCGATTTTATTCCCTCATCCCCTGCCAATCCATGCAAAAATACTGCCAGTTTCACTGCTTCTATTGGCAAATATCCCTGGCCAAGAAATGATAAAACAATTCCAGTTAGGACATCTCCGCTTCCCGCTGTTGCCATACCGGGATTACCAGAGGTATTAAAATGAACTTCTCCCGTAGAAGTAGTAATCGTTGAATATGCACCTTTAACTACAATGTTTAGGTTGTATTTTAATGAGAGTGACTTTTGTTTATCTATTCTTTCATAGGAATTAGACCAGCTTCCTGCCAACCTTTCAAATTCTTTTGGATGAGGCGTTAAAATAGAGTTTTTGGGAATTTCATCTATCCATTGATATTTAGAAATTATATTTAAAGCATCAGCATCCAGAACCATTGGTCTATTTATTTTTTTTAATATCCTGAATAATGCCCGGGACGTTTTGTATGATAATCCAATACCCGGTCCGATGCCAATGAAGTCATAATTTTCTATGCCTGGGATGTCTGTAATAATAAATTTGTTGAAGTCTACGCTAACCATTGCTTCGTGTACGGAAGATTGCAGGATATCAACACCACATTCCGGAGCATGAACGGTCAGAAGCCCAATGCCGCATTTCAAACATGCTTTGGCGCTCAGTACTGCTGCACCCATTTTCCCAAAACTACCGGATATTAAAAGTACTTTACCTGCATTGCCTTTATGCATGAATTTTCTTCTTTTCTTAATTCCAGGAACCGTTTTCAGGCTTAAAGCATAATATCTTTTTTCCAATCCCTTAATGAATTGCTCATCCAAACCGATATCCACAACCGTCCAATCACCAACATAAATTTCATTTTCGGGTAGTAGAAATGCCGGCTTTATCACCTGAAAGGAAAGGGTATGATCTGCATTTATAATAATATCAGAATCTCTGGGTTTATCAGAATACAAACCTGATGGGATGTCTATAGCAATCTTAATTCCCTGACATTGATTAATATAATTAACTATTTCTGAAAAAATACCTGATAGAGGCCGGCTTAATCCTGTTCCAAATAATCCATCTATAAGAATATTTTTTTCATTGCTGGTGATGAGTTCTTTTTCTATTGAGGAGATTATTTTAATTGCCGTGATCAATTTCAATTTCATAAAATTGGCCTTGAAATCTTGACTTCCCTTCTCAGGATCGCCCACAACAAAAGAGGTCACATTATATTTTCTTGCCATTAACAGGCGCGCAATTGCAAGGCCATCCCCACCATTATTTCCTATACCACAAAAAATATATATGTGATAATTATTACTAAATCTTGATGTAAACCATTCAGTAAAAGCGTTTGAAGCCCTTTCCATTAAGTTTAATGAGGAAACAGGCTCATTTTCAATGGTATATGTATCAGATGCTTTTATTTGAGAGGAATTTAGAATATACATAATATACAGCGTTTATTATGCAATTTTATCTATCTACCTCACCAAGTACAAGATCGATTGATCCAACGATGGCTATTAAATCGGATATCATATGTCCTCTAGATATTTCCGGCAACACCGATAAATTGACAAAAGAGCAACCTCGGGCTTTACATCTCAATGGTCTGTCAGATTTTCCATCAGCCCTGAAAAAATATCCTAACTCTCCTTTGGGATTCTCTGCCCTAACATAAAGGTCTTGAGCTTTTGGCCTGATTTTTTTTGGCACTAGTTCCTGCGGATCAAATGAAGGTGATCTTTTGTGATCAGTGGTTAACTTTTTTAGACATTGATCGATGATTTTAACAGATTCATAGCATTCCTGCAGTCTAACCCAGGAACGGTCCCAACAATCGCCGGTTGTCCCCATCTCTCCTTTTCCCATCGGAATATTAAATTCTATTTCAGGATAGACGGAATAGCCATCAATTTTTCTCAAATCATATTTTAATCCTGATGCCCTTAGCATTGGACCTGTGATACCATAATTTATAGCAAGTTTTAATGGAAGCACACCAATATTTGCTGTTCGCTCGATATATATTTTATTAGTGATCAGGATTTCATTAAGTTCATCAAGTTTCGGTTTCAGGTAATCAGAAAACTCCTGGCATCGTGCCTCAAAGCCAATAGGTAAATCATAAAATAGTCCGCCTATCCAAATATAATTATAAAGCATCCGCGCACCGCAGACCCATTCCAGCAATCGTAATATATGTTCCCGGTCTCTCATTACCCATAAAAAAGGTGTGATGGCTCCGATATCAATACCATAAGTTCCCAGCGCAATAAAATGAGCGGCTATTCTGTTTAATTCAGCGACCAAAACCCTGATATATTCTACCCTTTTTGGTATTTTGTCAGTGATCCCCAGCATCTGTTCAACCCCCATCGCAAATGCATGCTCTGAATTCATTGCTGACAGATAATCCATCCTATCCACATAAGGGATGATTTGGTTATAAGGCAATGATTCAGCATGTTTTTCAAAACACCTATGCAGGTATCCTAAGTGGGGGACTACATCCTCTATTATTTCTCCGTCAGTGAGCAGCTCTAGCCTTAAAACACCATGCGTAGAGGGATGCTGTGGCCCCAGGTTTAAAACCATTTGTCCTTCTTTTAAGTCAGCTTGCTGGTACTTATTTGGCTCTGAGCGTGTTAAATTTTCCGGTTTATATTCGTATTGGATGGTTTGCGGCATCTTTAATAATCAACTTTTACGCCGTGAAAATATTCCTGGGTGGAGTAATCCTTTCTGAGGGGAAAACCTTCCCAATCAGCTGGCAGCAATATTCTTCGCAGGTCTGGATGACCAATAAAGATTATGCCTAGCAGGTCAAAAACTTCCCTTTCCTGCCAATTAGCTGTTTTCCATAAATTACATAGGGAATCTACTTCAGGATTGTTTCTATCCAGTTGGATTTTTAGTGAAAGGTTTTGCCTGAAAGGTATCGATGTAAAATTGTATATAACTTCCATTGTTCCTGGTTCTTTTCCATTGTCAATCCCTGTAATACAAGCCAGTAAGTCAAATAGAAGCGCTTCATGATTGAAGATAATTTTACAGAAAGGGATTAGTTTATCTTTTTCAATTTTAAATCCTGCGGGTGTTATATCATCAATCTCTTCGGGTATTATTTCATCCTCAGATTCATCTAAGATTATCTGCTTTATTTTATGAATGTCCATTTACCGGGGCTTCTTTTGCATCTATTTTTTCCAGTAGTTTTTCCAACGCTTCGGGTTTCATTAAACTTTCCTGTCTTATTTTCTCTTGCAATTTTAAAAAACCACCGATGAGCGCTTCAGGTCTGGGTGGGCATCCCGGCACGTAAACATCCACAGGAATAACCCTGTCTACCCCTTTCACCACATGATAGCCGTGTTCCCAGTATGGGCCCCCGCAATTCGAGCATGAACCCATGGATATAACATATCTTGGCTCTGCCATTTGTTGGTATAGCCTCCTTACTCTGTCTGCCATTTTGAAAGTTACGGTTCCTGCTACAATCATCACATCAGATAATCTTGGAGAAGGTCTTGTTAAGACACCCAGTCGATCCATATCATAACCCGTGGCATACGCTGACATCATTTCGATTGCACAACAAGCCAGCCCAAATCCCATCGGCCACAGACTAGAGAGACGAGCCCAGTTGATAAGATCATCAACTTTGGTAATAATTATTCCACCTTGTCCAAATTTTTGGTCTAGAAGTCCCATTCTAACTTACTTTCTTGTTTAAGTCTTCATACAATTTATTTGGCACGGGGGTTTCAATATCTTTTTGAATGGTATTAGGCTTTTCCCAATCCAGAAACCCTTTCTTCCATACGTAACCTAATCCGATGACCAGAAGAAATACAAAAATGAACATTTCAACCAGTGAGTACCATCCCCACAGGTTATTACTTTGCGCTAATAAGTCTTTATCAGAGAAGACGATTGTCCAGGGGAATAAAAATATTAACTCGACTTCGAATAGTATAAATATCAGGGCAATCACGTAAAACCGGAAGTTAAAGTTGCCCCATGCATTACCTGTTGGGTCCTCTCCACTCTCATAGGTAGTGAGTTTCTCTTCGTTGGGTCTATGAGGCCTTAGAAGCCAACCAGCTGTTAACTGTGTTAAAATGAATACCAATCCACCCAAAAAAAATAGGGCTACCTGTCCGTAAGATGAATCAAAAAAGTATAACATGGAATATCTTGCTAGAACCTCAAAGGGTCTAAATGTTTAAAATGTCCATTCATGCGAATTTTTTCCCTGGCTTCTTCGGCCCTTTCTAGCATTGGTAAAAGGCGTTTCAAATGTTCAATTATAAATCTTAACCGGTCAGTTTCCTGATCAAGTTTAAGCAACTGATACTCTTCCTCTTTTTTTAATCCAATTTTATGAGCGAAAGTATAAGCGTTTATAGTATCCGGATCATTGATCTTAACTTCTACCTTTAGCCATTTAAAAAGTTCTTTTACCAATTGCACCATCTCCCGGTGCAGCACAGGATCACCGTTGTCGTTATTGAAAATGAATTCTACAATACCTCCGGCATATAATTTTTCCCCCAGCACATCGAAATATTCTTTTACCCTGAAAACCTCATGGCCAATGGTTTTGATATCCATCTTACCATCATCATAGATTTTTACAATCTCTGTAATATAGACAGTCGTGCCGTAATCTATCTTACCGTCTATATAAGCCGGTATACCAAAAGGCATGGCCTGCTCATAGCATTCATTGATCAATTGTTTATATCGTTCTTCAAAAATATGGAGGTTCACCTCCTCGCCGGGAAAGGCTATGATACTAAGTGGGAATAATGGAATATTTTTCTGCATGTAGTGTGAAAACTAAGAATTAAGCTTCCAGGTTTTATAATTTAAATTTGGTTGTATGTCTGTCTTTAAGTTGTATGTCTCTCTTTAAATAGAAATGAACAAATGATGTTAATTTGAATATTAGTAGCGCTCAGATGCATCAGGAAACCTTATACTTTTAACGTCTTCGATGTAATTTGTTATTGACTCAGAAATTATTTCTTTTAAATTGGCATACTGTCTGAGAAAGCGAGGTTTGAAATTATCTGTAATGCCCAGCATATCATATAGGACCAAAACCTGGCCATCGACCTCACTACCTGCTCCTATACCTATTACCGGGATACTAATTTTTTGCGCGACATTTTTCGCAAGCTCGCTTGGAATCTTTTCCAGTACTATTCCAAAACACCCAGATTCTTCTAGCAAAACAGCATCTTGTATCAATTGCTCAGCCTCGTATTCTTCTTTTGCCCTAACGGTGTAGGTTCCAAATTGATAGATGGATTGAGGGGTTAATCCAAGGTGTCCCATCACTGGAACGCCAGCGTTGATTACTCGTTTGATACTTTCTGCCACCTCAATACCGCCTTCCATTTTTACAGCGTGGGCACCAGATTCTTTCATTATACGTATGGAAGAACGCAATGCCTCTGAAGAATTACCCTGGTAATAGCCAAATGGAATATCAACAATCACTAGTGCTTTGGTTACCGCTCTAATTACGGAAGACGCATGGTATATCATTTGCTCCAGTGTAATTGGAATTGTCGTTTCATGACCTGCAATTACATTGGAAGCAGAATCACCCACCAGGATCACATCCACACCGGCATTGTCAATAATTTTTGCTAAAGAATAATCATAAGCAGTGAGCATAGAGATCTTTTCTCCATTTTTTTTCATTTCCCTTAGCTTGTGCGTTGTAATTCTTTTTGCGGAGGAACTTACTGGCTTGGACATTATTTCCATTTTATGTTACAGCCCATGCTCGGATACTGATCCGCGGGAACTTCATTTTCATCTAACAAGCAGTCCATAGCGTTTTTTAAGTCCTTTCCGGTAATTGGTTTGTTATTACCTGGAGTAGATGCATCAAATCTGCCCCTGTAAACCAACTGTAAATTTTTATCAAAAAGGAAAAAATCCGGAGTACATTCTGCCTGGTATGCTTTTGCAATTTCCTGGGTTTCATCAAACAGATAAGGAAAGTCGAAATTATATTTTAGAGCGTATTCTTTCATCTTATCTGTTGCATCCTCAGGATACTTACGAATATCATTTGAGCTGATGGCAATGAAAGAAATCCCCCTTGTTTGATACTCATGGATTACATTCAGCAGTTCCTCCCTAATATGAATAACATATGGGCAATGGTTGCAAATGAACATAATTAGTGTAGCAATAGAAGATTTAGATTCCCCTAAAGTAACCTTATTGCCAGTAACCGTATCTTGTAAGTTAAAATCAGGAGCTCGTGTGCCTAGTGGAAGCATTGAAGAAGGTGTAACTGCCATCGCTAAATCTTTATTGATCAGTTTACAAACTTATAATTTAAATGATAAAAAATAGTTTTGACCACCCCACTTTAAATGTTTACCTTTATAATAACCGAATATTTAAAGGGCATCTGCGTACTGTTGAATTAAATCATACCTCCAGATGAATAGTATATGAATGATGAATATTTAATACTATGGTATCAACCTTGAAAAAGTAATTGAGTATTTAAGTATAGAAACTGTCTAAAATTCGTCATTGAGATACTATATCCATATTTTAATGGTTAGTAGTATATAATATATATAATGGTATTTTATCGTTAAATAATATTCTTTTAACAGAAACAATTGACCAAACAAGTAAAAATATTGATCCGTTATGTTATTGTCGCACTTTCAATAGGCTTAATTACTATTGGTTGTATTAAAACCAAGAAAAGTCCGGGCATTGAACGACCTGTAATAATATCACAAGATACTACAGAGAAAAAAGATTTCAATGATGAAGAAATTCTTGCAGTCTCTTTATTTGGAAGGTCATTTACCAGGATGGCACTGCCGGATTATATAATAAGCAAGCGAAAAAGGGATCTTAATGCCGCTAAAATTAATTATGAAAATAATCCTGATAGCCTAAAAGCTATTATTTGGTATGGCAGGAGGTTAGGTTATTTAGGTCGGTATAAAGAAGCGATAGCGATTTTTTCCGTTGGAGTGGATAAATATCCCGAATCATTTAAGCTTTTAAGGCATAGAGGTTATGGCTATATCATTTTAAGAAAATTTGAAAAGGCAATTAATGATTTGGAAAGAGCTGCATTTTTCATGCGTGGAGACCCCGTAGAAATTGAAGAAGATGGGATTCCAAATTATCGTAATGTGCCGCTGACCACTTCACAGTTTAATGTTTGGTATTATTTGGGTATAGCCTATTATTTTAGGGGTAATTATGATAAGGCCATATCATCATTCCGTAAATGCCTGGAATTCAGTAAAAATGATGACCTCTTAGTAGCCAGTACAGACTGGCTTTATATGACTTACAGAAAAATAGGCAATAGAGAAGTTGCAGAATTGCTTCTGGAACCTATAGAGCCTAAAATGCGAATCATTGAAAAATTTCCCTATCATAAAAGACTACTACTCTATAAAGGTTTAATTGAGCCAAAAGACCTTTCAAAAGAAACCTCAAGCAAACTAACTAGCATAACACAAAAATATGGCCTGGCGAACTGGCACTACTACAATGGACGTAAGCAGACAGCTAAGCAACTATTCGAAGAGATATTAACCCATGATTATTGGTTTGCTTTAGGGTATATTGGTGCAGAGGTAGAACTTTATAATATGGGATTTGACATAACTTATATACAGTAATATCATAACGAATCCATTAGAATTTTGTAAATACTAATCATCTCATTTAGATCGGATTTGTTTATGATTTCATAAGGAGTATGTGGATTTTTCTGAGGTATTCCCAGAAAACACCAATCAATCGGATAGGGGGATTGTTGTACTTCCCTTCCATCGCTTGATCCACTTCCTTCAACTTCCAACTGATATTTGAATCCGGATTTTTTTATTATTGAGGTAATCTTGTCAATAAATTTCTTTCTAGGAATATTTCTATCGCGCAGTGAAATAACTGCTCCATCACCCAGGTTTATTCCATCAGTCGACCACGTAACATCTGCAATTAGTGCGTTGCGAATTGGGTATCTGTCAGTAACATATTTTAGAATATGAGGAACGGAGCCACCACCATGCTCTTCCCAGGTGCTGAAGGCTATGATGCCATTTTTTAGGGTTTCTGCAATTTTTAATGATGCAAAAACACCAACGCGGTTATCCAAAGCACATGACTGAATAGTTTGCGAAGTTTCCATAAACTTACATTTAAACGTTAAGGTGGTACCTCGTTGAATGCCCCTACCAAAATCATAATACAGTTGATGATGTTCATCTTCAATAAGTTCGCATTCTACAGGTCCAAAATCATCCTGACCATTAAGTGTGTATCCATTTTTTACTTCAGGACCGCCAATGGGAACTAATTGATTTTCGTAGCGTACAGTGAATCCTACGCTGTCCATATGTGAAAAGATTATAGTTTTTGGCTTACCGAAAATAAGTAAAATGTTATTTTGAAAACTTTCCCCATATAATAGCTCAGGATTGACGACCCATTTACTGCTATTATCATTAATATATTTTACTATGAAGTTTACCAGTTTGTCTTCGTTTCCGGAGGGAGCATGAATTTCACATAACTCTTTCAACAATTCCATATACATTTGATCATTATTAATAGCAATCTATGGAAATAAATATTCTGAATAAAACAGACTCTGTCGCAAATAAATTTATGCGTGATATGAGGGATAAAAACATCCAAAAAGACCGCATGAGGTTTAGAAGGAACCTTGAAAGGGTAGGGGAAGTGATGGCTTATGAGTTTTCCAAAACATTAAACTATGAGGAGCAAGTGGTCGAAACACCGTTTGGTAAGTCTAAACTATCCTTGCCAACTAATGATTTGGTAGTCATTTCAATAATGAGGGCAGGAATACCTTTCCATCAGGGATTTTTGAATTATTTCGATGATATTGATAGCGGATTTATTGGGGCTTACCGCGATAAAAGTGGGGACATTGATAACGTGCTTATCAATCTTGATTACTTCAAGTCTCCTCATCTCGAAGACAAAGAAGTAATTATACTGGATCCTATGCTTGCCACTGGCAAATCACTCAATCGTGCAATCACATCAATTCTTGCTAATGGTAAACCAATGAAAATTCATATTATCTCAATACTTTCCTCTGTCATGGGTTTAGCCAATGTGCAATCCAGTAATAGTTTTCAGGGTTCAATTTGGATTTATGCCCTCGATGATAAACTGGATGAGAATTCATACATCATACCTGGGTTAGGTGATGCAGGCGATCTTGCCTATGGAGAGAAAATGTGATAATAGTTTGCTATCGCCAATCTCTCTTCAAGATTGGTATCCATTAAATACACTGAATGATTTCATTGCTGCTTAAGTATTTGTCAATGTACTTATCTAGTGCATTAAAATTTGTTTTTGGTCCTGCATTGGGAATCACTTTTGGGCTTTCTATCCCTGAAATCATTATCATAAATGTATTAGGGATGATGACCACGATTTATACGATAACTTATTATGGAGAAAGAATACACAATATTTTTCTTAAATTGTTAAATCCTAAGCGAAAGAAAATATTTACCAAAAGGAATCGTCAGTTTGTTAAGATATGGAGAAAGTATGGTGTTAATGGGGTTGCTTTCTTGACTCCACTGGTTTTTACACCTCCGGGAGGGGCTATTCTGGCAAATGCTTTTGGAGGACACGATAAGCGATTGATATTCAGATCAATGTGGATAAGTGCTGTTTTTTGGTCATTCGTGGTTACTTTTTTCTTTTTATATACCAAGACTTTTATTGAAAATCATATCCCACTGGACTTTATATTAAAGCGTTTTAACTCATAGAAGTAGTGGCTGTAAGCCTTGTCACTAATTAAAATTTTCAGCCCTCATGTATTTATGAGTATTCATTATAAAGTAATTTATCATTTATTTTAAGCTATATTAAAAGCAGAATTGATGTTTTAAACCAAACTAGATATCATTTAAATAATATGAACATGCCATTAAGTGAGCTAAAAATACCTCAGAAAATATGTACGTTTTCTGAATTAAAAGAAAAAGAACCTAAACATGCTAAAGTTTTAAATACCGATCTAGTAGTAATAAGATATGGTGAGAATGTGTCGGTACTATATGGCAGGTGCCTTCACAGGGGAGCGCTTTTATCAGATGGCTTTGTTGAAGGAGATAATCTAATATGCGGACTACACAATTGGGATTACCGGGTGGATACAGGGATTAGTGCGTATGAACCAAATGAGCGTTTATATAAATTTAAAGAGGTAATTTATGATAGCCATGTTTACATAGACGAAGAAGAGGTAAAAAGTTTTGAGTTAGAGGTTCCATCAAGATTTCATGATGATGTTTATCTTGGAAATTACATAGATACCCATCCGGAGAGTACAGAACCGTATACCAATTACATACACGATTTAGCAAGAAATGGATTAAAAAAATGGGGGCACCATGGAGCATCCACAGCTATGGGTGTTGATAGAAATTCTTTACCAAGATGGGATGATATACAAATATTGCCGGCACAATTATCCAGAAAACCACTACTAGATGATCATGAAGTAAACACGAAAGTGATAATAGGGCCTAAAGCTAGAAAACCCATTGAGTTAGATATACCGATTTTCGTATCAGACATGTCCTTTGGGGCTCTTTCCAGAGAGGCTAAAATCGCTTTATCTAAAGGCGCTGAGATGGCTGGCACAGGTATTTGCTCCGGGGAAGGAGGTATGTTACCGGATGAGCAGGCTAATAATTCCAGATATTTTTATGAATTGGCCTCTGCAAAATTTGGATTTGCCTGGGATAAATTAAAAAATGTACAAGCTTTTCATTTCAAAGGGGGTCAGGGAGCTAAGACCGGAACAGGAGGACACCTTCCCGGGAACAAAGTGATTGGGGAAATTGCTGAAGTAAGAGGCCTCAATGAAGGAACCACTGCCATCAGTCCGGCAACTTTCACTGACCTGAAAACCACTTCAGATTTTCAGGTATTTGCAGATACCGTTAGGGATGAAACAGGTGGCATACCAATAGGATTTAAAATAGCCGCCAGTCATATAGAAGCAGATATCGATTTTGGGTTAGAAGCAGGTGCAGATTATATTATCTTAGATGGTAGAGGAGGAGGAACCGGCGCTGCACCTATTATATTAAGAAATCATATAAATATTCCAACAATAGCTGCCCTAGCGCGTGCCAGAAAACATCTGGATAATCAAAATGTAAAAGATGTATCCCTTATAATCACAGGTGGACTGCGGGTACCATCGGATTTTGCAAAGGCTTTAGCACTGGGAGCAGATGCGGTGGCAGTATCCAATGCCGCAATTCAGGCTATTGGTTGTTTAGGCATGCGGGCATGCCACACCAATAATTGTCCTGTAGGTATAGCTACACAAAAAGAACATTTAAGGGCCCGTTTGATAATAAATAAATCTGCTGAACAATTATTTAATTTTTTTACCGCTTCTAAAACGCTTATGCAGGTATTGGCCAGGGCTTGTGGGCATGACGATCTAAATAAATTTAATGCAGACGATTTATCCACATTTAGTTATGAAATGCATAAACTCACCGGTATCAACTATGCGGGAATAAATCCTTAAAGCTGCTAACAATAAATTTGGAACTTACATATTAAACGGCTAATGATCTTTTAGAATGTGGATCGTTATTGGTAACATCCAGGATCTGAAACATTGAATTATTGCTCTTAAACTCCGGCACTAATTGTTTCATTTCTCTAACTAAAGTATTTTCGTCACCATTTTCAATTAAAAGATGAAACCTGTCGACACTAAATAATAGTTTATCTCTTTTTTGTTCACGAACCTTGGCGATTTTTATTTTTGGATGGTACGTTTCTATTGTGTTCTCGTCTGTACTTAATACTTCCTCATACAGTTTCTCACCAGGTCTTAATCCTACTAACTTTATAGGGATTTCATTCTCATTATACCCTGTCAGTCTGATCATTTTTTTGGCAAGATCATAAATCTTGACTGGATTACCCATATCAAAAACGAATATCTCGCGGCCATTACCCATTGAACCAGCTTCTAGAACCAATTCACATGCTTCAGGGATGGTCATGAAATACCTGGTAACCTCCTTATGAGTGACAGTAATTGGACCCCCATTTTGAATTTGCTTCCTAAATAAAGGAATGACTGAACCATTGGAACCAAGAACATTTCCAAACCTTGTGGTAATGAATCTTGTATTGATATGATTATAGTCAAATGCTGCATTGCAATACATTTCAGCAATCCTTTTACTGGCCCCCATTACACTGGTTGGGTTAACCGCTTTATCAGTGGACACCAAAACAAAGTATGAAACGTCATATTTAACGGCCATATCAGCCATGTTTTTAGTCCCCAAAACGTTTACTTCAACAGCTTCTGAAGGATTAGCTTCCATCAAAGGCACATGCTTGTATGCCGCAGCATGATAGATTATATCTGGACGATGCTTTTTGATTATTTTATGAACCCTTAGTCTATTGCATATGTCACAAACATAGGATACAAGACATCTCTTAGACTTTCCATTAAATCTTCTTTCTAGTTCGATTATAAGCTCATAAAGTGGCGATTCAGCCTGATCAATTAAAATAATTTGCGCCGGATCATAGGTCATTAATTGACGTATTATCTCAGAACCAATTGATCCAGCTGCCCCTGTCACAAGCACCACTTTATCTTTTATTTGCTTTGATATTGCATCATGGTTTAACCTAATTTGTTCACGCTCTAATAGATCCTCGACTTTAACATTCCTAATTTGATTGGATGAAAACTCTCCGTTGAGCCAATGGTTAGTGTGTGGAATATTTTTTATAACCGCCCCCATTTCAAGAAAGTGATCAATGATAAACTGCTTTCTTTCAGGTTTTATTTTTTGGATAGCAATTATTACCTCCTCAACATTATTATTTTTAAGATATTCTTTAGAGACTTTCTCCAATGAAACTACAGGAACACCCTCCAAATTTTTACCTATTTTACTTTTATTATCATCAATAATTGCAAAAATCTGATATTTAATCCGATCATCCTTTTCCAATGCATGCTTTGTAATCATACCGGAATTGCCTGCACCATATATGATCACATTTTTTTTATGACTATGATTTCTTTTGATGCTGTTGTAGAAAGATTTTATCGTAAACCGTACTAAAGTCATCAAAAAGGTAACTACAAAAAAGTTAATTAGATAAATAGAGCGGGGTGCTATAAAGACAGATTGTTTGGAAGTTAAATATTCAAGAATAACATTAAATAAGAAGTAGGCTAAAATTGCTGAAACATTAGCTCTTAAAATATTTTCCAGATCTTTAAAACCTGTATGTCTGATGATCCCTGAATAAGGTTTATATATTAAAAAACTAACTAAATAAAAGCAGGTAATAAAAAGCATCTGCAGACCAAGATTATATCTGTCCAACGCTTCGGTTTGAAAGTTAAATCTTAGTAAATAGGCAATAAAAAAACTGATAACGACAAAAAGAATGTCCAGAAAAAGAATAACCCATCTTGATATAAACCTATCAGAGTATTCGCTTATGAGTTTTCTAATCATAGCAGTTAGGCTTTTAAAAGGCTAATATAAATAATTAAATAGAACTTTATCATTAAGTAATTGTAAAATACTTATGTCAATTTTTTGGATAAGAAACTTATCAAATCAAATACTGGTTCAAAATTATTAATAATTTTCGTTAGGATATTAAATATGATTATCTAATTGTTAATAAAAAATAACAAACATTCAAAATTTCATATTTTTAAAACCAGGTAAATCCTAGAATACAGTTTTAAATCTAATTATCAGTACTTTAGGAGGATATGATAAATCAAAATCTCTATTTAAAATACTATCCTCCTCAAGAAAATGCGGAATTTAAAGGTGACTATATATTAAAAGCAGATGAAAACACATGTAGAACCTTATTGAATTTATTGTGTAATATCAAAGACACTGGATTGGTGAAATTATCCATCAATCAAGAAAAAGTTGTGGATGAGGACTTGAATTTTATTGTTGAAATATTTTCAGAAGTAGAATTTCATTATTTAGACATTGAAGATGAAATCAAAGTTGAGCGAAAAGACAAGGTTATGATATTCTATCTCACAAAAGTGACTATAGATCAATATAAGCAGAGCTTGGAAATGATGATTGATGGAGATAATGAATTTGGCCTTCCACTGTATGAATTAAAAAAAACAAATCAAAAAGTTATTCGAGAAAGAAAGTATTTATGGTTTTGGCCCCAACAGAACTAATTCAATTAAATAATACTACAAGCTTAATGAGTTGAACCTCCGGATGCGTGAGGTCGTTAATGTTGCATATCACTTTATACGCTGAATTTTTTATGAATAGATATCCTTTGATTTTTTGTCTGATAATCTTATCAGGCTGTAGTAAAGAGCATCAACCATCAGCACAGGAAATAATAGACCAGGCAATAGAAAAACATGGGTCAAAGCATTACAAAAACTCACTTATAGAATTTGATTTTAGGGATAAGCATTACACCTCAAGAAGGACTGATACCGGATACACTTATACCCGAACGTTTAAAGATACATTGGGTAATAAGGTAATTGACAAACTGGTTGATAATAAAAAATTTGCAAGAATGGTTAATAGCAATAAAGTTGAAGTTAATAAAGAATGGTCTACCAGATATAGTAACTCTATAAACTCAGTGCTATATTTTATTCAATTGCCATTTGGATTGAATGATCCTGCTGTTAATAAAAAACTTCTTGGAATGACTATTATTAATGATGAACCTTACTATGAGATAAAGATTACATTCGACCAGGAAGGTGGAGGAGAAGATTATAAGGATGTATTTGTATACTGGATACATAAATCCAGATATACTTTAGATTACTTTGGATACCAATACGAGACAGATGGAGGAGGAACGAGATTTAGAAAAGCAATTAACATGAAGAAAATAAACAACATTATGTTTGCTGATTATATAAATTACAAAGGTCCATCAAAGGATACCCCACCTGAAATTTTAGATTCCCTGTACTTAAGCGGTGAACTTGAAGAATTATCCCGTATTGTAAATGAGAACATAAAAGTTATTGCCCTCAACTAGATTTTTTCTGCTTTTTTAAAACATAAACCATTAATGACATTCCGATGATTACCATTGGTATGCTTAACCACTGGCCCATATTTAAAGGGATATCAGCCTCAAAAGGCTCTTGATTCATTTTAAAAAATTCATCAACAAACCTCAATCCCCATAATACAATCATGAATAGTGAAAAATTAAAGCCCGGAGGTAGTTTATCCCTTTTTTTCAACCATAGAAAAAACAATACAAACATAAGAAGCAAGCAATAGCCTGTTTCATACAATTGGGCCGCATGACGTACTATTCCCGTAGCATATATTTTTCCAATCCATTGCCCATTTTGCTGAGAGATTTCGTAATTCAGTGGTTCATTTACCGGAATAGAAATATGTTCAACTACTTCTTGGTAGCTGGTTAATGCTTGCTTTATGTTAAACTCATAAAATCTTTTTTCATAATTCAGGTCTAATTCAACATCATCATGGTAAATAATATTTATTGTGATCGGTTCCCTTCCTGATATATTTGAATCAGTTTTACCCCCTTTTTCAAAGACTACTTCTTTGACTTTATCATCGTCATATTTCAGAACCTGTTCTGTAGCGTACGCATAAACAACTCCTGTGCTGGAATTGGTCTTTATACCCTCCATTTCGGAATTAAAAAAATTACCCAATCTGATCAGTGCACCTGTGAGGCACACAACAATAACCATACGGTCGAGAATCCATAGAAATTTTTGATCCGGATATTTCTTTGAATAAAGGTAAAGTGCTATTAATATCCCGATTGCCCCTCCGTGACTCGCCAAACCTCCTTTCCATATCATTAAGATCTCTAGTGGATTGGATAAATAATACCAGGGATCATAAAACAAACAATGCCCTAAGCGGGCACCAATGACAGTAGCAACGACCATATAAATCGTTATTTTATCCACATATTTTGTAGATAACCCCTCTTGCTTGTAAATCCAATAAAAAATCTGCTGACTGATAATAAACCCCAGGGCAAACAATATTCCATACCATCGTGGCACATCCAGGCCGGGAATTACATTTGGTTGAGGGCTCCAGATGATATAATTTATTATGTCCATCGAATTTATTTAGTATTTGCTCCAGAAGTAAGGGGTAAAGAGAATCAAAACAGTGAACAATTCCAATCTCCCAATTAGCATAAGCAATGCCAAAAACCACTTTCCTACATCCGGTATATGATTATAATTATCTACAGGTCCTACAGACCCTATTCCGGGGCCGACATTTCCCAAACATGAAGCCACAGAGCCAATTGCCGTAATAAAATCTAATCCTAGCATACCCATTAATGAGGAACCGATGGCGAAAATGGAAATGTAAATCATAATAAATGCTAAAATATTGAAGGTCACATTTTGCTCTACTGCCCTTCCGTTGAATCTTACCGGGATTATTGCAGACGGATGTAATTGCCGCTTTAATTCTAAGAAGCTGTTTTTTATTAGAATGATGTGCCTTACAAGTTTCACACCACCTGCAGTTGATCCAGCCGATGCACCTACAAACATCATAATAAAAAATGCTAATTTTATAAACGGTGTCCATTGGGTGTAATCTGCGGTGATATACCCAGTGGTAGTAATAATTGAAACAACCTGAAACAAGCTATTTCTAAAGTTTAATTCCGAAAAGCTACCAACAGCCGCCGAAACGGTAATGGTTATTATAATTGTGATTCCGATCAAAAAACCGATGTAATATTTAAACTCCTCATTTTCAAGTACCTTCTTAAATAAGCCATGCAAACCAAGGTAAGATATGGTGAAATTAGTGCCTGCAGCAATCATAAATAATATAATTACATATTGGATAAAAGGAGAATCAAAATGAGCGATGCTATCATTTTTGGTGGAAAAACCTCCAGAGGCCATTGTTGTTAATCCGTGATTAATGGCATCATAAAAGCTCATTCCACCGATAAGTAATAGAATAATTTCTGAGATGGTGAACCCAAGGTAGATATACCACAGCCTTTTGGCTGTTTCTTTTATCCTGGGTTGTAGCTTATCCGGAGATATGCCGGGTGCTTCAGCCACAAAAAGCTGCATTCCACCAATGCCTAAAATAGGTAAAATAGCCACGGTTAATACAATGATTCCCATTCCACCAATCCATTGTGTAAGGCTTCTCCAAAAAAGTATACCTTTATTTAAAGATTCGATATCTGTCAATATGGTAGCTCCGGTGGTTGAAAATCCTGAAAGCGTTTCAAAAAATGCATTTGTAATATTTGGTATAGAACCAGTCAGCAGGTATGGAAGCATACCAAAAAAAGACATAATCAGCCAACCGCTTGTGACTATCAGATATCCATCTTTTTTCTTCAGGTCTTTCGATTTTAATGCTCTTGTGAAGAACCACAGTACAAACCCGAAAAGCAAGGTAATCCCTCCCGATATCAGAATAGCCCAGATGTCACCATCCTGATAGTAGAGTGAAAAGGGAATGCATAAAAGCATAAATGAGCCATTCAACAGAAGGAGAATGCCAAGAATATTACCAATTAATTGATAATTAAACCTCATTTAAAATACTGCTCAATGGTATGAATACATTCCGGGCGGGCAAGAATAACAGCCCTGTCCTTCGGCTCAAATTTGAAATCGCCCCTAACGGTATAACCCTTGTTTTTTCGTATAACCCCGCCTACAATTGAAGATTTTGGCAGATTAAGATATTGAATCTCATTTTCAAGTATTTTGCTGTCTGGTTTTACTTCAAACTCGAGTATTTCAGCATCTACACCATGTACACTGGCCAGACTTAGAACCTGTCCTTTTCTCACATACCTAAAAATGAAATTAGCAGCAATCAGCTTTTTGTTGATCAGAGTATCAACACCAATATTTTGTGAGAGGTGGATATAATCCATATTTTCCACTAATGAAATTGCCCGCTGTACCCCATGGTTCTTGGCTATCAATGAGCTAAGGATATTTGTTTCAGTATTTCCTGTCACAGCGATAAATGCATCCATCTCCGAAATACCCTCTTCTTGCAGTAGCTCCATGTCACGCCCGTCTCCATTGATGATCATCGTATCAGGTAGCTCATCAGCTAATTCAAAACACTTTTCTTTATTCTTTTCGATTAACTTGATCTTGTACTTTTTACTCAGTTGGCGCGCTGTGTTGATTCCAATCCTGCTTCCGCCCAGAAGCATTATATTTTTAATCGGGAACCTTTCTTTTCCTGCAAGTGAAAGCACGCGGTCCACACCGTCTGGTTGAGCAATAAAATAGGCATGGTCGTTTAAAAGAAATCTGTTCTCACCATGAGGTATTATGGTTTTATTATCCCTTAAAATAGCAACTGTGGTAAAACTATGGTCGGGGTTTAGGTAGGCAGTGTCAGTTAGCGTTTTATCCTTTAGTTCGCATTTTTCATCAACTGTAAGTCCAATTAACGATAAAGTGCCCTTTTCAAATTCAAAAGTATCGGTCAGCGTTGATTCTTTTAACAACCGCTTTATTTCCCTTGCAGCAAGAGATTCAGGAGAGATGATCTCATCTATTCCAATAGACTTTAGATCAAGCTTTTCTTTACTATGCAAAAATTCAATATTAGAGATCCTGGCCACAGTTCGTTTTGCTCCCAGGTTTTTGCCAATTATGGCGGTAGCAATATTTGTTTCTTCTGATGAAGTAACGGCAATCAGCAGGTCAGCTTTAGATACTCTTGCTTCTTCTAATACTCTGTAAGAGGTGGAACTCCCCTTAACAATTGCAATATCAATGTGGTTAGAGATATATTGAAGTACCTGTGGATTATAATCAATAAGGGTTATATCATGATCTTCCATGGTAAGCATTCTTGCCAAATGAAACCCTATATCCCCCGCACCAGCAATTATAATCCTCATTGAAATTATAATTAATTTAAAACGCCGTAAATATACCTAAAAGGAATTTCCTTAAACCAAATCCTTAAATTCCTGAGACATTATTTTTCACGGATCATTGAAATAATATTTAAGGCTATAAATTTTTCATGTATGCCTTAGCTTTTTCCATAACTTTCGGGGCTAATATAAGGGTAGATATCATGGTTGGGAAGGCCATAAGGCCAAATGCAAGGTCTATAAAACTAACCACCGCCGATAGGCTGCCGATAGAGCCAATAATTATTAGGCTCACATACCAGTGGTTGAAATACCATCCATATTTACTGCCAATCATAAATGAAAGACATTTTCTGCCGTAATATGACAGCCCCAATATGGTTGTAAATGCAAAAGTTGTGACACATATCAATAAAATCAAAGGACCTACTGTGGGAATAGCTGCCTCAAAAGCTAAAGTTGTTAGGCTTATTCCACTGACCGCTGTATCCTGCCAGACATCGGTGATCAGTATGCTCAGCCCTGTCATATTACAAACAATAAGCGTGTCGATAGCAGGGCCTAACATCGCTACCAGCCCTTCTCGTATTGGTTCTTTCGTTTTTGCTGCACCATGCATCATAGGCGCTGTACCTATTCCAGCTTCATTACTGAAAGCAGCCCTTCTTGCCCCTGCAATGATTATAGATCCTACAGCACCTCCCAATACGGCATGGGCAGTGAAAGCATCATTTAAAACCATCATTACTGAAGGGATTATTTTTTCTGAGTTCAGGATCAAAATGAATAAAACACTTGTCACATAAACGCCTACCATGAATGGAACAAGCCTGGAAACGACTTCAGCAATTCTTTTAAGGCCTCCAAAAATTATCAATCCAGTCAGAAAGGTTAAGATTAACCCCAAAAGCAGGCTTGTTATCATTTCGTTTTTGATCAGCAGGTTATTGGGTACAAGAAAAACATCATTAATAACCTGAATCATCTGATTGGCCTGGAAAACCGGGGTAGCTCCAAAAAATCCTGCAATACAGAAGAAGACAGCTAAAGGCATCCAGTTTTTTCCTAATCCTTCACGAATAACGTACATCGGGCCTCCCTGAAAAATACCTTCAGAATCTTTACCTCTATACATAACCGCTAAAGAACAGGTGAAAAATTTAGTAGCAATACCAAAAAAGGCGCTAACAGACATCCAGAACAATGCTCCTGGCCCTCCGGTGGTTATGGCGACTGCGACGCCACTAATATTACCCATACCAACAGTCGCTGCTAATGCACCACTCAATGCCTGAAAATGATTGATCTCCCCCGGGTCATTGATATCATCGTATTTACCTTTAATTACATTGATGGCATGTCCAAGGTACTTGAAGGGTAGAAAACGGGAATAGATCATGAAAAATATTCCTCCACCCAATAATAATATTAAGAGTGGTGTACCCCATACAAAACCGGCGGCATTGCCGAGAAGTTCTTCAATGCTCATATAGACTGCCGCATTTTCTCTAAAATTGGTTTTAGAACCTCCCAAACATTCTCTGCAACTATTTTTTGTCCTTCTTCGGTAGGGTGTATGCCATCAGGTTGGTTGAGATTTTTTTCCCCAGCAACTCCCTCAAGTAAAAATGGAATGAGCGGAGCAGTATTTTCTTCACTTAGCTCAACAAATATTTCTTCAAAACGGCTGGTATATTCTTCTCCTAAATTAGGGGGAGCTTTCATGCCGGCAAGGATAATAGCTGATCCCGGATGATATGATTTCACCGTATCGATTATGGATTGTAGATTATTTTTTGTCTCGGAAAGTTTTACTCCTCTTAAGGCGTCATTGGCACCTAGTTCGAGAACAAAGACATCAGGAGGTGTTTTGAGCACCCATTTAATCCGTGATACACCGCTTGCGGTTGTCTCCCCGCTCAATCCTGCATTGACTACATTAAAATCCCAACCAAGATCATCGATTTTCCTCTGAATAATGGCCGGGAAAGCATCAGCCATCTCTAATCCATATCCGGCTGTAAGACTATTGCCAAAAAAGATTATGTTGTTTGATCTGGTCTTTGGTTTTCCTGTTTGCGAATCCGCTTTATTTTCTGATTTTTTACCCCTCTCTTTTTCTGATCCACTACAACCTGTCAACAATAGGAGGCTTATTAATGCCAAATAAAGTTTAAAAATTACCATTTATCTAGTATTCACTTTTATGGAAGAATTAAATAAACACAAAATATTTTGATTTCGTTACCCCTATAACCTTAATTACTCATCTTAATACACACTGGTGGATATTTTAAAAGTGGAGGCTTTGTCAAAAAGCTATAAAAACGGCGCCAAAGAAATAAATGTTCTTAAGGACATTTCATTCATGGTAGAGGCAGGGGATTCTATATCAATAGTAGGGTCTTCAGGGAGTGGGAAAACCACACTTCTTGGGTTGTGTGCAGGATTAGACGAGCCTACATCCGGCACCATTATTTTGAATAATGTGAAACTTAATGCACTGAATGAGGACGAAAGAGCTCAGATAAGAAATCAATTCGTTGGTTTCGTTTTCCAGAACTTTCAGCTCCTATCCACACTCACTGCTGTTGAAAATGTGATGGTACCAATGGAATTAAGAGGTGAAAAAGGGGCTAAAAATCATGCCACTGAATTGTTAGATCGTGTAGGATTAAAAGAAAGGATTCATCATTATCCGTCGCAACTTTCAGGAGGAGAGCAGCAACGGGTGGCCATTGCCAGGGCGTTTTCAAACCACCCTAAGATTCTATTTGCCGATGAACCCACCGGTAACCTGGATGAAAAAAGCAGTAAAAATGTTGAAGATCTTTTGTTTGAAATCAATAAAGAACAAAATACAACGCTGGTTTTGGTAACCCATAACCTTGAACTAGCCAACAAAACCAATAACATCATAAAACTTAAAGGGGGTAAAATAATCTCAAAAACTTAATTTGGATACAATAATTAAGACTAAACCCGTCAAATACCATCCCTTGTGGCTCTGGAAGATGGCCTGGAGGGACAGCCGGAAAAAACTCAATCAGCTGATTTTATATATTTCATCCATATCAGTAGGTATTGCTGCCTTAGTTGGTTTAAACGCCTTCAAGTTTAATTTAAGTAATGAAATAAATAATCAGGCTAAAACCCTACTAGGGGCAGACTTAGTTGTTGAAATGAACCAGCCACCTAATGAAGAGGTATTAAACCTTCTGGATTCTATTGGAGATAAAAAATCTATTCAGTGTCGTTTTGCCTCTATGATCTACTTCCCCCGTTCACAGGGCGCAAGACTGGTTCAGGTTAGGGCATTAAAGGGTGATTATCCGTATTATGGGGCCATTGAAACCGTGCCAAACCAAGCATCCATGAATTTTCAAAATGATAGTACTGCACTTGTGGATGAGACTTTAATGATGCAATACGATGTTGAAACTGGAGATATCATAAAAATTGGTAAGCTATCATTTCAAATAGCTGGTAAAATTCAAAATATTCCTGGGCAGAGCGGGGTAATTACCTCAGTAGCTCCGGTTGTTTATATGCCATACCAATACCTGAAGGAATCGGGGTTGATTCAAAAAGGGAGCAGGTTTACCTACTCATACTTTTACAAATACGATAACCAAAAAATGGCCAAAGAATCTATCGATAAATATGGAGATAGATTGTCAAATCTAGCGTTGAGGTATGAAGATGTGGAAAAAAGAAAAGAAAATACAAGCCGGGCTTTTAAAGATCTGTCAGGTTTTCTGGATTTGACTGCAATCGTTGCGTTATTGCTTGGGTGCCTGGGCGTTTCGAGCGCTATACGTATTTATCTTAAGGGTAAACACCATAGCATTGCCATCCTCCGTTGCTTAGGTTTAAAATCCGGTCAGGTGTTCAGCATTTTTTTCATACAGGTAGTTTTGCTTGGTATCATCGGTTCATCCATTGGTGTGATCATCGGCCTGCTAATACAAGGCTATTTACCTGTAGTGTTGAAAGATTTTATCCCGGTTGAGATGGATTTTCATATGTCATGGCAATCTATTTTGTCGGGTTATGTTACAGGGATAATTGTGACCGTACTATTTGCTTACGCTTCGCTTTTTCGCCTCAAGAAAATATCACCATTAAAATCGCTACGGGCTTCTTTTGAACAGGAAGATAAACCAAATTCAAAGTTTGTGGTCTTATATTTCTCTCTGGTTATCATGTTTGTTTATTCGGTTATTTTATGGCAAACCAGAGATGTGGAGATAGCGGCTTGGTATATAGGTGGAATTTTTGTTTCTTTTTCTTCGATTGCCCTTTTCGGAAAAGCTATTATATGGATTCTTAAAAAAGTAGATAAATCATCCTGGCCATTTGTAGTTAAACAAAGTATCTCAAATTTATACAGACCGAATAACCAAACCCTTTTGCTTGTTGTGTCAATTGGTTTAGGCGGGGCAATGATTGCCACATTATACTTTATTCAATTTATGTTGCTGGCGGAAGTACAAATCGCCGGGGCAGGTGACAGACCAAATGTGATTTTGTTCGATATCCAGACTTCCCAAAAGGAAGAAGTTAAAGAGATGACTTTAGATTACGACCTGCCAGTCATTCAGGAAGTGCCCATTGTCACCATGCGTTTAAGATCCATAAACGGCAACACAAAAAATGATGCTGAAGAAGACAGTACCATAAATATTCCTAATTGGGTCTTTAATAGGGAATACCGGGTCACATATCGTGACAGTTTGATTAATAGTGAAAAGTTAGTGGAAGGTGAAATGAAAAAGAATAATGGAGACTCCATCTTCATATCAGTTTCTAAGGGATATGCAGAAAATATGGACCTGCTTTTGGGTGATGAGATGATTTTTAATGTGCAGGGCGCAATATTAAAAACGTATGTGGGAAGCTTCCGGGATATTGATTGGAACAGGGTGCAAACTAATTTTATAATCGTTTTTCCGGAGGATGTATTAGAAGAGGCGCCGCAATTTCATGTCCTGCTGACCAAAGTAAATTCCAATAATTTATCAGCCAGATATCAACAAGCCATAGTTCGGGGTTATCCCAACATTTCAATAATTGATCTTGAGCTTATACTAAAAACATTGGATGATCTGCTTGGTAAAATTTCATTTGTGATCGAGTTTATGGCACTTTTCAGCTTATTAATAGGTGTTATGGTATTGTTATCAACCATTATTCTAAGCAAGTTTCAGCGGTTGCAGGAAGCGGTACTTTTAAGAACATTGGGAGCAAATAAAATTAAGTTGCTTTTAATCAATGGCCTTGAGTATTTTTTTATTGGATTAATTTCTTCAATATCAGGAATTTTAGTAGCACTAATCATCAACAGGACTTTTGGTTACTACGTTTTTGATTCAAACTACTTTCCAGGAATTATCACTGTTTTGATCATTGCATCTTCTCTCACTATGGTAACTACAATTATGGGCGTTATTAATAATATCTCAATGCTTAAAAAAACTCCATTATCAATTTTAAGGAATATAGAATGATGATTACTTTATAATAGTTAAAAATTAAGATGATCTACTATTTGATGATTGTTTATATAATTTTGTTTTACATTTTCACCTGATTTTACGATGTTCTTAAAAAATGCGGCTAGCTATCTGCCAAATCAAATCATACCTAATAGCTACTTTGAATTATTGAATGGACTATCTGATCAATGGATAGCAGAAAGAACCGGTATAAAAGAAAGAAGAAAAGCAGAGGAAGGCGAAAATACAAATACCATGGCAATAGAAGCGGTTAAAAATTACATAGCAAAGACAGGTGATGGCTTAAAGGATGTTGATCTGATAGTTGGTGCGTCTTATACTCCTCACGACACAATTGTAACTTTAGCCCACACTGTCCAGGCTTATCTTCAGGTTCAGGACATTCCAGTTGTTTATATTAGCTCAGCTTGTTCTTCATTTTTGAATGCTCTTGAAATCGTCGAAGGGTATTTTCAATTGAAAAAATCTAAAAAGGCATTGGTGGTCCTATCCGAACACAATACAGCTTACAATGATGAAAAAAATATAAAATCCGGCCATTTATGGGGCGATGGTGCTGCTGCAGTGGTTGCTACCAACGAAGAGGAAAAAGACGGCGCACTTCATGTGAAGCAAATAATAACTGCCGGAGGAGGAGATATTGGAAAATCATTGGAAGGCGTCTATTTAAGACCATTGAACGGTGGATTAACCATGCCGAATGGAAAAGACGTATTCATAAATGCTTGCAACTATATGGCTGGCATGACTAAACGGATCTTAAATGAAAACAGCTTCACCCTTGATGATTTGGCATATATTATTCCGCATCAGGCTAATTTTAGGATCACCAAAAATATTATCGATAATCTAAAACTCCCGCTCAATAAAGCATTATCAAACATTCAACATCTTGGGAATACGGGTTGCTCAGGTGCAGCCATTGCACTTTCAGATAATTGGTCCAGGTTTAAAAACGGCGATAAGATTGTAGTAACAGTTTTTGGTGGTGGATATAGCTATGGTTCAATGTTGCTCATAAGGTAACTTCATATTTTAAATATCCAACCGAATGGGTCTTTTGCTTTTCCGGTTTTTATTTGATCCAAAGTTACCAATACTTTATTTGAAAATCCCCTTGTTTCTATTCCTGGTAAATCGTAATCTACTCCATCATAACCTATACTTTTAATGTGTGCTATGGTGGCAGCAGTTCCTACTCCGAAAGCTTCCTGTAGTTTTTTATTTTTTATCGCCTCAATTATTTCTTTGACGGTAATCGGACGTACCTCTACATCGACTGCCCAATGTTTGGCTAGCGTTAAGACACTATCCCTGGTTATGCCTGCCAGTATGGTATCACCAGTGGGCGCTGTGATCAATTTATCATCAATGAGAAACATAATATTCATGGTTCCTGATTCTTCAATATACTCATGAAATTGACCATCGGTCCATATTAGCTGATGGTATCCTTGCTTTCTGGCTTCAACGGCCGGGTACAAAGCTGCTGCGTAATTTCCGGCGGTTTTGGCAAATCCGATGCCTCCTTTGATTGCCCTGGTGTAGTGCGTTTCGATCTTGACTTTTACGGGCTCGTTATAATATGCCCCAACCGGACTGGTAATAATCATAAACTGATAATTATCCGAAGGACGAATGCCAATGTAAGGGTCAGTGGCAAAGACAAAAGGCCGGATATATAATGATGTGCCCTCTTTTTTAGGTACCCAATCTCTATCCTGTTCTAGCAAAGCAGACATACCCTGTAGAAATAATTCTTCCGGAAGCTCGGGAATACACATTCGTTTGGCGCTTACTTGCATTCGTTTTGCATTTGCGTCCGGACGGAATACCAGGATATTATTGTCTTTATCTTTATATGCTTTCAGTCCCTCAAAAATTGATTGTGCATAATGCAATGTGGTATTGGCAGGGCTGATGCTTAAATTTCCATAGGGAAGTATTCTGATATTTGTCCATTGACCATTTTTATAATCGGAGATGAGCATGTGATCAGAATACATTTTACCAAAAGCGAGATTTTCCTCATCCATTTCATGGATTCTGGAGTTTGTGGTTTTACTTATTCTTATCTCTTCCGTAAGCTGATTAATGTTGGGATCTTCGACTGCTTTCATCGCTTTACCATTAGAAAATTTTGATAAATATTTGAATAAAGATCACTTATTTATCCAGGGAATCTCTTCAACCTGCAAATCTTTTGTGATCATCCGGGATAATATAAATAAATAATCAGACAAGCGATTTAAAAAAACCAAAAAATTTGGATTAATCGCTTCTTCATCATTAAGCCTGACAACCGAACGCTCTGCGCGCCTGCAGACACATCTGGCAACATGACAAAGTGATACTTCTTCTTTTCCACCTGGTAAAATAAAGTTGGTCATCACCGGGAGAGAATCTTCCATTTGATCGATAAGCTTTTCGATATAAGCTATCTCTTCGGGATTAAACGCGGGTAAGGCCATTTTAAGGTCTTCTTTGTCTTTTGCCAGGTGGGAACCAATAACAAATAAATTTTCCTGTATTCTTATGATGTCCTTCTTTCGGCTTGCATTCACTGATTTGTCCCTTATCCATCCCAGGTATGCATTCAACTCATCGACTGTTCCATAAGCTTCAATTCGAACATTTGACTTGGCTACTTTAGTACCTCCTAACAAACTGGTATATCCTTTGTCCCCTGTTTTAGTATATATTTTCATAACGTTTATTATAGAACTGGTGAGTAATTTATTTATAAATTGATATTTACAATTATTTTTCTTGTGCTTTTCAACCCTGCCCAAACTAACTATTGGGAGGTGTTAAGTAAAGTTGATGTTATTAAATCTTATGATCAAATATTAGGTTATGAGGTTGATATCCCAATATTTAATGAAGCGATTAAAGAATTAGAGGGGGAGCGGATTAGTCTGACCGGTTATATGATGCCTGTTGATTCAAAAAGCTCGGATTATATCCTATTATCATCTCTACCATACGCTAGCTGTTTTTTCTGCGGTGGTGCGGGGCCGGAAACTGTTGTGGAAGTAAACCTAATGGAAGAATTAAGTTATACGAATAAATTAATCAAAATAGAGGGCTATCTTGAACTTAATGATCAGGATCCTTTGCATCTGTTTTACATTTTAACCGGGGCCAGGCTGGTAAAGTAAAAAGCCCGACAATTGCTTGCCGAGCTACCCCAAAAATAAATATTTTAATTAATCTCTAGCTTCCACACATCTCGCAATCATCAGGATTGTCCAGCGAACATTGAATAGCTTCCTGATTATTATTGACCCTAACTTCATTCAGATTATCAGCATTTTCTTTAGCCTTTTGTTCTTTCTCTACGGTGAACTTAATTGCATCTGTGGCTGCTTTGGTCCTTAGATAATACATTCCGGTTTTTAGGCCTTTTTTCCAGGCATAAAAATGCATAGAAGTTAACTTTCCAAAATTAGCATCCAGCATATGTACGTTCATACTTTGACTTTGACAAATGAAAGCCCCTCTATCGGCCGCCATTTCCAAAATGGCTTTTTGTGGTATCTCCCAAACCGTACGATAAATATCTTTTAGCTCCTGTGGTATTCCGGGTATGTTTTGTATTGACCCATTAGACTCTAAAAGCCTGTTTTTCATCTTATCATCCCATATCCCTAACCTGATTAGATCATTAAGCAAATGTTTATTCACAACAATAAACTCACCTGACAGAACCCTTCGAGTATAGATATTGGAAGTATATGGTTCAAAGCACTCGTTATTACCTAATATCTGCGAAGTTGATGCAGTAGGCATAGGAGCTACCAATAGCGAATTTCTAACGCCATGTTTTTTTACTTTTTGTTTAAGATCATACCAATCCCAACGAGCTGATTCTGGTGTTACACCCCACATATCAAACTGGAATATACCTTTCGATACCGGTGATCCTTTAAAAGTTTCATAGTAACCATGCGTTTTTGCCAATTCCATAGACGTTTCCATGGCAGCAAAATATATGGTTTCAAAGATATCTTTATTCAATGCCCTGGATTCCAGACTATCAAAGGGTTGTTTTAATAACATGAACACATCCGCAAGCCCCTGAACGCCAATACCTATCGGGCGATGTCTCATGTTAGAATTCCTGGCTTCGGTAACGGGATAGTAATTAATATCTATTACCTTATTGAGGTTTCTGGTAACCACCTTGGTGATCTCATACAATTTTTGATGATCAAATTTGCCACCAATCACGAATTTTGGTAAAGCAATAGAAGCTAGGTTACAGACCGCTACTTCGTCTGGTGCGGTATATTCAATTATTTCTGTACATAGATTACTTGACTTTATCGTGCCAAGATTTTTTTGATTAGACTTTTTGTTAGCAGTATCCTTATAAAGCATGTAAGGCGTACCTGTCTCAATCTGCGCTTCAAGGACCTCAAACCACAAATCCTGCGCTTTGACTACCTTACGCGCCTTGCCCTCTCTTTCATATTTCTCATATAATCTTTCAAATTCAATACCGTGGCATTCATGTAATCCAGGGGCCTCACTAGGAGAGAATAAAGACCAGTCTTCATTGGCTTCGACCCTCTTCATGAATAAGTCAGGTATCCATAAAGCATAAAATAGATCTCTGGCTCTTAATTCTTCTTTGCCATGATTTTTCTTAAGGTTTAAGAATTCAAAAATATCCGAATGCCATGGTTCAAGGTACATGGCAAAACTCCCCTTTCTTTTCCCACCCCCCTGGTCAACATACCTGGCAGTCATATCAAAATTTCTTAACATTGGTATGATGCCGTTGGAGGTACCATTAGTACCCCTGATGTAAGACCCGGTTGATCGGATATTGTGTATACTTAATCCTATTCCACCAGCTGACTGAGAGATTTTAGCACACTGCTTTAGTGTGTCATAAATGCCATCAATGCTATCTTCTTTCATGGTTAGTAAGAAACAGGATGATAACTGAGGCTTAGGGGTTCCTGCATTAAAAAGCGTAGGTGTGGCATGTGTGAACCACTTATTAGACATTAAGTTGTAGGTCTCGATGGCTGCATCAACATCATCCTGATGAATACCAATCGCTACCCTCATGATCATATGTTGGGGCCGTTCAACGATTTTTCCATCGAGTGTCATTAAATAAGATCGCTCTAATGTTTTAAATCCAAAGTAATCATAGTTATAATCCCTCTGGTAATCGATGGTGGCATCTAATTTTGCTGCATTATTTTTTATAATTCCATATACGTCGGTCGATATGAGTGAAGCATTCTCACCCGTTTTAGGATCAACATAAGAATATAGCCGTTTCATGGTGTTAGAAAACGACTGACTTGTTTTTTTATGAAGGTTAGAAATTTCAATTCTAGCCGCCAGTTTAGCAAAGTCTGGATGTTTTGTAGTCATGGAAGCTGCTGTTTCAGCAGCGAGATGATCAAGTTCTTCAGTATTTACACCATCATATAAACCATTAATTACTTTTTTGGCAATGTCGACCGGTTCAATGTATTCAGAATTTAAGCCTGTGCATAGCGCTTCTATTCTTCTGGTTATCTTATCAAATTTGACGGATTCACGTCTTCCATCACGTTTTAAAACTAACATATCTATCTATTAATTGGAGGGTTCTAAAAATCTTCGTTCAGGGAAAATTTGGGAGCGGCATTTTCTTCTTCTTTCTTTAAAACGCCTGCTTTCTGATATTCACCCACTCTTTTTTCGAAAAAGTTTGTTTTTCCCTGTAAGGAAATCATATCCATGAAATCAAATGGATTTTTTGAATTATAAACTTTATCACATCCGAGTTCAGATAATAATCTATCAGCTACAAACTCAATGTATTGACACATAAGGTCTGAGTTCATACCAATTAATTTTACCGGAATTGCTTCAGTAACAAATTCCTTTTCTATATCTACAGCGTCTCTTATGATCTTGCTTACTGTATCTTCAGGTAATTTGTTGGTCACATGGTTGTTGTACAGCAAGCACGCAAAGTCACAATGTAAGCCTTCATCTCTGGATATCAACTCATTAGAAAAGCTCAGGCCTGGCATTAATCCTCTTTTTTTCAACCAAAAGATTGAGCAAAAACTTCCGGAGAAAAATATTCCTTCAACAGCAGCAAATGCAATTAACCGCTCCTGGAATGATCCCTTATCGATCCAACGTAAAGCCCAATCAGCTTTTTTCTTCACACAATCCATCGTTTCAATGGCGTTGAGTAATTTGTCTTTTTCAGTAGGATCTTTTACATAAGTATCTATTAGTAAAGAATAGGTTTCTGAATGGATATTTTCTATTGCTATTTGGAAGCCATAAAAGAACTTGGCCTCTGTGTACTGTACTTCATTTACAAAATGCTCAGCCAGATTTTCATTGACAATACCATCACTGGCGGCAAAGAATGCCAGAACATGGGTAATGAAATGTCGCTCTCCATCCGATAGGTTTTCCCAATCTTTAAGATCCTGACTTAAATCTATTTCCTCAGCAGTCCAGAAACTGGCTTCAGCCTTTTTGTAAAATTTCCAAATATCATCATGTTCAATAGGGAAGAGCACGAATCTGTTTTTATTTTCTTTTAAAATGGGTTCTTCTACTCTGCTGTTCATTTAAACTTAATTTTTAAATAAATATGATATTTTAAAATTCTGTCTTATTAAAATGTTTAAAAAACCCATGACATACTTTCCCCATCAATTATTCTAAACTTTTAAAAAATGTCATGAGAAAATTAAAACCTAACCTGGTGGCTATTCTATGTCCCTGTGATTA
>DAXETV010000039.1:0-19545 GCA_051155775.1 Cyclobacteriaceae bacterium | reverse complement strand
CTCTACAATCATTTCGATCTCAACTGCAATATTTCTGGGTAGGGCAGCCATACCAACAGCAGCTCTGGCATGTTTACCCTTAGCCCCAAATACTTCTACCATCAGATCAGAAAAGCCGTTGATTACTTCAGGTTGATCACCAAAATCTGGTGAGGAATTAACCATCCCCAGCACTTTTACTATACGCTTTACTTTTTTTAGATTACCCAATTCATTTTTCAGGACGGATAGTTGGTTGACAGCCACAATTTTGGCGGCCTCATATCCTTCTTCCACAGTAAGGTCCTGACCCAGTTTACCTTTAATGTAATTTCCATCTGTTTTTTTGGGGCCCTTTCCGGCTAAAAAAATCAAATTGCCTGTTTTCACGGCATTAACGTAATTAGCGACAGGAGTACCAACTTCGGTGAGCTCAATGCCCAGCGATTTTAATTTTGCTTCGGGATCGTAGATTTCCTCTTGTCCGATGGAAGCTTCATTTTCATTATCTCTTTTTACACCTGGCTGGCATCCTAAAAAAAAGACTAGCGGAAGAATCAAAATATATTTCATAAAGCAACTATAATTTATTAACAAACATAAATGAATTCTATGATTCTGTATTCCAATGGCCGACTCGAAAGAATATTTTATATTTTTATAAATTATTTAACAAAATCATTACCATTAATTATTTTCAAATCTTTTATTGTGTTATGCCAGAGCAATCACCCTTTGACGAAAAAATCATGCAGGCGCATCAATTAATAAGAATGCGTGACGTGCACAAGTTATCAGCCTTAATAAAATCCATTCCTTTTGGCAGTGAAAGACGTGCTTTTCAGGACCTCTTTTATAAGAAGCACGGTTACAAGATCATTGACTGGGCTATGAATCTAAAGGACTGGGAAGATTACAACCGAGTGTATTTAGCGCTCAATCAGAAATAATCCGATAATTCATTGCGGCAATTTTTTAATTTGAACATGTGACGAAAATTAGATGTTACTATTCTAGAATTAGCCCATGGCTGTTTGGGTTCACAATATTTGCCGTAGTGTTGTCTTTTGGATACCCTATCTACTATTTATTTGTAGATTTTGATGAAGTTAAATTTCTTATCCTTTTTTTAATATTTACCCTGACCACGGGTTTTATTGCTGTCGTAATGTTTAGCACAAGATATCTTATCTCAAATAATAAATTACTGATAAAGATAGGGCCATTGATGCACTCAGAGGTGCCAGTAAATGAAATCATATCCATTGAACGAACCTATGATCTCATAAGTTCGCCGGCCAATTCTTTCAAAAGGCTCAAAATAAATTACAAAAAGGGAGATGTTCTTGTATCACCACAAAAGGAGCAACAGTTCATGCAGAATCTAAAAACCATTAACCCTGCCATTATCATCCTGGTGAAAGAGTATCTGGAGAAGGTCGGTTGATGGAGAAGACACAACTTCTCTATTCATAAATCAGGAAGGAATGGGAGCTATCAGTGTACTGCAAAGCATGTAAGCAAGGTAGAAGAAATGAGTGGGGCTAATAATGATGTGTTTGGAGATACAATATTGCAGGGATATAGGATCATAAATAAAATCCCACCCAGAAGGTGGGAATTTATCAATATGAAGAAGTTTGAGAAAGCTTTTAAACAGTTCAGATGGTAATTCGTTTAAATGTTTTTATAGATTTTACCTCAAAAGTGAAATTACCTTGCTCAAATCCTGATAGATCAAATACCTTGCTGAATCCATAATCGAAATCAATTTTCTCACTGTGAATGATCTCGTAGTCCTGATTATAGATGGTAATATCTGCAGAAGTATTTGCGGGATCGGTTAACAATAGTTGGTATTTACCTTCACTCACATGCATTATGGCAACTTCCTGCTGGTTATTTTTCAGGTTCACCAATTTGCGGGTAGTACCATTATCATCTACAACTTCTATTTTATAAGTACCTGAAGCCAGCGAGTTAAAATTGTAGGGCTTATAAAATCCTATTTTATTCTGGATTTTATCTCTCCTGATCACCCGGCCTTTTTCATCGTAGATTTTGATTTTAACTTCCCCATCATTGTCATTATCATAGAATAATTTGTAAATACCATTACCCTGATCAACTAATTCAATAGTACCGGAGGCGAACAATGAAGTGCTAAGCACTACAAAAAATACTGTTAAGCATGTGTTTAATGTTTTCATGAGTTTTTGACCTTTTAAGTTTGACTTTGTAATCTGGTTTTACGTCGGGATCAAAAACCATTTGTCATCCTACCGTAAACGGATGTCACGAGATGTCATAGTTGGATCATACTTTGTCAGCTTCCGGAAATAAGCTTATATCCGACACCATGGACTGTAAGGATAATCCTGGGCTCATTGAGGTTCTGTTCTATTTTTTGACGGAGTTTGAGTATAAAATTATCCACCGTTCGTGTGGTTGGCTGTGCTTCATATCCCCAAACTTTTTCCAGCAGGTCGTACCGGCTTACCACCTGGTTCTTATGTTCCAGTAAATAATTGATGATCTCAAATTCCTTGTGGGACAGCTTTACGCTTTCGCCATCTTCATACGCTTCGAAGTGCTGAAAATCAAGTTTCAATCTTCCAATAGTGATCTCTGAAGGCACATTATTTCCAGTTGTTTTTTCTGCTCTTCTTAAAACCGCTTTTACCCTTGCTACCAATTCCCTAAGGCTGAACGGTTTGGTGATGTAATCATCAGCGCCCAGTTCAAGGCCCAGCACTTTATCAATCTCTTCTCCTTTGGCGGTTAGGAAAATGATCGGTGTGGTCACTCCCTTTTTTCTGGCGGCTTTGCAGACATCAAATCCTGACATTTTGGGGATCATCACATCTAATAGTATCAAATCATAATTATGATTGGAGATCTTATTTAAAGCAGCCTCTCCGTCCCCGGCGATGTCAACTTCATAGGATTCAAATTCAAGGTTGTCACGTAAGCCCATTTGCATGTGAGGCTCATCCTCAACGACTAAAATTCTTTTCATAATTGGTGGGTTTGACTGTTTGGAAATAATAATCTGAAAGTACTACCTTTCCTTATTTTACTTTCTACCTCTATTCTACCGTTATGAGCATCCATGATATTTTTTACGATTGATAAACCTAACCCCGCACCCTGGGTGTAGTAAACATCCCCCTTAGTAATACGATAAAATTTATCGAAAATATGCTTTTTCTTTTTTTCATCGATGCCTACCCCCCGATCCTTTACTTCCACAAAAATCATCCTGTTCTTAATGCCTGTAGCAACCGTTAAGTGTTTTTCTTCCGGGCTGTACTTGATGGCATTGTCTATCAGGTTAATAATTGATTCAACAATTGCTTCACGGTCCATTTTAACATTGGGCAGTGCCTCATGAAGTTTTATTTCATATGTAAAATTCTTATTCTGCAGATGGAAAGAGTAGGTATTGATCACATCCTTTACCATCTCATTTAAGCAGGAAGCCTCAAAATGGTATTTTTTCTTGTTGGCTTCTATTTGTGAAAAGTTGAGGATTTTGTTAACAATATTCCTAAGCCGGGTGGTTTCTTTACTGATGATGTCATAGTACTGCATTTTTCTGGCTTCGGATGGAACACGATTCATCAATAACGTCTCTGCAAACATACTTATCAGGGACAATGGGGTACGTATTTCATGAGATACGTTAGAAACGAAGTCTGCCTTGGTTTGGGCTAATTGTACTTCCCTTTTCACATTTCTAATAATTAACCAAAATCCTAATAACAAAATGATCAGCAAACCGGAAATGAGTATGACCGTCATCCTGGTCCGCTCTTTGATAATAGACCGAATAGAGCTACCCTTTAACGTTATCCCAAGGGAGTACTCCGGGAGCAGCCATAACTCTTTAGACTGGTTGATATCAGCGTTAGTGGCTTCCGTAGAATAAACCACCGATTGATTATTTTTCCTTATTGCAGAAATGATAAATTCATTTTCAGCGATTTTATTCATTTGAGGGGCAAGGAAATCATTTATAAACTGATCGGCCTGAAAAATGATTGTGCAAACCTTATAGTCACCATTTTTACCTGGATCGATCATACAAATCAATCCATTGAGAGCCACACCATCCTCTATGAATTGTTGGATTGGTTCCAGTTTTTGATAGTCGTTCCTGATATAGCTCCTCAATCTTTTAATCATTTTTTCATTTGCCAGATGCAAACTATCTAACAGATTTTGAGCTTCGGAAAAATTCCTGTAATTGTATATTTTCCGTTCCTCCCCATTTAAAGGCTTCAAATCAATCAGTGCGATGCTGGGGAATTCAAAAAAAACCTGCCTGCGAAACAGTGAATCCGGAGCATTCCTGGCATCCAGCATTTCTATATTTGTGGCTAAGCTTGATATGATATCATTGGAATACTGATTAATAGAGAAAAGTATGGCATCAAGTTGCTTGTTGTATATCTCATTTAGCACCTCTTCATTTTTATTGAGTGAGGATAGCTCAAAGCCTGCATAAAATACCACAGGAAGAAAAATTATGGTAAACAGGAGAAAAATTATCCGCTTAATGGATGCCCTCATAATGAAATTAACAGAAATTTAATTTAAATAATCTTTCGCTTAGAAACACAGTCTATGTTGCTTTCTTTGTTTTAGATAAGACAATATAAACCTTTCATACATCATAAATTTGTTGCATTATGAATAGCTTAAATATAAAATTCGCCAATCAGGATAACATTATGCTTTCTGGCAAGCTGGAGTTTCCTATAATAGGAAAACCTCACGCCTATGCCATTTTTGCACACTGTTTTACCTGTTCAAAAAACCTTAATGCGGTTACAAATATCACCAGAGCGCTCACGCAAAATAATATAGCCGTTTTAAGATTTGACTTTACGGGCCTTGGACAAAGCAAGGGAGCGTTTGAAGATTCTACATTCTCCTCAAATGTTGGTGACCTGATATCCGCCTACAAATACCTTGAGGAAAATCATGAAGCCCCTCAAATTATAATAGGCCATTCTCTGGGGGGAACAGCAGTTTTGCATACTTCCGGACAGTTACCTGCTGTCAAAGCTGTGGTTACATTAGGTGCCCCTTTTGATCCACCACATGTTGCCCATTTATTGTCTGAAAGTATAGAGGAGATCATGGAAAAAGGAGTAGCTACTGTAAACATCGGTGGCCGGCCATTCAAAGTAAAGAAAAAATTTTTAGACGATCTTGAAAACAGGGATAGCCGGTCAATAATTAGAAACCTGGACCGGGCTTTATTAATCCTTCACTCACCCCAGGATCAGATTGTGGATATTTCCAATGCCGCCCAGATTTATGATTCCGCCAAACATCCCAAAAGTTTTGTCTCATTAGATGGGGCTGATCATTTGTTATCCAGGGCTGGAGATTCACAATATGTTGGGGATGTTATTGCTTCATGGTCCAAAAGGTATGTGGAAATCAAAACCGGTGATGAACTAAGTACCAATCAACAGGCCGTTTCCAAAACAGGAGAAAAAGGCTATACCACCGAAATAGTAGTGGGTCAACATAAAGTGATCGCAGATGAGCCGCTTACTGTGGGTGGAAATGACCTTGGGCCAAGCCCCTATGGTTACCTGATGGCTTCCCTTGGTTCGTGTACCTCCATGACTTTGAGAATGTATGCGGACAGGAAAAAGTGGGACGTTAAGGATATAAAGGTTCATTTAAATCATTCTAAGGTTCACAAGGATGATTGCGAAGACTGTGAAAACAAAAATGAAAAAATTGATCAGATTGAAAGAATAATTGAATTGGAAGGCAATCTTGATGAAGCGCAAAGGAAAAGGATGCTGGAAATTGCTGACAAATGTCCTGTGCATAAGACGCTCCATCAGGGCGTTAGAGTGATAAGCAGATTGAAGGAGTAGATCAACGGACAAGCTTTATAAAGGATAAGTACAAGCTAAAATCACTTATCCTTTCCTTAAATAAATATTTCCGTTCATATTTTTAAATAAGTACTCAGGGCCTCCACCATTGATATCCCCTTCCACCCAGGTTTCAATCTCTACTTTGAAGCGCTCATGTGATTTTTTTACGGAGGGCTTTCTATTTTTCATCTCGATATTAAAATCGGAGAATATTTCACCCCGTTCCGATTTCATTTTTAAGGATGCTTTGGTATTTGACGGTAGCGTAACATCCACATCTCCATTAAGTGTTGCAAAAGACATGGGTGTGTCTTTGGAAACTTTATGGAATGAAGCGATTAAGTCACCATTAACTGTATTAGACAAGATGGAACCGGTGATATCCCGCAATGCTACATCGCCATTCACATTGCTCACTTCGATGGTTCCTTCAACACCGGTGACTTCAATTTCACCACCATTGACCGTAGATAATTTAAGGTCAAATCGCTTAGGTACCCTGATCACTAATTCTGCCGGGTTTATATGAGAGTTGGAATGCACTTTGATGAAATTATCCTCCTCAATCGCTTCCAGCTGAAGAGAGCTTCCGGAAATCCTCTTGAGGCCCCTGGCGCGCTCTTCATCACATGATCTACACTCATCATCAAAATAATGGGGAGAGTTTGCGCTGATGATCACTTCCTTCCCGTTATAGGCTTCCACATAAATGGAACCATTGACCAGGGAAGTCTCTAAAGTTCCGATCTCACCGGGCTTGGAGAGCGGAACTATAATTTTTTCACTTAAATCATTTCTTTGGCCGAAGATGTAGCAGTGAATAAATACTATTGATATGATTAAACTTAACTTTTTCATGTGTTCTTTAATTTGATTCTAAATAAAATACCGTTAGGTGTTTTTATTTTTTGGCATAGCCTCGTTTTAACTGAGTTTTTCTATAGTAAAATTTAATTTGTCTTTGACCGTTTCATTAAGGTCTTTGGATTTGATGAGTGTTTTAAAGGCTTCAACTGCCTGCCCTTCATTGATTTCCAGCATTACATTAGCCATCTCAATCTGTACCAATGGGGAAGTTTGTTTATTTATGGAGCGAATCATACCAATTCTGGCTTTTGGATCATGAGCCACCTTTCTAAGGGCATCTACTGCTTCTAGCCGTACATTGACATTGGGGTCACTATTTAGCGTATTTAAAAGGGCTTCAATCACTATATCATCAGTTCTGGGCAGTTCCTCACTTATATTCACAGCTTTAATTCTTTGGGTGGCGGATGACTGATCAAGAAGTGTCAGCATCATCATCTTTTTAATTTCATGGACTTCGTTGCTTAGTTTGTCATATTTCGGTTGAGCGATATAATTCGATAAAAATATGCCAATCAACATACCGATGGTAAGCGCAAAACCACCCAACACCAATTTTGACTTTTGTAACCAGGAGGTAAGCCAGGAAAGGTCAACACTGAATTTTTTCTCCTTCCGGATTTCTTTTTGCAGGGATTCATAAAACATTCTATCCATAGAAAATGATGGTTCAGGGCATGGTATGCTATCAATCGCCTTCCATATTTTGGAATCTTCCTCTAACGCTTTTTTCCACTCCGGATTTTGGATTAAATAATACTCGAATTCGGCCTTTTTATCGCCAGTTAGTTCATTGCTTAAATATTCTATCCAGGTTTGTTCCAGTTTCTCTTTATCCATGTCAGTAAACATTTTCAAGTTTTAAATAAATCATTTTCAGGTCTTTTAGTGCCCTGTGAACTTTTACTTTCACCGCACCCTCTGTACAATTTAGCAAGGATGCAATCTCCTGGTATTTTAGTTTCTGGAATTTGGCCAGGTTTAGGATCTCTTTTTTTTCAGGATCAAGCCTGTTCATTGCTATTCGTAAAAGCTGCCCCTCTTCCTGTTTGGTAGTAGCCATTTCCACGTTTTCTTTGTCTGCCATCTTTTCATTCCAGTCATTCATGCTGTCCTGGAAATGATACCTTTTATTTTTTCTGAAATGGTCTTTATTCACATTCCTGGCCAAATGAAACAACCAGGTAACAAATTGGCCATCGTCAGAAAATGTGTGTTTATATTTTAATATTCTCATAAATACATTTTGAACTAAATCTTCGCTTATGGATGCGTTACCATTTTGATGATAGAAAAACCCAAACAACCTTCGGCTGTACCTCTCATATAATAAACCCAACTTATCCACCTTCCCTGATTTTACCTGCAACATCAAAGCGTTATCTTCAAACGGATCCAATAGCGAATTTTTGATTTGTAACAGGGAAACTTAGCCAATTTTCGATAGTTACATATTGGATTATATTTTTTTGGTTTATAACCGAACTAACTTTATATTACTTTTAATCAATTCTAAAAAAAGTGCATCATGGAAACTGATATACCAATCCTCGTAAAAAACGATCCCTGGCTTGAACCTTACAAAGAAGAAATAAACGGCAGGTTAAACAGATTTATAAATAAGCTGAAGGACCTGGAAAGCAGATATGGATCATTGAAGGAATTTGCAGAAGCTTATCATTATTTTGGATTTAATTATGACCACGACAAGAAGGGCTGGTGGTACAGGGAATGGGCACCAAATGCAAAAGCGCTTTATCTGATCGGTGATTTTAATAATTGGGATAGGCAAGCTAATCCACTGGAAAGAATTGATCATGGGATATGGGAAATATTTCTTGATGATGAAACATACAAGGATAAATTTACCCACAACAGCTCACTAAAGGTTCATGTGGTTTCAGAGAAGAACGCTTTGGATCGTATACCTGCTTACATAAGAAGAGTGGAACAACCTGAAGGCTCCATTGATTTTGTTGCAAAGCACTGGGTGCCGACCGAAGATTTTGAATGGAATGATAAAAATTTTGATATTTCTGAAGTGCATGTTGCTCCAATAATATATGAATCCCATGTGGGCATGGCCACAGAAAAAGAAGATGTAGGCACCTATCTTGAGTTTGCCGAGAACATGCTTCCTCGAATAAAAAAGCTTGGATACAATACCGTACAACTGATGGCCGTCCAGGAGCATCCTTATTATGGTTCCTTTGGTTACCATGTGAGTAATTTTTTTGCGCCTTCCAGCAGATTTGGTACGCCTAAAGATTTAAAATACCTGGTAAATAAAGCGCATGAAATGGGGATGGCTGTGATTATGGATATCGTACATTCACATGCGGTAAAGAATATTGCAGAAGGCTTGAATGAATTTGATGGCTCGGATGACCAGTATTTCCATAAGGGTGGCAAAGGTGAGCATAGCGCCTGGGATTCTAAATTATTTAATTACGGTAAGGAAGAAGTGGTAAGGTTTTTACTCAGTAATGTGAAGTATTGGATAGAAGAATACCACATGGATGGATTCAGATTTGACGGTGTAACCTCCATGCTCTATTTCCATCATGGAGATCATACCACATTCGACAACTATGAAAAATACTTTAAGGATGTCGATTGGGATGTACTCGTTTACTTACAATTAGCCAATAAATTAACACACGACCTTAAGCCAAATGCACTGACCATTGCTGAAGATATGAGCGGCATGCCCGGTCTGTGCAGGCCGCAGGAAGAGGGTGGCATAGGCTTTGATTTCAGGTTGGGGATGGGTATACCAGATTTTTGGATTAAATACCTCAAAGAAAAGAATGATGAGTCCTGGGATATTTTTGAAATGTACAATACCATGACAAACCGGAGGTATGGTGAAAAAACAATTGCTTATGCAGAATCTCATGATCAGGCTATTGTTGGTGATAAAACAGTCGCATTTTGGCTGATGGATAAGGAAATGTACTCCGATATGCATGTTTATCATGATAACCTGATCATTGATCGTGGACTGGCATTACATAAAATGATCCGCTTCTTTACCCTGTCATTGGGGGGAGAAGGTTATTTGAATTTTATTGGAAATGAATTTGGTCATCCGGAATGGGTAGATTTTCCAAGAGAGGGAAATGGTTGGAGTTTTAAATATGCCAGAAGACAATGGTCTTTAGTGGATAATCCTGATTTAAGATATAAGTTTCTATATGCTTTTGATGAGGCTATGATCCATTTTGCTCGCGCTTATAAGTTGCTGCCTTCATTACCGGCACAGCAGATCAACATGGACCCGGAAAATAAGACCGTTATATTTGAACGCAATAACTTAATTTTCTTGTTTAATTTCCATATGTCCAATTCCATACCGGACTACAGGTTTAAAGTGCCTTCCGAAGGGAAATATAAAATAATCATAAATACGGATAACGGGAAATTTGGTGGATTTGACAGAGTGGATGAGATCATGACCTATCCGGCTGTTTGCTTGTTTGGCGATTATTTTTTAAGTGTTTATTTACCTAATCGTGTAGCAATGGTTCTTGAAAAAGTAGAATGAGGTAAACAAAACAATTCATACAAGAACCACTCTTTCAGTTATTGGAGTTAGGCTTAAATTTGCAAGATGCAGGAAAAACTGGAAATCCCATCCTTTAAAGGAGAACTGTTTCATGGAGCAGCAGAAAAAATAATTTACGCAACCGACGCCTCGGCATACAGAGAACTACCGGAAGCAGTTGCAATCCCCAAAACGGATGACGATATTAAATCATTAATAAATTTTGCCCGGAAAAATAAGACATCGTTAATTCCCAGAACAGCAGGCACATCACTGGCCGGACAGGTCGTAGGTAACGGAATAATCGTTGATGTTTCAAAACACTTTAACAAAATCCTTGAAATCAATGCCGCAGAGAAATGGGTTAGGGTTCAACCTGGGGTGATCAGGGATGACCTAAATAAAAAATTGAAATCTTACGGGTTGTTTTTTGCCCCCGAGACCTCTACAGCTAACCGGGCGATGATTGGTGGTATGATTGGAAATAATTCCTGCGGATCAAACTCCATTAAGTATGGGACTACCCGTGATCATTTGTTAGAAGTCAAAGGTTTACTTTCAGACGGGAATTTTGTTCATTTTAAGCCGTTGGACAATAACTCCTATAAAGATAAGACCTCTACCAATTCTACATTAGAGCATCATTTATATAACCGGATTGATGAAATATTAACCCGGGATAATATTGATGAAATAAGAAAGGAGTTTCCCAGGAAATCCATCAAACGAAGAAATACCGGCTATTCTTTAGATGCGTTGGCTGATAATCAACCCTTTTCAAAAGAAGGTAAGGATTTTAACATGTGCAGGCTTATTGCAGGCTCTGAGGGCACATTGATGTTCATTACTGAGGCTAAGCTTAATCTTGTTGATTTACCGGCACCCCATAAAAGATTGATTTGTATACACTGTGAATCTATTGATGAATCACTAAGGGCTAATATCATCGCAGTGGGTTATCAACCAACGGCAAGCGAACTAATGGATCATTACATATTGGAGTGCACCAGTAAGATAAAAGATCAGCAGCAAAACAGGTTTTTTATAGAGGGGGCACCTAATGCCATACTGATCGTGGAATTAACTGAAACAAGCCGTGAAATGCTTGACAATAAAACGAATAAGCTTATTGCAGAACTAAAATCAAAAAACTTAGGCTATTCTTATCCAATCGTAGCGGGTGATGATATACCAAAGGTATGGTCGTTAAGAAAATCAGGCCTGGGCTCATTGGCCAACATACCAGGCGATGAAAAGGCTGTCCCGGTTATTGAAGATACTGCTGTTGATGTAAAAGATCTACCGGATTATATCGCTGCCTTTAATCAGATATTAGAAAAGTATGGATTATATAGTGTCCACTATGCCCATGCAGGATCTGGGGAGCTACACCTGAGGCCGATAATTAACCTTAAAGTAGGCCAGGGTCAGGCTTTATTTAAAATCATCGCAAAAGAGGTGGCTGCATTGGTGAAGAAATATGAGGGTTCGCTGAGCGGTGAACACGGTGATGGTCGTCTGAGAGGTGAATTTATCCCTGAAATGGTTGGGAAAAAAAACTACCAGTTATTCAAAGCGGTCAAGCTGGCCTGGGATCCGGATAATATTTTCAACCCGGGAAAGATCGTGGATACCCCATCCATGAATTCACATCTGAGATATGACGAAGATCAATCAACACCAGATTTTGACACATATTTTGATTTTAGCAGTCAAAATGGGCTCTTAAGAGCTGCAGAGCAGTGTAATGGTTCTGGCGACTGCAGAAAGAGTGAACTAAGCGGTGGGACTATGTGCCCCAGTTATATGGCTACCAGAAATGAAAAAGATACGACCCGTGCCCGTGCAAATATTTTAAGGGAATTCCTTACCCGATCAACAAAAATCAACCGTTTTGACCATGTTGAAATAAAGGAGGTTATGGATCTTTGCCTTTCATGTAAAGGTTGTAAGTCCGAGTGTCCCTCCAATGTCGATCTTGCCAGGCTTAAAGCTGAATTTACACAGCAATACCATGATGTAAACGGAACACCTTTCAGAAGCAGGCTAATCGGCAATTATGCGCTCGGGATGCAATTGGCTTCAAATATCCACTGGGCTTTTAATGCTGTGTTTAATATTCCGGTAATCAGTGATATAGCAAAAGAAGTGATTGGTTTTGCACCAAAAAGAAGCATGCCTACACTGCCCGGCGGCAGTCTGAAAAAGTGGTACGCAAAAAATGTACGCTTTAAAAAGGACTGGGATAAGCAGGTGTATATGTTTTTTGATGAGTTTACTAACTACCTGGATGTAAGTATTGGAATAAAAGCCATCGAACTACTCAATTATCTGGGTTATCAAGTGAAATTTATAGATCATCCGGAGAGCGGAAGGAGCTATATCTCCAAAGGCATGCTGAAAGAAGCAAAGAAACTAGCACAAAAAAATGTGGAAATTTTCTCCGGTTTGGTGAACGATGAGGCACCACTTATTGGTATCGAACCATCTGCTATATTGAGCTTTAGGGATGAATATCCGGCTTTGTTGCGAGGAGATTTACAAAAGCAAGCCAATAAACTGGCTGACAATGTGTTACTGATCGATGAATTTTTATCCAATGAACTGGATAAAGGGAGGCTTACTAAAGAAAAATTCGTTGATCATTCATGTGAGATAAAACTTCACGGGCATTGTCATCAAAAAGCAATGTCTTCTTTGGTCCATACAAAGAAGATTCTTTCATTTCCTGAAAACTACAGTGTTCAAATTATTCCATCGGGTTGCTGTGGCATGGCCGGTTCATTTGGTTATGAGAAAGAGCATTTCAATATTTCCATGGATATCGGGGAATTGGTTTTATTCCCAACGATCAGGTCAGTCAAAAATAATGCTAAAATCGCTGCACCGGGTACCAGTTGCAGACATCAAATCAAAGACGGTACAGGAGTAAGGGCATACCATCCGGTGGAGTTGTTGTGGGAAGCAGTAAAGAAAGATTAGATATGCGTAGCCCTTTAGCAATTATACTTTTTGGATTAATTCTAATCCTGAGTTGTGAGGACACTACGGATTGTGGATTTGATAGCAACACCAATGTTTTAAATGTCCAGTTTAACAGGCTGGATACTGCCGGGGATATTTCCGAACTTCAGATTTCATTCGATTCAATCTTTGCTTTAGGCGCTGATTCGGCTCAGTTTACTGGAGACACTTTATCTTTATTTCCTTTGCAAGTGAATCCGATTGCTGACAGCACCTTATTTATTTTTCAAAATGATTCCCTACAAGACACCTTATTGGTATATTATGATGCTTCCCAAATGATAATCTCATTCGATTGTGGACCCACACAAACTTTGTTTAACCTTGAGGTAAATGATAGCATTTCCACTTTTGACTCGCTTTCAATTATTGACAAACGCTTTGACAGAACGATACCCATTAATGTTGAAATCATTTTTAATGATAATCCTTAGCTTGCCGGGCTACTTTTTATTAGCGCAAGAGGAAGAAGTATCAGAAACCTCGGAGCCAAAATTCACCCCATCTCATATCCGGGTAGGCCTGGATATTGTGGGTATAGGGGAGCTTATACTCCTGGACCGAAATCACCGGTTTGAATTACAGGCAGACGTTGATTTTGGTCGTTATTTTGCTGTGGCAGAGTTTGGAAGGGAATTTTTTACATCGGATAGTAAGGATTATGCTTATGATAATCAAGGTAACTTTTATCGGCTTGGGGTAGATTATAATTTTATTCCTTACAATCCTGAGCGTAACATGATCTTTGGAGGATTACGTTACGCAAGATCAAATTTTAACGAAGAGGTAAAATTTACCCAAAACAGTAATATTTGGGGGGATTCGCCGATATCCAGGGAAAATGAATCGATTAGTGCTAACTGGTTTGAAATTGTAGTAGGCATGAAAGTCAGGCTGTTTTCGAATCTCTACTCGGGTTTTACCACAAGAATAAAATTTATCAAAAACATTGATCATCAAGGAAGCTTTACACCATTTCAAGTGCCAGGCTTTGGTAAGAACGAAAAAAGTGCCAACCTGGGCTTTAATTATTATTTCTTCTATCGTTTTGGCTTAAGGGAAAAGGCCGTGCCAAAGCGACCAGAAGGTTAGTTTTTTTGCTCAGTTATAATCCAATAAGCCATCCTGAAACCAAAAGTTTGAATTATTAATGGAATTATTGAAAAATGAACGTATTAATGGTTTAGGTTCCCATAAAACGGAAATGGAGAATTACCAATGTAATTGTTTGGAAAAAGAGAGTTTTATGAATTGGTTTATGTGGACTTATCTGAAAATTTATTTTGAGATATTTGAAAGAACGGAATAAATAACTGTAGGCAATGAGTAAACAGCCGTGAGCGATAATGCCCACAGCCCGCCCCGCACTATGATGTGGGGGTGCGCCTCTTACACCACCCAGCGTATGGGGCTCGTACTGGGCAGTTCACTGAATCTCAGGTTGCGTTTTATGGTAATAGCAAAGCATCGTTTCATACCCGGCCCTCTAAGTCTGGACAATGTAACATAAGAATAACCATTCATTCAACCTTTCATCTCCTCCAACTCCCTGCCTTTGGTTTCATGTACATACCGGTAAACAAAAGCTATGGATATAACGGCGCTGATGGCATAAATGCTATAGGTAATAGCTAAGCCGATTGAAGCTAAAAGCAAAGGAAAAGTGAGCGTGATGGTGAAATTTGATATCCATTGAGCCAACCCGGTAACTGCCAGCCCTGAGCCTCTTAACTGGTTTGGGAACATCTCACCCAGCATCACCCACATCACCGGACCCCAGGAAAGGTTGAAGAAAATTAAAAATGTATTGGCTGATATTAAGGCCAGTACGCCCATTTGATCACTTAGCGCTAATGAACCGTTCTCTAATAATTCACCATTGCCAAAGGCCACTACCATCAAAGAAAGGGTGACACTCATCCCCGCAGACCCGATAATGAGCAGTGGTTTCCTTCCAACCTTATCGACCAATAAGAGGGACACTACCACAGATGCTACACTCAATCCGCCGGATACAACATTGATCAGTAAGGCATCGCGCTCGCCAAAACCTACTGCCTGCCAGAGCACGGCACCGTAATAAAAGATTACATTGATGCCAACCAACTGCTGAAAAACAGCGAGGCCCAGTCCTGCCCATACAATCGGTCGGAGACGGCCTATAGTATTATCGTATAAGTCTGATAATTTTGGGCGGTGGTGATCGGCCGCTAGTGAAGCATCTATCTCTTTCATTTTTTGTTTGGCTTGTGCATGGCCAAACAATTTGGAAAGAACATCAATGGCCTCTTCTTTCTTTTGCCGGGAAACAAGAAACCGAGGCGTTTGCGGAATAAAAAATAGTGAGATCAGAAAAACAGTAGAAGGTATAATTTCCATCCAGAACATCCACCTCCAGGTATCAAAACCAAGCCAAAAGGTATTTTCTGCTGATCCCGATTCTTCTGCTAATAAATAATTACTCAGATATGATATGAATAAGCCCGATATAATTGCAATCTGTTGTAAGGTTGCCAGGGCACCTCTGTACCTGGCGGGGGCGATTTCACTGATATAAGCCGGAGCCATTACCGAAGCAGCGCCAACGGCTAGTCCCCCAAGGATTCGGTAAATGATAAACTCTGGTGACGAAGAAGCAATACCAGATCCAAAGGCAGACACGATGAATAGAGAAGCAGCTACCCGTAGCATAGACCTTCTTCCATATTTATCTGCGAGTCGTCCGGCAAAAAAAGCCCCTACAGCACAACCCAACAACATAGAGGCTACATTAAAACCACTACCGATATCTTCAGCATTGAACGCTACCTCTAATCCTCTCACTGTGCCATTGATTACCCCACTATCGAACCCAAAAAGGAAACCTCCCAAGGTTGCTACCAGCGTAATAAGTATGATGTAAAGATTATTGGACTGATTGTTATTCAATTGGTTTGGTGTTTTGATGATTAAAAATTTAACCGGTTATTTATCTGATGAAAAGGTAATGGTATCACCAGGCGCATAACCAATCCTATGGGTAATTACTTTTATCTCCTGTTCCGGTAACGGTATCGGCTCAGTGTAAATCCGCCACCCAATCCAAGGTTTCATGTCCTCCTGGAATTTATAACCAATGGATGATCCTTCGGTAGCGCATACTATCCTTAACTTCCCGTCTTTGGAGGCTATGTAAGGGTCTGCGGTTATCGGTTGTTTTTTATTTGGCCAGAAACGTTTGATTAGTTCCTCTTCCGGAATGAACCCCATATCATCTACTTCCATCATCCATCTTTTACATTCATTTCTGAATTCTATCAGTTTTTCATGGTAATCAGGGTTATCAGCCAGGTTATTTAGTTCATGTGGATCATTTTTAGTGTCGAAGAGTTCTTCCTCCGGTTTAGTTTGACGAAACCACTGCATCTGAATTTCATTTAGTGTGCCTTCATCCCTCATGCGAAGCAGTTCCTTCATTGTAGCCATATTTTCACGATAGGCAAGCGGAAGGTAATAAGGTTTTTGGGGCTGGAAATTTCTCAGGTATTTGAAACGTTTGTCTCTGACTGCGCGGATCATGTCATAGGTTTCATCAAAGCGATCACCTGCCGCATGGACATATTTCCGTGGCATATCTGTTTTATATTTCCCTTCAAAGGCGCTGCCCTGAATGTATTCAGGGGGCTTTATCCCTACCATTGATAATAATGTTGGGGCAAAGTCAATAAAGCTGACCAACCGGTCGTCCATTTCTCCGGCTCTTTTTTTACCCGGATAACGAATGATCATAGGTACTCCAAGGCCTGAATCATAGAGCAATCTTTTTTGTCTTGGCAATGGCCCTCCATGATCGCTGTACCATACGATGATGGTGTTTTCCTGTAATCCGTCTTTTTCTAATTGATCCATAACCCTTCCAACATGCCTATCCATCTCTACTATGTTTGAATACATTCGTCGAATATCTTTTATAACAGGGCCAGTCCTGGGAAGATAAGGAGGGATTGTAACTTTAAGATCTTCCGGTACCAAGAGCGGCTTATCCTTACCTTCATAGCTTTCCCACCATTTTACTCCTCTGGGAGGCGGGAAGGTATCCATATCATATGGTCGATAAAAGGGATTCCACATGTTTGATTCGTGGGTAACGCCAAAATTGAAAACGGCGTAGAAAGGCTTATCCTTATTTGGTCTGTTTCTCCAATGGGCATGAACACTTGATTCATCCCAGGCCGTTACTGACTGACGGAATTGATAGTCTTCCTTGGCATTATTCGTGCAGTAGTAGCCATTTTTCCTCATGATTTCGCTCACCATTTTTACATAGGGTGGTGGAACCACTTCATAATTAATCAATCCCATCTCCTTTGCCTCAGGTGTTTGAGATAAGGTGCGCATATGGTGAGCACCTATGCTGGTAGGGTACATTCCCGTAGCAATGGCTGCTCTGCTGGGGGAACATACGCCGGATACACTAAAGACATTTGTGTACCGGACACCTTCTTTAGCCAACCGGCTTAGATTTGGTGTTTGAACGGTCGAATCTCCAAATGGTGGTATATAAGGACTGAGGTCTTCAGCAACTAACCACAGGATATTGGGTCGTTTGGGTTGGGTTATTGGTTTTTCCGTAACAGAATTACATGAATAAATGGCCAGTAGAATTGATACGACAGGAATATAGTTACTTAGTAAAAAATCTAAATATTGTCGAAGTCTCATAAGTCTGATTAGGTTTTAATGTGGTGGACGGAAAGGATTCATGATTTGGTGAATCCGGGAAGTGCTGTGTTTCCAGGCAAAATCCAGTTCTGTAACCATAAACATGTTCATTTTTTCCCATGAATGTACCATCCAGAAAGTTCCCGCAATAAAATTGAACGCCCGGCGCTTCTGTAAATACATGTAAGCATCTTCCAGATTTAGGTTCATAAGCTTCAGCGGCCAGCGACTTATTGGAGGAATCTTTATTCAACACAAAATTATGATCATACCCTCCTGCAAGTTTAATCTGTTTATGGTCTGCATTGATATCATGGCCAATGGATTTGCTTTGCTTAAAGTCAAAAGGAGTCCCTTCTACTTTTAATAGATCACCGGTTGGGATCAGGTTTTCATCGACAGGCGTAATGGATTCCGCCATAATCCTCAATTCATGGTCAAGGATATTTCCCTTCCCTTCGCCAGCCAGATTAAAGTAGCTGTGGTTGGTAAGGTTGATAATCGTTGTTTTATCTGTGGTTGCTAAATATTGAATTTCCAGTTCATTATGATTATTAAGCAGGTATTTTACGGTTACAGATAGGTTTCCGGGATAGCCCTCTTCCATGTCTTTGCTTCGGTATTGTAGCAATAGACCTACCTGATTATCATTTTCAATCTCAACGGCATCCCAGATTCTGAGGTTAAAGCCTTTTTCTCCTCCATGCAGATGATTGGGTCCATTATTTTGGGCAAGACCATACTCTGTACCTTCTAAAGTAAATCTACCATTAGCAATTCTATTGGCATAACGACCCACGATACCACCGAAATAAGGGTTATCTGGTCCCGTGTAGCCTGATATATTATCAAAACCAAGGACAACATCATCATAATCACCGTTCCTGTCAGGCACTTTAATTGAAACAATGGTACCTCCACAGTTGGTAATCAGAACCTCCATCCCCTGCTTATTTTTCAGTGTGTAAATATCTACCGGTCCATCTTTGGTTTTCCCAAATGGGGAGTTAGAAATTGACAATGAGTTTTTATTTTGCATACTACAAGCGTTGATGAGCAGGAAGATAATAATAAAAAATAGATAGACAGAACTGGCACCTGGTTTGAGGATCATTTTACGGGGATTTGCAAAATTACCGCTCCATTGTCTCGCAATTTTTTACCTCCATTTTCAAGGATAGCAATTTCAGCCATGGCATAGATACGATCTATTATTTCTGATATGGGGGTCATATTGGGCAGCTTATCTCTTGAATAGTTGATATACTGATTATTGAAAGGCTCAATCCATACCTCACCCCCACCCATATCGGTAGTAAGATGTCTGGGGATAAATTCTAATCCATTCAGCACCCCTATAAACCCACCAACGGTAGCTGCCTGGTTGTCGCAATCCAGCCCGGAGCTAACCGCAATACCCACAGTCTTGAAAAAGTCGCCTTCACCATAAAGCATCGCCATGGCCCCAAACAACCCGTTGATAATGGCATTGACGTTATTATGAACATCGGTATCTAC
>DAXETV010000038.1:0-36941 GCA_051155775.1 Cyclobacteriaceae bacterium | reverse complement strand
GAAACGGTGTAAAGAGCGTTTCATTATGCTTTACGAACCGCCGTATACGCGAACCGTACGTACGGTGGTGTGAGAGCCTCAACCTGAGCCTTTTGGCTCAGGTCGGGCTACTCGATTATCTGTAAGTTTAAAGTTCAATTTATAAACTTTCATTTTCGTAACTGAATTACTCATGAATGAACCTAAAAGACTTATCTAGAGATTCTATTCTTAAAATGAATACACCCGAACTTAAAGAGGATATATCTATATTTTCGGAAGTGCTTCCTTCCAATTTCTTTTTTCCTGTCAATTTATAAATGCTGTATGTTACTCTGCTCGTCAAACCGACCAGATTAATATGATCGTTTGAAGGATTTGGGTACAACAATAGCTCTTCTGCGAGGTCACTAGATATTGATAACACTATTGGAACTGATGCTGTGACTTCAAATTCAGCTGAAACTGCCCCTCTGTTTGCATCTAGAGCAACAATAATAACTTTGGTGCTACCATTAGTGATGGGCCTGATGTTTAAACTAGTTCCATCAATCGAAGCAGAAATAATTTCATTGTCATAAAATAAGTAATATAGGATATCATCAGAATCGGAATCAATAAAGAAATCATCTAAGTTAATCGACTGAATATTATCCGATTCCAGAAATATATCCTCGAAAGCATTAACAAGCACAGGGGATTGATTGTCTGCAATGATTTTTGGAGCAGTATAAAAGTCTTGTTCACCTTTAAATCCTAGGATTCGATTTGAAATACAGTTCCCGTCACCGTAAACAATCAATTCCAAGCTCCCTAATTCAAAATCTCCTTCCAGAATACCTTGATCAAAATCAACTTCAATTGGATAGGCATTATTATCCTGATCCATCCAAAAATACTGCTGATCTTGAATATAAAATTCACCGGTAGCAGAACCCCTAGCACTCGAATAAGACCCATAGATTAATTCCACGGGAATCTCACCAAAAAAAGACCTGAATCTGCGTCTATAAAAATCACCATTGAATCTAAAACCGATATTCACACCAATTGATTCTTCTTTCTCGATAGTGGCAAGTTCAATGAAATGATCGTTCCCTGGGTAAGGACAATCAGGTCCAGTTTCCAAAAATCCCTCAGTTAAGCGAGGAGTCAACTCCCATTCCACGCCAGCAGCATTTCTCCAATAAATAAAATTACCTGATTCAATAATCTCTCCCTCATGGAAATCATTTCCGATATTATCCAATGAATACGCTCCTAAGATGTCTTGAAGATCAAGCCCACTATATAAGGAAAGGTCAGAATCTGTTAATCTTGTAATCAAACGGCTACTTAGTGGCTCACAAGCAACTTGTAGCCGTTTATAAAGCGTTTCGGCATAATAGTCAGGTTCATAATTGCCCTCAAAATCGCTTGGCCAGAAGTTGCGATTAAACCAATCATGTCCATTGACTTCAAGTGAATACTCAGGATATATGCGGTATAAATGGTGGTAGAATTCATGTTGATACCATTGCGGCAGATAAGCTCTTCTTTCGATTTCACTGTAATCACCTTCACCAAGGTGATAGGGTTTGCGGAGTAACCATGAATCATCAGCAATGAATAATGGTCCGCCTTTATTATCCGCTCCCATTCCTCCAGTTATGAATACATCATCTTCGAAATCATCACCAATAGGAACAGCTGACGGACTAATCACCATCCACCAGTCAGTTTCATTGAAAATATCTTGGTCAATAGCCTCCCACATCGCACCTAGATTAGGTTGGGCAATATACAGTCCTTGTGCTATTGAATAAACAGAGGCATCAAGGCATAAATCGGGTAATTCAATAAAATCTATATTAACTTTTAAGTCGCCTTTTGTGATAGCCTCTACATACCGGGTAAACAAGTCAATTGATTGTTTAATTATCCGGTAATCTGAATCTGCTAAAGCAGGGTTAATTGATCTGGTTTCAAAAACTCCGATTCCATTGTCCAATTCTTCTTGCGTACTTGGCTGAATACCCTGTATGCATCCTACCAATATGATTTTCATGCTGGCGACAACTGCGTTAGGATTTTCTTCCGGGTTTTCGAGCCTGAAATTTACTATGTCGTCCATCATGCGTAGACCGTAGTATCCGTATGGACTCCCTATGTTGGTGCCAAATTGGTCAGCAAAGCCATTATTCCAGATTGTATTTCCTATTGGATAAGATCCCCATAGTTCGTCCAGTAGCGTTCTGGCCATGGAGTATTCACCATTTCCAATCGCATCTTCTACATCAATAAACGTGGTGAGTGCATCAACATATATTTCACTAAAATTTTGACTTCCTCCATAACAGTTAAAAAACTGATCCTTAGTTCCAGCTTCACAATTAGACTGGGAATATAAACCTGAGTTTGGTAAAAGTATGACCAATAAAAACAAGCAATGTTGAAAGCTTGCACTTCCTAAAAAAGATCGGAAATCTGATTGATATTTATTCATAGCTGATTATCCATAGTAAGCCATAAGTAAAAAACCAATCGATTAGTTAAATGTTTCTTTCGGATTGATAAAAGTCATTTAGAATATGAAGTTCAATGATCGTTTTTTATATCATTAGTTATGTTTCATCAACACTGACTAACTTAAAAAATATAGCTCTGATTATCAGTGAGTAAAGAAATTAAGCTGTCAGGTCTATTTTCATATTTTTCAATCTTATATTTTGACCTTAGCTACTGAAATCAATTTGGAAAAGCCGAAATTGCTACCTTTTAGTCATGCGATTTCGAGTCCAAATCACCCCAATTACAGATAACGGTAACGTATAAGAGCAGTAGCGGATTTCAAGGCGATTAGCTTTCCGCCAATACAGAAGTTTAATAAATATACATACCTTAAATTTACCACTTCACCCGCTATTGGTTTTATACAATGTTGTAGCTAATACTTTTTTATTTCAATGCATAGGCTCTTTCAACAGGCCATTCATCAATATAACCTTTTTTCCAATTCCCATTGTGCAGTTCCTGATTTGTGGATAGACATAATTCTAATTCAAATTTGATTTTTTCTTCATCCATATCCTGACCTATGAAAACGATTTCGTTTTTACGGTCGCCAAAGGTTTTGTCCCAGCCTGATTCGATTTGTTTTTGGTTTTCTATAAATGCTATGTATTGGATTCTTTTCTCGTAGGGCATACTGCTCCACCAAACGCCCGCACTATCAGCTTTTAATGATCCGCCTGCCTGACTCCAGACCAATGCTTGCTCAGGGCGGGAAGCCAACCAAAACAAACCCTTGCTCCGGATAATGGTATTTGGAAATTTGTGCTGTATATAATCCGAAAATCTATCAGGGTCAAACGGTTTTTTACTTCGAAACACAAAGGAAGATATGCCATACTCATCTGTTTCAGGGGTATGCTCGTCTTTGTTCAATTCTTCGATCCAACCGGCACTTTGTTCGGCTTCTTCAAAATTGAACAAGCCTGTATTCAAGATTTCTTTGGGTGCCACTTTGCTAAAAATAGACTCAATAATTTTTGCAGAAGGATTCAGTTTATGAATAGCTGCTTTGAGGATGCCAAGTTGTTCTGACGTTACTAAGTCGGTTTTATTTAAAATGATGACATTGGCAAACTCTATTTGATCGGTTAATAAATTTACTATAGTTCTTTCATCACCTTCTATATCGGTGAGGTCTCTATCGTTTAATTTTTCTGGACTTCCAAAATCTTTAAAGAAGTTGAAGGCATCCACTACGGTCACCATCGTGTCAACATAGCTAAAGCGAGAAAGATCAATGCCATTTTCCTCATCTACAAATGAGAATGTTTGGGCAACCGGGACGGGTTCGCTGATGCCCGTACTTTCTATGAGTAGGTAATCGAACCGATTTTCTTTTGCTAAGCGTTCTACTTCGATCATTAAATCTTCCCGAAGGGTACAGCATATACAGCCGTTGCTCATTTCCACAAGCTTTTCTTCTGTTCGGGAAAGCGTGTTTTCGCTTTTTACCAATTCGGCATCCACATTTACTTCGCTCATGTCGTTTACGATAACGGCTACTTTCAAGCCCTCTTTATTGTGCAAAACGTGGTTGAGTAAAGTGGTTTTTCCTGCGCCTAGAAAACCGCTTAAAACGGTTACGGGGAGTTTGTTTTGTAGCATTGTTAAAACTGTTTGATTAATGTAATCTTGCTGATAAACTGTGTGCTTTGTTCTATTGGGTCAAATACATTTGTCTGCGTATCGTTGAATACCAAATAAATAAATGAAAGTGGCACATACTCCCAACTAAAGCGTACATTCCAACGACCTTGCTCATCAAAGCTATTGTACTGGTAAAACGTTGATAGTTGCACACGAGGATTTAATGCCATCCTAAGACTTGCTGTATATAAGTCGGTATTCAAATCTTCTTTCAAAATACCCACATTATTGATATTGTTGTGTTCGTAATTGGCTGAAAAAGACAGATGTGGAAGAGGTGCATACCGTAACCCTACATTGAACGTGTTGCGTGCTCCGTTATAAAAGTCCCCAAAATCAAAGCTCGTGGAGACAGAAAATTTTTTGGATTGGTCAGAATAATATCGCAAATAAAAGCGCGTATAACTGTAATTTCCTTGCTCAATTTCTAAGCCCAAAGGTGCAAAGTCAAAATTGATGTTCTGCCAAGTAGGTGTAAAGGAGGCTTCAAAAAAGCTGTTATCCTTAAACCACATATAAATAGGGAAAATATAAATACTCGATTGCTGAAAGTTTCCAAAATCCTGAAAATCGTGATTATAGGTAATAAAGACTCCTGGGTCCCACCTGCGTACAAAAGGCAACCATTTAGGACGTAATATGGCATACCCTCCCGGGCTGTGAGACATAACATCTTTCTGAAAAACAAAACCCATAGCAGGATTATAGTCCTTACTGATAAAAGTGTTTACATAGCCAATGTAATAATTGTTGGTGCGAGTTCCGGCAAACATTCGCCCCGAATAGCCCGTTTCTCCGGTTTCACTATCTGTTGAAGCAGATAATAAATAAGAAAGGGTGATTTCGCTTTTTGGTCGAATAAGACCATCAATTGAAAGGGTTGCATTGTTTTTGCTAGAAATTCCCAAATCTGGATATGCATCATCTTGCCGGTACGTCAGCATTGCGCCAACATTATTCTCTTTGCCATAATTCTGGGTGTAGCGACCCACGCCAAAGGTGCTTGCCGGACTATTGTCGGTTTCCCGCTGACGAACAGCTAAAGCTGCAATAGTTCTGTTATCGTTTCGATCTGTGAAACGAGCGCCTACGTCTAAGGGTGCTGGAGCCGAATTAAAACTGTTTTCAAGCCCAATAGTACGGGTAAAGAAAGGGCGCAGTTGACTGTTGCTGGCTCCTGCCCAAATCCCTGAATTTTCTAGAAAAAATTGTCTTCTTTCTGGAAAAAAAATATTGAAGCGCTCTAAGTTATTTACAGCTCGGTCAACATCGGCTTGTGCAAAGTCTGTGTTGATCGTTAAGTCAAGAACTGCATTGGGGTTAATAACCCATTTTACATCCCCACCCAGCTTTGGCTCGCCCAGTTCATTGGTTATATCATCACCCGATTTATTTACATCATATTGGTAAAGTGCATAAGGCTCAATACGGATGTTAGCAGAAGGGGGCGGCAATTCCAAACCGGTTAACTTAGCAGCATAAATCATTCGATTTTCAGAAAAAGATTGTGGTATGGCTGGAAACACAGTTTTCTCAAAATCTTTTCTAGCCAGACGGTAAAAAGTTATACCCCATTCTACAGGCACATCTTCAACGGGCTTATCATATCGAATTGATTTGAAAGGAATCGCAAATTCTGCGTAGTAGCCTTCTTCCGTGCGTTGGGTACGAACGGTCCACAAGGCATTCCAATCGGTATCGGTATTGTTATCATTAAAATTTTGCAAGTCCAATTGATTGCCGAAAGGGGTGGTTTGAAAAGAAACTGCATATTGCTTGGTATTCTGAGCGTCTATTTGAATGCCGAATACATCATTTTCTCCACGATTAAAATCACGTCTTAAATCTTGTATCCTTATCCCTTTTTTTCCTAAGGAGTCGGAGGCGAACACACCAAAATAGAGGTTTTGGTCATCATAAAGAATTTTTACCAAGGTCGAATTTTTAATTTCTCCTCCTTGAACAGGCTCCACTCGAAAGAAATCAGTAATAGGTATTGCGTTTCCCCAGTCAGGTTCATTCAGTTTTCCATCAACATTTATTTTCTGCATTGCCCTAATTGCTTTTACTGCAATTGGATTTTCTAGTGGAGGAAAGTTGTCGGTTTCTTTATCTTGCCCTTTCGCATCAGCAATGAGTCCTGCAAAACATAAAACGAACAACAGCACTTGTCTTTTATCTTGGTATAGCTTCATTGTATTTCATGCGCATTAAGTGGCCCACAATGATTGCTATAGAGAATAAGTATGTTCCGTACTCGAATAGTTTTGACTTCTCTTCAAAGAATAAAGAGAGTACAAAACCAACAAAAGCACTCCACAGGAATATACTTTTACCTTCTAATACTTTATTTTTTGTTGCGTTAAAAATTGAGATGAATGCTATTGTTATAAACAAGTATGAAATTATAGGATTGCCTAAAAAACCAAGACCCAGTGCGAGCAAGGTGGGTACTGCAAGACAATGGATAATGCAAAGAAATGCACTTACAGCCACAAGTTTATCTGCCCAGTAAATATTTCTTCTTCTGTTGATTTGCATTGTATTTAAAGTATTTTTTCTTGTTTTGAAATATATCAACACGCATTACTTATTGAAGTTGAATTATCCGGTTACGAAACTTGAGTTCACCAAGTCTCTGTTAATGCCTACACCAGCCATCATTCCTGAATTTATACTCCAGACTATTTGCCCCATACTTTTAGAAGAAATATCCCCTATGGCATATACACCTTTTTGTGTAGTTTGCATAAATTCATCTGTAACAACGCGTTGCTTATTTTCATCCAATTCGCAACCCAATTTCTCTGCCCACTGCGTTTGATAGCTAGTTTTAGGTTTTATATAAATATGATTGACTTGTTGCGTGGTATTGTCTCCGTAGCGTAATTCTTTCAGCGTCCCGTTTCTGTTGCTTACTACTTCTACTATTTCTTTATTTGTCCATTTGATTTTGTTTTTGTCCAAAACTGCAGTCATTTGTTCAGGAATATTCTCTTCTCCTTACAAACAAATTAGCAAGTCTTCGCACCAGTGATTGAGCGAGGTGAGCAACTCCAATCCTTGAAATTTCTCGCTAATCAATACGGTTTGTCCGTTTCTGCTCTCAAAACCGTGGCAGTACGGGCAATGATGCACATTTTTGCTCCATTGCTCTGCAATACCTTTAATTGGGGGCAATTCATCTACAGCTCCTGTGGCAAATATGATATGAGGTGCTCTACTTTGTTTAGAAGACTTTGTTTTAATGCCAAACTTACCGTCTTCCTTACCAACATCTATAACTTCATCGCTCAGCAGGTCTATGTACATTTCGTAGGGGCTGATTTGCTTGGCTGCCAACTTTTGAATTTTGGCAGGCGATTCCCCCTCTACTGTGAGTGCGTTATGGGCTTCTTCAGCAAACCGGTTGCGAGGCTTTCCTGCATCAATCACCAAAACCTTGCGAAGGCATCTTGCCAAAATGAGTGCTGCAGATTTGCCCGCATAACTGCCTCCTACAATAATGACATCATAATCGCTATCAGGCTCTACCACACGTTTTCCTGGAGTTACATCATTTGCTTCGTTTGCAACACTTGCAAAAGGCAGCAAAGAACCACCTAAAGCCAATATGCTTGACTGTGTCAAAAAGTCTTTTCTGTTCATAGTTCGGATAATTTCTCGTTGTACTCCAGATACTTTTCTTTATCCACTTTTACATCATTCCACAAATCCTTGACTAAAACCACTGTGCGTTTATCAATCATAGCTTGTATATCGTTGCGATATTGCTGGTAATCGTTATAATGTGTTTCTGAAATTTGATTTAGTTTATTTTGAAAAAAAGTGACGGGATTAATCCAATAAGTAGCCTGTATAAAGTTATTTTTTTCCTGACTTCCTTTTTCAATAGGCTCTATACTTTCTTTTTTGAGCTCATTCACCAAGGCAGAAGCGGATGAGTTTTTTGCTGAACTGATGTTTGTGCTGTCCTGATAAACAGGGGTTTCTACTATGCTGGGGAACAATTCAATCAGCTTTTGTTCAAAGAGGCTATCATTGGCATAAAGTTCTTCCTGCTTGTCCCTTACCTCGATAAAATCGGTCATCAAATTGGCGGGTTTAGCAATGCTGACGCTTTGATGGACAATGGCAGGAACAACGAAGGCGAAGAGTAGCCAAACGCCAACCATTTGTAAGGTATTTCCCAAAATGCTTTTCCCGTTTTTTAAAACAAAAAAGAAGATAAGCGACCAAAAACCAAGGTATAGCAAGGAGTAAAACAGTATTTGTCCAAAGGCATTACTTGCTGTTTTAAATACATCTGTAAGCATAGCCCCATAGACTAATAAACCTATGATGACTACAGTAGCAAGCAAAAAATAAAACAGTATTCGAGCAAGCAGCCAGCTGTTTTTGGAAGCAGTTTGTACTTCAATCAAGGGTAAAAATCCTTGTTCGGCTTCTGCACTTTTGATGTTGTATAACAGAATCAATAGTAAAAGTGGCATTAAAAACAGTAAGACAAAAGCAAAGTCCAATGTGCCTATTTGTAGGCGTTCGGGATTGGCAATTTCCTCTGCCATATCTGCATCATAGGGGCTCGCCCAGAAGGTAACGCGCTTATAAAAACCATACTGTTCTGCCTGCCCGACGCTGTAAACCATTGCAGGCGAAGGTATTTTAAGGTGATAGGTCGGTGTATACCAAATGGCATAAGAAGGTTTACTCAAATCCAACCAGGGACGATCTTTATCTACCATTTTTCCCTCCTCGTATTGCTTGAGGTATTTCAGTTTTTCCTCTTCCGCCTTATCTTGGATCTTCTCAATCTCCGCTGATTGTTCATGGTATAAAAGACTTCCATTTTGCAAACCATAAATTCCGGCAACAATAAAAAGCAGTACAGCCACTATTTTGAAAGAATTTCTAATGAAATGCTTCCATTCATACAAGAATATGTTCAGGCTTTTCATAGTACTTGCATTCTTTTAGTTCCCAAAATCATCAAGCCAAATACTACAACCGACCACCCCAGTAACAGCAATACATCGGTGGCGTAATGCGAGAATACCGAAGCCAACTCCGTAGGCTGATGTTCAAAATCGGGAACCGACTTGTAGAAATCATTGTCGGCTTTCCAACCCCAATCGCCTGTTTTTGAACCGCCATAGGCATGCTTATCGTTAAGCATTTTGATAAATACTCTTCTGTAATTTTCTACTTGTACCAAAAACTCCTGATGGTGTAGGTTGTCATTGCCTGCAAAACCCATACTTGCGTTTTGCAGGGAAATGAAGGGGTTTACTATGCCACCCAATTGATACGTCTGTTTTTGTTGTACGAATACACTTCTCAAATTACCGAAATGCTTGTCCCAAACCTTGTTGCCGTATTCTTCATCTTCTTGCATTACAAGTCCGTCAAAGTTGATTGGTAGTTCAGCGAGACTATCAACCTCATATTCCTTCAAAACCTTCGCTTTTAACTCTTTTGTACGCTCATCAGAAGGGTTGTGTCCATCCAAGCCTTTCGAGCGGTCTTCCTTCATGGCGGTTTTAAACTCATTTCTGCTAGGCAACTCGTGCCATTTCTCCACCGAACTCAGCAAAATATTTGGTAGGAAAATCGTCCAAATTATCCAAATACCTAACATAGAAGTCAAAGCTACAGTAGGATTCTGCCAGCGTGCCGAGAAGAAAATGGTTAGCCCCGTGACAATGAAATAGTATAAACTGTATGAAAGGAAAAATAGGGCGGTACGGCTCAGAACTTCCCCATTCAAATCTTCTAGGTTAAATAGCGCATATGCCAAAACGGTCAGGGCTAATAGCCCGACTCCATACATCCATATAGAAAGCGTTTTGCCTAAAATCAGCGAAAGCGGCTTTGCACCCTGCAATACCAATAACTTCAACCTCCCACTTCGTTTTTCACTGCTGATGCTGCTGAACGCCAAGAAAACCAACAAAATGGGAACGATGTATTGCAGCAACAAGGAACTTTTGAGTTTACCGAATTTAGAAATGCTTTGCATCTGCGATGCTTCAGAGTGTACAATTTCGTTTTGTACGTGCCCTTCTACTCGAAGTACATTTCCCGTGATACCATTCACCCCTTCGTCCAGGCTGCTCAATAAACTTGCAGGCTTAAAAACATAAGTTCCATAGTGGGCTGCACCATGTGGGTTCATGGCATCAATGCTTTCCCATTGCGCTCTCAATTCGTCTTGTGCTTTTATGTACTGCTCCGTTTGCTTTTGTGTTTGGAAATTGCCAAGTACAACCGACAAAAGCAGGACTAAGACAAAACCTGAGCTAATGCCTAGGAGCCAAGGGGTTCGGCTGTAATATTTCCATTCGTTTTTGATGATTTTCCACATGGCCTTTGATTACTTTGTCATGTATTGCAAATACAATTGCTCCAGTTCATTGGCGCTTACATCTTCGCTGCGAAGTTCTTTAACCAACGCTCCTTGCTTGAGAATGCCAATTCGATGGCATACCTCCCGTACCCGAAAAATGTCGTGCGATGCCATTAAGATAGATGCTCCATCCGCTGCCAGTTTTTTGAGCAATTCGGAGAGCTCATTGCTTGCCAAGGGATCCAGTCCACTTGCGGGTTCGTCCAGCAGATAGACCTTTGCTTTTTTAGCGTAAGCTATGGCAATGCCTACTTTTTGTCGCATCCCCTTGGAATAATCAGAAACTTTTTTGTGGTGTGCATCGGATTGCAAACCACAAGTTGAAAGAAACTCCTGAAGTTCTGTTTTAGAATACTTCAATCCTGCCAGCTTACAGAAATAATCCAGATTTTCGAGCCCAGATAAATAAGGATAGAGATTAACATTTTCGGGTATATAGCCTACAAGAGGGCGGACTTCGGCAACTTGCTTGGATGTTTCTTTTTCGGCAATCTTCACTGTGCCTGAGTCGGGAGAAAGAAAACCCAAAAGCATATTGATGGTGGTGGACTTTCCTGCACCATTTGCCCCCAGAAGCCCCAATATTTCTCCTTTTTTGACTTGCAAATTCAAATTTTGCACGGCAAGTTGTCCTTTGAAGGATTTACTTGCATTCTGTAATTGAATCATAATTTTGATTTTCCTTAATGCAACAGTGTCGCAAATTAGGAATAAAATTTGTAAATGCAACCACGCTGCATTAGGTTCATGCCATGGGAGTAGTAAGAAGAACAAAATCGGTGGATAGCTTGCTCGAACTCTTTGAGCAAGCCAATGAAGCATTATCAGCGATAGATTTAGTAGAGCGTCTTAAATCTGAAATGAATAAGAGTACCGTTTACCGGATTTTAGAAAGGTTGGAAGATGAAGGCACACTTCATACATTTAAAGGAAAGGATGGCTTACAATGGTATGCAAAATGCAAAGGGTGCACTTCTTCACATCACACAGATTTACATCCTCACTTTCAATGTAAAGTTTGCGGAAAAACCGAATGTTTGGATTTAGAACTTACCATACCAGCTGTCTCGAATCGCAAGGTGGATAGTGCAGACCTTTTACTGCTTGGTCAATGTGAGGACTGTCTATCTTAGGATTGGCTACAACAACCCGATATGCACACTACACTGGTGCATATACCGGTTGTGTTTATAGCTAATCTAGTAGACTTTTTAATTTCATCAAACTTTTAAACCACTGGATGTGTGTAAATACCGGTCGTACTGTTGTATGCATGACCATAATTTTACAGCACCTATCGGTCCTGGTGATACATTTTGTATGGCAGCGGCCCGGCGCCCCCGATGGAGTGGCCTGTCTGAGCCCGAAATGGGTAGCGGGCCGGCAGGCGAGTAATGACAGCGGGATAAGGCGCCATAAGGCTTTAAGCTATTCATACCAACAGCCTACTTTACAGACTATGGCTCTATTGTATTTCCATTACCTGGTGTTATTGATATTGGGCATCAGGAAGACGCTTTGATCATGAGGTGGATGTACTACAGGTTTTCAGCTGTTTTTACCCCTCATCAAAAAAAAATTCACCTTAATATTATCTTAATGTTAAGTATTGTTAACTTTGAAGTAATGTTATATTAAAGATTTAAAATTCATGAAAAGCAAAGAAAACGAACAATGTAATTTTCAGGAGACTAAAGGAAGTAACTATTTTTTATTGGTTGTTTCATTATTAATGGCAGCTTTGGCTATATCGGCTTACGTATTCTTTTCAGTAGTTTAAACTTCATAAAGCCTGCGCGTTGGTGTGTGCAGGCTTTCAACATAAATCACTGGTTATAGAAAGGTTTCTTAATAAAAAATTGTTAGATTAGATGATTAATCAATCAATTAACATACAAAACACTTTTTATATGGATTTAAAAACGGAAGTTGCTTATATAATGACTGAGCAGGTTGTGGTTGGCAATGTGAACAATCAACTGTCGCAGGCTATAGAAATGTTTACAGAGCATGATATGCATCATTTACCCATTGTTGATGAAAATGACAAATTCATAGGTATGATCAATGAGACAGATGTGTTAAGATTCTTACGTGAGCATGCAGAAGCCATTAGGAAAGGCGATACCAAGATGCTGGATGAAAAGATTAACCTAACGGACATTATGCGCCGGGATCATATAAGTATTCCTCCAACCACGCCCATTGGTGAAGCTTCTAACATAATCAATGATTGTTCTTTTGAGGCCTTGCCTATTGAAAAAGATGGAAAAATAGTAGGTATAGTGTCCATCAAGGACATTGTACGGTACATCCATGCAATAGCAGAAGGCAGAAAACCTGAGGTTAGTGGGCCTCCTGATACCTCTTATCTGGAAGGTTCATCCAATCCATTTGGGTAGGCATTTTTATGTGAAATAGCCAAACCGGAATCAGAGGTTATTGAGTAATAACCTCTGAATTATGTGTAACCTCAATATTTGGGTCAAGACTGGAAATCACACTGCAATACTTTTCTACCGCAAGCGCAACGATTTTATCAAATTCTTCAACTGAGGTGTCGGGGGAATACAGTGTGTATTTAATTTCCATACCCACAAATTTCCGGGGTATTTCATTCCTTCTTTCACCCAATGCCTCTCCTTTCAGGTCGATAAACGTTTTTCTCTTTTTTTTCACTATGGATACGATATCAACTGCAGCACATGCTATAACGCCAGAGAGCACTAACTCCATAGGTGATTGTGCTTTTTTTTCATCGGGGCCATACATGTCTATATCTACCTTAGCCCCGGTTTCATTTATTACTTCATATTCTTTATCTGCTTTGTAATTCAATAAGATTTTAGTTGCCATATTTATATTAATTAAGTTGTTACATATTTCTTCTGTATTGACCACCCACATCGAACAGGGCATGTGTTATCTGTCCTAATGAACAATATTTACTAACCTCCATTAATTGCTCAAAGAGATTCTTATTGTGCCGTGCACTTTCCTTAAGGTCATGCAGTCTTTCGTCAGCAATTGGCTTATTTCTGTGGTGCAGGTTTTTTAACATTTCAATTTGAGCTTCCTTTTCCTCTTTTGTTGCCCTGATCACTTCTCCGGGGATAACTGTTGGGGACCCTTTAGAAGATAAAAAAGTGTTAACACCGATGATGGGATATTCACCATTGTGCTTTAAGGTTTCATAATGAATGCTTTCGTCTTGTATTTTATTTCTTTGGTACATATTTTCCATAGCACCAAGGACACCTCCACGTTCTGTGATGCGATCAAATTCTAACAACACAGCTTCTTCGACCAGATCAGTCAATTCCTCAATAATGAACGACCCCTGCAAAGGATTTTCATTTTTTGCCAGCCCTAATTCTTTGTTTATAATTAATTGTATGGCCATGGCCCTTCTTACCGATTCTTCTGTTGGTGTGGTGATGGCTTCATCATAGGCATTAGTATGCAGAGAATTGCAATTGTCATAGATGGCGTACAATGCTTGTAGTGTAGTTCGGATATCGTTAAAATCAATTTCCTGGGCATGAAGTGACCGCCCGGAAGTCTGAATATGATATTTTAGTTTTTGTGAGCGTTCACCGGCTCCGTATTTATATTTCATGGCTTTTGCCCATATCCTTCTTGCTACCCTTCCGATTACCGCATATTCTGGGTCTATTCCATTGGAAAAGAAGAACGAAAGATTAGGAGCAAATTTATCGACATCCATTCCGCGCGACACATAATATTCTACAAAGGTGAACCCATTGGATAGGGTAAGTGCCAACTGCGTTATTGGATTTGCGCCGGCTTCTGCGATGTGATAACCGGATATTGATACGGAATAAAAATTACGGACTTTATGATCAATAAAATATTGTTGAACATCCCCCATTAACTTAAGCGAAAATTCCGTAGAAAAAATACAGGTATTTTGGGCCTGATCCTCTTTTAAAATATCTGCCTGAACGGTACCCCTCACCTTAGATATGGTATCGGTTTTGATTTTTTCATAGGTTTCGGCTGGTAATACCTGATCTCCGGTAGTTCCAAGGAGCATCAACCCCAGGCCGTCATTTCCTTCAGGTAGTGCACCGTTATAATGTGGTCTGGGTGATTGTTTGTCTTCGAAAAGGTTATCTATTTTTTTCTCAATTTCTTCTTTTAATCCATTTTGATGAATGTAGACCTCACATTGTTGATCGATGGCAGCATTCATAAAAAATGCACAAATTGTAGCCGCCGGACCATTGATGGTCATCGACACGGATGTTGAAGGTTTGGTCAGGTCAAATCCAGAATATAATTTTTTAGCATCGTCAAGACAACATACGCTTACCCCTGAGTTGCCTATTTTTCCATAAATGTCTGGTCTGTAGTCCGGATCCTCACCATATAAAGTAACAGAATCAAAAGCAGTAGATAGTCGTGCGGCAGGTAGACCTGAAGAAAGGTAATGAAACCGTTTATTGGTACGCTCGGGGCCGCCTTCCCCCGCAAACATCCGGGTTGGATCCTCATTTTGTCTCTTGAAAGGGAATACACCTGCGGTAAACGGAAACTCACCCGGAACGTTTTCCTGCAGGGACCACCTTAAGATGTCACCCCAGGCTTCATATTTTGGCAGTGAAACTTTTGGTATCGATGAATTTGACAATGATTTGGTATGTGTTTTTACTTTGATCTCCTTATCCCTTACTTTATAGACATAATCTTCATCAGTATATCGCTTTTTTTGGGACGTCCAGTTGTCTATTATTTGTTTGTTCCTTGGATGTAAATCAAGCAGTAGTTTATCATAAGCATTTTTAAGGGATTCAATCCCCTGATCTTCCTGACTCAGTTCTTTTAATGTGGTGATAGATTTTGATAAACCATATAACTTTTGGGCAAGCTTACTTTGAAGGTGAGCGTTTCTATCATATGCTCTGATCGTTTCAGAAATTTCAGACAAGTATCTGGTCCTGTGCGGGGGGATGATAAATATTTTTTCTGATTCATTACGCTCATTCTCATAATTGGATTTCCATTGTAAATTGAATTTACTATTAAGTAAATCAATAACTCTGGCATACAACGTGTTCATTCCCGGGTCATTGAATTGAGAGGCAATGGTCCCATAAACAGGCATATCCTTCACATTTTTTTCCCACAATCCCTGGTTTCGTTGGTATTGTTTTTTTACATCCCTTAAAGCATCCTGGGATCCCCTTTTATCAAATTTGTTTATAGCGATTATATCTGCGAAATCAAGCATATCAATTTTCTCCAGTTGTGTGGCAGCTCCATACTCAGGGGTCATCACATAAAGGGACACATCAGAATGGTCAACGATCTCAGTATCTGATTGGCCAATTCCTGATGTTTCAAGAATGATTAGGTCATAACCTGCCATTTTGAGGATATTCACCGCTTCCTGAACATTCTTTGACAAGGCTAGATTGGATTGCCTGGTTGCAAGTGATCGCATATAAACGCCCGGATGATTGATTGAATTCATACGAATACGATCTCCAAGCAGTGCACCGCCGGATTTCCTTTTAGATGGATCAACAGATACAATGCCTACTTTTTTATCTTTAAAATCTTCCATAAATCTTCTTACCAATTCATCCACCAGCGAAGATTTTCCGGAGCCACCTGTACCTGTAATACCCAAGACGGGGATTTCTGTTACATATTGATTGATTTTATGCTGATCCAAAAAATATTCAAAACTATCCGGCGCATTTTCAGCTAAGGTTATAAGCCTGGCAATGGTATTGGTATCCAGGTTTTTAGATTGACCATTTAAGCCAAGCGCGTAATCCGCTTTTTTAACAAGGTCATTGATCATTCCCAGAAGTCCCATCTCCCGTCCATCATCTGGAGAGTAGATTCTTTCTATGCCATATTCATGCAATTCTTCAATCTCTTGAGGAAGTATCGTACCTCCTCCACCACCAAATATTTTAATATGGTCAACACCGTTTTTGCTAAGCAGATCATACATGTATTTAAAAAACTCTACGTGGCCACCCTGGTAAGAAGTTATTGCAATAGCCTGAACGTCTTCCTGGATAGCGCAATTAACAATTTCCTCAACAGATCGATTGTGGCCTAAATGAATAACTTCACAACCTGATGATTGGATAATTCTTCTCATTATATTGATTGAAGCATCGTGTCCATCAAATAATGATGCGGCAGTAACTATTCGAATAGGATTGCTGGGGTGGTATATTTCAGGGGTATGGGAGATGTTGTTCATTCCTCAAAAATAATGGAAATCAGTTTCAAGGAACAGAGATATTAATGTGTAATTAGACTGACCATTGCTTAAGTTTATCTTTCGAGTCGCTAGTGATTAATCCAATCAATACCTTTTTTCAGTAAATTTAAGGTCTTTTCTTCCTCAGATCCTTTTTCTGGTTGATGATTGTACAGCCAGGTTGCTTCAGGAGGCAGGCTCATAAGTATAGATTCAGTGCGTCCATCTGTATCAAGACCAAATTTTGTTCCTTTATCGTATACTAAGTTGAACTCCACATATCTGCCTCTTCTTAATTTTTGCCAACGAAAATTTTGTGCTGTGTAGCTTTTATTTCTGTTGCTTTCAATGAGTTGGACATAAGTTGGCGAAAAAGTCATTCCAACTTCTTTCACAAACTCCCATCGATCTTTTATAGCAAACTCATGGGTTTCTGACAGGCGGTCAAAAAAAATACCTCCAATTCCCCGGGTCTCATTTCTGTGTTTTATAAAGAAATAGTCATCCGCCCATTTTTTAAATTCAGGATAGTAGTCAGGTGTGAATTTATCACAGGTGGATTTTAAATTTTTGTGAAAAAATTCAGCTTCATCTATGTTTATATAATGAGGTGTCAAATCAATGCCTCCTCCGAACCATTTAGTACCATCCGACATCTCAAAATAACGGACATTCATGTGGATGATGGGTACAAAAGGATTTTTTGGATGCATAACAATGGAAACTCCGGTAGCAAAAAAATCGGATTTAGCTAAACCCAGTGCTTTGAGAATTTTCTCAGGCGTAGCGCCATATACTGCTGAGAAATTTACACCGCCTTTTTCTATTACATCTCCACCGGATATAACCCTGGTTCTACCACCACCCCCGCTATCCCTTGACCAGAGGTCTTCTTTAAATGAACTTTTTCCATCTATCCGGGTGATGGACTTGCATATTGAGTCCTGAAGTTCTTGAAACCAATTTTCTATTACTGACTTATCAAGCATATTTTAAATCTTTTTAGAATGGATAACCGATACCAATATTTATAATCGCCTGGTCTTCTGTACCTAAGGGATTTTTAAAACTTATGTTATCTCCTATGAAACGCTCCCCTTTTGGTTGAGCTGGATCTAACATTTTCAGCGCTAGATCAACCCTTAATAGCAAGAATGAAAAATCTAATCGTAACCCCATACCAGTGCCTACTGCCATTTCACTGAGAAAATCATCAAACCTGAACTGAGCGCCTACCCTTGATGGGTCATCCCGTATGGTCCAGATGTTTCCAAAGTCCAGGAAAAGAGCCCAATTGATAAAACTGATTATTTTCCTTCTATATTCAATGCTATTTTGGAATCTTATTTCTCCTGGTTGTTCCTGATCATAAAGTATTCTTATGTCTCCATTCATTAATGTATCTCTTCTGGCAAATGATCCGGGACCTAACCTTCTTGGTGCCCACGCCCTAATTCCGTTACTACCACCAGCGAAAAAGAATTTTTCATACGGCAATGCGTTATTATCGCCAAAAGGAAAGGCGATACCAACATTGACTCTATAAGCAATTGAACTATTTGAAGATAGCGGTATTATTTGACGAAAATCCGTGTTGTTTTTGATGAAATGGTCCACGCCGGCAGGCTCTTGTTGGTCCTCTGAATTAGCAAGTATCTGGTATCTTCCCGCTTCTGTATACACGTTAAGGTAGGAAGATCGTTTATCGCTGGTACCATAGTTATTAAAATTGAAAAGGACATTAAAAATTGATGAGCTTACAAAAGAAGGTTCAAAGGCATTTTTTATTACGCTGCCATTAGCTTCAAGTGAATCAAGTAGTTCAGTAAAGTCTCCGGTTAAATCCGAACTTATCAAATTGGTTTCAAGTGGGGTTAGGCTGTAAGCTATTTTATCACTGGCCTGCCAGGAGTAATTGATCCCGCTCCTGAAAGTCCACCTTAAAAATTCAGGTCTGTCTTCAAAGTTTAATCCAACCGATAACCTTGTTTGGGGATTAAACTTACCAATCTTGGCTTTATAAAATCTTCCCAACGGGAATAAAAACTGAGGGAACCTTAAGCTCACGTTAATTCCATATTCAAAGCGGGAAAAACTTCTTCCCGTCTCAGTAACACCCGAAATACCTTCAAACCCGACGTTACCGTTCACTTCAAGTATCTCCAAACCTCCGAATAAATTTCGGTTTTTGAAGCTGTAGTTTATAAAAGGGCCGGGCAACCCATCGGTTACATTAAGACCGATCTCATTGGATGTCTGGAATTTATCTAATGGGTTCGTAAATATATTTGCGATAAACCTGCCTTCGGTGGTATCAAAGTTTATGTTTACAAATTTGTATAAATCAAGATTGAGTAATTGCTTCTGTGTTTCGAGGACATTTTCCCTACGGTATAGATCCCCTGGATAAAGAAACGTGCGCCAGTCTAGTAGCTTTTCAGAGTAATTATCTTTTAGAAATTGATAGTTTATTTTCTTGTAAACTTCCGATGACCGTCCGATATTTTTATTTTGAAGCCCCGCATCCAAAATAAAATTTACACTGTCAATATAAAATTTTTTATGGCGTTTCCCTTCATTATTCAAGATATCGACAATCAAGAAAATCTTTTGCTTTTCAAGTGATGTGGTGTCAACTCTAAAAAAAATGAATTGCTTATTAAATGAGTAATAACCATTATTGGTCAGCAGTTCAAACAATCTATTGCGTTCATCTGTGAGTGCCTTTTCTTCATAAAAACCACCAGACTGTAGTTTACTTTCATCCAAAGCATTAGCTACAATATTTGCTACAGTAGTGTCTTTAATGTTAAAATAGATGCTATCGTAATAATATCTTGGGCCTTCTTTAAAAGTAAATTTTAATAATATCTTTCTGTTATTTTCCTGAAGTGAATAATCAACCGTATTACGAAAGTATCCTTTTGACGAAAAGAAACTTTGGATAGCCTCCACGGATTTTTTTGTTTGATTAACATCATAGACGGCAGGTGATTCCCCCAGGCGCATAAAAAAGTTTCCTTCCTTAATCGTTTTATCTATTTTGGAAAGTTTTTTATTCTTTTTGGCCCTAAGCTTTTCTTTTTTACGATCTTTTTTTGCTGACTCTATTTTTTGATCAAACTTTTTTTGAATTTTTATCTTCTCGTTTTGGTAATCATTTTTGTCATATTTCTTTCTGCCGATTTGATATAAATACACGCTCGGAGACAGTGGCATGGAGAGTAATTTAGTATTTGGTGTTTGCGCTAGTAGGTCTTTTAGTTGATCATTCGAGGCTATTTCGGAATCATCAAACTTAATCTTGTAAAGCAATTGTTCATCCTTCTCCAGATATCTCATGCCCACACAACCGGTAAACAAAAAAATTACAAATAGTATGATAATCCAGTTCTTCAATTAATTTTTCGGTTGATATGATTTTAATCAAATGTTAACAAATAAAGATCTAAAATGGATTAAATCCTTACAACAAAAAAAATATCGTGAATTAGAGCAAGCATTTTTGGTTGAAGGTGAGAAAAACCTTCTGGAATTAATAAATTCTTCTGAAAAAATTCTCAAACTTCTTATTACCAGCACTTTCGAGCAAAAATATAAATCCTTGCTATCCATTGATTATGATCCAATCTCTTCGTCAAAGCTTGTCCAGATCGGTACTTTTACTTCAAATAATGCAGGGATAGCAGTGGTAGAAAAGCATAATTATGGGATTGATGATCTGGAGCATGATCAATTGATCGTATTGATAGATTCGATAAATGATCCGGGTAATTTGGGCACTATTATTCGGACGTGTGATTGGTTTGGCGTAAGTCAACTTTTATGTTCTCCTTCGACTGCTGATTACACCAATCCTAAAGTTATCAATGCCACCAAAGGATCTTTTACCAGAGTGAGGGTTATCCAAACTGATTTAGAAAATTACCTTAAGAAAAACAAATCAAAAATAGTATATGCAGCAACCCTGGAAGGGGAAAAGCTCATCGAAACCAAACCAGATTCAAATGCTATTTTGTTAATTGGAAGCGAGTCTCATGGGATAAGCGAAAATCTAAGGCATTATGTGGATAAATTTATTACGATCCCGAAGATAGGGCTGGCTGAATCGTTGAATGCTTCAATTGCCGCAGGCATAGTTTTGTATCATTTTAAATCTTAAGGATTGTTTATCATTGCCACAATTGATAGATATGTTAGAAGCCAGGAATATTTATAAATCATATGGTAATCTTGAAGTACTGAAAGGTATCAATGTAAATATCAAGAGGGGAGAGGTCGTCTCTATTGTTGGGGCTTCGGGAGCGGGTAAAAGTACATTGCTGCATGTCTTAGGCACTTTGGACAGACCGGATAAGGGGGAGCTATTTATCGATGAGGAAAATATCCTCCGAATGAAAACAAAAGCAATGGCCCTACTTCGCAGTACAAAAATTGGGTTTGTATTTCAGTCCCATCACTTGTTGCCAGAATTTACAGCCCTGGAAAATATCTCTATGCCCGGATATATCGCCGGTACTCCTCTGAAGGAAATAAATACCTATGCACATGAGCTCATGAATACCTTAAAAATTTTCGAAAGAAAAGATAACAAGCCCTCTCAATTGTCCGGAGGTGAGCAGCAAAGGGTATCCGTGGCCCGGGCCCTTATAAACAACCCTTCTATTGTTTTTGCGGATGAACCTAGTGGTAATCTGGACTCAAAAAATGCGGACGAACTTCACAACCTTTTCTTCCAACTAAGGGGAAAATACAATCAAACTTTTATCATTGTTACCCATAATCGTCAGTTTGCCGATATGGCAGATAGGAAACTGGAGATTGTGGATGGCATCATAAAATAATAGTAAAATTTAAGGATGCTCATATCCACTGGCGTTAGGAATATGCTTATTGCTACTTTCACATTTACCGTGATGAAAGTGATGGTCAAAATCATTCCACATATCCCCCCTGTTGAAATTATTTTATTTCGTTCAGTGGTGTCATTGATAATGAGCTTCGTCGCCCTAAAAATCCAAAAGGTGGATATCTGGGGAAATAATAAACCGATTTTAATCCTTCGTGGGCTTTCTGGTGCTATGGCACTGCTTACTTTTTTCACCCTCTTACAACAGATCCCTCTGGCCACAGCTTCATTGTTGCAATATTTAGCACCAATTTTCACTGCTCTGCTGGGAATATTTATAGTTAAAGAAAATGTAAACCCGAAACAGTGGTTATTTTTCGCAGTATCCTTCGTAGGGATACTTGTAGTTAAAGGGGTTGATACCAGAATATCCTATTACCATCTATTCCTCGGTGTGTCCGCATCCCTTTTCATGGGACTGGCATATAATTTCATAAGAAGATTGCGTACATCCGAGCATCCTTTGGTCATTATCTTTTATTTCCCTTTGGTTGTAATTCCCATTGCCGGCACACTTTCATTTTTTAAGTGGGTGCCTCCCATTGGATATGACTGGGTAATCTTGGTCATGATAGGAGTGTTTACCCAGGTAGCGCAATATTTTATGACCAAAGCCTATCAGTCCGAAGCGCTGAGTAAGATATCTATTCTTAACTATGTTGGGTTGATATATTCTCTGATTTTTGGTTATGTGATTTTTGATGAGCAATATGACCTGCTGGCCTATTTGGGTATGGCACTCGTTTTGGTAGGCGTGATATTAAATGTTTGGTATAAACGCAGGTTAGAACTTAGAAAACCGGCATGATTATTAACTATAATCTTATTATTAAACTACATTAGACATTTAAACGAAAGACAATGTCTTTGCAAAAACTTTATAAAAACAATCTGGGCTTACTGACCGACCTCTACCAAATGACCATGGCCTATGGATATTGGAAAACAGGAAAGCATCAAACGGAAAGTGTATTCAATTTATTTTTTCGCAAAAATCCATTTAATGGTGGCTATGCCATCTCCTGCGGCCTTGATTATGTAATTGAATATTTAGAACAATTTCAATTTTCACAATCCGACCTTGATTATCTCTCCTCACTAAAAAGCCAAAATGGTGAACAGACCTTCGATGATGATTTTTTGAAGTTTCTGGAAGGTTTTAAATTTTTATGTGATGTGGATGCTATACCTGAAGGGCAATTGGTATTTCCCAATGAACCGATAATCAGAATAAAAGGGCCTATTTATCAATGTCAATTATTGGAAACGCCTCTGCTCAACATAATTAACCTGCAAACACTCATTGCCACCAAGGCCAGCAGGGTGGTGACAGCCACCAAAGAAGAGACCGTGATGGAATTTGGGTTGAGACGAGCACATGGAATAGATGGGGGAATATCTGCATCGAGGGCAGCCTATTTGGGTGGATGCCATGCCACCTCCAACCTACTTGCGGGAAAGCTGTTCGATATTCCAGTCAGAGGCACTCATGCACACAGTTGGGTGATGGCATTTTCCTCAGAAAAAGAAGCATTTGAAAAATTTTCGCAAGCTATGCCTTCAAATTGTGTTTTATTAGTTGATACTTATGATACCATCGAAGGTATAGCGCAGGCAATTAAAATAGGACAGGACCTGAAAAATCGCGGGTACAGGCTGCTGGGCGTGCGGCTAGACTCCGGAGACCTGGCTGACTTAAGCAAAAAAGCGAGAAAAATGCTTGATGATGCCGGATTAAATGACTGCAATATCGTGGGAAGTAATGATCTCGATGAAAAATTAATCGAAACACTAAAGCAGCAGGACGCTAAAATTGACACCTGGGGTGTTGGGACACGATTGGTCACCGCATATGACCAACCAGCACTCGGTGGGGTTTACAAGCTGGCAGCAATAAATGAAAATGGAAAATGGAAAGATAAGATCAAGCTTTCCGAACAAAATGTGAAAATAAACATACCCGGATTGCAGCAGGTAATCAGATTCTACCAAGAAGGTCAGCCCAGGTTTGATATGATTATGGAGGAAGCAGATCAATACGAAACTGATTATATGATGATAGATCCTTACGACAGTACCAAAAGAAAGCGAATAAGGGTGAATGAATTTGACACAGAAGAAATGCTCAAACCTATCTACACAAAAGGTCAATTAATTTATAATTCACCAAGCATTCATGAAAGCCGGGAAAAAACCTTGCAATCATTAAGGTCACTGGAACCATCCTTAAAACGTTTTGTCAATCCGTCAATATATTCTGTAGGCCTTGAAGAGAAATTATACAATCGCAGGAACTTCCTGATTATGCAATTACGTAAGCAATAACTATGGAAGCTTTAATTATTGTAGATGTTCAGTATGATTTTATGCCGGGAGGAGCATTGGCAGCACAGGAAGGTGATGTGGTCGTTCCGGTGATCAATAGTTTAATGAAAAACTATGAATTGATAGTGGCCACACAAGATTGGCATCCACCGGATCACAAAAGTTTTGCTTCGAATCATGGAGGAAAGAACATTGGGGATTTTATAAAATTAAAAGGCATGGAACAAATACTTTGGCCAGACCATTGCATCCAAAATACCTGGGGCGCAGAACTGCATGCAGACCTTGACCAGCAACTCATAAAAAAGATCTTTAAAAAAGGAATAGATCCTGTAATAGACAGCTACAGTGGATTCTTTGATAATGGCCATCTCAAAAGCACAGGGATGGGCGAGTACCTTGAAGCTGAGGGTGTGGATACAATACATGTAGTTGGGTTAGCAACCGACTACTGCGTTAAGTTCACCGTCATGGACGCTTGCAAAAAATTTAATTTTAAAGTACAAGTCATAAAAGATGCCACCAAAGCAGTTAATCTAAAGCCCACAGATTTTGAAGAGGCATTAGAGGAAATGAAAAACGCAGGAGCCGAAATCATATAATGAAAAAGGCGATGCCAAAGCATCGCCCTTTAAATTTTATAAGTGTTGATAACTTATTGAGCAAGCTTTTCAATTAGGTCGGCAGATCTATACGAATAACCCGCTTCATTATCATACCAACCTACAATTTTTACCAACTTACCACTTGTACTAGTTAAATCGGAATCGAAAATGCAAGAATGAGGATCTCCGATTACATCACTTGATACAATGGGCTCATCACAGTAGTAAAGTATATTTTTCAATGAGCTTTCAGCGGCAGCTTTCATTGCCTCATTTATTGCTTCTGCTGTTGCTTCTTTACTTACAATTGCAGTAAAATCCGTGATAGATCCTGTTGGGGTAGGAACCCGCATTGCGAAGCCATCTAATTTACCTTTTAGATTAGGCAGTACTTTCCCAACAGCTTTAGCAGCCCCCGTAGTGGTTGGCACAATAGACATTGCAGCCGCTCTGGCTCTTCTGAGGTCACTGTGTGGTGCATCCTGCAATCTTTGATCGGCCGTGTAAGCATGGACAGTGGTCATGTATCCTTTTTCCACACCGAAATGTTCATCCAGTACTTTTACCATAGGGGCAAGGCAGTTAGTGGTACAGGAGGCGTTGGATATAATTTTTTCATCACCTTTTAATGTGTGGTCATTCACTCCTAGCACCACAAAAGGAATATCTCCTTTAGCAGGTGCTGATATAATAACTTTTTTAGCTCCAGCCGTTAAGTGCTTACCAGCACCTTTTTCGTCTCTGAATATGCCGGTTGATTCCAATACAATCTCTACTCCGAGGTCATTCCATGGAAGGTTTTCAGGGTCTCTTTCAGAGTAAACTCTTATTTTTTCTCCATTGATAATCAGGTTTTCGTCATCATGGCCAACTGTACCATTAAATTGACGATGTATTGAATCATATTTGAATAAGTGTGCCAATGTCTTAGTATCGGTAAGGTCATTAATAGCAACTACTTCAATGTTATCTTTTTGAAGTAAAGCACGATAGGTGATCCTTCCTATTCGGCCAAATCCATTGATTGCGACTTTTGTTTTTGCCATGTTATTAATTGTTTAGTGACTAAAATAATTTACGTGTTAACAAATTTATTAGATAAAAAATCAGTTTAACCATCTATTAAACGATTAGATCATATGATTTTGATCATGATGATAATATCAAATTCATGATAGATCATTATTTCAATATTACTAAATAAATAAATCAACTAACTACTTTTGCCTGCTTATGAGTGAGCTAAATTTAATTTCCTGGAACGTAAACGGTATTCGCGCCATCATTAAAAAAGATTTTATATCAGACATTAAACGGCTGGACCCGGACATTCTATGCCTGCAGGAAACAAAAGGGCAGGTTGAAGAGGTGAAAACAGCACTGACCCTATTGGATCATTATGATATTTATGTCAACTCAAGCAAAGCCCGTAAAGGTTATTCCGGCACCTCTATACTTTCTAAAAGCCAACCTCTAAACGTAGATTATGACCTCGGATTGGACGAGCACGATCAGGAAGGGCGGGTAATTAGTGCTGAATATCAGGATTTTTTCCTTGTGAATGTTTACACCCCAAATTCAGGCGAAGGATTGAAGCGTTTGGGTTATCGGCAGGAATGGGATAAGGAATTTTTGAAATATATTAAAAAACTGGAGGAACTAAAGCCGGTGATCATTACCGGGGATTTTAATGTCGCAAATAACGAAATAGACCTTGCAAGGCCAAAACAAAATTACAATAAGTCTGCCGGTTACACACAAGCTGAGATTGATGGATTTGAAAATATAAAGAATGCCGGATACATCGACTCATTCCGTTATTTACACCCTGAAGAAGTAAAATATACTTACTGGAACTATAAGTTTAAGGCCAGGGAAAGAAATGTTGGCTGGCGGATTGATTATTTTATGGTAAGTGAGCCTTTAAAAGATAAAATCAAGCAAGCCTCCATCCATAATGATGTTTTAGGGTCCGATCACTGTCCTGTTTCCATCACATTAGAATTATAAACACGAACTAATGTGATAAATTATTTTTCACATCCTTCTTTAATTAAGTATTTACAAAATAATAAATTGATAATTTTTTAAAAAACCTTATATATTATCGAATAACTTGTTTTATCGACATATTTTTATCATAGCCTTGGTAATTTAAATACGTTTTATACTTTTGTCTTGGAAATGAAATTTTCATTCAACATATCGCCCTCTCATTTTATTATATCAGTCAGGCCGAGGCCCTTGTGGGCTATAAAATAATCAATAGCAACCTACGCGGTTGTTTTCTTCGACCTTCATATTTTATTTTATTTACCCTTTAAATTAAAGATATGCCAGATCTAGTGATTAAGGCGGCCGATTATTTAGATTTAAAACACGCTGATAAAATCTCAGAGCTCATTGCTAAAAGTGCAAAAGAAAGGGGTACGGGAATTGCTGCAAGATCCCCTGAATATATCTCCTCAAAAATATTGGAAAACAAAGCCATCATAGCTTTGACTAAGCAAGGTGAATTGGCAGGATTCTGCTACATCGAAAGCTGGAGCCATGGAAAATATATTGCAAACTCAGGATTAATCGTAAATCCTAAATTTCGCAAACAAGGCATCGCACATAAAATAAAAAAGAAAGCCTTTGAACATTCAAGAAAATTATACCCGCAGGCTAAGATTTTTGGAATAACTACCAGTTTGGCCGTGATGAAAATCAACTCGGACCTCGGCTATCAACCAGTTACTTTTTCACAGCTTACAACCGATAAAGAATTTTGGCAGGGATGTAAAAGTTGTGTCAACTATTCAATACTTGAAAGCAAAGATTTTTCTAATTGTCTTTGTACAGGTATGCTATTCAATCCCGGGGAACAGAAGAAAAAGAAATGGTCTTTCATGAAGAAATCAAGAATATATGAGCGGTTGGTAAACATCAAAAAGGCAGTATTTACGAAGCAGGTCAAATCCAAAGCATTATGAAAAAAGTACTATTAGCTTTTAGTGGCGGACTGGATACTACTTTCTGCGCTGTGTACTTATCAAAGGTTTTAGGATACGAGGTTCATACTGTGTTGGTAGACACTGGTGGTTTTGAAAATGAGGAAATAAAATGGATAGAACAAAGGGCAATATCTACCGGGTCAGTCAGTCATCATGTATTGGATGAATCTCTCAATTTCTATCAGCATGTTTTGAAATATCTTGTATTTGGCAACGTATTAAAAAACAATACCTATCCACTAAGTGTAAGTGCAGAAAGGATCTATCAGGCACTGGCAGTGACCGGTTATGCGCTGGAATTAGGCGTGGAAGCCATAGCACATGGAAGCACGGGTGCAGGTAATGACCAGGTAAGGTTTGATCTGGTTTTTCAAACAATATGCCCTGATAAAGAAATCATTACCCCCATTCGTGATCAAAAACTTACCAGGCAGGAAGAGATAGAATTTCTGAAAAAACATGATATCGCTATTGATCAGGATAAATCGCTTTATTCAATCAATAAAGGCCTTTGGGGGACATCAGTTGGGGGTAAGGAGACCCTGACATCCGACAAAGCCTTACCAGAGGAGGCCTTTCCAAGCCAACTTTCTGTGTCAGATGGGGTAGAAGTTAAACTATATTTTGAAGAAGGCGAACTAAAAGCCATCAACGGTTCAGCGGATGACCCTGTGAACCTGGTCCGAAGATTAAATGCTATGGGCTCTGAATTTGCTATCGGCAGGGATATCCACGTTGGCGATACAATAATTGGCATCAAAGGAAGAGTGGGATTTGAAGCTCCGGGGGCTTTAATGATCATCAAAGCACATCATACATTAGAGAAGCATGTGCTAACCAAGCAACAGCTGTTTATAAAAGACCAGCTTTCAATGTGGTACGGGGATTTCATGCACGAAGGAAAGTATCTGGAACCTGTGATGCGGGATATAGAAGCATTTCTAACCAGCTCCCAGGCTTCTGTGACCGGAGATGTTTATTTATCGCTGGCCCCATATCGCTTTTCGATAACCGGGATAGCATCAAATTTTGACCTGATGAATCCAGATTTTGCCAGCTACGGTGAGGTGAATAGAAATTGGGATGGGCAGGATGTAAAAGGATTTACCAAATTGTTTGGTAATCAGATGACGATCTATCAACAAGTTCATTCAAAAGATGGGAAAAATTAAAGTCGGGATCATCGGAGGTTCAGGTTATGTAGCAGGTGAACTAATCAGGTTATTGCTTCATCATGAGCTTGTGGAAATTATTTTTATCCAAAGCGAAAGCAATAAGGGTAAACCAGTCTGTGAAGTGCATAAAGATTTAATTGGCGAAACCATCCTGACCTTCACAGAAGATATTGTTGATAATGTTGATGTGATATTTTTATGTAAAGGCCACGGTGCATCCAGGGGGATTATGGATGGTATCAAGATTAGCCCGGAAACAAAAATTATAGACCTTAGCCAGGACCATAGACTGGATGATTCTTTTGTTTATGGATTACCGGAAGTATATCTGGAACAGATAGAAAAAGCCAACAAGGTTGCCAATCCGGGATGTTTTGCCACGGCGATCCAACTGTCTTTATTACCTGCCGTAAAATCAAATTTAACCAGTCCTTCAATACACCTCTCTGGTATTACCGGCTCTACCGGGGCAGGACAGTCCTTTTCATTGACCTCGCATTTCAGTTGGAGAAATAACAACATTAGTGTTTATAAACCATTCACCCACCAACACCTGAAAGAGATTGACAAGACGTTCAAGTCCTTGAATAATCAATATGGGAGTGCGTTAAATTTTATCCCTTACCGTGGAAATTTTACCAGGGGCATCATTATCTCCACCTATTTCCAGGCCGAGATTATAGAATCGGAATTACTTGACCTGTATCATGATTTTTACCATTATCATCCTTTCACTCAAGTGGTGCGGGAAAATCCCGACTTAAAGCAGGTCGTCAATACTAATAAATGCCTGGTTTACCCAACGCTTATTGAAGGAAAAGTGATGGTAATCAGTATACTCGATAATCTGCTTAAAGGTGCTTCTGGTCAGGCATTACAAAATATGAATCTTATGATGGGAATCGATCAAACCCAAGGACTGAAGTTGAAGAGTACAGCTTATTAATACTACAGCAATGAATTTATTTGATGTTTATCCCAGATATGATGTTGACTTAGTGGCTGCGGAGGGCAGTTATGTGTATGACGTCAATGGAGATCGGTACTTAGACCTTTATGGGGGGCATGGTGTTATTTCAATCGGTCATTCACACCCACATTTCAGGGAGAGGATAAAAGCTCAACTGGATGATATAGCCTTTTACTCAAATGCTGTTCAAAATACCATTCAGGAAAAATATGCGGTAAGTCTGGGTGAGATAAGCGGTTATGATGAATACCAGCTTTTCTTATGTAATTCCGGAACTGAAGCAAACGAACATGCATTGAAGATCGCTTCAATGCATACGGGCCGGGGTAAAATTATTTCCTTTTCAAAAGCCTTTCACGGCCGCACCTCCTTATCGGTAATGATTACTGATAACACAAAATTACATGCCCCTGTAAACGTCGGGCATGAAGTAATGCGTTTGGAATACAATCAAGAAGCTCAACTGGAGGAATACATCACAGATGAGGTGGCAGCAGTCATACTTGAACCAGTCCAGGGAGTGGGTGGTATCAATGTCGCCAAGCAGAGCTTTCTGGATAAAATCAATTCCCTTAGAAAAGAACATAAGGTACTTTTAGTGATGGATGAAGTGCAATCAGGTTTTGGAAGAACAGGAAAGCTTTTTGCGCATCAACATTTTAACATACAACCGGACCTTATAACTACAGCAAAAGGGATGGGAAACGGGTTCCCGATTGGCGGTGTACTGATTCACCCCGATATCAGGCCATGGTATGGAATGTTGGGCACTACATTTGGGGGAAACCACCTCGCATGTTCTGCAGGTCTGGCCGTAATTGATGTCATCAAAAAAGAAAATTTATTAAAAAATGCAAGTTATTTAGGCCAATATATGATGGCAGAACTGGCTAAAATGGAAGCATTGAAGGAAGTAAGGGGTCTCGGGTTGATGATTGGAATTGATTTGCCATTTCCTGTTAAAGCGCTTAGAAAAAAATTAGTACATAAATACAGGATATTCACCGGTAGTTCATCCAATCCTTATACCTTAAGGTTACTACCACCTTTGTCTGTGAATAAAGATGATCTCAATTATTTTTTAGCATCCTTCTATAAAGCAATAAAAGATGAAGCAGTTTCTGTCAGTTGATGATGTTAAAGGCGACCCGATGCAATTGGTAGAGGAGGCAACCAAAATAAAACAACATCCATTTAAATATAATCAATTGGGAAAACACAAAACGCTTGGCTTGATATTTTTAAACCCAAGCCTGAGAACACGTTTGAGCACCATAAGAGCTGCACAGAACCTGGGATTGAAAACCATATCAATGAACATTAACCAGGATGGATGGCAGTTAGAGACTGAATCCGGCTCGGTAATGGATCAGGGCAGGTCTGAGCACATCAGGGAAGCGGCAGGAGTAATCGGGGAATATTGTGATATCATAGGTATTCGTGCTTTCCCAACATTAATTGACCGCGAAAAAGATTATTCAGAACGATTATTGCGGAATTTTAATCGATATTGTAAAGTACCTTTAATCAATCTTGAATCGGCAACGCTTCATCCACTGCAATCTCTTGCGGATTTACTGACCATAAAAGAGTTTTCTAAGAAGAAAGACCCTAAGATTGTGTTAAGCTGGGCACCTCATTTAAAACCACTGCCTCAATCAGTCCCCAATTCATTATGCGAATGGATAAGTAAAAGCCCCTACAAAATGACAATCACACACCCTGAGGGTATGGATCTAAAATCAGAATTTACCGGTTCCATAGATATTGAATACGACCAACAAAAAGCACTGGAAGGTGCTGATTTTGTTTACGCAAAAAATTGGTCTTCTTACATCAATTACGGAGCAGTTACGCGTGATCAGTCCTGGATTATAAATCAGGGTAAAATGGGCTTGACCAATAACGCCTACTTCATGCATTGCCTTCCGGTTAGAAGAAATGTAGTGGTGACGGATGATGTGCTGGACAGTGCACAGGCCATTGTAATGCAACAGGCAGCGAACCGTGTTTTTACAGCCCAGGCCGTATTAAAAAACATATTACAATCACTATGAGCAGAAATAACCTGACAATTGTTAAAGTAGGCGGTAAAGTGATTGACGAGGAAGAAAGACTCAATGACTTTCTTAATGCATTCTCCAGGGTCGATGGTGATAAAATAATCATCCATGGAGGGGGTAAATTGGCAACGGATATTGGCAAACGAATGAATATTTCACCTAAAATGATCCATGGAAGAAGAGTAACCGACCGGGAAACGCTGGACCTGGTTACCATGGTGTATGCTGGCCTCGTCAACAAGAAAATAGTAGCAAAGCTGCAAGCATTGAATATTAATGCCCTGGGGTTGACAGGAACTGATGCAAATCTGTTGGAAGCCTGCCACAGGCCTCCTTTAAACGGAATTGATTATGGGTTAATCGGTGAGGTTCACTATGTGAATGTAGAAGTAATCAAAAAGCTCCTTGATCAAAATTTTTCAATGGTTATTGCCCCTCTTACACATAACAAAAAGGGTCAGATATTTAACACCAACGCAGATACTGTAGCATCAAAGATAGCTTCAGGAATGTCTGATTATTTTCAGGTTCAATTGATTTATGCTTTTGAACTGAATGGCGTATATGAAGACCTTTCAAACGAAGAAAGCATCATCGAACGACTATCTAAATCAAACTATAAAGAATTATGTCAACAAGCTAAGATACACACCGGCATGATGCCAAAGTTGGATAATGCTTTCCAGGCAGTGGCGTGTGGCGTAAAAGATGTTGTCATTGGAAATTATAAAAATATTGACAAATTCAACCACAGCAGACAGGTAAAATACACAAAAATCTCAGCAACATGAATTCAGTTGAAGCAGGCAGACAGGCTATCGATGTCTTAAAAGATCTGATCTCGATAAAGTCTTTCAGCAGGGAAGAAGATAAAACTGCCGGTTACCTGGAGCATTTCTTAGGCAAAAAGGGAGTAGCTGCAGAAAGGGTTGGAAATAATGTAATGGCAAAAAATAAAAATTTCAACGCTTTTAAGCCAACCATTCTTTTAAACTCGCATCATGATACGGTTAAGCCGAACAACGGTTATACCTTCAATCCTTTTACTCCGTTAGAAAAAGATGGCAAATTGTTTGGCTTGGGCAGCAATGATGCGGGAGGGTGCCTGGTGTCTTTACTTTTTACATTCCTTCACTATTATGATCATGACTTCTTAAAATATAATCTGATATTCGCCGCCAGCGCCGAAGAGGAGATCTCCGGCAGGGATGGTATTGAAATGGTTTTAGATCACATGCCTGCCATCGATTTTGCATTGGTGGGTGAACCCACGGAGATGAATATGGCCATCGCTGAGAAAGGCCTGATGGTTGTAGATGCCTATGCCAAAGGAAAGTCAGGCCATGCTGCCCGGGAGGAAGGGGATAATGCGATCTACAGAGCAATGAAAGACATTGAATGGATCAGGTCTTACCGATTCCCCAAAGTATCAGGTTTTCTGGGCCCGGTAAAGATGACGGTAACCATGATCAATGCCGGTTACCAGCACAATATTGTGCCCGACCAATGTCATTTTGTGATTGATATCAGGATCACAGAATCTTATACCAATGAAGAGATCCTGGACATACTAGATGCTAACATAACGGCTGATTTGAATCCAAGATCCGTAAGATTGCAGCCTTCATCTATCGATCCGGATCACCCTGTTGTTCAGCGTGGTAAGCAGTTGAAGATGAAAACTTATGGATCACCCACCTGCTCTGATCAGGCTTTGATGCGATTTCCCAGCCTGAAGATCGGGCCCGGGAAATCTGAAAGGTCGCACACCGCAGATGAATTTATCTATCTCAAAGAAATTGAAGATGGGATTCAGAAATATATTGAACTTCTTAACCCGATACTATTATGAAAAAGCTTTGGCAGAAAAGTACATCAGCAGACCAAGAGGTTGAAGATTTTACTGTCGGTGACGACCGGGCGCTCGATTTGCTGCTTGCACCCTTTGATATACAGGGTTCCGTTGCCCATGTGAAAATGCTCAACAGCGTGGGATTACTGGAAAATAATGAAGCCAATCAGTTAGTGGAGGAATTGATCAAAATTTATAAATCCTGTGAGCAAGGTGATTTTCAAATTCAACCAGAGGTGGAGGACGTGCATTCGCAGGTCGAGTTGATGCTAACAGAAAAACTGGGTGATATAGGGAAAAAGGTTCATAGCGGCCGGTCCAGAAATGATCAGGTGTTGGTGGATATGAAATTATTTATTCGCGCACAGCTGGAGCTGATCACAGATGAAACACGCCATTTATTTACTTTACTGCAGCAGTTAAGTGAAGTCCATAAGGATAAGCTCATGCCGGGCTACACGCACCTGCAAGTGGCTATGCCATCATCCTTTGGCCTTTGGTTTGGCGCTTTTGCGGAAAGTCTGGTTGATGATATGGCTCAGGTCCAGTCAGCGTATGAAGTGGTCAATAAAAACCCCCTGGGATCGGCTGCGGGGTACGGCAACTCCTTCCCCCTCGACCGGCAGATGACCACAGATTTACTTGGGTTTAAATCTTTGAATATCAACGCCATTTACGCGCAAATGACACGGGGTAAATCTGAGCGCATAGTGGCCAATGCATTAGCCTCAATAGCTTCCACATTAAGTAAATTATCCATGGATTGCTGCCTGTACATGGGCCAGGATTTTGGTTTTATTAGTTTTCCTGAAAATCTGACCACAGGCTCCAGCATTATGCCCCACAAAAAGAACCCGGATGTATTTGAAGTGGTGAGGGGTAAATGCAATAAGTTACAAGCGTTGCCGGTAGAAATAACTATGGTTATGAACAATCTGCCTTTAGGCTATCATCGAGATCTTCAGGTAATTAAAGAAAACTTTATTCCAGCTTTTCGGGCATTGCTGGATTGCCTTAAGATGACACAGCACATGCTGGCGCATATTAAGGTTACGCCCGATTTATTGAATAATGAAAAGTACAGGTATATCTATAGTGTTGAGCTGGTAAACAAACTCGTTTTAGAGGGCATCTCTTTCCGTGAGGCCTATCAACAAGTAGGGAAGATGATTGAAGAAACCACCTATAACCCGCCCCGCGAGATAAACCATACCCATGAAGGATCAGTCGGAAACTTATGCAATGACCAGGTAAAAGCAGCTTTTGATGAAGTGTATGAAAGATTTCCTTTTAAGAAAGTTAAAGTAGTGATAGATAACCTGATGCATACGCAGTAGAGCAAAAATAAATAGTACGCTTACACACCTTGTGTAGTCATGCCAGGATTAGGTGATAATGGTTTACTTGCACCCCATCCCGATTTGGAAAGAAATAATGGTTTCAGCATAATAAATTCATCTTTTTATTGACCTCAGGGTTAACCAAAATTACCCAATAACAATAAAGACCCACACTATCCTTTGCTGTGGCCAGCCCCCAAAGGCTACCCGCCGGCCAAGCCATCCACCCTGCAATCCCACAACGGTCTTGGCCCGGCTACAAAGTCAATTCATTTTCAAAAACCGCTACATGAAATATAATCACATCCAGCGGTTTAAAATTTTGATGGAAGTAAAAAGTCCACTATTTTTAGCATAAAACTATAATGGGTATATGTTGAACTTTGTTCAACATATACGGATGTTATGGTTAATTAAACCCGAAAACACTCGCTTTGTACGGTATTTTTCCGTACATTTGTAATAAACTGAAAGTTATGGATGTACATTTAAGCAAAGATGAGCGTATTGAGTTGAGGGTATCTTCAATTGAGAAAAAAATGTTCAAAAGAGCTCAAAAACTCAGTGGTGACAAATCATTTAGTAGTTTTATTATTAGAGTTGTTAAACAGCATGCTGAAGAAATCGTTGCAAAAAACAATAAGATTTTAGCTACTGATAAAGATCGCCAAATATTTTTTGATGCAGTTTTTAGTGATGCTAAACCTAACGAAACTTTGGTTGAAGCTGCTAAAAAATACAAATCAAAAACCGCTTAGAATTGAACATTACTTTATTGGATAAGAGTCATAATCGAAAGGCATTTGAATGCGAAGAGGACTCTTTGACTAAGTATATTCAGAAACAAGTAAGTCAGGACGTTGAAAGGAAACTTGCAGCTTGTTATGTGGCAATAGACAATGAAAACAACGTTATTGGATACTATACATTAACAAGTGAAAGCCTAGGAAGAGAAATGATTCCAGAAGATTTTCTTAATAAAATACCAAGAAATTATAATGCTCCGGTTATTCTTCTTGGTCGTTTGGCTAGAGATATATCAGCAAAAGGTAATGGTTTAGGTGAACATCTTCTCTTAGACGCTCTTTTTAGGTCATTCAAACTATCTGAAGAAAGTATAGGTGCTATGGCTGTAATAGTTGATCCAATAAATGAATTTGCAACCAAGTTTTACAAAAAATATGGTTTTGAGAACTTACCTGATAGTGGTAAAATGTTTATCCCTATGAAAACTATAAAGCAACTTATATAAAAAAACTCACCACAATGAGTAGACGGCCCCGCCAGCAATAACTGACGGGGTGCGCCTCTCACAACACCCAGCGTACGGGTCTCGTACTGGGCGGTTCATTGAATCTCAGGAATCGTTTTACTGTAAAAAGAAAGCATCGATTCGTAACCTCTCCGTTTGAGTCGGGATAAAGTGATAGTTGTCCCCTCATCTAGTCCTCGTTTGCAACGAGGATTCCTAAATCACTAAGTTTTTAACTTATCAATTGAACATCAACTAATCCTCGTATCCCATCATAATCCCTGGCGGAACTAAAAATATAGTTTTCAGCCTAATCTACAATCATGGCTTCAACTGGGTTTTGATGAATGTAATCTAATCTACTATCCATCATATGGCTCTTAAGTTCAATGGCATGATTGTCATCTTTCCAAAACTTATATTTCTTAATTCTTTTCAAGTTCTTGCCAGCATATTCAAATTGATTTAGCATCCAATTTCTCCTGCATTCTGGTTCAGACTCTATCATTTTGATGATTATTTTGGCTGTATATTTTTTGAAATCTCTTATGATGTCAGATAGTCTAAACCCCTCATCTAGCACTAATGATTAAATGAAGATGATTACTCATAATGCACCAGG
>DAXETV010000037.1:0-29853 GCA_051155775.1 Cyclobacteriaceae bacterium | reverse complement strand
TATCTTATCAGCAGCGTTAGTAACACGAGTGCATTTGCAACATTACCTGACGTGGACAATTCAGGAGAGTTAACCTATGAGATGGCCACAGATTTTAATGGTTCAGTAACTTTCGATGTACAGGTACAGGATGATGGCGGCACAGCGAATGGCGGGGATGATATCTCTTCCGCTGTAACGGTTACAATAAATATCACCGATGTCCCTCCAACATTTAGTGCTTTCTCGGTCTCTGCTGATGATGATATCATCACTGTGGATGGCAATCTGGATGAATTTGGTACTGTCTACATCCTTGTTGTTAATGATGATGTTATAACCAGTCCGACTGGTGCTCAGATTAAAAGTAATGTAATGAACCTTCCTACGGCCAACCTGTTTGGTGATTCAGTTAATCTTGCTTCGGTCACAAATTTTAGTATTGATATCCCTACTAATTCACTGGATACCTTTGACATCTATGCTGTTGCTCAGGATAATTCTGGAAATATGTTCTCAATTATCCAGCAGACTTTGAATGTACAAACAGGTGGTGTTACCATATCGGCCCCTTCTCTCACATCAGTTTGTCCTGATGGTGATTTTAATACCTTAGGAGATATAATTATATCCGAACGGATAGCAAATGACTTTGATATGGGAACAGGACAATCTCTGATCCTGGGATTAACCAACGGTTTTGAATTTGATACCGGATCTTCACCAACCATAAATACTACTGACGCAGATGTATCGATGCCAACGTCAACTTTCACCAGCAACACCACTTTAAGGGTCGAATATGATGTTATGGGGCAATCAGACATAGGAAATCTTAGGATTTCAGGGCTTGAGATCATTGGTAATGGTAATACCGGAACAGTGAATGCTCAACTTGAAAGGCTGGGAGGTACCGCTGATATTTATTTAAATGATGTGGGTACTGTACACGCTACTTTAGAATCTGACTTCCCTAATCTCTCATTCACTACCGGGTCTGGCCAAACAGAATTTGCCAATACGGTTACCAGTGATACGTTGATCGGTAATCAATCAGTGGGTGCAGGCGATTCAATAAGTTTTTCAGGAATAGGTGTAGCTAATAACAGATTCTTTCCTGGTTTGGTTGGAAATGGCACCTACACGGTTACTTATACCTTTATTGATGCAAGCGGCTGTCAGGCATCGGTATCACAGGACCTGGTCGTTTCCGATGGTGGAAGTATTGATAATGTAGATGCCGAGGAGTGCGCTGACCAAATATTAACATTAAATACTGTCAGCGGAGTGACCGGTGAGCCAGGTATTAATCTTTTTAAAATTGTTCATTTAGTTGGAACAGATACCTCTAATGTGGTATCAGGTGGGACTCCGGGAACACAGACTATGGATGGATCCGGTTTCGAATTCAATACTTCCATAGCTTTGGATAGTGTTGGAGATGGGAATTCCATCACATTAAGTGTAATTGCGATTAATGAATCAGATGGTTCCATTTTTGAGGAATCTACACAGGATGTAGTAATCAATGCACTGCCTGATTCCACTTTTAGTACTTTTGATGGTAATACCACTTATTGTGTGGACGACAATGGAGGATTAGTGCCGCTAACTGCAAATTTTACAGGGACAGGGGCAAATTTCACAGCCTCGGTAGGTACAATCAATATGAGTGGTGAACTTGACCTTGCGTCCGTATTAGGGTCATCAACAGTGCCAGTAACAACTTCAATTACATACAATACAGGTAGCGATGGAGCTGGGTGTGAAAGTGCTTCATCTGTTGACATCACTGTAAATCCGCAAAATACATTAGGCCTGACTTTTAGTATAGCCTCGGATAGTGTTTGTTACACCGATGCCTCATTTACCATAACCGCCGACAGCATACCAATGGGGGGGTCGACCGGCACTTATAGTTTTGTTGGAGCAAACACCGGAGTATTTCAAAATGATGGAGACGATGGCGTCGTTGATTTTGCGCCTCAGTTATCCATGCAATCAGCCGGCTTCAATAACGAGTTTAATGATGATGCCAACTTCACCATTCGATATACATTTACTAATATATATGGATGTACTTCATCAATTGATACTACCATTACTGTAGTGCCAAATCCTCAGATCAGTATAAATTTTCCCGAAGGAGACGAGTTCTGCTTCGATGTTGCCACAGATTCAATTATTGATATTGAAGGGGTAATTGATAACCCCGGTGCATTAGGGGTTTCCTCCGGATCATTCGCGTATTCATCTCTTGCCGGACTATCGGGCTCTGGTGCTGATCGACAACTTGATTTAAATCAGTTAGTTACTGATAGTTCGCAAAGCCAGTTCACATCACGTTCATATCCCATTGAAATTACCTACACCACTGATCTCGGATGTGTTAACTCTGTCCAGGAGACTATCACCATCAATGCCATGCCTCAGGTAAGCATAACTGATGCAGGATCCCAGGCATTCAGCTCTACTAATGATACGCTTGCTTTCTGCGTAAGTGAAGGCACAATTTTAGTCGAAGCAATTCCTGGAGGAACTGGGGGGACATTTAGCATTACAAATGATCCCGGCGGAATAGATAGCAATGTAGGGCTGGAAGGAGCCCTTACCAATGTATCAGATGTAGATTTAGATCTAATAGACGCTCATTTAGCCGTAGAGAGTGATACTATCGGTGGTGATTCTACTTTCCATGAAATTACCTACACTTTCACCAATTCTGACGGGTGCACTAGAGATTCTACTTATGTGATTAGAATTGATCCCTTACCTGATATTGATTTTGATTTACCAACTGATATATGTTATAGCGACGCTTCCATTAATCTTCAAGGACAAGAGAGTGGTATCAATGTGTCCGGTACATTCACCATTACCTCACCGACGACATCAGGTGATATTACTATTGTATCTGATATTATAAATCCCTCGAATAGAGCAGACGCCTCAGGGGCTACCAATGCATTTGATGCCTATGATGACGGGACATCCATCGATTTCACTTCTGAACACACTGTTGAATTCACCTTTACTGACGTAAATGGCTGTGAAAATAGTATATCAAAAAATATTGTGATCCATCAGGAACCAAATCCTGTTATCAATGGTATTCTAACCCAATATTGTAAAGGTGGAGGCAGTAGTAATATTACTACCGATCTAATAAATGCTGGTGGTACTTTTCAATCTCCTTCAGATCGTTTTTTTACAATCTTACCTCAAACCGTTGGTTTGGATAGTACAGGTTTTACAGATAATGGCGATGGAACGGCTACCATTGATCCGGATTTTATGGACGTTGGTTTTTATGATGTTACTTTTACTTATGAGATTACTAATAATACAACGGTTTGTTCCGGGTCGGTTACTGAAACAATTGAAATTACTGATGCAGTAGATGCTACAATTACGGGGGCAATTGAGGATAATTACTGTGAAAATGAAGCATTTGAAATAGTGTTAACCGGAACTCCTTCACCGGCAGTAACTACAGATGTATTTACATTATCGCAAGTATCAACTGTTGATAGTACAGTGATTTCGAATATTGAAACTTTTGATTTTGGCGAAACATTTTCTAATGCCAGTGCAGATCTTGATATCGGATTTTACAGGATTAGTTACACTTTTGACGATGGTGCTGCATGTACTGGTGTTGCAGACACATTTTTTACAGTTATTCCCACACCACAACCGGAATTGAACATAGTAAGAGATGGTGCGGTCATTCCCGGGGTATTTGTTCCGAGTGCATCTGAAGTTTGTATCGATGATGTTTCCACACCTTCAGCGAATAATTCAAATAAGATCAGTATTGTTAATAATACTGATGCATCATCTTTTGGTGACATTGCATCCGGAAAATTTTCGGCAATTATAGATCCGAGTGGTATAAATCTTACGGTTAACACTGCTGCCAATGGAATTGAGAATATCGATAGTGAAACAGCATTCTTTTATCCGAGAAATGCCGTTAACACTGCTTTGTTGAGTAATCCTGATCTGGCAAATGCAAATTTTGTGGAAATACAAATCAATTATGAATACACAAATACTACAGGATGTGTTGGTTTAGCATCAGATTTTGGTAATACTGAGACAATTCTTGTTTACAATTTGCCGGAACCAACTTTAGAATTATCAACGATTGGTATAGACAATACTTCTGCGGATGGGGAGTATTGTATTGAACAAGAACCAGTAACTGTATCGGTGGACGATATAGATATAGATCCTGATAACTTTTCCGGTAATGGTGTATTTAATATTAATGTACCATTATTAGATGGAACCGCATTTATTCAAAACAATGATCTAAGCGCTACATTTGATCCTTCCGAAGCCTATAATATAATGAGTTCCAATGGACTATTAACATCAGATGGAATAGCAGAATTTGAAATAACTTATAATTATACGACAACCCTGGGGTGTAGCAGCATGGATATCGACCCAATCACGATAGAGATTAATCCTCCACCAACCGTGGATTTCAATATAGTAGAAGACTTAGGAGGTGAAGATCAAACAGAATTCTGTAATGACGATGATGGTGACAATACTATATTTTTGGTAGGTACTGTGGATGGCGGTTCATTTACTAATCCAAACGGAAGCAATGTGCCTATAGGGAATACCAATGACCCACGAGTCAGTTCTTTGGATTTAGAGCAGGCTTACATATTGGAAGCGGGCAATGATTCTCCCGGATCTGTTTTATTTTCTATAAATTATTCCTTTACTGATGAAATTACCGGATGTTCGGGTCAAACAAGCAGGGATATTACGATTAAAAAACCTTCGCCCTCCTCTTTATCCTTCATACAAGGAAGTATAGAAAACTGTATTACTGATGATAACATAATTATTACGGCAGATTCTATCCCAACAGATAGCACCAGTGGTTCTTTTAATATTGTAGACGATGATGGATTATCAGCAATGGATGGAATATCAGACAATGGAAATGGAATTTTAACAATCAACCCTTCTGAAGCAGGAGATGAACAAGATGTTGAAGAATTGATTGTTACTTATTCATTTACAGATGCAGATGGTTGTGTATCCATTTCGGAGGAGTTGCAAATCAATATTAACCCACAGCCTTTAGTTTCAGCAATGTCAAACGAAGCTGAAGTCTGTGTTGATGGCAACGACTTAATAATAACTGGAGCCGGGAATCTTGCAGTTTCCGATGGTGAATTTTTCATTGAAACAAATGCAGATTCTGCATTGACAAACCAGGGAGATGGAACAGCATTATTTAATCCATCAATAGCTCATTTGGCATTAGGGGCTTCTATTTCCGGTGGAAACGCAACCAGCCATGAAATTTTTTATGTGTTTACTGACGAAAAGGGCTGTAGTGACACGGCATCAACTTCAGTTATTGTCAATCCATTGCCAACACCATCTTTACAACTCTCAGAAGCCGGTGTTGGCATTGGTAATAATGAGTTTTGTATTGATGGTGGAATTATAGATATCGAAGGATTTCCAAGGGTTACCTTTAATACAAGTGGTTCTTTTGACGCCCCTTCCATAGGAAATATTTTGTTAGATAATGATGATGGTTCAGCCGAGATTGATCTGATGGATGCTTTTACAGCCATTGATCCAACAAATACTGTTCCCCAAGTTGAATTTGAGGTAACCTATAAGTTTACGGATGAAAACACATGTACGTCTACCACTGATGCGCTAACAATCATCATCAACAACACACCATTTCCAAGCTTTGACGTGGTTAGGGATTCAATTTCTTTAGTTAATGACTCAAGGGTTGTTTTATGCCGGGATGATGTTTCTTTGGATGGGGCTGGTTCTAATGATTTGATTAATCTAGTTAACACCTCGAATGCAACTGCTGGAAACTTAATTGCAGGTGATTTTTCAATAGCTGGTATTGATGGATTCTCCTTGTCATCGGGAGCCTTAAGCGCCATCAATGAAAGAAGTATTGATAAGAAGAGTCAAGATACAGCATACTTTTATCCATCTGAGGCCGTCGATGCTGCGATCCAAAACTCAGATGCACTGATTAGCCAGGAGTTTATTGATTTTAGAATAAATTACAGGTTCACCAACGACCTGGGCTGTAATGGGGAAACCCTGAATCAAAATATCCCGGAATTTGATAGTACGATTGTTGTAAGAGTTTATCAATTGCCGGAACCTGTTATTACTTTCAATGAACCGGGTCCTACTCCTGAGCAGAATGAGTTTTGCAGGGATAATGATTTGGTAAACCTTAGTGTAACAGAAATTGAATTTAATTCATTAGGTGGTTCTGGTTTTTACAGGTCAACTAATAGTGATCTAACATTACCGGATTCTGTTCTTAACAACACAGGACAAACCAATGCTTTATTTGATCCTGGCGCAGCTTACAATTTTGCATTAGACCAGGGATTAATTGCAAGTAATAATGCTCAGGCAAGCTTTGATATTTTATTTGATTATGAAACAAATATTGGTTGCAGGAATACATCCAATACAATCACATTAAAAGTAAATCCATTTCCAAAGCCTGAGATTATGCTCTCCCAACAGGGAGTTGGTATTGATGGTAATCAGTTTTGTATCGATGATGGCAATATAGAAATTGAAGGTAGTCCATTGGTTACTGGTTCAACAGAAGGACGATTTGTAGCCCCTGAAATTGGAGGTGCACTGGATGATAGTGATAACGGTAGGGCTAAGATTAATTTGTTTCAAGCATTTACGGCTATAGATTCATCCAGGACTGCAGATAAAGTGGAATTTGAAGTATTTTATGAGTTCACTGATGAAAAGACATGCCAAAGCGTTACAGATGCCCTTACTGTAATTATTAATAACACCCCATTCCCAAGCTTTGATGTGATCAGGGATTCTGTTTCCCTGGTAAATAACAGAAGAGTTGTTCTGTGTGAAGATGATCCATCGCTTGAGGGGGCAATGGATTTAGATTTAGTAAAACTTGTTAATACCTCAAATACTGTCGCTGGAAATTTAATCTTCGGTGATTTTGAAATATCCGGAATTGGTGGTTTTCCCTTATCAGATGGGGCCTTAAGTGCAATCAACGAACGGGGTATAGAAAAAATAAGTGAAGATACTTCATTCTTTTATCCTTCAGAGGCTGTTCAGGCTGCCATTGAAAACGCCAGGGTATTTTTCGAAAACAGAGCAAACCTTGATTTTAAAATTAATTACACTTTTACTAATGATTTAGGTTGTACGGGAGAAGCAGAAAATGAAGCGATTGTAACGTTTGACAGTACAATTATTATTAATGTTTTTCAACTTCCAGAACCTGAGATAGAGTTTGAAGCCTTTGGGCCCGTTTCAAATCTTGAAGTCTGTCGTGACAACGGTCTCGTAGAAGTGATAGTTGATAATATTATGTTTAACCCTAATGGCGGTGATGGATCATTTAGCTATTTGAATGAGGATAGTGTATTAATAGATTTACCGGATTCGGTGTTGTCTAATATTACGCCATCATCAGCATTATTTAACCCAGCTGCAGGATTCAATTATGCCCTAAATACCGGATTAATTAATCTAAAAACGGAACAAGCCTTTTTTGATATCGTGTATGATTTTACTTCTGCAGATGGATGTAGAAATTTATCCAATATTATTACGCTCAGAATAAATCCTTTCCCCGAACCTGAAATATCACTTGCTTTTAATGGTGGAGGAAATGGATTAAATGAATTCTGTATAGATGCTGAAGATATAGTTTTAAATGGATCTCCTATCCCCAGTGTTAATAATGACGGCAGGTTTATTGCACCCGAGATTACCGGCGCATTATCAGATGATGATCAAGGAAGGGCTACAATTAACCTTAGAGAAGCCTTTTTTGCAATTGATCCAACACAACAACTAAGGGATGTTGCATTCGATATTTCATATGAATTTACGGATAATAATGGATGTACCTTTGAGTCTGAACCACAAACCATAATAATTAATAATGATCCATTCCCGACATTTGACATACAGAGAGATAGCATATCCATTATTTTCAATGATACTTTGGTGACTTGTGAGGAGGACCCATCACAGGCAGAAAATGATTTTACAGAGGACCGAATTCTTTTGATAAATAACTCTCCGGACGAAATGGGAGAATTTATCGAGGGAGAATTTAGGGTTATTGGTGTAGGTAATAACGATGATGATGATGTGCCCCTTTTAGTCAGAAATGCTATTGATACTATTTCAAAAGATTCAGCGTATTTTTATCCTCGTGCCGCTATCCAGGATGTGAACAATAACTTTCCTGTATTCAACAGCTCTACCTTTTTAGATTTTACAATAGACTATGTCATTACAGATGAAAATGGATGCGATGGAAACACAAAAGTTAATGGGGTGGGGGTTGATAATATTACTGTCGATAACTCAAAAGTAATTAGGGTGTTCAGAGTTCCTGAGCCGGAGATTATTATTGCAGAAGGTTTTGGGGGTAACACCATATCCCGGGAAGGGGTAGAATTTGATGAAGCCTACTGTGAAGACTTTCCGGATGATGTGATAATAGAAGTGGATACCATTCGCTTCGATGCTGGCGGCGAAGGTGATTTTATCGTCACAGGATTTGGTGTGCTTACTAATGAAAATACCAATACTTCTACAATAATTAATTCAATAGACCTATCTGATTTTTTCAATGAAGAATTTAGATCAATGACTTTCAGCCCAAAAGAAGCTTATGATGAGATGGTAAACCAAGGTATTATTGAAAGAGCTGATGACCCGGAAGATGATGTAATCGATGCTTTATTTGAAATCAGATACTCTTATGAACAAAATATAGGACTAAGTTGCGATAGTACTTCGGCTCCGGTAACCTTACTGGTCACCCCAAAACCGGTGACTTCCATGACGCTAGAGTGGATGCCGGTAGAAGATAATGAGCTTTTTGATCGTTCCGAAACTGTCCGGGTCAATGATCCTGGATTAGATACAATTGATCTTACGCCAAGGAGGGTACGTTCATTGGCTGAAAGTGGTCAGCAAAGAGACTTGGATGCTAATATTGTTGAACTCTCCATTGCAAGTCATAAAGACCCGGTGACGCCAATCATAGAAACATTCAGTGTAGATTCTTCTATTGCAGATGCCTTGTTTTTTGAACCGGCAATTAATGATATGGTTTTTGATCCGCTACTTGCAACTCAGGAAAATCCATTGATTATTAATGAACAAATTTTAAGATATGATCTAGAAGATGCTGATGAATGTAAGCAGGAGGACAGCGTTTTATTAAGAATATTTCCTCAGCCAGTTGCAGACTTTGAAATTGAGGGAGGTTGCGTCTCCGATTTAAATGATAGCATACCTATCGAACCAATTAATTTAATTGATTTAACACCACGCTTTACCCCAAATTCTACGCCTGATGACCGTTTGAATTTCTGGGCATGGAATGTAAGGTATTTGGGTGGCAATAGCCAAATAGATGGAGGAACAGTTGGGGTTCCTGAAGACATTAGTACTACAAATTCCCAAACCAGGGATACAACAATATTAATCACTGAACCAGGTATTTACGAAGTTTCTTTACAAGTGAGGAGTAACCGGGGCGGTTGGTCAAATATTGAAAGGGATACTTTGGTTGTAGGATTTACACCCGAGCCAACTATTCTGTGGTCAGAAAATATTACCGCAGGACAAGAGATGACATTTACCGGAGCATCACTTAACGGACAATTTATCAATTCTAATGATGAAGAGCTACAGGAATTTATTGGAGACCCGATCATAACCACCACATGGACTGTAGATGGTATATTTGTGAGATCAGAACAAATATCTAATGCAAGGGACACATTAAACTTTACGTTTGATGCGCCTGGTCAACATATCATTTCCCTTAGAATGTCTACCAACAATGGGTGTTCAGATACCTCTATTGATACCATAAATATTTTACCTAAAATTTCCGTTTTTCCTGATCAACCTTACTTTGAGAATTTTGAAAACGAAGATAATGGTTGGGAAATTGAAGAAAATATCATCGTTCCGAATGACCCTGAGCTTGACAATCAATTTGCAGCTGATTTCAAATTCCAGCCACGTACCAATAGTTGGAATATTCAAAGCATAGATTCACTATCACAAAATGCCTGGATTACCAATGGTGATACACTGGATAGCTACACACCCAATGAAGATTCATGGGTTTACTCACCCGCTTTTGATATATCTTCCCTTGAAAGGCCAATGATCGACTTTGATTTACTCTATGAGTTCTCAGATGGAGATGGAGTGATTATTCAGTATTCAACAGATAGTGGTAAAGTTTGGAAAAGATTAGGAACAAATGATGGCATAGACAATACCGGAATAAATTGGTATAATGAAACATTTGTTCGTGGCTCCCCCGGAGGTGATGATCAGATAATCGACGACGATTTAGGAGCTCAGGAAATAGGTTGGGCTGGTATTCAATCAGAAATTAAGGAAACACGCCATAAACTGGATATTATTCCCTCAGATGAAAGAAGGCACGTTCGTTTCAGGTTTGCATTAGGTTCTGATGGTGCGGCTGACGATAACTTTGGGCTTGCCTTTAGTAATTTCGAGATCAAGGAACGCGAACGAATCGTTCTGATTGAACAATTTTCAAGCACACTGTTAGCAAGCAGTAATACTGCTAATAATGTCATTGAATTCAGGTTAAACCAACCGCTTATCAATAATAACGATGCATTTAGCATCAACTATTTCACAGATCTTGGTAACGATGCAACAGCAAGGACAAGTGATCCAATAAATGAACTAAATAATGCTGATCCTGCTGCCAGGTCTGCATTTTATGGTGTGGATGCCATCCCAAGTTCATTTTTAAACGGGGATGTGGATTTTTCTGATGGATTGCAAAACGTCAATTGGACAGAAAATGACTTGAATAGAGAAGCACTGAGGGATGCTGAATTTGAAATCGAACTTACACTGGATGATGATGTAAGTTCAACCATAAGTGGAAATGCTACTTTCACCAGTGGTATTAACCTGCCGGAAGATTTATCATTACTGCGGTTCTTTTTTGTTGTGACAGAAAATAGGATTGAATTTGAAGGAGAAACTTATTTTGATGTGCTCAGGAGAATTCTCCCGGATGGAGCCGGTATCGTTTTTGAAGAGTCCGCTGTGTCAGTTGGTGACCAATTTACGTATGACTTTAGTTGGGATCTGTTTCAGCTACAGGAAGATAATCCATTAAACATTAATCCGGATAACCTTCGTGTCATTGCCTTTGTGCAGAACAATGCGACCAAAGAGGTTTACCAAGTAGCAACAACAAGCGTCGCTGAAAAACAACTCCCAGTGGTTACCGATATTGGAGATGAGCTGGTCGATGATGCATTGGATTATGATATAATTCCTAACCCTTCCGATAAAGCGGTTGAAATCCAATTTACAGAAAGAATAAGTAATGATAAGGATTATATTATTTATGACCAGTCAGGAAAAGAAGTTTTTAGGGGTAATGTGTCCATAGGGACCAAAGGGTTTATAATAGATACCCGTGATTATCCAAGTGGTGTATTCCTGATACGTTTTCCAGACACCACAAATGAACTGCCAATGAAGCGGATGTTGATATTGCACAAGTAAGATCGTTTTCCTATGAAATTTGGACAGATAGAGCAAAATCAGCTAGATGTCTTAGAATTGTCTTTACCCGAAGATCATTCTGGTACTCAGCAAATCTTAAAAAAATATAATAAAGATCAACAGATCAGGGTTTTTACAGGGTGTGGCAAGTGGGGGAGGGAGGAATGGGTAGGAAATATTTTCCCTGAAGGCACAAAGCCTAAGGACTACCTGAAGGAATATATTAATCATTTTAATAGTGTTGAATTAAACTCGACGTTTTATAGCATCAATAAATCAAACCTAGTTAGCTGGGCGGAGACAGCAAATGGTAAGGATTTTAGATTTTGCCCAAAATTTCCCAGAAGGATTAGTCATATCAAAAGGTTAAAGGAAGTGGAGGATTTAACGGATTACTTTGTTGAATCCTGTTTGAATTTTGGAAATAATCTGGGGCCAGCTTTTCTCCAGATGCCAGACAATTTTGCACCGAAGTATTTAGATAAATTAGCAGTTTATCTGGAGAAAATACCTGATGAATTCCCAATGCAAATTGAACTCAGACACCAGGATTGGTACAAAGAACCGGCTTTTACAGAAGTTCATGATTTACTGCAGGGTTTAAAGAAAGGTTTTGTAATTACAGATACGGCTGGTCGAAGAGATGTAATCCATCAAAGGCTTACTAATCCGGTTGCTTTTATAAGGTTTAATGGATATGGTATACATGAAACCGATTTTGCAAACTTAAATGGGGTGGAAGCGGATGAGGAACAATTCAAGCTGTCAAAAATGTTGGTTGATAACATGACAAAGAAATTTGATGACATTAAATTAGAGGATCGATATAATGACGCTTTGAAAGAGGTCATCAATACTAAGATTGAAGGTAAGGAGATAGTATCAGTTGAGGAAGAGGAACCAGAAGTGGTTGATATCATGACTGCCTTGCAAAAGAGCATAGCGCAGGCTAAAGATGAGAAGAAACCTATGAAAAGGGCAGAGGGTGATCAAAAAGAAGAAAAATCAAAGAAAGCAAGTTAACCATAAAAACCAGCTAATAGATTTATTGAATGGGCAAGCTAATCAAATTTCCTTTTAAAGAACCTTCCCGGTTTGGCTACAGGAAATCCAGTAAAAGAAAAAAAACCAACCTTGAGGAACATGGTCAGTTAAATATTTTTGATCAACCAAAAAATGAGGGCAGGATAGTGAACTTCTATAGGAAGTCCCACTTTGATCTAACTTTGCAACTTGATGAGCAAAATAATCTTAAAGCAAAGGAAGCTTATCTGAATGCCATCAGAAACAGAGCACATATCGGAGACAGCTATTGTAACCTGGGAATCATAGAAACCAGAGAAGGAAATTTCACTAAAGCTATAGATTACTTTACCAGGAGTTTATCTTATGAACCCCGTTTAATGGAGGCTCATTACAACCTGGGAAATATTTATTCAGAGATGAGAAACTACGACCTGGCCAAACTACACTATGAGATAGCCTTACAAATTGACCCTGGTTTTTCAAACATTTATTACAACCTGGCGATCGTGTTAGCATTAATAAATGACCTTCACGGCGCTTTAAATGCTCTAAGTGGTTTTAAACGACACTCGCCCCCCTCAGAGCATGGTATCGCTGATGATCTTTTGTCAAGTCTTCAAAACTTTCTGGCACACGGGTAATGATGGAAAACCAATGGATTGTTCCACTAACGCTGATACCGGGTATTGGTTTGTTCATCATGTCTACCACAAATCTTTCCATTTCTTTGAGCAATGAAATTAATGATCTGATTAATCAAGAGGAATGTAAAAGGGCCCTGATCAGTAAGAAAATAAACCAGTTAGTTTTGATAAATATTAGCCTGGTAGGCTTTTACATCAGTGCCTTTTGCTTTGCTATCTCTGGGTTGCTGGGGCATGTGGAAGCTAATTATGAATCAAATTTTTTATTCATCCAACCCTTAGAGTATCTTGCATTGGCCAGCTTGGTAATATCATCAATAATATTAATAATTTTTTCAGCCAGGGCTGTTAGTATAAAGAAACTACAATTTTTGGAGCGACTCGAAGAGTAGGCCTCACAGATCCATTCTATCTTAAAATATTAAAATCAAACTTATTAATACAATGGAGACTATTGAGAGAATCAAAAGCTGACGATGGTTACCTATGTATTTTTTATTTATGAGCACCACAGAAAGAAATATTAGCAGCGTTAGTAAGGTTATAAGGTTTGCAAATTGTCTGAATCCTAAAAAATGTAATAGAAAACTAATAACTATGCCTATCCAGAAAATCGAAAAGTGAATGAAGTTTCTTTTGATATACTTTTTTAAATTCATAATGCTTGTAAAAGTACTATTATGGAAAAATAAACCTGATTTATATCCTGTATCAATTACTCTAGAAAAAGATATATTGCTGTTTTTCTACTTTTATTCAGGCTACGTATGCAACCTATGTGACAATAATTAAATCTATCTCATCAAAAATATCCTACCGTCGTTTACGTGTATGGTTCTTATAAATACTAAAAATGGCAAGAAAAATTACTTTAGGAGATATTAAGCATAGTTTTACTTATGAGCAATATAAAAAGCTAAATTTAGAATTGGCGGCACAAGGAAAAACCACTGGTGCTATTCAAACGGATGTTTTTATAAATTATACAAAATTAGCCGCACAAAGGTTAAAAAGACTGGAAAAGCAAGTTGTTATCCTATCTACTGTAAAAGAGGTAATTCAATCAATAGGTCAAAAGGTGTATTGGATTGCCTTAACTGAGACCTGGTGTGGGGATGCCAGTCAAAACCTTCCGTATTTAAATAAACTGGCAGCGATTAATGAAAATATAGAATTCAGGTTGCTCCTAAGAGATGATAACCTGGACCTTATGGATTCATATTTAACCAGCGGCGGTCGCTCCATCCCTAAAGTTATTTGCCTGAAAGAGGAGAATGGACAGTTAATAGAGTTAGACAGCTGGGGTCCAAGGCCTGAACCTGTTCAGACACGAATGCGCGCTGAGAAACAAAATCCAACGATGAGCAAAGAGGAATTGGCCCTATTTGTTCAGAAATGGTATAATAATGACAAAGGCCTGACATTACAAAAAGAAATCGAGGCCCTGGTATCAAATTGGAGAATATCTGAAAAGGTCTGATATTACCAGTTATAGGCTTGTCAATAATCATTAATATGTTTTATTTTAGGGCAAATATTTTCAGCGTTGATCGAGGAGAAACTAAAATCCATTATCCGTGACATTCCGGATTTCCCCAAGCCGGGCATAACTTTTAAGGACATTACTCCTTTATTTCAAAATCCTGTATTAAGCAAAGAGATCATACATTATTTATCAGAAAAATATGAAGATTCCGGTGTAAGTGCTGTTCTTGGCGTGGAGTCAAGAGGATTTTTCTTTGGTTTTGCGCTGGCGCAGGAATTAGGGTTACCCTTCATACCCGTTAGGAAACCAGGCAAATTACCTTATGAAACCATCCGCCATGATTATGAACTTGAATATGGCACTTCAAGCATAGAAATACATGTCGATACCATAAAGCCTGGCGATAATGTGCTCATACATGATGATCTATTGGCAACCGGAGGAACTGCTTTAGCAGCAGCAGAGTTGGTAAAAAAACTAAAAGGCAAGGTCTCGGCCTTCTCATTTTTGGTAGAACTTGGATTTTTAAATGGTAGGGAACGCATTAACGGACACTCAGGGGAAGTACATTCAATAGCGATATATTAAAATTAAATTAAGGTTTTACCGAAATTTTTGCTTTAATGCCAAAGTTACTGGCAAAAGGGTTATCCGTGTAGGTCAATCTGTGAAATGCCATTATTCTGATAACTTTAAATATATTATCCACTCCGTAGCCAAATTCAATGTAAGGTTCATTCTCTATGGAATTGGCAGGTGTTACTTCGTTTCCATCAAGATCAGTATTTGCAATTAGGTTTCTGTTTTCATCACTAAGGTCACCATAAAGAATGTTAAAGGCTCCAACCAGTCTTAATTTAAGCCTCTTAATAAAAGGTATCCTGTTTAAAATGTAGCCATTGAATTCATGGGAGTATTTCAGATATGCATACTGATCACTAACGAATTCGCCAAAATTAAGCAGGTTAAAGGCATTTTCACCAAAGAAGAATGTTTCATTACCTATATGATTTTTTAGTAATGGGAAGGGTAGGGTCGATGGAATGTAGCCGCCTTCTACTTCATAGAATGAATTACCAAAAAGCCCCAGATTCAAACGCTGCTGTATGTTAAGGCTGAACTTATCGAACTTGAAACTATCGTCACTAAACAAACCTTCAAATCCCCGGGAATATCTGAAGGTGATTATTGGCCATGAAAATGACCCAAAACTGATTCTCTGATTATTATCATAGATAAATTGTTCATCTTTTGCATACCTTGTCTCTAATGTTAAAAATGATGCAGAAAAGTTTTCTTTTATGCCATTATTACTATCCGTATCAGATAGGTAAGCAAATGGAAATAAGGGATCAAATTGATGATGATTAAATTCTATCCGCTGAGTAAGGCCTCGTCTTATGTCTGTTTGGAAATAAAGGCCGGTTTCCCTTAACATGTGAGGGCTTCTGAGTGCTCCAAAACGTGAGGCTGCGAATACGAGAAAATTACCCCCAGGATCTTCTTCAACGGTCCCAAGCTGCTGAATGTCATATTTATTATAGGCTCCGATGATCGTCCATGGTTTTCGTGACAGGATGCGTTTGACATCTACGCTGTGTTTAAATTGTTCATCTCTGAAACCATAAGCTAAATATCCTGAAAGCACCCAATCTTCGCTAAAGAATTCGTTGGTTCGTAAGCCTACCCTAACCCGGTTGCCCTCAACCTCGTTATTCGCATAAGTAAAAATATAGGGCCCCCAATCCACTTTACCGGTCCTGATGTACCCTCGTCTGACGGTTTTGATCGTTTCTGCAATAAACCTCACTGAAGGTATTTGATCAATGGTAGAGATGGCATTTATAGCTTTCACTTCATCAGGCCTTAGTGGTTCCGGTCTTAGGCTATCCCAATCAGCCAAAGGTGTTTCCACGACATCTTCAGAAACCTCCACCGGCAATATGAAAAAAGAAGGCGGGTATTCCTTATTTAATTCCCAATCTTGCGTGTTTATATAGAATCTTGCCCTTACACCTGTAAAATTATTGGTAAGTTGGTCTACGTTAATTTCAAAATCTGTCTCAACCGGGAGCCACGGCCCTTCTTCGGTGGCAGCTAACTTTTGTTTGATATGCATACTTCGTATGAAGTTGAGATTAGCCTCCTGATCAATTTTTGCTTCAATAGATTTCAGCGCATAACCATCTTTTTTGATCCACATCTCTCCGGTAAAAGCCAGGTCTCCTTCCACTTTTGGTTCAAAAGAAATCCTGTAAGAAAAATCACCTTCATACATCGTACTATCTTCAAGGTAATAATTGTAGTAGAGTTTCCATCCATTCGCTAACGGTGACACAAAGTCTCTGTCTATAATATTGAGCCAGTTGTTGTAAAAATTGTACTGTTGAAAGTTTACTCCTGTCAGTTGTGCTACCGTCTTTTTATTGGATATGGCGATACCATGTATATTTGCTTTTAGTATCTCTTCTCGATTATTGTAAGGGTCTTGAACTACGTATCTTTTTGAGATCGATTCCGACATGAAGATAGGAATAAGTGGTTCTCCGCTTTTGTTGATTATCCGATTGGTGGTATCAATAGTCGAAAGAACTTTTTGTACTATTTTTCTCTCTTTGAATTTGTCGGATAATTGTGCTACATCAAATTCTATTTTTGTGTAGTTAGTGGTTTCAATACTCTCGAGTGCTTCCAGATTATATTTATCCTTATTTTGAAGCACGTTCCTCATGATAGGGAATGCTGGATTTTCAGGGGCTACAAATACAACCTCATCAAGGTTTACATCCTCTGCTTGCAATGAAAAACTGATCATCATATCACCAGCATCCTTATTTTCGAAGGGTTTAACGCTTTTGGTGTAACCAACATATGATGCCACCAGGGAATCTCCCAGGTATTTCGTAGATATCTTAAAATTACCATTTAAGTCTGTTTTGGCTCCTATTTGTGTTCCCTTAAAGTAGACATTAGCAAATGGTATAGGATCATTTGTCGATGCATCAATTACTTTGCCCCTTACGACTTTATATTGAGAATAAACCTGCGAACTACAGATGAGAAGGAGGAGTCCTAGAATATATTTAAGTTTCATGTAGGATAGTAGAGTGTCATGTACAGCCACCAACTTCAAAACGTTTTACTAATTATCAGGTTTCTGTAATTATAACGAATATTAGCTCAGTCAATAGTATTATATTTTACATACGGTTACATAATGTGATGTCTCTAACCTACCCTCAGTGCTTCACAAAAACAAGAATACATTAATTGGTTTTCTGATGTTATAAAAGAACTTTACAAATGTTGAAGATCTCGTTATTGTTTTCGAAATATAATTCTTAAGCTTAAAGGTTATTGGTAAAATAAATATTATATGATTTGTGTATCACTGCATTAACTTTGCTTTACACAACAATTACTGAATTGTAAAATTCGTTCCTGATTTGGCAAAAATATATGATTGCTTGGGGGTCTTTATATGCATAGTGCTAATAGTGCTTCCTTATTCACCCTATGCCCAAAAGTCCTACGATTATGCGCTAAACGAATGTTTTAACTACGCTTTAAGTAACAGCGCTGAACTTAAAAAGGAAAAGATTAATAATGATATACTTTCTATTGATAATAAAATCGATAATGCTGATAAACTACCCCAGATACATTCTTATTTGAGTTATTTCAACTTGTTTGAGATTCCAACCTATATTTTCCCAGCCCCTGAGGGACGCATATTGTCCGGTAGTACAATTGATGGCCCTTTTCCGGTGAGGTTGGGCCAGATGCAGAATATGTTGATTGGCCTGCAAGCTTCACAGATGATCTTTCACCGGTCTTTTTTGTATAGTAAAAAATCGTCTCAGAGCTTCAATGAATTGAAAGAACTGAAGTTAGAATCAAAAGAAGAACAAGTGCTTTCAGACGTAATTACCAAATATTTTGATCTTATCGAATTGTATTACAACAAGTCTATCATTAATCAAAACCTGAATCGTTTGAACAGGCTTCAAAAAATACTTGCAAAACAATTGGAGGGGGGGCTGATTGAACCGGATAAACCAGAAAAGGTCAATCTGGAAATATTAAATCTACAAAATAAGCTTGTAAACCTTGAACAAGGAATAGAACTTCAAAAAGATAATTTAAAAGTAGCATTGGGGATGAGTCTGAAGGATGACTTATCGGTCGATTATGACACTTTATATTTTGATGAATTGGAGGCCAGGTTAAATATTGAACCGGAGGAACTGCACACAATTAGTAAATTGTTTCAAAAAAGACTTACTTTAATGGATGCAAAAAGAGAACAGATAAAATCTGATTATTTCCCCACAGCCTCTTTATATACTTCCCTTAACTATCAATATCAGGCGGATGACCTATCAATCTTTCAGGATGGCTGGTTTCCCAACCATCAAATAGGAATAAAGCTGGATTTACCCATCATATCGGGCTTTGAAAAGAAACATAAGATTTATAAAAACCAATTGGAAGAGGACAGAATAAAAATAGAAAAGGAAAGGGTTGATCAGCAACTGAAGTTACGTATGGAAAAATCCAGATATGGGTATAAAAGCGCTAAGACTGATATCAACCATCAAAGCGCCCGGGTAATGTTTGCAGGAAACGTCTTAAGAAGAACACAAGCAAAATACGATAATGACCAGGTATCGAAAGTGGCAGTAATTGAATCAGAACATGAGTTTTTAGTTGAAAAAATTGAACTAAGAAAACTAGTTTCAAAGAAACATCAGGCACTTCTTAAGCTACTCATTGCCAATGGTGAGGCCCACAAACTATTGAAATGACTATGAAAAGATTTCTAACCCTATCATTTTTTATTCTATTAATCGCGGTCATTATATACATCCTTTATCAGAATAAGCAGAAAGACAAACAACAGCTTGAGTTCGCAAATGCAACCATCTCTGAATTTCCGGTTGAAACATTAACAGTTAAAAGTGATAGCATTTATCAAACCTTTAAAGCGTATGGTTTCCTCGAACCTTATAATTCTGTTTATGTGGTAGGGGAGGCCAAAGGTGTCGTTAACAAAGTTTATAAACAAGAAGGTGATGAAGTGCAAATAGGAGATGTTATTATTAAAGTGAATGATGACCTCATCAGGGCCAACTATGAAATGATTGATCAAACCTATCAATCCACAAAAAAAGAACTTGAAAAATTGCAAAAGTTGGAAGAGATAGGCGCCGTTGCCGGAAAAGACGTTCAGAAGCTACGCTTAAAGCTGGCGCAGATTAGAGCAAACAGGACCACAACAAAATTAAACCTGGAAAATACGGCTGTAAAAGCAACCATACCCGGAATATTGAATCAATTATTGATTGAAGAAGGGAAATTCCTTGGGCCAGGTAAGCCGGTATGCCAGATCATCGATATGGATGTGTTGAAAGTGGATATTCAATTAACAGAAAAAGACCTTGATGTCTTGTCGCAAGGCGATTTGGTTGAAATTGTTATTGGTTCGATTGATAAAAGAATACAGGGTACCGTCGAGTATATTTCAATCGCCTCAAATCCCGTCGGTCAATATCCGGTCAGGGTTCAGATCGATAACTCGGAAAGAGCGATTTCCAGGCTGGGACTTACAGTAGAGGTCATCGCTTCTTCACTTGTTGCCGTTGGTTATGTCATACCGATAGAGGCTGTTGTTAAAGAGCCGGGCGGAGCATATGTTTATGTGGTAAATGATGGCCTGGCAATAAAAAAAGCAATTGCAACCGGGAGGTCTATCGAAGATAAGATATTGATAGAGGAAGGATTATCAGACGGGGATAAAGTGGTTGTCAAAGGACAGGGTAAGTTAGGGGACAAAAGCGTTGTCAGCATCCTAAACGAAGTAGCAAATTGAACCTTACGAAGTTTTGCATTCATCGGCCAAAGGTAGTGGTGGTAGTTTTACTTCTTATTGCCATATCAGGGGGCTTGTGTTATTCCTTATTAAAATATGAGCTTGTACCCAGGTTTACGTCCCCGGTAATTGCAGTATTTACAATTTATCAAGGGGCATCACCTTCTGAAGTAGAGGAAGCTGTTACCATACCACTGGAAGAAGAACTAGCATCGATACAAAAGGTGCAGGGATTACGGTCCATTTCACAGGAAAACCTGTCTATCGTTAGGCTCGACCTATCTACACGTAAAGGCATCGATCAATTAATTTTAGATGTGGAAAGGAAAATCAATTCTATTTCCAACCAATTGCCGGATAATATCCAACGGCCCTCAGTAAGCCGTTTTGATTTTGATGATTTACCATTTATGCGAATTACTGCCTCTTCAACCATGAACGAGATACGGTTCTTTGAATTTCTTAAGAAAAATGTAAAACCAGAGCTGGAATCTTTATCTGGTGCAGGCCGGGTGGATTTAATTGGTGGAACGGAAAATGAAATATCTATACTCATTTCACTTCCTAAAATTATCAGGTTTAATATTCCACTGTTAAATATTCTTAAAGTACTTAAATCTTCTAACCTTGATATTCCTTCGGGCAATATAACCAGTGCGGACAGGAAAATTTCGGTAAGATCTAAGGGAAGCTTTAAGAGTATCAGGGAGCTGCAGGAACTCATTGTTCATGAAACACCCATTGGTGTATTCAGATTAAAAGATATCGCTGATGTATCTACTAAACGCGCATTAAAAAAAGTAATCAGCCGTTCGAATGGTCAGGAAACCATAACCATTGAAATCACCAGGCAGAGCGACGCCAATGCTGTTGATGTTAGTAAGCGCGTAAAGGAAAAGCTAAGTAATCTGGAATCAGATTTTGTTTCAAAAAAATTGGATTTCAATATTGTACAGGATACCAGTCAGTTCACCTTAAAAGCGGCCAGGGCCGTGATGAGCGATCTTGGGATAGCAGTATTGCTGGTATCTATAGTGATGCTTTTATTTCTTCATAGCCTGAGAAATTCATTGATTGTGTTGGTGTCTATCCCAACCTCTATCATTGCAACATTTGTGGTAATGTACCTGGCCGGGTATTCCCTTAATTTAATGACCTTGCTAGGGCTTTCATTGGCCATCGGCATTCTCGTAGATGATTCTATCGTGGTAATCGAAAATATCTATCGACACCTTGAGATGGGCAAGCATAAAAAAGACGCCGCGTACCAGGGAAGGATGGAAATCGGTTTTACGGCCATATCCATTACCTTAATTGATGTGGTAGTCTTTTTCCCTTTGGTCTTTGCCAGTGGGCTTGTAGCTGACTTATTCCGGCCTTTTGCTATTGTGATAGTCACCGCTACGCTAACGAGTTTGTTGGTTTCTTTTACGTTAGTACCTCTTCTGGCTTCACGGTTAGGTAAATTGGAGAATTATGCAAGTTATGGCTACTGGAACAGGCTGATCAGCATATTTGAACGACTGATCAAAGCTTTTAATGAATTTTTGAGTGATTTACTGATCTATGCATTCAGAAGGTCCTATTTGGTAATCGTGTTGTCTTTGGTGTTGTTAACGCTGTCCATTTTATTAATCCCTGCGAGATTTATTGGAATTGAATTCACCAAAGCCGGCGACCGGGGGGAGTTCATTCTCGAGCTTGAGTTACCAAAATATGCTACCCTCGATCAAACGGAAAAAGTTGCCCTGATTGTTGAAAGATATCTCTCAGGAATTCCTGAGGTAAAATCTTATGTTACCACCATCGGTCTGGGTAGTAGCGGACGTTTTTCATTGAATACCAGTAATCTTGCTGAGATCCTGGTTCAACTTACCGAAAAAGATGAGCGGGATATTAGTAACCGGATATTGGCTAGAAAGGTGAAGCAAGGTCTTCAGATGCAATTACCTGATGTAGGAATCAGGCCGGTAGAAATAAATATTCTTGGTTTAAGGGACAACGGCCCGATTGAACTGGTCATGTCAGGAAATAATCAACAGGATATTTACTACTGGGCCCGTAGGTTGGTTAACGCCCTGGACACCATATCCGGCACAACAGAGATCATGGCAGGTATTGATGAAGGCAATCAGGAACTGCAGGTCAACCTGGATAAAAATAAACTTGATCGCTATCAGCTTGATGAGCAAAGGGTAGGAGCGGCACTCAGATTAGCGATAGCTGGAAATCAGGTATTTACATTTAATAATGGAGATTCACTGATCAATGTTAACCTTGGCGTGGCTAAGGGCGATATTGATTCAAAGGATGCAATCGCGCGAATCAGCTTCCCTACCAAAAATGGTAATGTGCCTGTTAAAGTCTTTGCAGAAATACAAGAAACCACCGGTCCTTCGAGATTGGAAAGGACCAACAGGTCACGTTCAATCACAGTAAACGCCCAGGTACTCGGTAGGGGAGGTGGAGCAGTAAAGGATGACCTCATGGCCAGCCTGGATAAAATGAATTTTCCAGATGATATTGAACTGTCTTTTGGTGGAAACCTTAAAAGGCAGAAAGATAGTTTCATCACCCTTGGTTTAGCTTTTGCCATATCCATCATTTTAGTCTATTCTGTATTGGTAATTTTGTACGACAGCTACAAGTATCCTTTCGTTGTTTTATTATCAATTCCTTTGGCGCTGATAGGTGCTTTTTTGGTACTGGCACTTGCACATGAATCGTTAAGCATTTTTTCAATTTTGGGATTGATCATGTTGGTGGGATTGGTGGGTAAGAATGTTATCCTTGTGGTGGATTTTACCAATCAGCTTCGTAAAAAAGGGAAGCAATTAAAAGATGCATTGATAGAAGCTACCAGGCTTAGGTTTCGTCCCATTCTGATGACAAATATTTCGATGGTCATCGGGTTGTTGCCCATTGCACTGGATAACGAAGCGGGCTCTGAATGGAAGAATGGCCTGGCATGGGCACTGATCGGCGGACTAAGTAGTTCCATGATCCTTTCATTGATTGTTGTACCGGTTATTTATTATCTTGTAGAAAAGAAGAATGAAGAATCGATGACCTTAATTAAATAAACATTATGGATGATTTGGTTAAATTGTTTAAAAAGGATTTTCAGAAGTTAAGAACTGAGATTGGATCCTTTCATGCTGATGCAGCTTTATGGAAGACCTCCGGGGACATCATCAACAGCGCTGGTAATATCGTACTTCATCTATGCGGCAATATGCGACATTTTATCGGCGCTACGTTGGGAAATACAGGATATGAAAGGGAAAGGGAAAAAGAGTTCACTATGACAGGCTTAACCAAAGAGCAATTAATCGAAGCGGTGAACATAACCGAGGGGGAGGTACTAAAAGCACTCGATAACCTATCTGAAAAACAACTAAATGATAAGTATCCACTGGAGCCATTTGGTTATCCTGTAACCCATCAATATTTCCTTATTCATATTTATGCGCATTTTAATTATCATTTAGGTCAGATCAACTATCTCAGAAGATTACTGTCTTGAAGGAATTAGCACTGACTTGTGGTATAGACATCGGTACTTCTGCAATCAAAGCGGTTGTTGTAAACCCATATGGAGAAATAAAGCGAGCCTATCACCAATCTTATCAACCAATAATTAGTGAGGCTGGAACCCACGAGCTGATCATTAATGATGTATTGAAGGCTTTTAAAAATGTATGGAATTGTATTCACACTGATCATCAAATAGGGGTGATCGGGCTTGGCAGTGCCATGCATAGCCTTATTTTGTTGGGTGAAAATTACCAGCCTTTAACCAATTGCATAACCTGGGCAGATCAAAGATGCAGCAAAATAGCTAGTGAACTATCCAAATCACATTTAGGCAAAGAAATCTATCAGTTAACCGGAACGCCCATTCATGCAATGACACCACTGTGTAAGATCAAATGGTTTCAGGTTAATCATGTAGAAGTGTTTGGTCAAGCTCAATATTTTGTTGGGATTAAATCCTATCTTATTCATTTATTTTCCGGACAATTGGTGCAGGATTATTCGCTTGCTTCTGCTACAGGTATGTTGAACCGATTTAATCTTGACTGGGAAGAAAAGTGTTTGAACTACTGCGGAATAAACAAAGAACAACTTCCCAGGCTGGTGGATACCAGCCATCAAATTAATTTTTCAAAAAAAGTAAAGCTGGGCCATGAGGTGCCGGTAATTATTGGTGCAAGTGATGGTTGCCTGGCCAACCTGGACTCTTACAGCTTGAATCAGGATTGCTCTACCATGACTATTGGAACCAGTGCAGCAATCCGGAAAACGGTCCCATTTAATCCAAAAGTTCTTACAGGCAATGTTTTTTGCTATTACCTGGATAAGCGGCTCCGGATAGTGGGTGGCCCCAGTAACTCCGGTGGTGGCGTAATAGATTATTTTATCAGGTTGCTTGGATATGCTGGCCCAAAGGAATTTTTCTATGATATTAAAAATGTTGAACCAGGAGCAAAAGGTCTTCTTTATTTACCATGGCTCTATGGCGAACGGGCCCCTATTTGGGATGCTGAGATAAGTAGCTCATTTATAGGCATAAAGTCTCACCATACCCGGGCACATATGGCAAAGGCAGTAATGGAAGGAATAGCCTATAACCTGAAATGGATCATGCAGGAACTGGAAGAAAGTGCCAAAAAACCAATTGATGAGATAAAGCTGAGCGGGGGATTATCTTCTTCCGCTATTGCTGCGCAAGGCATTGCAGATATTTTAGGTAAACAAATATTTGTGACGCAAAAAGAAGATAGTTCAGCCAGGGGTGCAGCCATTATTGCCATGCGTGCCAAAGCATTGATTGATGATTATGCCTTGCCCTTTTCTTCTGATCAACAAATCATGAGGTATTATCCTCAAGAGCACACTGCTGAACTTCATAATAAACGTCTGGGAATATTTAAAGCACTGCATTCAGTCATGAAAAATTATTTACATAAATTATAATTTTTTAATATAGCCTTATGCCCATTTTTATCTTGCTTCTTGGTGTTCTGGCATTACTTATCCTGGTGATGCGTTTTCATATTCAACCCTTTTTGGCGCTTGTTTTGGTAGCACTGGGTGTAGGTTTGGCTATGGGTATGCCGATCAACGGGATCATGGAATCAATTCAGAATGGCGTAGGAAGCACATTAGGTTACCTGGCATTGGTACTGGGTTTTGGGAGCATGCTTGGTGCACTGATCAGTGAAAGTGGTGCTGCTGATCGTATTTCAGGAAATCTCATCAATAAATTTGGTAAAAAGCGTCTTCCCTGGGCCATGGTGATAACAGGTTTTATCATTGGCATACCAATGTTCTATACTGTAGGATTTATTATGCTGATCCCATTAATTTTTACCATTTATCGAAACACTAGGATTCCGATATTATTGCTGGCAATTCCAATGGTGTCGGCACTGTCCGTCACACACGGCTTTCTTCCGCCGCATCCAGCCCCTACGGCAATTGCAGTGATTTATAAAGCTGACATTACAACCACGCTTCTGTATGGCCTTATTCTTGCTATCCCCACCATTATAATCGCCGGCCCTATTTTTTCCCGAACGTTGAAGAATATTAAATCCAATCTTACCGAAAACGATTTACATATAGATAAGAAAAAATCTATCAGAAAGCCATCTTTCGGATTGAGTGTATTTACGGCATTGTTCCCGGTGATCTTAATGACCCTAGCGGCAGTTGTTAAGCTGACCATCGCATCCGGGACGGACTTATATGCTTTTATCACATTTATTGGTGAGCCAATTACAGCACTGTTGATCGGACTGATCTTTGCCTTTTTCAGTCTCGGTGTAAGAAATGGTATGTCTTTGAAGCACATCTCAGGAATCTTCTCTAACTCAGTAAAAGAGATTGCTGTGATCCTATTGATCATTGGTGCGGGAGGTGCGTTCAAGCAGGTACTCATAGATAGTGGCTTAAGTGATTTCATTTTAGAGCGCTTTTCCAATACCAACGTTTCACCACTGGTCCTGGCATGGGTGATTGCAGCTTCTTTAAGGATTGCACTGGGTTCGGCTACCGTAGCAGCACTAACCGCGGCGGGTATTGCTTCACCTTTGATAGGAACAACTGAAGTTTCTCCTGAGCTACTGGTGCTGGTAACGGGGGCAGGAAGCCTAACTTTTTCACAGGTCAACGACACAGGCTTCTGGCTTTTTAAGGAGTATTTCAAGCTATCCATCGTCGATACATTTAAATCGTGGACAGCCATGGAAACCATTGTATCCTTGTGTGGTCTTGTGGGTTGTTTACTTTTGGATCTAATTGTATAACTTATGAAAATATCTACAATAGGATTTATTGGTTTAGGGAAAATGGGCTTTCCCCTGGTTCAGAATTTAATCAATCACCAATATAAAGTCATTGCCTATGATACCAACCCCAGCCTGGTAAGCAAAATTACCAGCATCGGAGCAGATGGCGTAAATGGTCTTGAAGTTTTGACAGGAAAACTAAGAGGTAGAAGGATCATCTGGGTCATGGTGCCGGCCGGCAAAATAGTCGATGTTGTCATTGATGACCTTATGCCCCATTTAAAACCTAATGACATTATTATTGATGGTGGCAATTCCAATTTTAATGATACCGTCAGAAGACACCAGGAACTAAAAACACATGGCATCGACTTCCTGGATTGTGGCACCAGTGGCGGGGTAGAAGGTGCATTAAATGGTGCCTGCACCATGATTGGAGGAGAACAAGAGGTGTTTCAATATTGTGAACAATTATTTAAAGATATTTCTATTGATAAAGGCTATCTCTACACCGGGAGCGGTGGAAGCGGTCACTACGTTAAAATGATCCATAATGGCATTGAATATGGTATGATGCAGTCTATTGCCGAAGGTTTTGAAATGTTGCAACGTAGTGATTTTGATATTGATAATGAGGCGGTGGCTAAGGTTTGGAACCACGGCTCGGTGATTAGAGGATGGTTGATGGAACTGACCAATAAAGCATTTTCCAGGGATAGCGACCTATCGGCAATTAAAGGTATTATGCATGCCAGCGGGGAAGGACAGTGGACTGTTGAGACAGCAATTAAAGAAGGTGTCCCTACTCCGGTCATTGCTCTTTCATTGATGATGCGCTATCGCTCCCAGGTAGATGACTCCTTTGCTGGAAAGGTGGTGGCAGCCTTAAGAAATGAATTCGGAGGCCATAAAGTAGAAAAAAAATAAGCAGTACTTTTTAAACATTAAGGAGATATTTTTTGTCATTGGACTATTAATGAAGCCAAAAATTATAATTTTTTTGATCCCTCTTGCCATCATGAGTTGTTCCGGAAGAAAGGATGACCGCGATAGGTTTTTTCTAAAGGGTAACCAGGCATTGGAAATGCAGGAGTATGAACAAGCCATTCAGTATTTCACCAATGCCATAAAACTGGATCCGAACTATGCCGATGCTTATAATAACCGCGCTATAGCTCAATATGAAATCGATCACTACCCGGAAGCTATCCAGGATTATAACCAGGCCATAGGTATCGATAGCGGATATGTAGATGCCTTTTTCAATCGATCCAATGCTTACGTGAAGGCACGCAGGTATGAGAAGGCACTGGCTGACCTTGAAAGATTGGAGCAGTATAGGCCTAAGGCAATGGAGGTTTTTTTCTCCAAAGGGTTGGTCTACACACATCTTAAAGCATATATTAAAGCAAAATCTGCCTTTCGCAAGGCTTACCGGCTGGATGCGGATAATGCTGAAATTCTCATCAACCTCGGTATTGTATACTTTCATCAGGAGCAATACGATAGTGCCAGCATGTACTTAAATAAAGGGTTGGAACTGAATGAAGAGGAAGCTAACGCCTGGAACGTGCTAAGTCTTATTGCTTTAAAGCAGGAAAACCACGACAAAGCGATGGCGTATATCGAGGAAGCGCTGGAATTCAAGCCTTATGAACCTTACTTTTTGAATAACAAAGGATATTTAATGCTTAAGGGTGGTGCGGTGGAAGAGGCACGCGAATTAATTAATCAAAGTATCATGTACGACCCAGAAAATGCCCTGGCCTATAGAAACAAAGGCCTAATTTATTTAGAAGATAAAGACTATCAGCGGGCTATTGAATTGTTCGATCATGCCCTGAAATTAGAGGGGGATGTTGAAAAAGGTGGTTATTTCTTGGGGATATCTCATCTTAAAAATGGAAACAAAACAAAGGCTTGTGAAGTATGGAATAAGTATAAATCAATGGATCCCATGAGTGCCAGCAGTGCTGTAGAATATTGCACCCCATGATCATAAACATAGATACATTTTTAGATTCCCTTCAATATCAACTGCAGACTGCGCTTCCCGGTAAGGATGCCCACCAGAAAATGAGCCCCCGGCAGATCAGGGGAAACAGGTTTAAGTTTAACACCAAAAGAGAAATAAAAAAGGGGAGCGTACTGATATTATTATATTACCATGAAGACAAATGGCATTTCCCACTCATTCAGAGACCCAAATATCAGGGTGCCCATAGCGGCCAGATATCACTGCCGGGTGGCAAGCAGGAGGTAAGTGACCAGGACAGCGTACATACGGCGCTTCGTGAGACAGAAGAAGAAATAGGCATAAATAAAAATCAGGTAAAAGTTTTGGGACACCTCTCCAGGTTATACATTGCAGCCAGCAACTACGATGTACTACCCGTGGTTGGCTACCTGGGTCAGTCTCCCTTATTTGTGCCGGATAATCATGAAGTGGAGCATGTAGTAGATGCCAGATTAGATGACTTGCTTAATGAAAAGCTTCATAAAACCACCGAAATGCAGGTAGGGCCAAATGTCATCATTAACTCCCCTTATTTTCACCTCAACGATAAGATCGTTTGGGGTGCTACTGCTATGATGCTCAGTGAATTTTCTGAGGTGGTGAGAAGGTGCATTTATTAGCCTTGTGTAGCAACAGATCTTACCATCACAATCATTGTTGAAATGAGTTAAAAAAAGAGGTAGTCGTGTGGTTAACCCCTTGTCATAGCACTCATAACACATGCTTTTAGGGACGGTATGCTTAAGGGCGCCTTATCCCGCTGTCATTACTCGCCTGCCGGCCCGCTACCCATTTCGGGCTCAGACATGCCACTCCATCGGGGGCGCCGGGCCGCTGCCATAGCAAAATGTATCACCAGGACCGATAGGTGCTGTAAAATTATGGTCATGAATACGAGGGCCGAGATTTAC
>DAXETV010000036.1:0-80021 GCA_051155775.1 Cyclobacteriaceae bacterium | reverse complement strand
CCCATTGGGTATCTGTATCAATATTCATTTTAATGGCACCATATTCGATGGCCTCTCTTATCTCTTCCCGCGAAGATCCAGAACCGCCATGAAAAACAAAATTTACCGGTTGGTCACCTGTATTAAATTTTTCTTTGATATAATCCTGAGATTTTTTAAGAATAACAGGCTTTAATTTTACGTTTCCAGGCTTGTAAACGCCATGAACATTGCCAAAAGCCGCAGCCACAGTAAATCTATCACTGATCTTCATTAGTTCTTCATAAGAATATGCTACTTCTTCAGGTTGAGTATATAATTTTGAATTATCGATTTCAGTGTTGTCTACACCATCTTCTTCTCCTCCAGTAACTCCTAGTTCCATTTCCAGGGTAATGCCCATTTTGGTCATACGTTCGAAATATTTTTTGCAGGTTTCAACATTCTCTTCCAGTGGTTCCTCAGAAAGATCCAACATATGTGAACTAAAAAGAGACTTTCCATTTTTTTTATAAAAGTCTTCATTAGCATCCAACATGCCATCCATCCAGGGTAATAGTTTTTTGGCACAATGGTCGGTGTGTAAGATTACACTTACCCCATATTTCTCAGCAATGAAATGTACATGATGTGCCCCGGCCACTGCACCGGCTATTGCAGCCTGTTGACCATCATTGGATAGTCCTTTTCCTGCGTAAAAGGCAGATCCACCATTTGAAAATTGTATGATTACTGGAGAATTCACTTCTCTGGCCGTTTCTAAGACGCCATTTATGGTATCCGAGCCAATAACATTCACAGCAGGCAACGCAAAATTATTGTCATTTGCAAAGTCAAATACTTCTTTGACTTCATCGCCTGTAAGTACTCCTGGTTTAAATCTCATAGTTGAAAAATTAGTGTTTAAAATTTTGTTAAATATAGCATTAACTTGACTTAATAGTATTTTAGATACATCCTCAAATTAGTTTACATCCGTCGGAATAACAAAATCTTATCCTCTTGAAATATTGAAATTTATGCATATATTTCGGATTAGTACATTGATACAAATAAATGTAGACCAAACCTAAAATTATTTATGAAGAAGCCTAGATTATCTTTTTGGCAGATATGGAATATGAACTTTGGGTTCCTGGGGATCCAATTTGGATATGCATTACAAAATGCCAATGTAAGCAGGATTTTTGAAACCCTGGGGGCCGATATTGAAAGTATTCCCATACTGTGGATCGCCGCTCCTGTAACAGGCCTAATTGTGCAGCCTATCATTGGCCATTATAGTGACAGAACCTGGACAGGGTTGGGTAGAAGAAGGCCTTATTTTCTTATTGGGGCGATACTAGCGTCTATTGCCTTAATCATCATGCCAAATTCGCCTGTCTTGTGGGTAGCAGCAGGAATGCTTTGGATTATGGATGCTTCCATTAATGTTTCCCAGGAGCCTTTTAGGGCTTTTGTGGGTGACCTATTGCCGGATGAACAGCGAACTACAGGTTTTACCATGCAAAGTTTCTTTATAGGAATAGGTGCGGTGGTAGCTTCAGGCTTGCCTTATGCAATGACCAATTGGTTTAACATATCCAATACAGCTGCGGAAGGTGTGATCCCTGATTCGGTAAAGTTCTCCTTTTACCTGGGAGCTGTTGTGTTTTTTGCGGCAGTAGCCTGGACTGTTTTCTCTACCAAAGAATATAGCCCCGAAGAGGTCGCTAAGTTCGAAGAAGATGCCCAGCAAGCAGAAGATGATTCTGGTGATGATAAACCATTAACTTCAGAAGATACACCGTTGGATGTTCTGAAATCAAAAGCACAAAGATTAGGCGTTATACTCACTTTGATAGGAGTTGTATTTACAGCCGTAGTTTACATTCAGGGTTATATGGCAGATCTCTATATTATTTCTGTCGGAATCATGATGTTTGGAATATTAGAACTCATCGCACTTTACATGCAGCGTTCCAGTAAAAGTAGTGCGGGTCTTGCTGAGATCGTTAATGACTTCAACCTCATGCCTAAAACCATGGTGCAGCTGGCTGTGGTACAATTTTTTTCCTGGTTTGCCTTATTTGCCATGTGGATATATGCAGTTGCTGGAATTACCAGTCACACCTACGATATGAAAATGGATGAAGCAGTAGTCAATGAACTGAATAATAAACTGCAAACAATAGATGCTTCCAAAAGACCGGAGTTATATGGTAATCTTGATGATGTTCGGGATGAATTAGGAAAATACCAGGCCAAGTTAGATGATGATGACAGGGTAGTGGCCAGGATGAAAGTTGTGAAATTCTTTGCTGATGAAAGAAAAGCAAGTGATCTTCAATTAAGTGATAAGACGAAAAAGACGATTCAACGGATTCAGAAAGAATATAATGATGGTGGTGACTGGGTAGGTGTAGGTTTTTCAGTATATAACGGTTTTGCAGCTGTTTTTGCGTTTTTGCTGGTAGCTATGGCAAAATGGACCACACGTAAAAAGACCCACATGATCGCATTGATAGTAGGAGGGATAAGTATGATCTCTATCTATTTTATCAACAGCACAGGATATTTATTATTGGTTCCCTTTGTCGGAATTGGGCTTACCTGGGCCAGTATCCTTGCCATGCCATATGCGATTTTAACCGGGGCACTTCCTTCGCATAAAATGGGGGTTTATATGGGCATTTTTAATTTCTTTATTGTTATTCCACAAATATTGGCAGCAAGTATACTGGGTTTTTTAGTAAAAGTAGCTTTTGATCAGCAACCCATTTATGCCTTGGTACTTGGGGGCGTTACCTGGTTTGTAGCTGCAGCCATGATGCCATTTGTGAAGGATAAAACAGAGCCTAAGTAATAATTCTACGCTCTGGAAAATGTCCATTAATATTGCAAAAGAAGATAAATGAATTATCAGAAATAAATATAGTGTGAATAAGAAAGATATATGAAGTTAAAATTTTACATAGACTACAGGACCGTGTGGGGTCAAAAATTATATATATGCGGATCAACACCTGAACTTGGGAATTGGAGTGAAGAAGAAGCAGTGGCAATGACACTTGGAATTGGCGAAACCTGGGCGTTGGAGATCGATTCAGCTGCGTATGACCATTTTGAGTATAATTATTTTTTGCAGGATGAGCACAATGGCATAAAATATTGGGAGTTTGGAGATCCGAGGGTAATAAAACTGGAAAATGGTTTTGAAACCGTAGCCCTGAGGGATTTTTGGAGGCCACAAGGTGGGGAGAAAGCGCCTTTATTTTCTTCACCCTTCCTTAAGTCTATTTTCAAGCCTGATGAAATTAATAAGCAAGAAATTCAATACAGTGCCAATCAGTCATACATAAGATTTCAAATCAGAACTTCCCGGGTAGGACCGGATCATAAGGTTTGCCTGATTGGAAACTCAAAATCCCTGGGCGAGTGGAATGAAGGTAAAGCCATTGTGATGAGCAATGAACATTTTCCTGTATGGTCCACAGACGTGCCTGTTGATTCTAAAGAATTGCCCCTAACCTATAAATACTGCATTTGTGATGATAAAGGAAATATAACTACATGGGAAACTGGTCCTGACAGAACGCTATCCACACTATCCACCAAAAAAAATGGGCTTTTTGTTATCAGTGATGAAGACTTTCGCTACCCCGTTGGTAACTGGAAAGGGACTGGGTTAGCCATTCCTGTATTTTCTTTGAGGACAAAACAGGGTATGGGCGTTGGGGAATTTTTAGATATTAAAAAGATGGTTGATTGGGCTGAGAAAACCGGCATTCGTATGGTGCAGGTTTTGCCAGTTAACGATACGGTTGCCACGCATACCTGGATAGATTCCTATCCTTACGCGGGGATATCTGTTTTTGCATTGCACCCCATTTATGCTAACCTGGAAGCCGTTGCAACTTTAAATGATAAAAGTAAAGTTGAAGAACTGGATCAAAAGCGAGATGAACTCAATGCCCTGGATAAGATTGATTATGAGGAAGTGATGCGGGTGAAATCAGAGTTTTTCAAGCAGGCATATGATCAGGAAAAACATAATGTTTTTAAGAATGAGGATTACGGGATTTTCTTCGAACGAAACAAATCCTGGTTGGTGCCATACGCTGTCTTTTCCTGGTTAAGGGATAAATATGGCACCCCTGATTTTAACCAGTGGCCAGAATATACGACCATCAATGAAGCACAATTGAATGAACTGACGTCGCCGAAAAGGGAAAACTACGATGATGTCGCCATTCATTATTTTATCCAGTACCATCTTGATCGTCAGTTAAAAGAAGCCAGTGATTATGCAAGAAGTAAAAGGGTTGTATTAAAAGGAGACATACCCATTGGAATTTACAGGTACAGTGTAGATGCGTGGATTAAGCCAAACCTTTTCAACATGGATTCCCAGGCAGGCGCTCCACCGGATGCATTTTCAATGTCAGGCCAGAATTGGGGTTTCCCAACATATAACTGGGATGAAATGGCCAAGGATAATTATACCTGGTGGAAGGACAGGCTTAATAAGATGGCTGACTTTTTTGATGTGTTCAGGATTGATCACATTATTGGCTTCTTCAGGATTTGGGAGATACCATGGGAATCAATAGAAGGCATAATGGGTCGGTTCAATCCATCCCTCGCTATTACCTTAGCCGAGTTTGGCAACTGGGGACTTTATTTTGATTATGACAGGTTTTGCAGGCCTTATATCAGGGAGCACATGCTGACCCAAATATTTGAAGGCCATAAAGAGATGGTTCAAAGTCAGTTTCTTAATGAATACAGCCCCGGACAATTTGAATTGAAGCCGGAATATTCATCACAAAGGCTAGTGAAAGAATATTTTGATCAATTAGATAAAGAAAATCCGGAAAATAAGGATCTGAACGATAAAATCAGGTATGGTCTCTACAGATTAAATGCGGAGGTATTGTTTTTCGATGCACCATTTGCTGAGGGTAGTGCATTCAACCCAAGGGTTTCCATGCATTTTACTTATTCCTACAGGGAATTGGATGATTACACCAAAGCCAGGTTAGATGAATTATATATCCATTATTTCTACAAGCGGCATAATGATTTCTGGGGTGGACAAGCCATGACCAAGCTCCCCGCTTTAAAAGAAGCAACCAACATGCTGATTTGCGGTGAAGACCTGGGAATGGTCCCAGATACTGTCCCCGGTGTTATGAATGCAATTGGCATCTTAAGTTTGGCAATCCAGCGGATGCCTAATGATTCCAAGATGTTATTTTGGCATCCAAGTGATACCCCATACTTATCTGTTTGCAGTACGTCCAGTCATGACATGTCCACTATTAGAGGTTGGTGGGAAGAAGATAAAAACACCATTCAATTATTTTACAACCAAATACTGGGTCACTTTGGTCAGGCTCCTCAGTTTTGCGAACCATGGATAGCCAGGGATATCATTGTTCAGCATTTATATTCGCCGAGTATGTGGGCAATATTTCCAATCCAGGATCTTTTGGCTATGGAAGGCAGGTTACGAAGACAAATGCCTCAGGAAGAACGTATTAATGACCCTGCCGTTTCCCAACATTATTGGCGTTACAGGTTTCATATTGATCTGGAAGATTTGATTCAGGAAGAGGATTTTAACAACTTTCTCAATCGTCTGATCACTGAAGCCGGCCGGAATGAAAAATATTAAAACCGGATGACTTTAGGGTTTCTGGTCAAGAGATGACTGTTTAATATCCTTTGGATATCCTGGTTATCGGGATATGGCTTGATATTGTTTCTTAGGTCTTCCAGGTTATTGTCCTGACCGTTCCGGTCAAAATAACCAAAACCTTTGTAAACACCTTTTTCAACCATTATGATAGATTTTTCTTCTTCAGTTCTACCATGTCCCATTATAAAGAATGAGTTATTGAACAGTTTAATCGAATCGATGCATTCCTGTACCCTTTGATTATAGTTTTCCTGATTTTCCAGCTGTATACATGCTCCAAGGCAATTGCCTTTATCGTACTCAAAGCATTGTTTCTTTGAGCGTTGGGTATTACATAATTTAGGACACAATTTGTAGCCCTCTATTTTTTCATTTAAGTATGTCCATGCTTCATTATGACTTTTAAAGGATATTAATGCTGGATTGTCAGCTGTAATCCTATTGACCACAAGCCGCTGAAAACCGGAATTATCAAAATACTCATAGATACCCCAGCAGTTATCTGATTTTCTCTGTGCCCTATTAAAGATCGGCCAATGCTGTTTTATTTCATGCGATTCCTTAAGTAAAGCGATCAGTTCATTACCACATAACTCGTAACCAATGTTATGGATCTGGTTTCTGAAATCCGATTTTCGTCGGGATTTATCAAAATCCCTGAAGTGGGCATTTATTCGAGACTTGATGTTTTTGGCTTTACCAATGTAAATAACTTCTCCTTTACCATTAATAAAATAATAGACACCGGTTTCTTCCGGTAGGTTATCATAATCTTTCCGGTCGAGGTTAGGTGGTAAGCTGCTCTCCTGGGATAACCGATTTAAGGAATAACCAATATAATCTTCTTTATCATTTTCCAGGAGGTATTCAAATAACTTCACCGTGGCCCTTGCATCTCCACCGGCACGATGACGATCATTAATGGTGATACCCAGGGAGCCACATAATGAACCTAAGCCATAAGAGGGTAGGCCCGGGAAAATATTTTTGCTGAGGCGTACTGTACACAATTTCTTACTACTGAAATTATAACCAGAATATTTAAACTCCTTTTTTAGAAATGAATAATCAAAACCAACATTGTGGGCAATGAAAATCTTATCTTTTAGTAATTCGAATATTTCTTCAGCAACATCTTTGAAAAGAGGTGCACTTTCCAGCATATCATTGTCAATCCCGGTCAGGGAGGTAATAAAAGTTGGAACCTTTTTATCCGGATTAATTAATGTGATTAATTCATTCACCACCTTTTCACCATTATGGATGAAAATGGCTATTTCTGTGATGCTGTTTTTATAAGCAAATCCTCCGGTCGTCTCTATATCAACAATTGCATACATCAATCAAAGATTTATTATTCCTTTTTCTGCCAGTAACTGGTAAACCTTAAGTTGGTTTTTTACCTGGCAATGCTCGAAGTTATCATCAAAAACCCTTGTGTAAAATAAATCAAATTCTTTAGAGATGGTTACGGTATCATTACCTGATCGAAGCTCTATCCATTGATTTGATAAAGATATCGTTAAATCATATGACTTTCTTCCTGTAGCTATCTCGAATATTTTTTTAAAATCATTATCACCAAAACATTTATTTATTTTTTGAAATGCACCTGTTTCTACCGGATTATTTGTATAACGCCTTGCATCTGAAGGATACCCATGAAATTCTATTCGTGTGGTCATGTAAAACTAAATTAATTAGCAATAAAACTAAATTAAATAGTTATTAGATTAAAATAGTCGAGTTATTTGTCTCTAAAATTTTGAAATAATCTGTCGGCATCTTTATATAAATTAAAATTTTAGTAAATAAAGGACTTTAGGTTATTACGGGTTTATTATGTTCATTTAGCCAGATTATTGTAGTACTTAATAAGCACATTTAATCGTTTGAAGTCTAGTTTGCCTTCTGATTCATTAAGATGATAAACTATAGCCAGCGCTTTATTTAGTCTGCTGTTGGTATTTTTTACTTTTGAAACGATATACATCAGTGTCCTTTGCTTTCCTGGAGTGAGCGCATGGAAGTATTTTGAACCTCTGTCGTCCTGATTAAGTAGCTCGGCCAGTTCTAAAGGCATCTGTGCGCCATAAGCCGATTTATCTTTTTCAATTGTTACATTTAATTCATCTCCGGCGTCTAGCATCAATTGTTTTCTGATATTTTGATTTACAAATACAAACCAATGACCACTACCATCAGGCATTAATGCGCTGTGTATCTTTACTTTCTCGTTTAGTGTGCATATAATCCTTCGATTCTCACCATCAATGAACTTTTGTGCTAAATCATTAGCTATTGGAATATGATAGTTCCAGCCAAGGGATGAATTTGTTTTTTCTAATCTCAATATGATCGTATCTTTTTTCAATTATATAAATGATCAGCGTTCAAAATAAAAAGGTTTTATGATAAATACTATTCAATACCCTTCATAGATGAAATCAGTAAAAGCTGACGTCCTACCGCTATTTATACCGGATATCGAGCAAGAATAAGGACAAGAAAAGGTAGTGGACGTGGCTTTATAGACACCAAACCAGGTAATCCCAAATGAACCTGTTGAGAAATTTATACTTTCAGCTTTATATAAAGACAGTTTTTTTATATTAAGGCAAGAAAGAATTATCTATTTTGATTTCATGAAAATTGCATTAATCATACCCATATACCTATTACTGTCTGTTACATCGATTGCCCAGATCAGATACTATGATGAGGTGTTTGAAGCGGTTAACAGGGTGACAGCAATATATTTCCAAAAAGATAAGGAAGCATTAAAGATAGACATTTTTTCACCAGATGGTGACACGGCAGATAATCGGACCTTATTACTTTATGTCCATGGTGGAGGATTTGCCGGAGGGGAAAGGGATCACCCGGATCATTTGAAGTTTTGTGAATCAATGGCCAGGAAAGGATATGTTACGGCTACTATGAGCTATACCCTGGTCATGAAAGGGAAGAGCTTTAGTTGTGATCAGGCAGCTCCAAACAAGATCAACACTTTTTTATTAACCGCCAGGGATATTTCAAGGGCCACAAAGTTTTTAATGGATAACGCGGAGAAGTATGGGATAGATAGAAATAAAATTGTTCTATTAGGTAGCAGCGCTGGAGCAGAGGCCATCTTGCATGCCGGTTATTGGAAAGAGACCTACAAAAGCGATAAAACACAAATTTTAGACAAGGATTTTCAATATGCCGGATTAGTCAGCATGGCCGGTGCAATCACCAGCCTGGATTGGATAAAAGCAAACTCTGCCATACCAACACAACTATTCCACGGCACTTGTGATAACCTGGTGCCCTATGGATATGCACCGCATCATTACTGTGATGCGCAGGAGCGCGGATATTTAATGCTTCATGGACCAAAGTCGATAGCTGACCATTTAAGAAACTTAGGGAAACCATTTTATTTGGTCACAAGTTGCTATGGAAGACATGAGTGGGCTTCCAAACCAATAAGAGATCATGTTGATTTGATCACTGATTTTGTTTTCAATGATATTATTTCAAAGAATAATCGGCAACTGCATATAATTTTGCCCAGTGACCGAAAAGAGACATGTGAGGATTACAATACTTTTAATTTTTGTGAATGATAATACGATTAACAATCATCTGCCTATTGAGCATATTATTTTCATGCAATAAAAATACGGATAAGCGGAATGGTCTGAAAAATGAGAAGCCACCGGAAGACATGGTTTTAATCCCCGGTGGTACATTCAAAATGGGAGGAAGGTCACAGCAAGCTTATCAAGATGAATTTCCTGTCCATGAGGTAAAGATAGATGCTTTCTACATGGATGAAGCTGAGGTAACCAATGCCGCTTATAAGGAATTTGTAGACGAGACCGGTTATTTAACCGTGGCTGAACGTGATATTGATTGGGAGGAGATGAGCAAGCAATTACCGTCCGGCACTCCTAAACCTCCTGATTCTGTCCTTGCGCCGGGTGCTTTGGTGTTTAAGGCAACAGATGGCCCGGTAAACCTCAGGGACTATTCCCAATGGTGGCAGTGGACTATTGGTGCTGACTGGAAGCGTCCTGAAGGCCCTGGCAGCTCAATTGATGAAAGAATGGACCATCCGGTGGTACATATAGCCTATGAGGATGCAAAAGCTTATGCCAGGTGGGCCGGCAAAAGGTTACCGACAGAAGCGGAGTGGGAGTGGGCTTCTTTGGGAGGAAAAGACCAGAAGTACCCCTGGGGGAATGAACCAGCTGAAGATGCTTATGATAAGGCAAATTTTTGGCAGGGATTTTTTCCTTATGACAACCAGGTAAAGGATGGCTATTCCACAACAGCTCCCATCAAATCATTTACTCCCAATGCTTACGGGTTATATGATATGGCCGGAAATGTCTGGGAGTGGTGCCAGGATAAGTATCATGTAGACAGCTACCACATGAATGCTAAAAAAGGTGTTGCAGATAATCCAAAAGGGCCTGATAAATCCTTTGATCCACGGGAACCATATACTGAAAAATATGTCATTCGTGGCGGATCTTTTTTATGTAATGATAGCTATTGCAGCGGCTATCGATCTGCCAGGCGTATGGCCTCCAGCAAAGATTCAGGTTTTAACCATACCGGGTTTAGGTGTGTCAGAGACCTTTAATTACCCCTCTGCCTAAAAAATGTGCCAGAACCAATGATGTTGTCTTCTAAGCGCCAGTCTGGTTGCCACCAAAGCCGTTCTTTTTGTTCACCACCATCATTGTCATCCACCATCACATTAATGCGGACGGTTTGCCATTTTTTACCCTGTTTTTCATGGATGTACGACATAGGGATGGCAAACTCCCCAAAGTAACCGGTTTTGTGGCTCCTTACCTTATATTTGGTGCCTTCCGGCGGCTCTCTGCTAATCACACTTTCATTACCTTCATGCTCAGGTGTTACCTGAATAAAGAACTCATCTCGGTACCAGTGATTGCCTTTACTCATGGCACTTTTAGAGGTAGGCTCGGCATTGACCACGATACCTATATTATCTTGTGACCACGGAATGCCCTTACCTTTTGAAATTATTTTATCATCTGATACATTACAGGCTATGTATAAAAAATTTTCATCATAAACTACATCAAATTCAAATTCATTCTCATTTTGTTTAAAACGGCTCACCATAACATCCCATTCTTTATTTTCACCATCAATCTTAATTTTCCCATCAGCAAAAGAAATGTAAATTTTCCTTAAAGGTTTTATTTTCCATTCAAATGGTATCGTAACATCCAGATCATCAGTATTATACGTAGCATTAATTGTGACACCTAACGGTTTGTCGTGTGATTTATTTTTTGGTCTGATAACAAGGTCTACCATTTCCACTGAGTTTGGATTAACGATGAACTCAGGCTTATTGATCATGCCGGTAAGGTCCCAACTAAACTTATCGTTGACTACTACATTAAGTGGTAAATCTTCATCATTGGTAACCTTGATTGTTGTGGTGCCTTCTGTAAAATTATTTCCTTCCAGAAAGATCGGTTCTATTTCTACCGGAGGGTTTTCCAGGATAGCGGTAAAAAAATCCTTAGCTTTTTGAGTGACAAGGTTCTCATCCCATATGCCATTTAAATCCAGGTTGGCAATTACTGGTCCCTGATCAGTCATGGTAACCCACACCACGTGATCAAATTCCCCAAGTTTCGGGCCTCGTAAGTTTGATCCGCCCCCGGTGGTGGCCAGCACAAAATATTTTCCATTATTACGTTCGCTTTTGACATAGCGATGCTCATGACCGGTAAATACGGTATGTTTTCTATTGGACAGAAGCTTTTCCAACTCAGGCCACTGCGCTGTTTTCTCCTGGTGCCACAGTGGCTGGTGCATAAAAACCAATGTCCATCTTACCTCTTGGTTTTCCTCCAGCACTTTTTTCACATATGCCAATTGCTCATCCGATATCGTGCCCCTGCCTGCGCCTCTTCTCTGGTCTTCGCTGTTAAGGCATAAGAACAGCACATCATGATATTTGAAATGGTAATAAGTAGGCCCTAAACGCTTCTTCCACAGGTCTTCCATCACCTGGTTGGTGATGTCATGGTTTCCCGGAATATAAAAGAATGGCATTTCAAGTTGATCCACAAATCCATCAAAGTCATCCCACTGGCGGTTCAGTTCGTTAAGGTCTTCTGTGTAGCCTTCAATCAGGTCGCCAACGCTCATCACAAACTGGGGTTGCAGTAAATTAAGCTTATTAACACCATCCATAAATACACCTGGTCTGTGACCCCCCGTACGGTCAGTGACTATGGCAAATTGAAAATTTCTGGGATCATTTTTGAAATCTAAACTGGTCCATGGCCTCGGCCCGTTTGGTTCAGCAATTTCCAGGGCAGTATTATCCTGGCATATAATTGAAAATGAAATAAATACGTTTAAAAATATTATAATTAAATTTTTCATCATTGAAATTATCAATTATAGGGCGTTAGATGGTAATTCATTGATTAAATAATCATTAAATAGCTGTTTAAAAAACTACAATTTATGAAACTACATCATTTAGTGCTAATTATAATCATCATAAATATTAGTTGTCAACCCGGCTCATCTGAAGGACCCATGGAAATCATCACTCATTCTGTTGCGGCACATGGAGGGATAGAAAGCTGGCAGCAACTTAACAGTTTGTCCTTTAGAAAGAGGATATTGTTGTTTGATTCAACAGGAAATCTGGAATCAGAAAAAGTCGAGATGCACCGCTATACATTCAATCCTCAATTTACCGGACGGATAAGCTGGCAGCAAGGCGAGATGGCAATTACTATCAGTTTTGATGGAAAGTCCACTCAAAAAATAGTAGATGGTGATACAATCCGGGATCAGGAAGCATTAGATCAGTCATATAATAAAATCATGGGTGGTTTTTATGTGATGGCCCAGCCTTTTAAATTATTGGAGGAGGGGTCGAATATCACTTATTCCGGTAAAGACACCCTGGACAACAGTACCTTGGTGAATGTATTGAAGGTAGGGGACAAATCATCAGAAAAATCAGATGTTTGGTGGTATTATTTTGATAGGGAGTCAAACCGTTTGATAGCCAATCTGGTAAACCACAATAACCATTACAGCTACATAAAAAACCTTAGTTTTGACACCACCACCCAGTTTTTATTACATCACCACAGGAAGAGCTATTTCACAGATGACAAAAGGAAAATAAAGTATCTGAGGGCTGAATATTTTTATGATGCTATCGAGGTTGGATTTTGAAGAGTCAACAAATTTCAGGGAGCTTAAGCAATGGGGTTAACGCGTGGATGTTGAAATTTAAGCCAACATATTATGTCAGCCCGTGGATTATGGAGCCACACCTTCCGCCCACCGATCCTCCCACTTTAGCCTGCCGCCGGCCAAGCCACCAGCCTATAGCCCATTCCGGTCTTGGCCTGGCTCCACTTACCCGGGAAGAAACCAATCGATACAGGGAGGTTAAAGGCTGCAATTTTTAAGCTTGCCGTCCTAAATGTTTCTATATGGTTTTGTTATCCAATGACCTGCGGTAGCAGAATGATATTTTTTATTTAAAGGTATAGATGCAACGCATCAATTTAATTAACCGGGAGTAGGGAATATTTTTTTAATTTAGAGTAAGTTCATTAAAAATTAAAGGCCATGCACACATCAAGAAGGAAATTCATTCTCAACTCATCCTTAGCTACATTAGGATTATCTGCTGCCCCCTCGTTTATTTCGAACCATACATTGGCTTCATCAGGCAATGACATGATCAACATGGGGGTGATTGGCTGTAATGGCATGGGCTGGACAAATATGCGTTCCCATTTAAAACAACAAAACATACGATGTACCGCGATATGTGATGTGGATCAATCAGTCATAGACAGGCGAAAAGTGGATTACAAAGAATACAGAGATAATAAAGTGGCGGAATACAGAGACTACCGGAAACTTTTAGATGATAAGGACATTGATGCAGTAATCATAGGCACACCGGACCATTGGCATTGTAAGATAATGGTAGACGCATTGGAGGCGGGCAAGCATGTCTACGTAGAAAAACCACTTGCCATTTCCATCCAGGAATGCTTCATTATGGAGAAGGCAGCCAACATATACAAAAACCAGGTAGTGCAGGTAGGGCAGTGGCAAAGAAGTGGACCACACTACCAGCATGCCATTGAAATCGTTCAATCCGGCGCACTTGGCAAAATCCGTTTGGTAAAAGTCTGGGCATACCAGGGCTGGATGAAACCCGTGGAAGTAAAGCCCGATGGAGAGCCACCGCCAGGTGTGGATTATACCATGTGGCTAGGACCGGCGCCCGACAGGCCGTTCAATCCGAACCGCTTCCACTTTAGCTTTCGATGGTTTTGGGACTATGCCGGCGGATTGATGACCGACTGGGGTGTTCACGAGATCGATATCGCATTGTTTGCCATGCAGGCCAGGGCACCTAAATCGGTGATTGCATCCGGAGGGAAGTTCGCTTATCCTGATGATGCCTCCGAGACTCCAGATACCTTGCAGGCAGTGTTTGAATATGATGATTTTAATATGCTTTGGGAGCACGCAACAGGGATAGATAACGGCAATTATGATAAAACGGAAGGCATCGCTTTCATAGGTAACAACGGTACACTGGTTGTAAACCGTGGTGGGATGCAGCTGATACCGGAAGTGAAACACAAGGATGGCAGAAGGCAGTATGTAATGGAAGATATTCCCGACCAGTATAACAAAGGGAATTACCTGGATATGCATACAGAGAATTTCATTGATGCAATAAGGGATAACAATCCATTAAAAGTGAAATGTCCTCCTGCTTCAGGAAGTGTGGCTGCCATAAATGCTCATATGGGGAATATTGCTTATAAAACCGGTGAGAAAGTCTATTGGAACTTTAATAAACAGCAATTTGAAGATAATGATGAGGCCAATCGGTTGGTAAAAGCCAACTATCAAAATGGTTGGGAATTGCCAAAAATATAACTGGCGGGCATTGAAGAGAAAAGACCAGGATCAGGTTTTCCTGGCAAGGGTATTTCATGTAGTGCTAAAACATGATCTCAATGTATTTTCAATCATGCATTTTTAATTTAATTTAATTTAAACTTAACCAATTATTAACGTCAGAAGCACACTAATCAAGCATCAGCTCTGATCTTACTTCAATTAAAAATATTAGGTTAGCAAGAATTTATTTTGCTAACACAAATGGCTGAAAGTAAGAAAGTGGTAATAGTAGGATACCGGGACCTGAAGCATAAAATCTCCGGTGAGTCGTCACAGTCACTCCGTACTGCCCTTAGTGAGCTTGGTGACAGCATTAGTTTTAGTTATAAATATTGCCCTAACCTGGATGAAAAACCAGAGGCATTGAATGCCGCCAAGGCTATTGTGGCAGCAGAAAATCAGGCATCTTCCGAGGAGATGTACCAGCTTTTGATGCGGGGGGACCTATCATTCACAGAAGAACAAGTGTTTGAAGCTGCTGAAAAGCTTGATCTTGATATCACCACATTCAAGTTGGATTTTAACAGTAAAAAAACCAGAAATCGGATTGAAAATGATATAAAAGATTCTAAAAAATGTGGATTGATCGTATTTCCAGGCTTAACGATTAACGGAATACCTTACAATGGTGCCTGGGATAATTATTCATTATTTAGTGCCATTGAAAAACGTGGTGGCAAACACATTAGGATGGCCATTGAGCATTTCTTTGAATGGGGGGCTGCTGCTGCGGTGGTTTTACTTATTACCACCCTGGGCGCCCTTATAATGGTAAACGTTGGTTTTCATGAAGTATATGAGCATTGGCGGCATACAAAGCTTGGCCTGGTATTCAGTGCAGATAGCTTTGTGCTTCCGATAGAGGTATGGGTCAATGATTTTCTAATGGCTATTTTCTTTTTATTAATTGGCCTTGAGATAAAAAGGGAGGTTTTAGATGGTGAACTTTCAGATATGAAAAGTGCAGCCATGCCGGTAATTGGCGCAATCGGTGGGATGCTGGTGCCTGCAATGATATATTTTGTCATCAACCGAAATGCTGAAACTATGAGTGGGTGGGGTATACCAATGGCCACAGATATTGCTTTCACCCTTGGTTTGATGGCTCTCTTAGGTAAGAAAGTGCCCATCTCCCTAAAGATTTTTATTTCAGCACTGGCAGTAGCAGACGACCTTGGAGCAATAATAGTGATCGCGCTTTTTTATGGTCATGGTTTTCATCTGATACCGTTTGTTGGCGCCCTGGTGGTTATTGGGGTAATGATTTATTTAAATAAAAGGAAAATATTTAACACTTCCGTCTACATGGGACTTGGCTTGTTACTCTGGTTTTTTGTATTTGAGAGTGGCCTGCATGCCACCCTGGCCGGGGTTTTAACTGCCATTCTTATTCCTACCAGGAGGAGCGCTGATTTACCATTAATTGCTGAGCAGACCGCCATTATTTTTGACAGGGAGATCAAAAAAATAAAAGACAGTGGAAATGATCAGAGACACATTGGATTTGGGTCGTTGCAACTACTGAGAAACTCTATTGAGAGACTTAGGGAGCCAAGTGAGTACCTGCAGCATTCACTGGAGCGGGTGGTTAATTTTTTTATTTTACCCCTTTTTGCTTTTTTTAATACGGGCATACTGATATCTGGTATGCAGCTGAACCTGCTCGCACCAATAAATATGGGTATTATAAGTGGCCTAGCGATCGGTAAGCCATTAGGCATTGTGGGGGCATGCTGGTTAGCTTCCAGGTTTAATATTGCCAAACTTTCACCCGACATCAACTGGTCACTGTTGCTTGGCTCAGCCTGCCTGGCCGGGGTAGGTTTTACCATGTCCATCGTGGTGGCTTCCAGTGCTTTTACCGGGGTTGTGCTGACAACCTCAAAAATTAGTATATTAATCGCTTCCGCATTGTCGGCTATGATCGGTTTGGTAATATTGACTCAGTCAACAAAAAACCAAAATTGAAATGATTCATCTTCTAAAAATATTTACCCTGCTGTCTTTCCTGTGCTTTGCCTTTCTGGCAAAGGCAGATCAGTTGGCTTATTTATCCAAAAAAGAGGCGAAAAAAGCTTACAGGATAATGAAAAAGATGGATTATTTGTACCTGTATTGTGGATGCTGTGATAATGATCCGGTGGTGATAGCAGCGGTCATTAAAGCAGAAGTAAAAATCACCGATTATGAAAATTACTATGAGGTGGTTCTGACCTATAAAAATCCTTTTGGTGAAATTGTTACCCATGGTGTCGATTTAGCCTATGTATGGACCATCAATAAAGGTAAGCCTATAACTGTAGGTGAGCTAATGAAATTAGAACACGATCCCTGTAACAAGATACGAATCAATGATTAAGTTAATTTTTACTGATTGAAGCTGATCAACGCTTTGCATCATCTCCGGAAATTTATGCATTGAATGATTAAAAATATTGGAGAAAAAGATTCTATTATTCCTCTAATCGGTGAAAGGCCAAAGCTTTTTTCAACCTGGGCCAGTGTTACAAATGTCAATTAATTAAATGTTTTATCAAAGTTAGGAATTATCTTACACACTGATAATAAAAGTGGGCCCTGCTGGGCTCGAACCAGCGGCCACCTGATTATGAGTCAGGTGCTCTAACCAACTGAGCTAAGGGCCCGATCCAAAACTTAACCGAAAAATATTGTGTTTCCGTAGCCGTTTTGAAATAGGAGCGCAATATTACATATTTGCTCGAACTTAAACAAACCTCAGCGTGAATACCGATCAATATGAAGTGCTTATGTTTGACCTTGGTGGTGTAATTATCGATCTGGACTTTGAAGCATGTTTTCAGGCTTTTAAAAGATTAGGTTTAAAAAAGGACATCCAAACGGAACCATTCTTAGAAGAATTTGAGATGGGGTTGATTGAAGAAGACACTTTTAGGGAATTGATAAGAAATTTTACACAACTTCAGGTGACCGACCAGGAGATTGATGAAGCCTGGAACAGTTTACTACTCGAAATACCCTCTAAAAGACTGGAACTTCTACTAACCAACAAAAAGCGATATCAAGTTTATGTCCTCAGCAACACCAACAGCATACATGCCCGGCAGTTCAAAAATATTATGAAAAGTACTTCAGGTACCAGGGACCTGTATCATTATGCTCATAAGGTTTACTTTTCTCACGAGATAAAATTAAGAAAACCCGATAAGGCAATCTATGAATATGTATTGCAGGAAAATAATGTCTCTCCGGAAAAGGTATTGTTCTTTGATGATAAACCTGAAAACCTTAAAGGCGCTACTTCGGTTGGTATAAATACATTTCATGTTACCCATCCCGACCGTTTATTTGATTTATTTGCCGGATGAATATCAGCGAAAAGAACAGAAAATTAGCCATCCATGCCTTGCTCTTTATCATTACTTTTGTTACTACCACATTTGCCGGGGCAGAATGGATGTTTGGCAGAAACCTTTTTTATGGGGAGCAAACCCTAAGTTGGAACCAGATAGTACAGGGAACACGGTTTTCAATTCCTTTCTTACTTTTTCTTACCGTTCATGAGTTCGGGCATTTCTTTGCTGCTTCTTATTATGGTATTAAAGTTACCTTACCTTATTATATCCCGCTATGGTTAGGATTTATCGCCGCCCCTTCAATTGGTACGGGTGGGGCTGTGATACGTATCAAAGAAACCATTAAGAGCCGCAAGGAATATTTTGATGTTGGTATCGCAGGACCGTTAGCGGGATTTGTAATCGGTGTTTCTGTTTTGATTTATGGTTTTACCCATCTCCCACCATTAGACTTTATATTTCAGATACACCCTGAGTATGCTCAGTATGGGGCTGAGTATGGCAAGCATGTTTATCAGGAGGCGGATGAAGGGAGTATACGTATTATGCTCGGGCCTAATCTGCTGTTTATGCTACTAAAAGATATTTTTGTCCCGGACCAGGCTGTTTTTCCGCATCCGTTTGAGATGATCCATTACCCGTATCTTTTGGCCGGTTACCTGGCTTTGTTATTTACAGCCTTAAATCTTTTACCTATTGGTCAATTAGATGGTGGCCATATTTTGTACAGCCTTATTGGCTATGATAATCACAAGGTCGTTTCAAGGGTATTGTTTGTAATATTTATTTTTTATGCAGGACTTGGAATACCTAATCCTTACATATTTGATTCATTAACAATTGCGAATTATCTTTTATACCTTGGGTTCCTTTATTTAACATTCTATTCTTTTACCCCAAATGCAAAGGACAGATTAATGTATGCTGCACTCATTTTTGTGGGGCAGTACCTAACGTTGTATATATTCCCTGGTGCACAAGGTTATTCCGGCTGGCTATTATTCGCTTTTCTTTTGGGTAGATTTTTGGGTATTTATCATCCCAGAGTAATTGATGACCGGGAGCTATCAATGAACAGGAAAATCATTGGATGGATATCGTTGATCATTTTTATTTTGTGCTTTAGTCCCCAACCCATTATTGTGGATGTTGCCAATTGATGCGAATTCTTAATCATTTATTCATCGTTGTAGGTATTTATTTTATACATAAGTAAGTACGTTTATTCTTTTATTTATTTAACCATAACGCTATGAACTTTATACTTTTTTTACTTATCGGTGCTGTAGCTGGCTGGTTGGCTGGTAACATTATGAAGGGGGGAGGCTTTGGAATTCTTTGGAACATTCTTTTAGGCATAGTTGGTGCTATCGCAGGCGGGTGGTTATTTGGTTTACTGGGAATAAGCATTGGTGGTGGTATTATAGGATCATTAGTCACGGCATTGGTTGGTGCTATTGTGGTGCTGTTTGTTGCCGGACTTATCAAGAAGTAAAAACTATTTAAAAAGATAGGTGCCTGTAATTTTTCGATTACAAGCACCTAATATTTAATCACAAAAACTCAAAAGGAGCGTAGGCTATGGAGCCGTGGATCTTTCATAACTAAATCCGCCCATTCCGCCTTCCTGACCGATTGCCCAGTCGGTGAAAGTAATATCTATAAAAATATTGTCTTCTTCAAGATGTAATACCATGGGTTGTCCAACCATATCGGGCGGTGATGAAAATACAGTAATTTCCCATGGGTCAAACCTTAGTTCTGCTGCATTTTCTGTGGTACCAAAAGCCCATAAAGTGCCTTCCGGGCTAAAAAAATCTTCATAGCCTTCCTCTGTTGCAGCATTATAAATACCTTGTCGATTACCCCGGGTTATCCATACATTTTCGGTTATACGATCCTGATTGGATTCCATGGTAGGGTCAACGCCATCAGCTTTTGTAAAAGTAATGCTGGGCCCATCCCATATCACGGAATTTTCGTCAAATACCTGAAGAAATTCGTATAGATCGACAAATTCAAATCCATCGGAGTAAGTTCCTGTAATGGTGTTGCCGTCTTCCAGTTCAATGGAAAATTCTAACGTAGGGTCATCCATTGATCCTGAAACTGTAATTTCTCCGCCGATAGCAAGTATATCAGTGCCACCATCAAACAATATAGCATCAAACAAAAAGTCTTCATCTCCACCATCTAGAATGAAATCAAATGTGCCCAGCTGGAATTCAGATGTTCCCGGCGTAAGTAAAAATAAATCTAACAGATATGAATTGTTTGTGAATTGCGCATTTTCACCGCTGCCAGAGATATCACCGTCTGAGATGACATAGTTTTGGGAGAAGTGGGTATTTGGCCCCGGAGGTAAAAGTGGGGAAGGTCCGTCTTCAAAAATTATTCCATTAAGCATTTCCAGAGTTGCTCCATTGTATTCAAAAGCAGGTGTGGAGCTACCTCCTTCATCAACATCATTGAGTGTTATCGTGATGGATGCCGTCTGCGTAACATCACCATTAACCGCATCATACCCGGCGGTGATTTGCGGGTTCACTTCAAAATCAAACAGTGTTTCATCAGCTACGGTAAGTTGGCCACTTCCAGGATTAATATTCAAAGCACCGGCAGGATTTTCATTAGAAAGGGAGAATGTCAGACTTCCCATGTTGGTTGAAGCATTGACAGTACCCAGCACCTGGCCGGCAGCAGGGTTTTCATCTACAGTGACCGAAAAGTTATTGGCCGTTACGGTAATTGGCGTTGTTACATCATCGTCGTCATCATCATCACCACAGGAAACCAGCAAAAGAATGCAAGAAACAGAAAGCAAGAGCAGAAGTGTTTTTAATAGCGTTTTCATATAATTAACTTTTTTCATTAAGTAAATATACGCACTATAATGTTTTGATTTTACTTGTTTTGTATAATGTTTTATCGAAATACTTACATAAAAATTTCTATCAGAGGGATAATGTATTGTGTAAGTGTAAATTGATAATCTTTTGCCCTTTTCAAATGAGTTCATTCGGTTTGAAAATAATTTTGTATGTTGGATGAGTTAAATACATACCAACAATCACTCCCTTGAAGGACCAGAAAAATACACTTAAATATCCCAGGCCAGTTTTTTTGGAAGTTTTGTTGATGTGGTCGTTGATCACGCTTTTATGCATGCGCTTTAATATCAGTTTTAATGAAATGGATATAATTCCATACGCAAGGTCGGTTTATAACGAGCAGTGGATCCCCGGTGATGCTTACTTGAGTCAGGATATACCATATCGTTACCTTTTCAGCTATGTCATCGGTTTTTTTGCTGATAGGTTTGGGATGGTTGAGACTATTTTTACCGGCAGGCTGATCACTTATCTTTTGTTTTCAATGGCCTTTTTTAAGTTGATCAGACTACTTGAACTGAATATTTATCTGAGGATTTTCACTTTTATTGCTTTTCTCAGGCTTTTTCATACAGGATTTGGTGATGTGGATGAATGGATTGTTGGAGGCCTGGAAACCAAAGTTTTTGCTTACTGCTTTGCTATATTGGGACTTACATTTATTCTGAAGAAAGATCCAATATATGGTCTTTTTTTCTCAGGTATGGCTTTATCCTTTCATTTACTCGTTGGTGGATATCATCTGATCTGTTTACTCCCCATTTTGTTGATTGACATAATCAGAGATAAAACCTACTTTAAAAGGCTTTTGGTATTAACACCGGTGTACCTTTTTGCCGCGTCCATGGGTATTTATGCTATTTATGATCATTTAGTGACTGCAGTTGATGAAAATTTAGCCCGCCAGGCCTGGGATATCTATGTTAATGTGAGGTTACCACATCACACCCTTCCCATTTTTAGTAATCAAACCAAAATATTGATGATCATTTTTACATCCCTGAATTTGATCTTTTTATTTAATTCATGTCGGTACAAAAGATTTATTGCCATTTACGGTCTTTCTTCCGTCGGGCTTTTACTTATCGGATTGGCAATTTATTTTTTCTTTGATAATCAATATTTAAGGTTTTATTGGTTCAGGTTTAGTGATGTGATGTTGCCATTCACTGGTATAATTTTATTGATGGCTATGTTGCATCGTTTTCCAGAAGCAAATCAAAGACCCTATATCTACAATACGGTTAAAATTATTGGATACGTTTTTATAGTAGCGTGCTCCATAGGCATATTGTATAAACCAATAAAAGATAGCATTAAGGAAATTACTTTCAACAAGCAAGAACTAAAAAGCCGAACATGTCCTGATGAAAAAATGATGGGATGGATAAAAAATAATACGCCTAAGAATGCCACTTTTCTTACTTCCCCGGGCCAATCATATTTTTACATCAATGCCGAACGATCCATGTGGGTGTCCTGGAAGCACCTTCCACAAAGCCCTGAGAGTATTTTGAGGTGGTATCAAAAAATAAAAAGGCTTAATGGTGATGTACCAGTAAAAAGTATCCATACATTAAATGATAACTTTTCTAAATTAAGGGAGCAGGATTTTTTTAATATTTTCAAATCATACCCTGAAATTGATTTTGTCCTGTTACCCATTGAAATGCATTTAAAAATCCCTTTGGTATTTGCAACAGATAAACATAGATTATATAAAATGGCTTGGTAGCGGTGATTGAATCTCTCAAAAGGATAGAATAATTGATATCAGACTAGTATCGATATTGATGGCCTGACCTTTGCTTTGATAGTCTGCTGGGCCAATAATCATTTATTTATATGCGCAAGGATTATCATAACGGGCATCATTCTGTCAGAAATAAAATTTCAATATAGACTACCCATTGAAAAGTCACTATTCATTTTTGCAACAGTATTTCATATATTTGCTTTTTATGAAATACAGCGAATTAAAAAAGACTCTGAAAGATCATGCCTTACGAATCACTGATTGCAGGATGGACGTCTTGGAGTTATTTCTAAAATCCAGTTACGCACTATCTTCACATTATTTGGAAAATCAACTTGATAATTACGACCGGGTAACCTTATATCGCACCTTAAACGCATTCATCAGTAAAGGAATCCTTCATAAAATTCCGGATGATAGCGGAGTGGCCAGGTATGGTATTTGTCATGATACATGTACGCCGGAAGCGCATAATCATGATCACATCCATTTTAAATGCGATAACTGTAACTCAATCAAATGCTTATCTTCCGTACATGTCCCGCCTGTTAAAATTCCGGGTCTACAAATTAACAGTGCCAACCTGATTGTTCATGGTATGTGTGACCAATGTCAGTCCCCGGAGAAAACCCACTAGATGAGGCACATATTTTTTTTTCTTTTATTTATTCTGACTATCCGATCAGTTTCTGCGCAGGAATGTGAGCATACGGTGGAAGGTCATATTTATGATATTGTTACTAAAGAACCACTTTCTTTTGCTACTGTCAAAATCAAAAATAGTGATAAGGGTGTGGTCTCAAATGAAGATGGATTTTTTAGGTTGACGGAAATTTGCAAAGATGAAGTAGATCTTGAAGTGCAATTTTTGGGTTACAAAACAATGACTCACCACCACCATTTTCACCATAAATCGCCGATCATCTTCCTGGCTCCGGAATCCGGTCTGCTAGAAAGTGTAACTATTGAAGATTCCCCGTTAAATGAGCAGATATCGCTTTCCATCAAAAAAAGTCAGGTAGATAAATTATCATCGGTCAGTACTTCCATTAGTGAATTAACGGGAGCAATATCCGGGGTATCCCTTTTACAAACAGGATCTAATGTTTCTAAGCCCATGGTTCATGGGTTACATTCAAACCGAGTCCTGGTGGTTAATGATGGCATCAGGCACGCCTATCAGGTTTGGGGGCAGGAACATGCCCCTGAAATTGATCCTTCCCATGTAGATCAAATAGAGATTGTAAAAGGTGCTGGAACTGTAAAATACGGGCCAGATGCATTGGGAGGGGTAATCCTTTACAATTCAAAAAGACTTTCTTTCAATAATGAATTATACGGGTCATTTGGCTCATCTTATCAAACAAATGGGCGAGCATTTAGCAGCCAGCTGGAGATTGGTCAGGGATTTGATCGGTTTGCCTGGGAAGCAGGTTTTTTTGGTACCTATCAGGGTGATTTAAAAGCGCCTGATTATAACCTTTCCAATACCGGGAAACGGGAATTGGGAGGAAGTTTTAGCACGATACTTCATCAGCCTAAGTTCGACCTTCAGGTTTCAGGTAGCTACTTTAAACAGCAGCTGGGCATTTTGAGGGCCTCCATTGTCGGAAATCTGGATGATCTGCAAAATGCAATTAACCGGGGGACTCCTCAACCAACATTTTCTGAAACATATAAAATACAAAATCCGCAACAAGACACGGAGCATGGTTTACTTAAATCCAACCTCGAGCTTTTTCTCGGTGATCATTCATTAAATATACAATATGCCATTCAAAGAAATATCAGAAAGGAATTTGATGTTAGAAGGGGTGAATTAAATGATCGCCCCGTCATTGACCTGCAATTGTTTTCCCATACCGTTGAATCCGAATGGGTTCAGCCAGATAAAGGTCGATGGAGTGGGAGCTCGGGGATCCAGCTTTTTACACAAAAAAGTGTAAATGAGCCGGGTTCCAACCCAGCCAATTTTGTACCAGATTATGATGTGCTTAATATCGGTGCTTTTACCATTCAATCCCTTGATTTTGAAAAATCTACCTTCGAAATAGGTGCTCGGTTTGATTTTCAATCGCTTAACGTGGCAGATACCATTCGAGACACCTTTATTTACTCCAATACAGTTAATTATTCCAATGGCACTTTCACGCTTGGCTTTAGAAAGCAACTCAATAAAAGCTTGTCCCTCTTTTCAAACATAGGATCAGCCTGGAGGCCTCCTAATGTTGCTGAACTGTATTCATTTGGCTTCCATTTTTCCAGAATACAATTTGGCCTTTGGAGGTACGACCTGGATCCGGAAATTTATACCCCTGTAGATAGCGTTTTCGATGAGTCCCTCAGGTCTGTTCCCGCAGAGAAAGGATTTAAATGGGTTTCGGGGATTGAAGTACAAAAGTCAAAGACAACCGCAGAATTTATATTCTTCGTAAATCAAATTAATGATTATATCTTTCTCAGGCCTTATGGCATTACGATCGGTGTAGCGGGTACTTTCCCTTTCTTTATTTATGATCAAACCAATGCACTTTTTCTGGGTAGCGACTGGGACATTCGAATCAATCATTCAGAAAGGTTTTCTTCGGAGGCTAAGATTTCTTACGTTTACGCAAGAGAAACTGAAAACCAACAAGCTTTAATAGAAATCCCTCCCTTAAACATTGATTATACGTTTAACTATGCGATTGCGGACTGGGCATTTGGTTTAAATCTTAAGTACACGGCACAGCAATGGAATGCACCGGAAGTTATCGAGCCTGAAAACTTTGGATCCGGAGATGCGGAAGTCAACCCAAATCAGATCTTTGATTTTATGCTGCCTCCCGATGATTACTTGCTTGTGGGCAGTAAAATAAAATTCAACCAAAAAAAATGGACTGCACAATTCCAGGTAAATAATCTTTTAAATTTTTCTTACAGAGTCTACACTGACCGTTTACGATATTTTGCTGATGCACCAGGTAGAAATTTTTCATTTACACTTCAATATAAATTTTAAAAGCATCACTATTGCAATTATTGATTATATGCAATAAAATTGTGTTTATGTAATAGAAGCATGAAATCGACATTTAAAATTCAGGGCAAACTTTACACCATACGCAAATGAATTTTTAATCAAATATTTCAAGTGACTTAAATAATTTAATAATAAACACACATGAAATGAACATGATTGTGATATTAAAATGAATACCAATCATGAGAAATCCATGTGACAGTTAAAACCAAATGATAAACATATGAAAACAAACAAATCAGTACTCTTTTTACTACTCTTGTTTAGTATAGGGCTCATTGTTAGTTGTTCTGACGATGATGATCCGGAACCGATCGATGATGAAGCAGAGGAAGAAGTAATTAATGAAGTGATATTAACATTTACCCCTGTGGAGGAGGGTGATGTGGTGACTGCAACCTGGTTTGATGCAGATGGTGATGGCGCAAATGTACCAACTATTGATCAAATTGACCTCGTAGAAGGTAGTGAATATACTTTATCGCTGGCTTTAGCAAATACGCTTGAGGGTGAGGATATAACCGCAGAAATACAGGAAGAGGATGACGAACACATGTTCTTTTTCTCTTTTACAGAAAATATTTTCGCCGATCCCTCTGGAGATGGGAACGTGGATAGCAGAAGTGATCCCATTAATTACAACGATGTGGATGATAACGGATTCCCCGTAGGACTCTCCACTTCCTGGACGGCTGGAAGTCATACAGAATCCACCGGCGAATTTATCATTTTGTTAAAGCACCAGCCGGGGTTAAAAACGGCCACTTCTGATGCAACTGTAGGAGGCACAGATATTGATATAACATTTCCAATCAATATAGTGGAAGGTTCCAATGAAGAAGAGGAGGTCATCAATGAGGTTGTATTGACCTTTACCCCAGCTGGAGGTGGTGATGCGATAACAGCAACCTGGTTTGATGCGGATGGTGACGGCGTTGGAAACCCTACCATTGATGACGTTGAGTTAGATCCCGACACAGAGTATGACATGGCCATTACCCTGGCAAATACGCTTGAAGGGGAAGATGTGACTGCAGAAATACAGGAAGAGGATGATGAGCATATGTTCTTTTTTGAGTTTACTACAGACATATTCTCCGATCCATCTGGAGACGGAAATTTCGATAGTAGAGACGATGACCTGAACTACAATGACCAGGATGAAAATGGCTTCCCTGTAGGATTGTCCACAAACTGGACCACAGGCAGCTCATCGGCAGGTACCTTCAGGGTTGTATTAAAGCACCAGCCGGGGTTAAAAACGGCCACTTCTGATGCAACTGTAGGAGGCACAGATGTTGACATTTCTTTTGCAATTAATATCCAATAGTACCATTCTTTATTCGTTTAGTAATTTACTAAGGCCGTCAAAAATGACGGCCTTTTTTTGATAATAATCAGGTTTCGAGGGTCAAAATGTCATTCATAAAGGGATTGATTGCAATAAAATTGCATGAATAAATATGATTATTATGAAGGTACTCAAAACCAATATTTTACTTGCAGGTCTGATTTTATCAGTTGTTGCTTGTCAAAATCAAAATCCTGCTAACAATGAAAATGTTCAGTCAACTACTTTAATGGTAAACATGACCAGCGATGCTTTCGAAAATGCCCACAGCACTTTAATGGGATTGCATTTTGCAGAGCAAGCCTTAAAAAATGAAATTCAGACCACCATATTTCTTAATGTTGACGGGGTGAAGTTGATGATGGAGGGTGCAGATACCTTAAGTTTTGATAATGAAAATATTCATGATCTGCTTTTATTGGTAATGAAAGCTGGCGGAAAAGTGCTTGCATGTCCACATTGCATGGAAGTACACCAGGTTGCAGAAGGAGACTTAGTTCCCGGCGTTACTGTCGCTAATCAGGATGAAATGATGCAACGTATAAAAGAAGGGCCTACTGTGATGACTTATTAAGAAATAAATTTTATCATAATGAAAACATTTATTGGTAGTTCTTTGGTTACCCTGACCTTATTTTCAGGGATGCTTGCTTTTTTATTTATCATTTATTTTATGAAACAGGATAAAAAAACCCAGGAAGCAACATATATGATAGAGGCATGTGAAGATATCTCTGCTTATGAAGTATTAAGGGCAGAAAGTGATATTGAAAAGATCATATCAATCATAAAATCGCATATTGAAGAGCATAATAGCTACTCTAATGACTATGTAAAAATTGCATTAACAGAATTAAAAGACATTGAAAGAGAAGTTACTTTTAGAAATATCGATCAAAGTTTTTACAGAAATCGTTTCATGAAGGTATTGAAAGCACTTTCAAATGCTGAAATGAAGTTGGCCATGGAACATCTGGATAGGAGTGATTTTAAAATGGCTAAACTTTCGCTTATAAAAGCTCGAAATTATTTAAATGATGCCTATCATTTTTCAACCAACGATTCATTAACCAGACAATAAGCAGATAGAAGCATTTAAGATTCTCAGTTATTGGATAGTTGTTTTACATCAGGAATCTTTATAATTTGTAAAACTACTATCGATATGAACCATTTACTTAAAATATTTCTACTGACTACAATACTGATCGCACTGTTAATAATCCAGTTGGTGGCTCAAAACGATTTCAATCAATCCATACTGGAAAGACATAATCATTGGCGGTCGAATAAAGGTGTCCAGCCATTAAAGTGGTCAAGTGCATTGGAAGCGTCGGCCGAAGACTGGGCAAACACACTGGCAAGACAATGTGATATGCGTCATAGCGACGGTAATTATGGTGAAAATCTTTTCATGGGTACCAAAGGATATTATGGCCCGGTTGATGCCGTCGATTCATGGATGTCAGAAGAAGAATTTTATGATGAAAGAACCAATAGCTGTGAAAAAAATAAGGTTTGTGGTCATTATACCCAGGTGGTCTGGTCCACCACCACTGATCTGGGTTGTGCCCGGGTGGATTGTGACGATTATGTCATCATTGTATGTCAATACAGTCCTCCCGGTAACATTGTTGGCCAGGGGCCTTTTTCCAAACCATCCCCGAACCTATCTCAGCAAACTATAGGTGAGGATATAAAAAAAGATGTCCAACCTGTTAGGTCAGAATCTTCTTTTGTAGAAACCGCGCTAGCGCGACATAATTATTGGCGACGACAGGTTAACGTGCCCGAACTGGTTTGGTCTTCAACTTTAGAAACATCAGCTGCGAGGTGGGTAGAGCAGTTAGCAGCGGATGGATGTAATTTCACGCACAGTCAATCGGAGTATGGAGAAAATCTTTTTATGGGCACCAAAGGATTTTTCAATGTAAGCGACATCATAGATTCCTGGGCTTCAGAAAGCAAATACTATAACCCTCACACCAATGAATGTGAAAAAAATCAGGTCTGTGGCCATTACACACAGATGATCTGGTCGGCCACCAAGGAAGTGGGCTGCGCACAAATTACCTGTGGTGATGATGTCATTTTTGTCTGCCAGTATAATCCACCGGGCAACTGGGTTGGAGAAAGCCCTTTTTCGGGTACTTCCTCCGGTTATAATGATATGAGAGATTATAAAAATGAAGATAAAATTCCACGCTCTGAACTTGATAATGACAAAACGCTCGCGATTGAAGACAACACCCCACGAATAAATAGTAAAGCTGAGGAAAGACAATTTTATTTGGATCTAAGCAGGGTATGCTGTCCCGATGCTCATGCGATATTGCAGTATGATCCTGATGAAGACTTTACTCGTTGGGTTGATGTACATACTGAAAAGGGATTGGTAGATGCCTTCAGCACCATCGTTCATGAGACGACTCACCATGTGGATCATAAATTCAGCGCGTGGGAGGTAAGTGCTTATATCATTGACCGGGAAATTATCATCAAGGTGCCTGAAATTGCTGTGGTAAATTCAAACGAACTCAATCGTTTTTTACCTGCCTCCAGACGAACGGATATGATGTACTACGAACTATATATCGGTGATAAATCTGATATGGGCTCCCAGCTAAGTGGAATTTATGGTATCTTAGAAGAATTCAATGCTTATTATCACGGGTTAAAAGCCGAGATACAAATGAGGCAAAAGGATACCCCGTATTCTATAAATGAAAATATAATATCCGGTGAATTAGAATCGTACTATTCATTCAATCTCTTCATATCCTGGTATTTGCAAATGATTGAACAGCAATATCCTGAGCATTATCAAAAGACTATGGATAACCGGAATCTAAGGGTGGCTTATACATTGATAGAAAATAATTACTCAGCATTGGCTCAGGAAATACTGAATGACCCCGTTCTTTCAAAGGGATATTCCATCGATATGCGAGATCGTATTACACGCCAGGATCAGAAAATGCTTGATCAGTTTAAATTGCCTGGCGTTAATAAAGCGAATTTTCAACAATACCTTAAAGAGTAACATCCGGTAAACGTTTGCTATACTTGTTTAAATCCACACGATTAGGGTTTAGGGACTGGAAAGATGATGATCTATTGCCTTTTACCCAGATGAATAAGGATAAGGAGGTTATGGAATTTTTTCCATATGCCCTTTCGCAGGATGAAAGCTTAAGGTTTTTTAATAAAATAAGGAGTGCCATGAAAATCCACGGCTTTAGCTTATATGCTGTTGATCGCTTAGACAACAGAAAATTTATTGGTTTTATTGGCTTCATGTATCCTTCGTTCAAAGCATATTTTACACCCTGCATCGAAATAGGCTGGAGACTCATGAAAACAGAATGGAACAATGGTTTTGCTACCGAGGGAGCCTTAGCATCAATTAGTTATGGGTTTAATCAGTTGAATTTTAAGGAAGTGTATTCATTAACCTCCATATTAAACTTAAGGTCGGAAAGGGTGATGCAGAAGATTGGCATGCAGCAAATAGGTGAGTTTGACCATCCAAAATTACCTATAGGCCATAGGCTGAGAAGACATGTGCTTTATAAGATCATAAACGCGAACTCATATTTTTAGGGTATGCATAAAAGACTGGAAGATCCTACTAAAACGGAATGGGACACACTTTTTCCTGTTGAACTGGTCAGTCATGATCCAAATTGGAAGTTAATTTATGCGGTTGAACGACAAAAAATCACTGAATTCATTGGTGAAAAAATAATAAAGATTGAGCACGTTGGAAGCACTGCAATACCTGCTATAAGCGCTAAGCCGTACATTGATATTTCAATTGAAATCTCCGGGGAATACCTCTTCAATAAAGGCATCATAAGCGCGATGGAAAGGTTGAATTATCACTTTTTCCGGCAATTCGATAAAGCTGAGGATTATATGATTTTTGTGAAGGGGTATAATCTGAATGCATCAAAAGCACAGATTTTCCATGTTCATATGTGCCCATCCCGGCATGAGATGCTTAATCAAGTACTTTTTCGTGACTTATTACTGGCCAATCCATCACGAGCCGTGGAGTATGAGTTGTTAAAAATTGATTGGGCAAAAAAATTCAGAAATGACAGGGTAGGTTACAGAATGGCAAAAGGTGAATTTATTGCAGAAACACTGATAAGTTTTTAGAACAATATACTTAGTCAATTAATATTTGTTTACAAATCTGATTTTAATTAAACATCATTAGATTTAAGGATAATACTCAATATTTTACCCATGCTAAATAGAATTGCTTTTATAATCACATTAATTTGGTTTGTCGGATGTGGAACACAACAAGAACAGAAATCCAACATAAAAGAAGTTTCAGACAAATTGATTATTCAACCTTCCTCAGGAAATGGAGGAATAAAACTGCCTGAAAAATTTGCCGCAGTAGTGGTTGCTGAAAAATTAGGAGAAGGCAGAGCACGCCACCTTTTTGTCAGGGATAATGGAGACATCTATGTCAACATGCGGAAGCTGACAGGAGATGGTTTTGGTAATCTGGCCTTGCGTGATTTGAACGGGGATGGTAGTGCTGATATAATAAGAGGTTTTGGCACAAATAGGGGAACTGGTATGGCTATTCATAACAACCACGTCTACTTTTCATCTGCCACTCAGGTATTTAGGGCAAAGCTTGACCCAAAAAAACTAACCCCAATAGATGAAGTGGATACCATGGCAACCATACCCTATGAAGGGGGGCATGTTTCAAAACCCTTTACTTTTGATGGGAAAGGTAATATGTATGTGACCATTGGTTCCAGGTCGAATGCATGCCAGGAAGAGTTAAGAACAAAAGGCTCACCAGGAATTGACCCTTGTTTGGAACTTGAGACCCGCGCTGGGGTATGGAAGTTTAGTGACAGTAAGATTGGACAGACCGTTGATGACGCAACACGCTACGCAACGGGTATACGAAACGCAGTTGCACTAGATTGGAATAAAGCAACTAATCAGTTGTATGTAGTTCAACATGGAAGGGATGACTTGCACCGCTTTTGGCCAGAGCACTTCACTGAAGATGAAAACGTAGAACTACCAGCTGAGGAATTTCTTCAGGTTAATGAAAACGACGATTTTGGTTGGCCATATTGTTATTTTAATTACAAAACAGGTGAGAAACTATTAGCACCTGAATATGGTGGTGATGGTGAAACTATTGGCAGGTGTGAAGAGGCTAAAATGCCACTTATCGGATTTCCGGGCCATTGGGGACCGAATGACCTACTATTCTACACGGGAGATATGTTCCCTGAAAAATATAAAAACGGCGCTTTCATCGCTTTTCATGGTTCGTGGAATAGGCTGAATCATTTTCAGGATGGTTTTTGTGTGGTTTTTGTACCAATGAAAGATGGTAAACCAAATGGTGACTGGGAAATTTTTGCGGATAACTTTGAAGGAGACAGCAAGGTCAAGAGCCCTGGTAATGCTGAATTCAGGCCAACAGGTTTGGCACAAGGTTCTGATGGATCTTTGTATATTTCTGATTCTCAGCAAGGACGCATTTGGCGCGTAATGTATTACCCGGAAGGTATTCCTGCACCAAGGGCTGAACAGGAAAGTGTAGCTTCCAGTCAGACTGTTAATACACAAGAGGTAAGTGCCGAATTAACTGCAGGCCAGAAGGTCTACACACAATACTGTCAGGCCTGTCACATGCAAAATGGTAAAGGCGTTCCAGGATTGAATCCTCCTTTAGTAAATACTGAATGGGTTACAGGAGATAAGGAACGGTTAATCAAAGTTGTGCTGAATGGTCTTTCCGAATCCCTTGTGATTGATGGAGAAACCTACCAAAATGCCATGGCTTCACACGCCTTTCTTAGTGATCAGCAGATCGCCGATGTGCTGACATATGTTAGAAATAGCTTTGGAAATGATGCCAGCGCTATAGTAAAAGAAGAGGTGGCCGCAGTAAGGAGTCAACAGGAAGAATCGTAAGATGAAAATCATGATTAGATTTTTTTACCTAACACTTTTATTATCCCCTTTTGCCGTATTATGCCAACCGGATCAACCGATAGAAGAATGGACTGATAAAACCGTATTGCTTATAGGTGCTCATCCAGATGATGATCATATGTCACATGGCACTTTGGCCATGTTAGATGACCATGGAAATGATGTTTATATTCTCATTCTTACCACTGGAAATGTTGGTACCAGGGACCCGAAACTCAGCCGGAATGACCTCTCCAGGATAAGACGTCAGGAACAGTTAAGTGCCATGAAAGCACTGGGGATTTCTGAAGAAAATTATATCAATTTAGGTTATGATGATGGGAGGGTTGAGTTTGCTGACCGTGAAGAACTGGTGGGTAAATTGGTTTACTGGATAAGGAAGTTAAAACCTGATGTCTTGATGGCTTTTGATCCCGGTTTCGGATATCCGGTTTGGCATAAAGCTGACCACAGGGCTGCCGCTTACAGGGCTGCAGATGCTTCCAGGGCCGCTGAATGGCGTTTATTATACGAAGGTCAGATTATCCATGAAGGCCTTGAAGCACACCTTATCTCAGAATATTTGTTTTTTGATGGTAATGAAGGTGATCAAAACGTGAAAGTAGACATCACTGATTATGTGGATAAGCGTATTGAGGCTGGCATGAAATATATATGTCAGTTTAGTTCCGGGTGGGAAAATTACAGGGGGCCTAATCTTGAAGAATACCCCGAAAAAGATCAGAAGGAATTTTACAACAGGATTAAGAATAGAATTACCTATAAAAATGGAAAAGCCTATGAGTCTTTTCGATACTATAAAGGCATTCCCGATGGCATAGGTCGTAAAAACAGATACTAAAGAATCCCCACTATTTTACACTGATAGGTTTCCGTGTAATATTTTTCCTGAGGATCCATGAATGGAGGTTATTACCTTCAAACTATGCTATAGATTTCCGCAGCTGTTTGTCCACAGGACTTATTGTTCTACTTCAAAAAAACATAAAAATAAGCGGTTTCAACTTTCTGAAAATCAAATAAATCTATTGATTAGGTTTTCGAAGTATTCCTGTTTTCCGCTGATCAACCCAGGTTCATCTATTTTATGGGCATATTGATGTAAATCTTCAAGGGTGAGCTTTCCTTCTTCAAAAAACTTACCATGATTATCATCAAAGCTTGCATATCTTTCCCTAATTAGTTTAGAATATTCAGATTCATTAAGAATTTTCTCTGTTATCAAGAGCGCTTTAGCAAACAAATCGATGGAACCTACGTGCGCATGAAAAATGTCAGCCAGGTCCGTAGAGTTTCTTCGCATCTTAGCATCAAAGTTTATGCCGCCACCCCGGAACCCACCTGCCTTTTGAATGACCAGCATGGCTTCCACTAATTCATAGATGTTGTTTGGGAATTGGTCGGTGTCCCATCCATTCTGATAGTCTCCTCGGTTGGCATCGATACTGCCTAACATGCCTTCATTGGCAGCAACCTGCAGTTCATGTTGAAAAGTATGATAAGCCAGGGTAGCATGGTTAACTTCAATGTTTAATTTAAAATCATCCATCAAATCGTATTTCCTCAGAAAACCCAATACCGTTGATGCATCAAAATCATATTGGTGCTTGGTAGGTTCAGCCGGCTTTGGCTCGATAAAAAAAGTCCCTTTAAATCCCTGCTTTCGGGCATAATCCTTTGCCATGTGTAAAAACTTTGCCATATGATCCTGCTCACGCCCCAGGTCGGTGTTGAGAAGTGACATGTAACCTTCGCGTCCGCCCCAAAACACGTAATTAGCACCATCCAAAGCTATCGTTGTGTCAAGGGCATTTTTTACCTGCGCACCTGCTATGGCCACCACATCAAAGTTGGGATTAGTCGCTGCCCCATTCATATATCTGGGGTTTCCAAATAAGTTGGCCGTTCCCCAAAGCACTTTCACACCACTGGCTGCAATTTTTTGCCTGCCATAATCCACAATATCATGGAGCCGGCCTTCTGTTTCTGTAATTGAGTCGCCCTCATCGACCAGGTCAACATCATGGAAGCAGAAGTGCTCAATGCCAAGCTTGGTGATAAACTCAAAAGCAGCATCCATTTTGTTATGTGCCCTTTTAACAGGATCCGGTTCTATCAGCCAGGGGTAGTATTTGGTTCCAGGACCAAAAGGGTCGCCTCCGGTATTGCAGAAGGTGTGCCAGTAAGCTACTGCAAACCTGAAGTGGTCTTTCATCGGCTTGCCGAGCACTACTTTATCTGGCTGGTAATACCTGTAAGCCAATGGGTTATCCGATTCTACTCCTTCAAATTGGATGGCATCAATGTCTTTGAAATATTCTTTTTCTCCAAGTAAAACTTTCATGCTAATTTTTTAATTGTTTTTCTAATGTTGTTTTCCATTGATTGTAAGCAATTTGATAATGATCCGATAATGGTTTTTTTGGCACTTCAGTATGTCTTATCTGAAGTCCATTAAAAGCACTATCCAGTGAATTATAAAGGCCAGCACCATAAGCGGCACCCCTGGCAGCACCTTCTGCTCCATCGGTATCATATAATTCAAGGGCAGTATTGGTAGTATTTACAAATATTTCCCTGAATAAAGAACTTCGAAACATATTGCTATAACCGGCACGTATTTTATCTCCGGAGACACCCAATGCATTTAGCACCTCAAACCCATATTGTAGGGCAAACACGATTCCTTCCTGGGCGGCCCTGTAAAGATGTGCTCTGGTATGCCGATTAAAATCCAGCCCCAGTATTGAAGCATTGATCAGCTGGTTGTTTAACACCCGCTCGGACCCATTGCCAAAAGGCAGGATGATTAAACCATCAGCACCCAGGCCTGTTGCGCTGGCTTGTTTGTTAATCTCATCATAAGAAGTGGCTGAAAGGCTCACATTTTTTCGCAGCCAGTTATTCAATATTCCGGTGCCGTTTATGCACAACAATACGCCATTTCTTTGGTTTTTGGGACTATTTGTGACATGAAGAAAGGTATTAACCCGTGACAACCTGTCTCCCGTAGGCTTATTGGTCACAGCATAAATCACCCCTGATGTACCGGCCGTTGCTGCTACCTCGCCGGGGTTTAGCGCATTCAGGGAGAAGGCGTTATTCGGCTGGTCACCGGCCCTATATGAGATTGGTATGTTTTCCTTTAGTCCTAATTCATTGGCTATTGATTGGGATAACCTGACTTCCTGGTTGAATGTAGAAACTACTTCCGGGATATGATCAGTATTTAATTCATAGTATTTCAGCAAGTCTTGAGAGATATTACCTTCCTTAAAATCCCAGAATATCCCTTCGGATAGTCCCGGATTGGTGGTTGTGATGCTTCTGCTCAACCTAAAAGCCAAATAATCACCGGGAAGCATAAATTTGTAGATCCTGTGGTAGTGCTCGGGTTCGTTTGATTGGACCCATTTTAATTTAGATGCGGTGAAGTTGCCCGGGCTATTTAAAAGATGGCTGGTACAATAATCGATACCCAGTGACTGTTCAGCCTTTCTTCCGTAATCTACGGCCCGACTGTCACACCACATGATTGATGGGCGGATAGGGTGGTATGCCTTATCCAGGATAACCAATCCATGCATTTGATAGGAGATGCCGATAGCTTCAATACGCTTGGGGTTTATTGCTGAATGTTTTATTGCTTCCCGCCAGGCCATTTTAAAGCTTTCCCACCAAACCTCAGGATCCTGCTCAGCCCATCCGGGTTGGGGAGCTTTTATTACCAGCTCCTCCTTCGGGAAATTGGTTGCGTAGATGTTTCTCCCTTTGTTTACATCAAATAGTGAAATTTTAACGGACGAGCTTCCTAAATCGACACCAAGCGTATACATGCTCTCAATTTAATAAAACATGGAGTAATTATGGATATCAGGGAAAACAGAATCTGCAATTGTAGGTTTTAAGATTCTGATATAATCTTAGAAACAGCTGTTAGTACTCAACAAATCAATACTTTAAGATGTACTCCTTAAATCTTTACCTCACTTTACCGTTATCCACATCAGCCATCCTGAAACCTAACACCAGAAATAGTGTCAATAGAACAAGGCTGTTAACATAACTAAACATACTTATACCATTTCCTGTAAGCAAAGAATCAATGCTTAAAGAAGGTATGGAAAAAGGAAAAAAATAATTCTCTATATTATAATCCCGCATTAATTGTGCTATCACAAAACCAACAATGCTAATAGCCAGGGGTAGGACAAAACTTTTGGAGAAATAACTGGTGAAATATACCAGGCCTAAAATACCTAATGAAGATAAAATAGTATTAACGAAAAGCAATAAAACAGTCCTAATAGGTACGCTTTGATTCAGAAAAGATACATTTGATAAGAACGGAATGATCAACATAAGCAAAACAAACAGCAAATGGGATAACGCATAAACCAGTGAAATTACTTTGAATTTTGAAAGAAAGATCATGGATTTACGGAAAGGTAAAGTGTATAGTACTTTCCACATTTTCATCCTGTTTTCCGAGAGCACAGATAAAGCACACAAGATCACCAGAAACATGGGAAGCATCATGGGCAGCACGCTGTCGTAATGAAATTGGATCCAGGTGTTCCAGTTGGCTAGTGGATTATCAATAGTCAGATCAGTATATTTGGTAAGGTTAAAAGCTATTAGTGCAATAATAAGATTGGTAATCACCGTTCCTACTGAAGCAAGCCATAACACACCTGAGTTTTTCAGCTTAATAATTTCCGCCCATAGCGCACTAAAATAATTATGCATTACTGTTGTCATGGCTTAGTGACAGGTATAAATCTTCAAGGTCGCGATAAGTACCCAACGCATCGAGTGTGCCAAAAAACAATTTCCGGCCATTTTTTAATATTATTAGTTGATCGCAATATTTTTCTATTTCAGAAAGGTGATGACTGGATACAATCAGGGTTTTTCCTTCTCTTTTGAGATTCTTTAACAACTGCCGGGTGTTGATGATGCCTTCAGGATCAAGGCCATTGGTAGGTTCATCCAGGAGCAATATCTCAGGTGAAAATAACAGGAGGGAGGCAATACCCGCCCTTTGCCGCATACCTGTGGAATAAGCCTTTAACTTCTTTGATTTATACTTTCCCAAACCAACCATTTCAATAACTACACTGATCTGATTATATTTTATGTTTCTGTAGTTTGCTAGTATTTTCATGTTATCCAGCAGGGTTAAATGGTCATAAAAAGAAGGGGTATCAATCATGCAACCCATTTTTACGTAAAGATCTTCCCTTTTCCATTGGCCCAGGGCCTTTTCAGCCACTTGTACCTGACCAGAATCAGGTGTTAACAACCCACTCAAAAGCTTAAACAGCGTGCTCTTGCCCGATCCATTATGACCTAACATTCCCAGTATGGAACCCTTTTCAAGCTTGAATGACACGTCCCGAATCAAAGGATTATCTTTTTCATACCTGAAAGACACATTAAGTGCTTGAATCATGCTTTAAGCTAATAAGAAATGGTGAATCAGCTATCAAAATTACCGATTTGATGATACGGGATATAGGTTGTGAAATGGAATGCCCAGGGTTTACCTATACCCTAAGGCCTAAGGTCTTTATTGACCATGTGAAGGCCTGCTTCCTCATATCTTTCCTGTAAAAGCTCATCATTCACCAGAGTGAAGACACTTCCTTCCGAAAGTTCAATGACTTTATCAAGTACTGACTTTACCATGGCCGGTTTGAGGCGTACTTTATCGATAGCCAGGTAGGACAGCAGATAATTAGGAACAAAATTCTCCATACCGGTTTTATTTACCACAGCTATCGCGATCATATCATTATTGTCGAAACGTTTAACTATAAAACCACCCTGATGGGGGAATATACTTACAGCGTGATCCACTGACCAGCTTACGTTTTTTTTGGTGGGTGGGGTATTGCCAAGGAAATTTCCCATAATGAAGTTGGTGATTATTTGTTTTTCTACCAATCCGATGTTATGTCCGGGCAATAATACGTCATCATTCATATTAGCAAAATACTAATTTTCTGTAATTTATAGTCTTAGTTAAAGACTTTCTCATGGCCGATTTTGTTTGACTTAGCGAAATAGTTGTATCCAACCATTGCATTGACCATTTTCAAGAAATCTTGCAGCGTAGTAATATACCCCTGAGGGCAGATCACCACCATCCCAGTCATTTGCATAGTTATCCCTGTTGTATACCACTTTTCCATTCCGATCCAATATGGTGAGATCCGTGGTAAATGGCGATTTAATTTCTAAGACATCATTGATTCCATCGTTATTGGGGCTAAATGCATTAGGAATATAAATTCGATCTGCATATATCTCGACCGCTTTGTTGAGGATGCAATCCTCTGAGGTCTCCAGATTAATGGTGTAAGTGCCTGTGTTTTCAAATGTGTGGGTTGGGCTATCTTCAGATGAAGTATTTCCATCACCAAAGTCCCAAAGGAAAACGCCTGAGGCCCGGGTGCTGTTTTCAATTTTGTATCTTAAGTCACCGGAACAATCATCAAAATCAGGGATAACTTCAAAGTCTTCTTCGATGCGCTCTTTGACAATAACACTTACAAATCTTTGTTTCACACAACCGTTGGGTGTGGTGATGCTTACAGCATATACTGTTGTGCTATCGGGAGAAGCCACTGGATTAGGTAATGTTGGATTGCTCAGTCCTCTATTGGGTGCCCATTGATAATCTATGCCACCATTTGCATTGAATTGAATTTCATCCCCCGGACATATTTCACCGGAACCCTGCACACTTACCCGGTCATCAAAAATTCTGATGGTTTTGGAGGTGATATCTTCTACTGTACACGTGTTGTCATCTCTGATTTTTAATGTTACGTTGTAAACACCACCGTTTTCAAAAGTGTGAATCACACTATCCGGTTCTTCGGATGTTTTTCCGTCGTCGAAGTCCCAAAAGAATTCCTGGCCACCAATACTGGTATTGACAAACAGCATTTTAAAAGGGGCGCAGCCGGTGGTTATCCCTTCATTTCCCCCCAAACTATCTGTAGTAATAAAGCGGGCATCCAATGAGGCAAGGTCAAACTTAAAGGCTACATTGTTGCATCGCTCAACGCCTGCATTATTTACGCCTCTATTGACTGTTGACCATGCGCCTTCAGTGGTTGGGAAATTATCATCTGAACCCCCACAGCTACACACTGACTGATATACTATGCCGCGTTTATCAAACCTGCTGGTACCACCATCCACATGATCGCCTTCACTGTTGGTAGAGCCAAAAAAAGTAGCATATAATAATTCAGTGCCGTCTGCTGATAGGTTCATTAAATAAAAATCACTGCCATCAGTGGAGGGGAATAAAGCATCCCTGGTGATGGTCATACCAAGTGTGTTGCCAACTATACCTCCGGCATTATTGATATTGACATCACCTCCCCAGCCACTCAGGAAAATATTTTCACATTCATTAGCTAAAAATGCGGTAGGAGAGATGTTGGGAATCAGTTCTCCTGAGCCAAAAACTGTTGAAAATATCGTGTTGTTAAGATCAGGGCTAAGTTTATGTATGAATTGAGCACTATTAGGCACTGTAAATACTCCACTGGTTACCGGGTAGTTTCCTCTTGTCTGGCCTGTCGCATAAATATTTTGGTCCTGGTCGATGTCTATGAAATATACCTGGTCATAGGAATTGGTGCCCAGAAAAGTACTTTTAACTACGCTATCCGACTCAGTATCAATCATGGTGATGAAACCATCAATTGCCCCATTATAAGTTGAGTCTAATACGGCTGAAGTAGAAGGAAAATCTGAGCTTACAGTTCCACCGCCAACTAAGACTTTGCCATCGTTGGTCAACTTTATTGAATATGCGGCGTCATCTTGTTGCCCACCCAAATAGGAACTCCATCTGAGCTGAGACAGATCATCATCAAAAGAAAAGACGACAGCATCGGAATTACCGCCCATGAAATCTGGCTGTATTCCGCTATTAACCGGAAAACCTGCCGTGTCAGTGCTTGTGGCAACATAGATGTTGTTTTCTTCATCCACAATAACATCCCCCCTTTGGTAATCCCCATAGTTGTAGATAAGCAGGTTTTGATAATTGTTTATGTTCAACATCTTTAATATTCCATCATTCCCTGGGCTTCCGATGAATGTCGAGGCATTTAGTCTTCCAAGCCGGTCAAGTTTGGTAACTACGATATCCGTTCCAAATTCATAAGTACCAAATAGATTAAATAGCCGGCCACCGTTGTAGGTTCTGTCATAAGCGTTTAAAGATGTCGGATAATTTGGGGATCCACTGGTACCCATGATCACTAGTTCATCATTATTATTTACTATCAGGCTGTGAGGAGTTTCTCCGTATTCACCTCCAATAAACGTGGCATATAACAGGTCACTTCCGGTAGAATCATATTTTAGTATGGCCATATCCGTAGCCCCACCGAAGGTATCTGCGGTAGTAGCTGGAAACTGGGGGCCAAAAACAATGCCTCCGCTATATAAATTTCCTGAATCATCAAAACAGGCGGTATAGCCAAAATTATCAGAGCGGGAACCGCTGAATGTTGAAAATATTAGTTCCGGGTCAATGACCAGCTGATCTTTAGAATTATAATCATCATCAACTTTGAATGAGATGTGTTTATTGGTTAGTTTGAAGTGACAATTAACCTCATATTTGGAACCATTGTCTCTTATTTGATAAGCAAGCGGCTGGTTTTCGGTGATTTTTCTATTCCCTACCTTTACGATTGTTTTATCATCAAACAATCGGATATTGATGTTTTCAGGGTATTTTAATTTTATCTGTGCTGGATCCGCATTAGGTGCTACAATGAAATCATATTTCAATCGGTTGTTATGGCTGTATAACTTAAGGTCTATACTCGGGTAAATATTTATAAGCTTTAGTGATGAATAACCACGACAATTTTCACCCCATTGATCAGGATTGTTGGTTAAATAGTAATTGTATACCGTTTTTAATCTCCCTCTGGCAGATATTTTCGGTGATGAATTATTCTCATTTAATATAACTTCCAAACCTACAATATCCTGCGAGGCTATATGTTTTGAATGAAGGGGCTTTTGTTTGCTTCTGTTCTTGGGATCCTGGTTTAAGAGGGTGTAGATTAGTTTATTTCCGGTTATGAATAACTTACCCTGTGGGATATCTGCTGCAAATTTGATATCCTTATCCCACTGGCCCTTGTTTTCAATAAAGACAATATCATCACCGGGTCCTCCAAGGGTTTTTAGAACGGAAATTAGATTAATTAAGACAATGTAAATGATGCTTTGATAGCATGACATAGTAGTCCGATGTCATTAAAATAAGCGTATTAACCAAACAATGACTAAAAGCTGGAATTGGTTCCTTGAAACTGTATTATGTTAACATCCACCCAACCCTGGCATAAGTATCCCCAAAGTTATTTTTCTGTCGAATGTTATTTGCTATTGATTCGATTAGTTCCTCAAACTTATCCTTAGGATATCCAAACCTGCCAGCAATAATCCTGCACATCTTTTTTTCGTCAGGATGGATCTCTTTGTTTATAATCATCATATGGACCAATTCATAAAACTGCTTAAATTTTTCTTTAGTATCTTCAGGTATTTCCAGTGCTATGCTGTCACGATCTTCTTCAATTTGTGACAATGCTTTCTCAGATACCTTGTATTTCATTGCCAGTTCATTTAAAAGTTCCCGTTCTGATAGTTCAAAATGTCCATCTGCGAGTGCCATCTCGATCAGGTTTTTCATATGGCTTTTAGTGGAGGCAGCTTTTCCATCTTTGAATAGCTTGGTGATGTCAGTAAGTTTCATTTTTTCTCATCTTTGCGATGAAAATTACGCAATATTTCAAACGGAAATGATATGTTGCTATTTTTTTATTTAGGAATGTTATCTAACTACTATTTTTTTTGAAAGTAGTTTATTGTTTTGTTTTATCTGTACAAGATATATACCGGGAGGCAGATGGGTGATTACCTGATTGTGATCAGACGATGAAATATGAAAATTCCATACTTTTCCCGATAAATCAACAATACGCTGAACGGACCAGTGTTTATTGCTTTGGACATAAAAATTACCTGAATTTGGATTTGGGTATATTTTAAGGTTTTGATTATTTGGTTGTTCAGGAATGGCTGTCACGATGCCTGCTTCAAATGATCCAAAAACCGGCCTTATCATTAGATTACCTGTGTTGACAGAATCTTGTGACCAGAATCCATTGATAAACTGAAAGAACTGGTCGCTGTTATCCGTGCTTTTGTCGAGGCCCACAGCAATAAAATCATTCTTGAATTGCTTGAATCCAATAAAAAATGTGTCTGACACAATAAATAAACTATCAAATACATATTCCGAGAATTGATTAATTGCTGTAGCAGTAACCACGCTACTGCTTTGTGAATGAAGTGGGTTACCTTCATCATCCAGTTCGGTCCATACTTCAAGTTCGATGGGAGAGCCGTTAGAGATAGGGGCAATAGCAGGGAAATATATTCGTACACCGGTGAGGGTATCTGGATTTGGAATGATGTAGCGTACCGCCATGGCTCCCGTATTTTGACTAATACCCGCAGCAAATTCAGCAGTACCATCGTCATATGCCAGCTCATCATCGAAAATCAATTGTGAAACCAGCGAGTCATTTACCCTATAATTATAAGCATCATCCTCTAAAAAGGTAGTATCCGTGATGTTGATCTCTTTGATAAAAAACATGTCACCTGTTTGCATGGCTGACCTTATCTCAAAACCAAGGGAGTCATCAGATGGCAACTGAAGGGATTGAATCACATCCGTATTCAAGTTAACCCTAAATCGCTCCTGTCCAAAAATAGGGGTCAGGTCATCAGGGTCAAGTATAGGGTCTCCATCGTGGAGACGAATAAGAAATTCACCGTTGACATACATTTCAGAAAATAGGTTCATTGGCTGCGGATCTGCTGGATCTTCATGGCTAAATATGCCAAAAGACACGTTTTGTAATTGGAAGTTATCTAAAAAATCTCTGGGTATGGTTTGATAAACACTGTGGATATTATTGATCCTGGTAGTTATTGCTCGATCAAAATATTGCAAGTCGTTGGCGTTACGGTCCTGGTTCAAATAAATATAGTCAATGTTCCAGTTATCAAATTCACCTTTTTGGCTATTAAAATTTTGAAACCTGAACCTGAATACTTCATGCTGGAATGAAGTATTTACCGGGAGGATTTCCTGTTTAAAATTATTACTTACATTGTCAATACCACCGGTTATCACCCATTGGGTAATCCATACAGAATCCGCGGATAGAAATTGAAGCCTGAGTGAATCATCGGTGTTTGGTAATTCACCAGCACCCTGTACCTGCCAAAAGAAGCTTAGATATACCTCATCAACTTTGTTTAGGTTGATGTTTGATAAATCAATTGCATGACTTGTGAGACTGTCAGCTTTTAATATAGAGTTTGATCCGGCATTGTATGGATTCCCAAACTCATCAGCCCCATCAAAACTGGCTACATTTAAGGAAGGAGGGTTTATGCCCAGGTCTGGATTGATAAATACACCTCCATTTACCCACCTCGTGGTGTCGGGTGAACCGCTTGAAGTGGAAAAATCGTCCCAGAATGGTAACTGAAGGATTATCTGGTTTTGTGTAGCAGCTTTTTTTCTGGCATTTTCGACCTTAACCGGATTTTTAAAATTGATTGGCCGGGTTGATATCTGGGTAAACCCGTGGAAAGCCGGAAAGATACCACACAGGATTAATAAGAATCTGATCATTCCGGTTTATTTTCTATTAATAGTGAGTCTAATACCGGCTTGTAAACCCATATGTCCATGGTTTTCCCAATTTTTGTAACGCTACCAATGCTTGGCTTTTGTTTTACTACCATACCAGGGACGACCTGCAATTCTGCCAATAATGAATCACTTTGCTGATCTACTTTATTTTTATACAACACATCACCTACTTTTAATCCGGAACCCACGATGGCTATTTTAGCACTTTCAACATCGAGTCCTATCAGGTTAGGCGCATCAAATTCCTGATTTCCGAGGCCATCTCCGGCTTCCAGATCAATAACAGAACCTTTTGGGATCATGACGCCTGGTGCTATGGAATCACCTTCATAAAATTGATGCAGTACAGCATTTTGAGCCAAATCAGGTACGTATTTTATTTCACCTAACGTTAAACCAAAGCTTTTTAGTACCAATTGCGCACTTTTAACTGATCCATCAATCAAATCCGGCATTTTAACAAGCGGAGGGTTTTCAGCATTAAGGGTCAGATAGATTTTTCTGTTTTCTTTCACTTTAGTATTGGGAAGAGGTACCTGCTTTAAAACTGCCTTTGGTGGATATTTAGCTGAATAACCGGAATCTTTGGTAATTACATAGTTTAAATTTCTATCGGTAAGGAATTCATTTAGTTGATCAACGGTGATTCCTTCTAAATCGGGTACAGTGATGCTTTCACCATGGTTGGTAGCAGAAGGTAAATACACCCAAAATACAGTTATTAAAATGATCACACCAAGCAATGTAGCCAATACAGCATGTATAATTACTGATAATATTGGATGTTTAATGGTTTTCAAGAGGTCTTTATCGAATTTAAATTTCATAATCAAATGCCCTCAGATAAAATTCTTTTTCTTTCCATTCCATATTGAATTATGTGTTCTATAAAATCATATGGTGTATAATTATTAATCGCACTTTGATGAAAAATGCAGGTTGCCGGTGTCATTCCAGGCAAAGAGTTGACTTCAATGATGATCACTTCTACCTCTTCAGGAGCATAGAATCTAACGAAAGCATCTATTCTGCAATACCCTTCTATTCTTAATATTTCAGCTACCTCCACTAGCGTTTTTTTAACCTTAGAAGCGATTAATCGATTGGTATCTTCATTTTTATCATACACCGCAGGGGTTATATTTTGACCCTCTCCGGCTAAAAACTTTTCCTCCAGGCTCAATACTTCCCCCATGGAAAGTGTTTGTGAAGGTTCAAACACTTCATATTCAATATCACCTGATGGGAGAAACTTCGTAAGCAGACCACCAGTAATCTCCATGAACTTATTCGCTCCCAGGTCAGAAATCAGCTCTTCAATGAGTACGTATTCCCTCCTCGGAAACTCTTCATTTTCTTTCAATGAAAGCCCTTGCATCAAATCTGAATCAATAGCTGATTCATCTCGAAATGATGTTTTAAGATAAATGTCAAACGCCTCACGATTTTTTATCATTTTTACCGCAGAACTACATCCATCATCTGCCGGCTTTGCAATGAAAGGAAAGTTAAACTTTTTGGTAATCTCATTTATCAACAGATCCGGATCATCCTGATAATCGGATTTATAAACAAGCTGATGCTTCGCTACTTTAAATCCGTGCCTGGCCAGTAACTCGTTGGTTTCATATTTATTAATGGTCAGCTGAGACACCTCAACTCCTGACCCGTTGTAGGGAATGTCTTCTTCTTCAAGCTGTGCCTGTAATGCTCCGTCTTCTCCGGGCCGACCATGCAAAGCGATAAATGCAAAATCAATAAAGCTGCTAAGCTGATTAATATCAACTTTTTCTACTTCTGGCTGAAAATCACCTGAAAACTTACTGGTGATGGACGATGCTTTTTGGATGATTTCTTTAATTATGGGGTGTGTTTCTTTATGAAGGTTAATCTTATCCAGAATATCATCGGCGTTATCTTTGAGCATCATGTTGACGGGCAGTCTGTAAAGCAGGAAATGAGAGTCATCGCCACATAAAAATATTGGTATGGGTTTATATTTGGTGGAAGATGATAATTTTTCATAAATATTTCTACCACTTTCTACCGAAATATGTCTTTCGGTGGAATACCCGCCCATGATAACGCCAATCCTCAATTTATCCTGATCAGCAGATTTTTCTTCCTTTATCCGATCATCCAGTTTATGGATATGATCTCTGATGCGATAATTTTTTCTTCCTGATGCTAATCTTGCCTTGAGTGACCTGTCGATAATGTAGGTTAAGAACTGAGAGGGATTAAGACCTATCTCTGCTGCCTGATGAAAGAAAAAGGATGAAGGCAGCATCCCTGATGTTGTATTTGGATCATTCAAAAATATTTCTCCTTCTTTTGATAAGATTCCATCTATTCTGGCATAGACCTGGAAGTTCAATGCATCAAACAATCTTTCACAAGCAGATCGTATGGACTGAATAATCTTATCATCAAGCTGAATAGGCGTTATTTTTCTACTGATTCCAGGTAAGTACTTTGCCCTGTAATCATATATTTCCTTTTTCTTTATGATTTCAGTTGGGGGCAGAGCCAAAGGATATCCATTTTCATCTTCTATAACAATGCATGAAAACTCTCGCCCATCAACAAAAGATTCTATTAAGACATATTCTTCATGGTTGATAGCCTGTATTGTAATCTGTCCGGGATATTTTTCAGATTCATTATTTAGTTTCTCTATTAATTCATATGGATCCCTAACAACCGAATTATTAAATGCTACAGGTAAACCAATAGAGGACCTAAAATCAATAATTTCTTTGGCGAATTGTTCTTTTTCTATAGTCTTTTGATTCCTCCAGCTTATTAAATCAATTTCCTTTATAAAAAATGCCTTATTAACAGCATCTTTAAAGGCTTGATAATTATCTTCTTTAAGAATACTAACCCCAATGGAGGATCCCTGGCCAGGAGACTTGGTAACCAGAGGAAAACCAATATCTTTCTTTGATTTATGATAGCAATCCAATGGATTTTTTAACCACTGATCCAGGCTAAAATGCAATGAATCTGGCGTTGAAAAACCCATTTTTTGCATCATTTTCTTTTGGATTATTTTGTTTATGCCAATGCCACTTGATAAAATACCGGAACCTGAGTAAGGAATATCATACCATTCTAATAATCCCTGAATATTCCCATCCTCCCCATAAGGACCATGAAGGGACAGAAAAGCAAAATCAATTAATGAGCTTAACCTATGCGCAGGAATTTCATAACCAATGACATCGTTGATCCTGTCACTCCACTCAGTAATATGTTCTGCATAGTATTGATAACCTGAAGGATTTTCGGGAATATATTCCCCCGGAGGATAAAAATCCCTAATGGATCCCTTATAAATATACTTCCAGTCTAAAACGATAAACCTGCCGAAACTATCTACGAAAACAGGAACGGGATCAAATAATTGCTTATTTAGATTGTCATATATTGTACGGCCCCCGGCAAAGGAAACTTCTCTTTCCCTGGACTGGCCTCCGAAAAATATACCTATTTTCATGACAGGCAAAGATATACAAATAGCAAAATGCTATCCGGTGAAAAGGAATTAAAAGAATGTGGTCTAATAAACGCCTTCAGTGTGGGCTACAACTTTGGTTATTTCAGGAACAGCCCGCTTAATTGATTCTTCCACACCTGCCTTCAGTGTCATATTGGACATGGGACAATTCCCACAGGCGCCTAATAGTTCGACATTGACCACATTATCAGCGTCTATGCCTAAAATTTTAATATCTCCTCCATCAGCTTCAAGGAACGGCCTGATTGTTTTCAATGCATTTTCCACACGGTCTATTAATTGATCTTCTTCCATATTAATATTTCACTTCCACGACTTCAGTTTTTTTATGTTCAGCGTTTCTAATGGCAACCTGTCTTGCTAAAGATTCGGCAAGTTTGATGAAATACCCAGCGGTGATATCATCTTTCAAAATTGAAGGGTAACCTTTATCCCCGCTCTCCCTTATTGATTGTACGAGTGGAATTTCCCCAAGTAATGGCAGGCCTGATTTTTCTGCTAATTCTTTCCCACCATCTTGGCCAAAGATATAATATTTATTGTCTGGCAATTCCTCAGGGGTAAAAAAAGCCATATTTTCAACGATACCCAGAACAGGCACGTTTATAGCAGGTTGCTTAAACATTGCCAGGCCCTTTTTAGCATCTGCCAATGCTACTTTCTGGGGAGTGGATACAATCACTGCACCGGTTACCGGTACCGTCTGAACTAATGTTAAATGAATGTCACTGGTACCGGGCGGTAAATCAATAAATAAATAATCCAATTCGCCCCAATCGGTATCACCAATGAATTGCTTTAAGGCCGAGCTTGCCATAGGCCCTCTCCAAACCACTGCATTGTCTTCAGGTGTAAGCAATCCTATTGATATTAATTTAATACCATATTGCGTTATGGGCACGATCAATTTCTTCCCATTTTGTTCAATAACACTCGGTTGTTCGTGTGTGCAGTTGAACATAGTAGGCATAGAAGGGCCAAAAATATCTGCATCGATCAACCCTACTTTCGCACCAAGTTTTGAAAGTGCCACAGCAAGATTTGCCGTAACCGTGGACTTACCAACACCACCTTTTCCTGATGCTATGGCAATAATATTTTTAACCTTTGGGAGGAGCTCTGCTTTATCTCGCATGGTGGTCACACTTGATGACATGTCAATGTCAAGTGTGAGGTCATTAGTTACCAAACTGTGTATGGCCTCTTCACAGTTTGACCTGATCATTTCCTTAAGCGGACAAGCAGGCGTTGTCAGCTCAACGGTAAAAGAAACGTGTTTATCTTTAACGTTAAGGTTTTTAATCATACCCAGGCTTACCAGGTCTTTTTTTAGATCCGGGTCCTCAACCGTTCGTAATGCATTTAGGATTTTTTCTTCTGATAAAACCATACTCACTTTAAAATATTAATACAAATTACTGGTAAACTTATACGAACAACAAATAATAATGGAAATAAGTTAGCTTTGTTATTTGTCAATACATTCTGTTGAAATGATAAGTAAGGCTACCATTGATGAGATAAAAACGCGCATGGATGTCGAGGAAGTAGTCTCTGATTTTGTTACGCTAAAAAGAAAAGGAAAAGATTTGTGGGCTTGTTGCCCTTTTCATGACGAAAAGACCCCTTCATTTTCTGTTTCCCCTCAAAAAAACTTTTATAAGTGTTTTGGCTGTGGTAAATCAGGGGATGCCATCACATTCATCATGGAGATGGATGGTTTAAGTTATACGGAAGCCTTAAAGTACTTAGCTGGAAAATATGGTATAGAGATAGAAGAAAATGAGGCAACAGATGAAGAAAAGAAGAATCAGGATCTGAAGGAAAGTCTTTTCATTGCCCTAAATGAGGCGAAAGATTATTTCATTTATAATCTGACAAATACCGATGAAGGAAAGAATATTGCTTTAACCTACCTGAAAGAGCGAGGGTTCAATGATGAAATAATTAAAGCATTTGATCTGGGATACAGCTTAAATGAATGGGAAAGCTTTAAAAATCAATCACTTAAAAAAGGTTACTCGCAGGAGATTCTTCTCAAAAGCGGTCTCATTATTGAAAACGAGCAAGGTAAAATTTATGACAGGTTCCGTGGAAGGATAATTTTTCCGATCCATAACCAGACAGGAAAAGTCATTGCTTTTGGTGGAAGGATCCTGGCTAAAAATAAGAACCTACCAAAATATATCAACTCACCCGAAACCGAGCTTTACGCCAAGAGCAATGTTCTTTATGGTATCTATCAGGCAAAGCAGCATATACGTAATGATGACCTTTGTTATCTGGTTGAGGGCTACACCGATGTGATTTCGCTGCATCAGGCCGGAATAAAAAATGTCGTAGCTTCCTCTGGCACATCACTTACCACCGATCAGATAAAACTGATTTCGAGATTTACCAAAAACATTACGGTGGTGTTTGATGGGGATGCTGCAGGTATGAAAGCCTCGCTAAGGGGTATTGACATGATTTTGGAGGGGGGTATTAATGTTCGGGTGATCGCATTACCTGAAAATGAAGATCCTGACAGCTATGCGAAAAAAATGAATGTTTCTGCATTAAGATCATTTTTTACTGAAAATCAACAGGATTTCATCAGTTTTAAAACCCAATTATTACTATCTGATAGCAAACATGATCCGGTAAAAAAATCAGAGGCCATTAAAGAAATTGTTCAAAGCATATCTAAAATACCAGATGCGATCCAAAGAACCATGTTTGTCAGGGATTGTAGCATTCGGCTGGAGGTAGAGGAAGATATTTTAGTATCAGAGTTGAACAAAATCCTGATAAAAAACTACAAAAAAACTGACTATGCCCAGGCCAAAATAATTGAAGAAGGCATTGAAACGTCTTTACCGGAGGCGCAAAAGATTGGTCTTAACCTGGAAGGTATGATTGAGCTTCAGGAAAGGGAAAGCATCAGAATACTGCTTAATTATGGAGACCAGATAATGAATAAAAGCGGGGAGGGTGAGCTTTCACTAACTCAATATATTTTAAATGAGCTTGAAGAAATTAACTTTATTAACCCACTTCATCGGCAAGTCATAGAAGCGTATAAATCTGAACTGTTGAAAGGAAAAATATTGAAAGGAAATTACTTCCTTAATCATAAAGATCAAAACATTCGGCAATTAGCAGTTGATTTACAATCCGGGAAGTATGGTGTCAGTGATTTGTGGCAAAACAGGTATCATATTTATATACCCAAAGAAAATGACATACTTAAAAACTCAGCTTACACCAATGTTTTAAGGCTTAAACTTCGCATACTTCAAAAAATGGAATCAGAAAACAGTCAAAAAATCAGAATGTGTGAGGATGAGTTTGAACTTGATGAATTGCTAAAAGAACAAGTCGAATTAAAAAAAATAAGCATGGAAGTGTCTAAAACCTTAGGTGTTGTGGCACTTAAATAAATTTAATATTTAAAACAACTCATAAATGCATGACAAACAATTATTAGATCCTATAGACCATGCCATCGAAGACATAAAAAAAGGTAGAGTGGTCATTGTGGTTGATGATGAAGACCGAGAAAACGAAGGGGATTTTATTTGCGCAGCAGATATGGTTACACCTGAGATTATCAATTTCATGTCGAAAGAAGGTAGGGGATTAATATGTGCTGCGCTGTTGGAAGACCGATGTGAGGAATTGGGCCTTGATTTAATGGTTGGGAAAAACACAGCCCTCCATGAAACACCCTTTACCGTATCAGTCGATTTGAAGGGCTATGGCACCTCCACAGGAATATCTACCCATGACAGGGCCAAAACGATAAAAGCTTTGGTAGACAGAAACACTAAACAGGATGATTTTGGAAAACCCGGCCATATTTTCCCGCTTAAAGCCAAAAAGGGTGGTGTGTTGAGGAGAACCGGCCATACCGAGGCCGCCATTGATTTAGCCAGGTTAGCAGGTTTTTATCCGGCAGGAGTGTTAGTGGAGATACTCGATGACGATGGTAGCATGGCCAGGCTTCCCAACCTGAGAAAAATTGCAGATAAGCATGGCTTAAAGCTGGTAAGCATAAAAGATCTTATTGGATACAGGCTAAAGCATGAAAGTCTGATTGAAAAGCTTATTGAGGTGAACATGCCCACAGCTTTTGGTGATTTCAGGTTGCACGCTTTTAAGCAGACAAACACCGGGGATGTTCACATCGCACTGGTTAAAGGTGAATGGAAAGAAGGCGATCCAGTGATGGTCAGGGTACATAGCTCATGTTTAACAGGTGATATATTTCAGTCTTTCCGATGCGATTGTGGCAATCAGCTCCATAAAGCCATGTTGATGGTGGAAAAAGAAGGCAAAGGAATTGTGCTTTATATGAACCAGGAGGGACGCGGTATTGGTTTAATAAATAAATTGAAAGCTTACAAATTACAGGAGGAAGGTTTGGATACTGTTGAAGCTAACCAAAAATTAGGCTTTAAAATGGATCAAAGGGACTACGGCGTTGGCGCACAGATACTGCGTAGCCTGGATGTGACGAAAATAAAACTAATTACAAATAATCCTAAAAAACGGGTTGCGCTTAAGGGTTATGGACTAGAAATTGTTGAAAATATATCGCTGGAAATTAATCCCAATCCCCATAATCAAAAATACCTTGAAACAAAACGGGATAAAATGGGACATGAGATATTAAGAAAACAGCAGTAAATGATACGTTTATTTATCCTGTCAATATTATTTTTTAGTCTGAATATATGTTTTGGGCAATTTCCTTCACAAATTTTTCATGAAGGATGGTTGGTTACAAATCATAGCGATACCATTCGCGGTGAGCTGAAATACAACATGCAGAGTGAGTCGGTTCAGCTAAAAACGGATGGCAGAATACTCACCTTCAGCAGCCGAAAACTAATTTACTTCGAGATCTTTGACGAAACGGTAAGTAACTATCGTCAATTTTATTCTTTACCCTATAATGTAAACTATAATTATAAAACACCTTTGATTTTTGAAGTTCTTTATGAAGGGGAATTAACACTTCTAAGTAAAGAAGAGATTGTAGAAGAGGTGGTACAGCAATTTCAACCGTACTCAACATTACCGGCAGGAACCAGGCAGGCACTGAGTTATACATTTTACTTCCTGGATAAGAAAGGAAATATTCAAAGGTATGGAGGTAGAAAGAAGGACTTATATGAGATCATGAGAAAGGAGCGTAATAATGTTAAAGAATTCATAAAATCAAACAAGTTAAAAACTGATAATATTCGGGATCTTGTTAGAATTACGGCTTATTATAATTCTTTAATATAATTGTTGAATGGAAAAACCTCTTATTCTGGTATGCAATGATGACGGCATCACCTCCAACGGCATAAGGAAATTAATTAATCTGATGAAAGGGATTGGGGAAGTGATTGTAGTGGCTCCAAACAGTCCTCAATCTGGCATGGGTCATGCGATAACTGTTGGGGACACCCTTCGACTGGTCGAGACAGATCTTTTTGATGGTATTAAATCCTATGAATGCAGCGGTACACCTGCCGATTGCGTTAAGCTCGCCAAGCACTATATTGTAAAGGATCGCAAATTTGATTTGGTAGTTAGCGGAATAAATCACGGAAGTAATACATCCATCAGCATTCTGTACTCAGGCACAATGTCCGCTGCCATTGAAGGAGCTATTGAAGGCACGCCAGCTATTGGTTATTCATTGTGCGACTATAATCCTGATGCAGAAATGAATCATGCGGACGATCATATCCTGAAAATAGCTGAGCAAACTTTAAAGTACGGTTTACCAAAAGGGATTGCATTAAATGTAAATATCCCTCCAAAGCAAAATGAATCAATTAAAGGCATAAAAATATGTCGGCAGGCAAATGCCAGGTGGGAAGAGGACTTTGATCAACGCGTTGACCCGAGGGGTATGAAATATTTTTGGATGGTCGGTAACTTTGTTAATCATGATAAAGGTGAAGATAATGATGAGTGGGCTATCGCCAATAATTACATTTCTGTGGTGCCTTGCCAGTTTGATCTAACCGGACATCATGCTATTAGTATTCTAAATGATGATTGGGACATTTGAGTTATAAGGCAATAATATATTTTAAGAATAGGTTTATGACGGGTATGGAGTTATCAAATGTTCTGCCATAGCCTGGTATCGTAAAAACATCTATGGGTGTTTGTTCATCATAATCATTTAAAATGCGAAGCCGGAAAGTGCCTCCGATGTATAGATTGCCAATAAACCGTGATTCAGTTGTGAGCACAACTTCCAGCCAATCAGCACGCAATGACATCCGCTCAAAGGGATCGTTAAAATCATCAAAAAGCATAGAAGGACTGGTTAATCTTATAACCCCCTGATCATCAAAATTTGATTGGCCATACCTTAAACCAAGTGCTAGTCTGCTATCAGGATTAATTTGTTTTATATAATCTACCCCAAACCTATAATAGGTGCCTTCCACAGTATAGTCTACATTTTTTAGCGCATTTTGGGGTTCGATATTTCCTGTCCCTAATTCCAAACCAATTTGGATTTTTTCTTTAAATATCAAATTTACCCCACCTTCATTTTTCTTTTCAAAATCTGTGGCATAGCTAGCCAATTTCAGATAGTCCACCCATATGCTTATATCTGAGATGAATTTCGTCTTCACCTCAAGGGTATCCGCCTCCTGGGCGTTGGTTTTAGAGATGCAAAGTATCAGGAAAAAGCTAAAAATATATCTCAATGGTAACCTCATTTTCACTGGAACAATCACTGGAACCGCATATCGGCGGGTCACTAATGCTATCAATTTTTGGGTCGAATGAAATTATGCTGATGTTTTCTGCTATTATCCTTACCCGGCTAACCTGATCAAGGAGTTGCAATCTATCGTAGCCAATTTGAAGATTGAACACCCGGTTATTAAAGAATAAATCATAATTGGATACATCAGCATTCATATTTAGTGGAATTTGATAGTCTGTTTGCACCTCCTCAAAAGGTTTTGTGCTTCCGGATTCCGCGTTAACCACCTGATCTAATGGAAAGAGGCCTGACAGAAGTTCACTAGTGACGATATTCAAACTCATATTTACAGTATCTAACGCATCACTTTCCGATGTAAACAATGAATCCTCCCGGGTTAATGAATCAATTTTGCTTTGAAATCTAAGGCTATCCATGCTGAAATCACCTTCAAGTGTATCAAGCGCATCAAGACTATCCTGATAGTGATTAATCAAACCAGATATATCCATTAGTAGCGTGTCAATGATAAGCTTTGTGGTATCATTCTTATCTATACTGTCCTGTAACATTGCTACACTATCGATGTTGAAAAGTTTTAATGTAAATGTCGGTTCATTGCTTATTGGACCGCAATCATCGCAATCATTACAAGATATTATAAACCAACATAAAAATAATACCGGCCAGCTTACTCTCATCAGCTTTTAGTAAGGATCAACATCGATGGTAATGCTCACTAGTCTGTAATCTTTATTCTTTTGAAAATCCAGCTTAGTAGCAACAAGCACTTCTTTAGTTTTCTTAAGATATTTTAGATTCGGCTCAATTTTAAGCATGATTTCCATAATAAACTGGTTTCTAACTTTAAAAATTAACGACTCTACCGGCCCATAAATTCTCTTGGTACCAATTCCTCTGGCAATTGACGCTCTGAAAAATTGTGCCGCTGCTTTCACAAGCTTACTATCCTTATGCTTTAATTCAATTTTGATCAGTCTTCTGTATGGAGGATAAAGAAACTGCTCACGCTCCATCAGTTCTTGCTGGTAAAACCGCAAATAGTCATGATGTTTTATTTGTTGAAAAATGTGTTCCTTGGGTGTGTTGGTTTGAACCATAACGGTTCCCTGCTCTTTTCGGCGTCCTGCACGCCCTGCCACTTGTGTAACTAATTGAAATGTTCGTTCATTTGATCTGAAGTCAGGGAAATGAAGCATTCTGTCCACATCCATTACACCTACAAGGTTAACCCCGTCAAAATCCAGGCCTTTGGTAACAATTTGTGTTCCGACCAGTATATCAATTTCGCCTTGTTCAAATTTTTCAATTATCTCCTGGAAAGCGAATTTTCTTCTGGTGGTATCCAGGTCCATTCTTTGCAGGATAGCACCCGGGAATATTAGTTTCAGTTCCTCTTCTAATTTTTCTGTGCCGGTCCCTATACTTTTAAGTTTGGTCGATCCACACTCCGGGCAACTGTCGGGAACCGATTGCCTATGCCCGCAATAATGGCACTTCAGAAGATTGATTTTTAGATGATAAGTAAGGCTAACGCTGCAATTGGGGCAATAATGAATGAAGCCACAATCCTCACACATAATCTGAGGCGAATAGCCTCTTCTGTTTTGAAATATGATGACCTGTCTTTTTTTTTTCAGATTTTCCTCAATAGCTTCTAGAAGTTGATTGCTAAAACTCCCTTTGATTTTCTTTAGTTTACGGGCTCTAAGTAAGTCAATTAATGCTAAACTGGGCATTTGGGCGTTATCATATCTGTCAAAAAGTCCTACTAAACCATACTTACTATTTTTGGCGTGATAATAAGTTTCTAATGAAGGCGTTGCCGTTCCGAGTATCACTTTCGCGCGGTGAATTTGGGCGAGTTTAATAGCAACATCACGGGCATGATATTTAGGTTGGGATTCAAATTGCTTAAAAGACCTCTCGTGCTCTTCATCAATTATAACAAGCCCCAGTTTCTGAAAAGGAAGGAGTACGCTGCTGCGCACACCAAGCACAATTTCTATTTTGCCATCTACCAGTTGTTTCCAGATTTCTACGCGTTCGTTATCCGAATATCTAGAGTGGTATATGCCTAATTTTTCACCAAAAATATTTCCCAGCCTGCTGATGAGTTGCGCTGTCAGCACAATCTCGGGCACCAGGTAGAGCACCTGTTTATTTTCATTAAGCGTATTTCTGATGAATTCAATATAAATATTGGTTTTGCCACTGCCTGTGACACCATGCAATAAAACAACATTCTTATCCTTAAATAGACTGCTGATCTCATTTTTTACCCTTTCCTGGGTTTTATTCAACTTGATGACTTGATCCTTTGATTTGGTTGGGTTTATTCTTGAAATATTTACAGTAAAAGCTTCCAGGATTTGATTTTTTATAAGAGTATCCAGAGATGAAGTAGAAATATTTTTCCCCATTGATGATTTGGATAGACCTTCGTCATTGGATTGTTTGTTGTTGAGTACATTTACTTCCCTTAGGTATGCCATAATCACCTCCAACTGCTTAGGTCTTTTCTCCAATTCATCCAAAAGGGCTTTTAAGTTTTTATCATCTGTGTATTCCTTCGCTAATCGCACTCTTTTCTCAGTTTTTGGCGTATACCTTTCCTTAACATTTTCAAAAGTCAAAATTTTTCGATCCTGATGCAGACGTTTAATGGTGGGGATCAGTGCTTTGGAGGAACTCATAATTTGAGTATAGGATACCTGGTCATGCTCTGACAGCTGGTCAATCAGATATTTTTCATTTACAGGAAGGAGCGGATAGTCCAAAAAATTGTATTCAGGGTTAAGTTGAATATACGATTCGCTGGAGAGCTTCATTCCTCTGGGCATTGCGGCCGCTAAAGCTTCGCCAAAAGTAGAAACATAATAATCTGATATCCATTGTAAAAGGTCAAGTTGAAGGGTAGTGAAAGATGGTCTATCATCATCCAGTACATCTATTACGTGCTTTACATATTGTGCATTGGGTTTGTGGTCATGGAACCCAAATATTACACCAGTGTAAATTTTTTTCTTGCCAAAAGGAACCAGTACGCGGGTACCTTTCTCAGCTTTTATCTTTTGATCTTCTGTAAGTGCGTATGTGAATACACCGGGTAATGGTAAAGGCAGGATTACATCTACATAAAAATCATGAAAAAGACCATCCTTCAATTGGCTTCCAATTAAAAACACTAATATAAGGAATAGGTCATAAAAAAAAGCCAATGGTTGTGTTATTCACCGGCTAATTCATTGATTACCTATTTGAGTATACATTCAAGATCTTGCTTGTATGCTATAATGAGGAAGGCATTCAAAATAAAGGCTAAATATCCGGGGGCTCCACCAGCAGGAGCCATGAATAAATGGAAGAGCAATATATTTGTGGTAACGGGTAAAAGCATTAACACAGCTAAGCGAGGAAATTTGTTGGTTAAAAGAAATATTCCTGAAATCGTTTCTATTGCACCAAGCAATGGAAATAAATAACCTGAAGCACCCAATCCTTGCATAAAAGTGGATGCGCTGCCTGAAAAATCAGGAGCAGGCATAAACCCGACAAATTTATTGATGCCGAAGACAGTAAATATTAAGCCTAATAAGATTCTTGCTACTAAAATTAATTTGGTACTCATTTGTTCAATTTTTTTGTTTTAAAATATTTTATAAATGAATACCCATTATGGGTGCGATGCTTTGTCTAAATTATGCAAAATGTCAAATAGGATACAATTCTTTTTTCATATCGATAGATTCTCCATCCGCGGGAATTAGCACTTTTTCCAGCAGACCTTCTTTTTTTAATCTTTCCTTAAGTTGTCGGCGTGTGGTTGGGCAATGGTTTAGGGCTTCCATATGGTTGGCGACAATTTTGCCTTCAGATCGTTTAATGTATTTAATAATGTCTTCCATAGTCATCAGTAATGGCTGGCCGATGTCTAATTGAGCGCATCCGCAAGCAAGTATGGATATATCAGGCTTTTGTTCATTTAATACTTTTTCGACGTCTTCTGTATACACTGTGTCTGCACTAATATAAACTGTTGCCATGTTAGGTAATTCAAGATAAAAGCCCATAACGTTTCCCATAGGTTTGGCTATGAAGCCATATCCATGAAGGGCCGGAATACCGGTTATGTATCCATCTAACCACTCTTTTCGTTCCCAATAATTTACAGATACATGTATATTTAGTCCTTTTTTTCGCAAGTCTTCTTCATCAAGCTTACTGCAGGTGATTGGTGTCCTTTTTAATTGCAAAAGTTTGGTGCCTTCTTTATCAAGATGGTCAGGATGTTGATGAGTGATTAAACAATGATTGACCTTAGTTAGTAGTGGCCTGCTGACCTCGGGAAACGGTACGACCGGGTTCTTCTGAGGTTTGTGCCGAAAGACGGTAAAAGGAGGTTCTGTGCCTTCCCTGCCCAACATAGGATCCACAAGTATAAAATTTTGGTTGAACTCCAGTATAAAGGAAGCATTTCTCAGATGGTGTATTTTCATGGCGCAGTTGATGTGAACTACTAAAATAGATAAAATAAGCCCATAGCTATCGGTTATTACCTACACTTAACATTTATCTAAAAGACAGGAAAAACAGCTATGTACAGACCTAACTCATATGATGCATTACCCGATAAGCCGATCAATAACGGACTCTTTAAAAGCCCGGCCAATTGGTATCTCCGTACGATCAACAAGGTGCACTTTGTTACTGCCGATTTTTTCAATTTTATTAGTATTGATAATGTAGGATTTATGAATGCGGATAAACTGATTTTCATCCAACACTTTCAACCAATACCGGAGTGGTTCGGCAGACAGGTATTTCCTTTGAGGTATGATTATCTCCGTATAATCAGCATCTGATTTGATGAAAATGATCTCATCAATGGTTATTCTAATGTGATCATAACCTGACTTAATGAATATTTCTTTTGGATGGGCTTCTTCTTTATTTTTGGGCTTTATATTTCCAGACAGTGAAGTAACTGGTACTTTAGTCACTGCTTTAACAAACCGCTGAAAAGAAAAAGGTTTGAGTAAATAATCAACTACATTAAACTCATAGCTTTCTAATGCATAATCGGGGTAGGCGGTTGTCAGTATAACATGAGGAGCATTTGTATTGGACTTTAAAAAATCAATCCCTGACATTTTAGGTAGATTGATATCTAAAAAAATAAGATCAATTTGCTGTGATTTTAAGGTATCCATCGCCTGAAGGGTATCAGAAAATGTTCCAATCAATTTTAAAGATCCGATATCATCAATGTAGCGCTTAAGAATCCGTTGCGCTGGTGGTTGATCTTCTATGATAATGCAATTCATTACTTATCTCCATTTAAATCCATGGATAAATGTACTTTAAATTGATTTTCGGATTCGGTAATTTCTAATTTATGAGCATCGGGATATAGCAGTTGCAATCGTTTTTTAACATTCTCAAGGCCAATACCTTTCTGGTCTTCAGGTCTTGATATGGGTTTATAATTGTTTTCGCAATAGAAACTCAGGTGGCCATCCCCGGAAAGGTTCACATCTACATCTATGTATATGTTTTCCGCTTGACCGGCCTGACTGTGTTTAAAAGCGTTTTCAATAAATATGATTAAAATTAACGGCGCTATTCTACAATTAGGATTTTTTATGTCTGATTTAAAATTCACCTTACCTCTTTCTTCGATTTGTAGCTGATACAATTGTGTGAAATTTTTTAATTGCTCCACTTCCTTGGTTAAAAGGACGTATTTCTCTTTGCACTCATAGAGCATATACCGCAATACAGCACTTAATTCAAGGATGATGGTTGGTGTTTTGGGTGAGTTCTCCACGGCGTAGGAGTATAGGTTATTGAGGTTATTAAACAAGAAGTGTGGATTGATTTGGGATTTTAAAAATTGTAACTCGCTTTCCTGAATGGTGGACTTAAGTGCTTCAACTTCCCTTTGTTTATGTAATGCATCCCAGGCAAATTTAAATCCTGCCAATATGGCCATCACGGGAAAAATATCCAGTAATGTATACAGGACATAAAAAGAGCTGCTCCTTCTTGTGTTCGGGAAATAGATTTGTTCCAGGACCAGCTCTTCAATTACAATTACCCCAAAGAATGCAGAAAGCGTTAGGGTTAAAAAAAGTAAATATCGCTTGGCGTAAAAGAATTTTGGCAATAAAAAATAACTTATGAAAAGTGTTGCAACCATGTAATTAATGAAGAAAACCACTTGATAGAAATGAATTTGTGGGTCTTCTCTGTTAAAGGAATAAAAGATAAACACCAGTATGTGTAAGACCACCTGAAATACTACCTCACGATATGACCCTAATGCACCGCTCATAAACTCAAATTTAATCCTGAAAAAATATTTAAGGCCTTTCTACAGGTAAACAGCGCAATCCTTTGGATAAACTTCATCTTCACCCCTTTAATGAACAAATCGATCGTTCAACGGTTAGATCCTGCTGTTAACAGATTACTTTCTTACAACTCTATATTCCCAACCAATTTTGACGTAATCAAAAGCAAAGAACCTGTAAATGAAGAATAGTCTCAAAATATTTCTTATCATCATTTCATTTGTAGATGCCTTAGTGCTTGACGCTCAGAGCAGACCTATCGAGATTAAAGGAAATGTTGTGGATATGATTGATAATCAGTCCATTGAATTCGCTACAGTTATGCTATCGGATCGATCGACAAGAAAACCCATTGCCGGAGTAACTACCGATTTGGAAGGATACTTCCACTTTAAAACCGAAAAAATAAATGATACTTATATTGAAGTACGGTTCATTGGTTATCAAACGCTTACCATTGATGAACTAACGATTAAAAATGGTATTGTAGATCTTGGGAGTATACCGATTTTACCTGATAATAAAGTCATGGATGAAGTGGTGGTAAGAGCTGAGCGATCTCAAACAGAATTTAAACTGGATAAGCGAATTTTTAATGTAGGAAAAGACCTGAGCAGCACCGGGGCAAGTGCACTGGAGGTTTTAAATAATGTCCCTTCGGTAAATGTGAACATCGAGGGGGAAGTAAGTCTCCGTGGTAGTTCTGGGGTGCAAATATTAATCAATGGAAAACCATCCGTAATGACCAGTGATGAAGGTGGTAATGCGCTTGGAACCATCACTGCAGATATGATTGAAAAAATTGAGGTGATTACCAATCCATCTGCAAAATATGATGCTGAGGGAACATCAGGAATAATCAATATTGTAATTAAAAAAGATGACCGTAGGGGAACTAATGGTTCTGTAACGCTTAACATTGGAAATCCACATAATCATAGCTTTGGATTGAGCTTAAACAGACGTACGGAAAATTTTAATTTATTTAGTCAGTTGGGCGTTGGGTATCGGGAATTACCCAACGATGTTCAAAATATAAATCGGGATTTGATTAATGGGAGTAAGGTTTTAACTAATGGAGAAGAGTTCCGAAACGAGCAGTTTTATAATGTGATTTTAGGAACGGACTATCACATTAATGAAAATAATGTACTAACCATTTCTGGAAATTTTGCTTATGAAATCGAAGATCAGCCTTCCAATACAAACTTCCGACGCCTTAATGAGACAGACTCTTTAATATCTGAATGGAAACGAACAGAGGTGACAGAAGCAACCAACCCAAAATACCAATATGAGCTGCAATACAAAAGTGAGTTTAATGGAAATGAAGATCACACACTTTTGGTGAGTGCATTGGGAAGCTTCTTTGGGAAAGATCAATCGTCAGATTTTACTAATGAAACCATAACAGGAGATGAACCGGATGCTTTACAGGAGACCAGGACAGATTTCCAGGAGGCCAAGTATACTTATAAAATAGATTATGCCCAGCCGATATCGGATAAGTTTTCATTTGAAACAGGAGCACAACTTATCACTCAGCATGTAAGCAATGATTTTGCGGTAAATGATTTTGTTGACGATGAGTGGATATCAGATCCCCTGCAAACCAACATTTTTGAATATGATCAGGATGTGTTTGGTGTTTATGGAACCGGAGCTTATGAAGGTGATAAATGGGGGATTAAGTTGGGCTTACGTGCAGAACATACAGAATTGAATACACTCCTGAAGAATACAAATGAATCAAATGACCAAAGCTATACTAATCTGTTTCCAAGTGGTCATACCTCTTTGAAAGTTAATGACAATTTCTCGCTACAGGCAGGTTACTCACGGCGAATCTACAGGCCCAGGCTTTGGGACCTTAATCCTTTTTTCAATATAAGGAACACATTTCAGATACGTGTTGGTAATCCTGAACTGCTTCCGGAATTTACGGATTCTTATGAACTATCTGGTATTTACACCCTTGGGAAGACTTTCCTGAATGTCTCAGTTTATCGAAGAAATACCACCGATGTAATTGAAAGAGTCTCGATTTTTGAAGATAATGTAAATACAACCACCCCGGTAAATGTAGGCTCTAACAACACGACGGGTTTGGAGATTAATACCAAATATAGCCCTGTAGATATGTGGACAATAAATGGAGATTTCAATTTCAATTATTTTAAAAGACAAGGTGCATTGGAAGGCACTTCTTTTGATTTCGATGCAAATCGCTGGTCAACCAAAATCAATAATAAATTTAAACTGCCCTGGGCTATTGATTTTGAAATTACCGGTCATTATCGATCACAATATGAGACCATTCAGGGTAGGGTCAATGACGTAATCTTTGCAAATCTAGGCGCCAGAAAAAAAATAATGAACGGCAAAGGGGTGATCAATCTAAGTATACGGGATGTCTTCGCTTCACGTGTGAGAGAAAATGTCGCCGATCAGGAGGAATTTTTTGTCTACAACAGGCGGTTCAGAAGCCGCTTTGTTGTATTGGGATTTAGTTATGGCTTTGGGAAGGGTCAAGCCATGGAGTTTTCGGGGAGAAAAAGATTTTAATATTGATCAAAAAATAAATAATCAAAAAATGCGAAAACCTATAATCAATCAGGAAGTCTATGATCTTTATGATGATTACGCGCACAATGTGATTGAAAGGCGTGAATTCATGGATAGAATGAAAAAATATACGGTTGGTGGCATGACACTCCCGACACTGCTAGGATTTATCATGCCGAACTATCAGGACAATATCCAAATACCTGAGGATGATCCAAGGCTTATCACCAGGATTATTGAGTACCAATCTCCTAATGGTGGTGGAGCAATAAAAGCCCAAATTTCAAAACCAAAAAATGCCAGAGGCAGAATACCTGGTATCGTGGTCGTTCATGAAAACAGGGGGCTAAATCCTCACATTGCTGATGTGGGTAGGCGTGCTGCGCTTGCAGGCTTTGTATCCCTATCACCTGATGCCCTTACCCCATTGGGTGGTTATCCCGGCAATGACGATGATGGCAGAGTGCTTCAAAGGGATAGGGATAGGGAAGAGATGCTTGAAGATTTTATTGCTGCCTTTCACTATTTGCAGGATCATGAAGATTGTAACGGGAAGGTAGGCGTTGTAGGATTTTGTTTCGGAGGGTGGATATCAAATATGATGGCTGTGAAAGTTTCTGAATTGAGGGCTTCAGTACCTTTTTATGGCGGTCAGCCTGATGAAGAGGAGGTGAGTCAGATTAAATCGCCTTTGCAGCTGCACTATGCCGGGCTTGATAAAAGGGTCAATGCAGGATGGGCCGATTATGAAAATGCCTTAAAAGCAAACAATATCGATTACAAAGCATATATCTATCCCAATACCAACCATGGATTTCATAACAATACAACGGTCAGGTTTGATCCGGAAGCTGCTGAGCTCGCATGGAAACGTACTATTGATTTCTTCAAAGAGAAATTAAATTGAGATAAAACAAAAAGACTGGAGATGTTTTTATAAATCTGTAACCATCAACTGGTTTTTAAGTACAACAAAAAAAATTACATACTGCATTCGGTAAATTCCCATCTATTAAGATGGGATTTTCTTTTGTTTTTAGAAGTGAAATAAAATAATAGTTTGATTGAATATCCGTGACTACTCATACTTTAAGGTTTTGGCCGGATCAAGCCCTGCAACTTTGTATGTTTGGTAACCTATGGTAATAAAGGCTAACAATATTATCATGACCAGGGCAATGCTGATTGCCCACCATGGAAAACTTATATGATACGCATAGTTATTCAACCACTGATTCATAAACAGATAAACCATGGGTGTGCCAATGAAGGCTCCAATAGCAATCAGTACTGCAAAATCTTTATAAAAAAGAGCGATTATATCGATTATTCGACTGCCTAAAACTTTTCTGATACCCACTTCTTTTGTTCTTTGAGCAGCCATAAAAGAAGAAAGTCCGTATAGCCCAAGGATTGAGATGATAATCGCGAAAATTGAAAAAGTTCCAAATACCTGGCCGAATTGATTTTCTTCCTCGTAGAGCCTCGCATACCTTTCATCAAGAAATACATAATTCAGGGCAGAATTAGGAAAAAACTTGTTCCACTGAGATTCCAAATATGACAAAGACCGCTGCATATCACTTTCATTGATTTTTACTACCATAAATTCAGGATCAAAATACGCAAAATATGCGGTTGGTTCTATGCTCTGTTTTAATTTGGTTCTGCTGATGTTCTTTATAATTCCTATAAGCTTGAACTTATTATTTTCATTGTTTTCATTTTTGCCAAATAATATTTTTTCTTCGATTAAATCATCTGATGGTTTTAGACCGATCTTTTTAATGAAAGCTTCATTGACTAAAACCGAGCTTGAATCAGATTTGATATCCCTGCTGAAATTTCTACCGTGCAACATATCAATTTCCAATAGCAGGACGACCTTATCATTAATACCGGTCATATAGTATGTTCCCTCAGTGGTTTCTGTTTTGCCTAACAACCTGGCTCCACCCGAAAATGAAGCGATGTCGGAGCTTCCACCACCAGGTAAATTTGTAACCAGCGCAGTACCTAGGATGCTGTTATGATTTTCCAAATTTGCTTCAAAAGTCCTTAGACTTTCTAATAACCCCACAGTTTCTTCATCATTGGTAATGGGCAACTGTAAGCCAATGGTTTGCTCAATATTTATGCCTTTGTCTTTCTCCAGCATATACCTTACCTGATAAATTACGATGATGGTGGCTGTAATAAGCATGAGGGATATAGAAAATTGTGTGATGACCAGGCCTTTTCTTAACAAAATGCCTGTCTTTGAATTGCGATATTTTCCTTTTAAGACGGTGATTGGTTTATAGCCTGAGAGCAGGAAAGCGGGGTATATTCCGGAGATAAGACTACCAATTACAAAGGAAAAAATAACCGTTTGTAAGAATAGTGTACTATCCCAAATGTGGATTAATATATCTTTATTAACCAAATGATTAAAATAACCCAAAAGAATTTCCGAGAGTAGGATAGCCAGCAACGCACCTAAAAAGTTTATGATAAACGACTCCATTAAAAACTGAAATACCAGTTGACCTTTTGCCGAACCTACTACTTTTCTCAGCCCGACTTCTTTAGCCCGGTCTACACCCCTGGCGGTGGAAAGGTTGATATAATTAACCCAGGCAATGAAAATGATAAAATACGATATTATGCTGATAAACTGAACAGATTGCGCACTGCCATGGGCTTCCGGCTCAAAAGTAAAATCGGAATATAAATGGATATCTCAACAGGTTGCAGGTTAAATACCAGATTAGTATCTTCATTATCGAGGTACTTCTTCGTAAGTGCAGGCAGTTGAGTTTTTATTTTTTCAAGGTCAGTATCCGGCCTTAGTTTGAGATACGTGTATTAATTAAAAGCATTCCAGGCTTCGTTATCTAACTTTTTTTTGATAGAACTAATTGATATAAGGGATTCAAATTTGTAATGTGTATTGAGCGGTATGTCTTGTAATACAGCAGCCACCTGAAAAGTCCTGTTAAAACCGCTGAAAATATGAATATCCTTACCTATAGCCGGTTCTTCTCCAAAATATTTTCGGGCAAGGGACTTTGTTAAAATGATCATGTTTGGTTGGCACATTTTATCAATATCACCTTCCAGGACAGGGTAATCAAAAATCTTTAAAAAGTGCTCGTCAACGGCCAGTGTAAGTTTTTCCCTTATCGCTCTGTTATCTTTTTTAAATGCGAGGGGACTAAATTTATAGGTTGTGGTGTATTCAGTAACTTCGGGGATTTCATCTTTAAGCGCAGCCCCTGATGGGTAAAATGACATGGCATCCCTCACGGTGACCACATCATCGATTACCTCATCGGTAGTCAAGCGATAGATATTTTCAGAATCGGTATAAAATTTATCATAGCTCTTTTCAAAATCAATGTAAACTGATAATAGGGCGAAAGCAGATAATCCTAAGGCCAATCCGACAATGTTGATGGTTGTGTAGGATTTATGCCTTATGAGATGACGAAAACCAATCTTCAGGTAATTATTTAACATATCAAACACATTATATTTTGTGATCTTATTTTTTCTTTTAAGGTCGTAATTTCTAATGGATAGAAAAGCGTCTTTCATGTAGTGTACCTTAGCATACCTGGAGCCTCTGGATTCTATTCTATCAAGAAAAATTTCATATAAATCACCGGATATCTCGTCCCACAGCTCATCACCATATATTTTCCTGAGCAAATAAACACCAAACATGGGTGGATCAATAGGAATGTTACCGGTACTCAAAAGACAGTATAGTTTTACTAAAAGTAAGCTGAGGAATATTTCTCCAAAACTGCTCCTTTAAGTTTTTAGCTTCCTGGAGCACTGCAAATCCGGTATTTGTCACCTGAAAGTATCTTTTCTTTTTTCCACCGCGCTTTTGAGTGGCCCCTCCAAAGGTTGAGCTCAAAAAACCTTTATCCTCTAATCGATATAAGGAGGAGTGTATGGCACTAATATTTACTTTTCGGTTGGTTATGACTTCAATCTCTGATTTTACAGATACAGCATAAGCATCATCTCTTAGCGATGCAACCGATAATAAAATGAGTTCTTCAAATTCACCAAGATGTGTTCCTTTCATAGGTATTTTATTAATTCCTCATAAATGTAAACATTATATGCAATATATTCCGCATGGTTGTAAATATTATCAGGATTGTGAAATGTGAATGACTAACCGGCCACATCAATAGCAACTGACTTAAATAAACACCAAACAATGCTTCCTTTACTTAAGTCCATTCTTTTCAGGGAATCTTCTGTGATCTTTACCACCAACTTAAAACCAACATCAACTACGCACAACTCTGCTGCATTTTGCTGGATGATGTCAGCAATGGTTCCTTTGATTTGGTTTTGGATGCTGAGGTGGTCCAGGCGTTGTGTGGATAGTGCAATATCATCAGCGTCTATAAATGCACTTACATTCTCACCCTCGCTGTAAATTTTATTTTTCTGATCACATTTGATTATCACCTCCCGTCTGTCATCAGCCCATCGTAGTATGGTTAGCTTGCTTCCGGGAATCTGGTGCATCACTTCCATATTGATGGTGTTTACCAGGACATTTGATTTTATCATTTCCGCAGCCTCTGGGAACCTCAGTAATTCATAATATTCGTTGTGTCCTGCGCATTCCCCGTTTTTAATCAAACATAGGTTGCCGGAAAGTTTCAGAAGGTCCGGTAAGTCATGACTGATGACCAAAATAGGCAGTTGCACAGTTTTTTGAATCCGAATAATAAAGGGAAGGATTTGTTTTCTAAGGTTTGTATCTACAGCAGAAAATGGTTCATCAAGTAATAAAATGTCGGGGGAAGACAGTAGGGAACGACCCAGTGCCGTTCGTTGTCTTTCACCGCCGGATATGTTTGCCGGACGGCTATGGAGTAAGTGCTCAAGGTTTAAAAGGTGAACCACCTCATCAAAATTAGCAACCCGGTTAGTCCTGGGTTTTATTCCATACCTGAGGTTTCTTTCAACACTCATGTGGGGAAACAATCGCCCTTCCTGGAATAAATAGCCAATATTTCGTTTATCAATGGGTACATTGATCTTTTTTTCAGCATCAAACAGAATCCGTTCATTGATTGATATCCTACCTTTAAGAGGTTTTACCAATCCCGAAATTGCATGAAGCATGGAGGATTTTCCAGCGCCACTGGGTCCAAAAATACCGGTAATTCCCACTGGAAATTTTTCATTGATGGCCAGTTCAAAATTTTTTCTTGTGAGGTGGATGTCAACTATTAGCATGCTTCATTTTTTTGATGTACCATTCAGACAATACCATGGCTGCAAAAGCGATAACAATGGAAATGATGACCAGTCTAAGTGTCGCATACTCCTGTCCGGGGCTTTGCATATTGGCGTAGATAGCCAGAGGAAGGGTCTGGGTTTCGCCGACGATGTTTCCGGCAAAAGTGATGGTAGCCCCAAACTCACCCAGGGATCTTGCAAAAGCCAGTATTGTTCCGGATATGATCCCGGGTAGTGCCAATGGAACAGTAATTCTAAAAAATGTCCTGATCTTACTGGCACCAAGTATTCGAGAGGCTTCTTCCAGACCGGTGTCCACCATTTCCATGGAGGTCCGGATCGAGCGAACAATAAGAGGAAAGGATACGAATACAGAAGCAATGACTGCTGCCTGGAATGTGAAGGCTATTTTAATCCCCAGTGTGTCGGATAACCATTCACCAACAAGTCCTTTTGAACCCAGAACCAATAGCAATAAATAACCGGTTGTGACGGGTGGCATTACCAAAGGAAGATGAATTATGCTCTCCACAATCGATTTACCTTGGAAATTATGCCTGGCCATTAAGTATCCAACAATTAAAGCCAATGGCAAGGAGATCACCGAACAATAAATGGCTGCTTTAACGGAAAGAATTATGGCTTGTGCTTCTACCTCACTTATATTCATTATTGTCTTGCTACACTTATTCTTTTTACATGGAAGATAAATATAATATTTCCGGTCGAATGATATCAATCCAGTATCGGGGGCAGAAATAAATTAAGCTTAATTTATGCAATAGAAGAAAATATATGGATTATGACAACTAAAAATGTCTTAGGCCACCATAGTCATTATGCGGTGCATCCGGGTGATCCCGTCAAGGATCGGTTATGATATTCCTTTCGACAGAAGAACCTCCCGGGTTTCAGGATAAGCTTGTAACGGACTGTGGCATGAATCAGGAAACTTACTTGGCCTTAGGAGCCGGGCCATGACCGGATTGGGACTGAAGGGTGACAGGCTTGGCCGGCGGGTAGCCCTAGAGGGCAGGCTGCGCAAGGGTAAGTGTGGGTTTAAATAGCAACTTTTATAACTTAGGTTGCAGCAAGGGGACGGGATATTTTCCCCGGCTGATTTCTTATTTATGGTATTTTCATATAAGGTTTAAAACCATGCTTACGCCAAACTTTTGTTGCTTCACTGGCAGTTAGGTATGTATAATAATTACTGGCTAATGATTTATGACTACACAACGCAATGATATAAATAATGGGATCGTGGGACGCAGCGGGAAAGGTCCCGATGATCTTTACTTTTTGTGATCTTATGGCATCAGTTTTATAGACTATGCCCAGGGGTGCCTCTCCCAATTCCACCATGGATAAGGCGGCACGAACATCCCTGGATGGTAAGACTTGGTTTGAGATTAATTGATACCATCCATAATAATTCAATGCTTGTCTGGCATATTGACCGGCAGGGACATGGGCAGGATCTCCTATGGACAATCGTCCATCATTCAGTAAGTTTATAAGATCAAGGTCTTTGTTAATGATAACGTCATCTATGTGGCTATTTTTTTGTGAAATCAAGACCAGCTCGTTTTGGGCGACGGCTTTATTATTGCCTTTAATGAAGTATCCGAGGCTGTCAAGATAGTAAGCCCATTTTTTGTTGGCTGAGATGTAAACATCCACGGGGGCACCTTGTTCGATTTGCCGTGCTAAAGTACCACTGGAAGCCAGGTTGATTTTCACTTCAGCCTTTGACTTCCCTTCCCATTGATTTGAAATCTCTGAAATAACGTCGGCAAGGCTGGCTGCGGCAAAAATTGTAACAGAAGAAGCAGGCTTGTCATTAGCTTTTTGAGTGCAGGTTGATAATATCATCAAAAAAAACAGCGGTAGGATGTATTTCAAAGTAAACTATCAATCAGGGTTTGGTTCAAAATTCAATAGGGCAAAAGTATAAACGATATGAGTTTCATAAATTGCCTTAAGCATATTTAAGGTATGATACTTATATAAATGCAAAAATACCCATAAAAAGGCATTAAACCTTCTTAGAAAAACGGTGAAGGATCAATTGAATATGAAGTGATTTATAAATCATTATCTGGTCTGAAAGTAAGCGGTAATGTAAACTTTCTGGTGTGTTATTAACTATTTTTTACTATCTTTCTACAAGGATCAAAATAAATAATTTGCACCATGTACTACCGATTAACACACATTTCATTCGACGTATCCAAAAGATATGACTTCTTAAAAAAGGCCGAATCTACTAAGGAACGATTGGCCAACATTTCCGGTTTGGAGCTGGTGAATATCATTGAAACAGGTGATGGCAAAGGCGTAATCATTGGTCGCTACAATAATGTAAATTCCGCCCAGAAGGCCCATGAAGCTGTTCATGATATTATGGTTGAACTTAAAGAATACTTCACTGCACCACCTCGTGCTGAGGAAGGTGCGGCCATTTGGGAGATGTAGATTTTGCTTTATAACTCCTTTCCCTTTTCGTTTATTCACAAACAGCAGTCATCATTTGATTCAATTTATTTCCACACAATTAGAATTGCGGAACTATTAATGTTTGTTGTTTTCAATACAATTTGATTATTGTTCATTGTTTATTATTAAGGCAAATAAGCACTTAACTGCATAAAACCTTTTATACCCAGTTAATGAATTCATTTAAATATGAAAATACAAAAACAAAAAGCCGAGGAACTAATAAAGCAAATTGATGGGATCATAGATGCTATCAAAAAAGCCAATTATACCCAAAACAAAGCTCTGAAAAAAGTTTGCTCAGTTTATACTAAAAGCGCTGAAAATCTTATTAATTACAAAGCTCTCAGGAGGTTCGATCTCCGGGTACTTCAGAAAGATCTTGAAGATATGGGCATGTCAAGGTTAGAATTATCCGAAGGTCATGTGATGGCTAGCTTAATCAGCACCAAACAAATATTACAGGGACTGATAGGAGCAGAGATAACCATGGAAAAGGCAGGGCTATCCATAAAAAATGCCAATAAACTTTTGGATGAGCATACTGAGGTAATTCTTGGTGAAAAAGATAAAGATCGACGTGTACGCATTATGGTAACCCAACCCTCAGAAGCTGCCAACGACTACCAGATAGTTTATGAGATGGTAAAAAGTGGGATGAATTGTGCCAGAGTTAATTGTGCTCATGATGGACCTGAGGTGTGGGAAAAGATCATCAACAACATAAAGAAAGCATCTGCTGAACTGAGTAGGGATGTAAAAATCGCTATGGACCTGGCTGGCCCAAAAATCAGGACCGGTGCAATTAAACCGGGTGAAAAAATAAGGAAATTTTCTCCGGAGCGCGATGAAATGGGCTTCGTCATTAACCCGGCCGGAATTATCCTCATGGGTGAAAGCAGTGAGGAATTAACCACTAACAGTATTCCTGTGGATGAAAAATGGTTATCTGCATTGGAATGTGGCGACATCATCACCCTAAAAGATACCAGACAAAAAGACAGGATTTTGAAAGTAATTGAAGTAAATGAAGAACAGGTAGTGGTTAACTGTTATGACTCTTCTTACATTGGGACAGGAACCATACTTTGTCCTGTAAGGAAAAATTTAAGCGAAATTACAGTAGGAGAGCTACCACCCATTGAACAATCCATTGTACTTCGCACCAACGATCATTTGACAGTTCATAAAGATAGCATCATCGGCGAGCCTGCACAATTTGATAATGATGGAAACCTGCTTCGTCAGGCGCATATCGGCTGCCAACTGGAAGAGGTTTTTGACAGGGTGAAAGTAGGGGAGAAAATACTTTTTGATGATGGGAAAATAGAAGGTATAATTGAAGAAACCAACCCTGATTCATTCAAGGTGCACATAACCAGGGCCAAAGAATCCGGGGATAAATTAAAAGCAGAGAAAGGCATTAACTTTCCTATCACCGATATAGGCATTAGCGGATTGACCGGTAAAGACAAAGAGGATTTAAAATTTGTGGCTCAGCATGCTGATGTGGTTAATTTTTCTTTTGTGAACAGCAAGGAAGATGTAGAAGAATTGCTGACTGAATTCGACAAATTAAATGTAAAAAATAAACTAAGCATCATCCTGAAGATTGAAACCCAAAAAGCATTCGATAATCTTACCGAAATCATACTGGCAGCCATGCGGGTACATTATGTGGGCGTGATGATTGCACGTGGAGATCTGGCGGTAGAAACCGGTTGGAATAATATTGGGTGGGTACAAAATGAGATCCTATCGCTTTGCAATGCAGGCCATATCCCGGTGGTTTGGGCTACCCAGGTGCTGGAAAACCTGGCCAAAAAAGGATTACCTTCCCGGTCAGAAATCACCGATGCCACCTCTTCGATTAAAGCTGACTGTGTGATGCTCAATAAAGGGCCTTACATCAATAGTGCCATCAGCTTATTGGATACCATTCTTTCCAACATGGAGCGCTACCAGGAGAAAAATGCCGCCATGATGCCTAAGATGAGTAAGCTTTTAAGTTGATAGAAGTACCATTCCATCATCATTGCTGATTTTGACAGCTAGGATCAGCGAGGGAGTATTTTAAAATGCTGGCCGCAAAATGTCAATACGGTAACTTCCAGAACGAACTTGATAATTTACAAGACGATCTAACCACATAATAGATTAAAATTATAGGTAATCACCATTGCATTAAGCCATCAATTCCATGTAGCATGATTATGGTAGGCCTTCGTAAATTTTGAATATCCAACGTGTCAATGATTTTTAATTCTTATTGCTATTTAAAATTTTTTAAATGATTCTCTTACTTGGTCTACTGTTTACTGCTACACTCAACTTTAATCAATTCTTTGAAAATGCCGATCGGTTTTTTAAACAATTTGTCGAAGAAAAGCGAGTTAATTATCAAGAAATCAAAGAAAATCCTGAAATACTTGATTCGCTCATAGAGGCGATTTCCATATTAAACTGAAAAAGCCAACCCAGGGCCACCCAAAAGGCTTTTTTAATCAATGTATATAATTTACTGGTAATTGATCAAATAGTAGCGAATTATCCTGTAGATAGCCCTAAAGATATTGGCGGTTTATTTGACGAGGTTTTGCATGAGGTGTATGGTGTTAATTATACGTTGGATCAAATAGAGTTTGACCTGTTAATGGAAAAATTTGAAGACCCTAAGGTTTTTTTCGCACTATCTTCGGGTAATATTGATGGTCCTGTCTTACTAAGTGAAGCATACACACCTTGCTGTGTAGATGATCAACTTAGGTATAACGTAAAATTGTTTTTTCTTTCTTCTGAACGATTTCAAGTTATAAAATCGACCAAAACTCTTAAAGTCAGTAAGTTATTTGACTGGCACAAGCAATATCTTGGAGATAAATATGAAATTCTTTCTTTTATCGATAAATACTCGGGGATAAAAATTAATTCAAAATACAGTTTAACCTACTTGCCATATGACTGGACTTTAAATGATATTTGATATTGCAGGTTTTTCTTAAAGTTTTCTATCCGTCTCATATTTCTGGACTTGTTTAAGTTTCTTATTATAATATCCCCATTTATTTTGATCCTTAATTATGATGGTTGAAATAATCATTATCTTAAGTATTAAGTTCTAATAAAGTCCCGTCCATTGCGGCAATCATTCCTTTAGATAAGCATCGATCGCCGCGAAATATCTGTCGGCTACGGCCTTAGCCCCGGTTTCGTTGAAATGTACAGCATCTGCAAAGTAGGAATCGGGAATGTTGTTGTACATATCTACCGGAATAACTTCAGAATCACTGTTAGTCTGATTGTTAGCGACCGCTTCGATTTCATTGGCAAAGTCTTGCAGTAGACTATTCAGAAAAGCCTCTTCGGTATCGGATCGTGCCCCTGAAATCTGTTCTAAAAATATGGTGACTTCGGGATTATCGGCCTGTATCCCATCAATGATGGTGTTGATGTTTGCGATGGTAGGCGAAATAGTGGCACCTTGTAAAAGATCATTCCCACCAATCCCCAGTATGACAATATCAGGTGGTCGGTTAGCACTGTTGAGTGCCTGGTCCAGTCGACCGATAACTTGTTCGGTGGTATTGCCACCAATTCCGGCATGGTCGTCATCAAACGTCATTCCCATGAATTCAGGATGTGACCACTCATCATCAAACGGGCCTATCATATTGACTTCATAGCCTGCTAAGACCATGTTTTTCCAGAGTTCGTAACGATAACTTTCGTAATCAGGACTTGCCCCATCCACACGGGAATCGCCAAGTGTTAAAACAGCTAACTGGCTATCAGAAAGACTGTCATTATCATTTTGAGCTGTGGAGTCCTCATCCTCTTCACAGGATATAAGAACCAAGAGGGCAAATGCATACAAAAACCATTTTTTCATAACCTAAAATTTTAGTAATCGGATTAAACATTAATTTTTACCAAAAAGGAATTACCTCAAAATTGATGTGAGGCATCCATAAAAAAATGACATTAACGAATCATCAACTGCCACAATCACCAGGCAGTCTTAAAATAACAATCTTTTGTCGCGGCAGGATATGCCAGCTTCAAAGGCCTGTCGGTTTATAGGAGCTCTTTGGGAGATTTTCGCTTTATTGCGTAAAACTGCTTAACAAATGAAGTGGTGTTGGGCATGCCCGCTGCACGGGATGCCTCGGCCACACTTTTCACCCGTCGGGTCTTAAGTAGACTTTCCGCATAGTCCAGCCGAATCTTCCGAATGTACGCTTTGGGCGTCTCTTTTACCAGGGACTTAATGATTCGGTGAACGTTTCGCTCACTTGTATGGAGCAGATCGGCCAGGTCAGCAATGCTTAATTTCGGGTCATCTATACGATCCATTATCAGTTGATTTAGCCTACCCACAAGATTCTCTTCTACAGCTGAACGTTGACCTTTTTTGTCAGCAAGCTGCGAAAAAGTGTCAGGTATTGATCGGTGGATCATGTTGGATATGCGCATATTCAATTCTTTAGCGTCAAATGGTTTACTCACGAAGTTATTGACGCCCTTAAAAAGGATTTTCTCTTTATCCTCAGCAGTATCTCTGGCAGTCAGCACGAGAATGTCAATGTGGGTTAGGCGGTTATTATTTTTAATGGTTTCGATCAATTCAAACCCATCCATGAGCGGCATCATGAGGTCGGTGATGATCAAATCTATCTTTTGTCTTTCCAGAATTTTGATGGCTTCGTCACCATTCCCTGCTTCTATGACCTGGTAAGCAGGATCGATAACTCCAGCAATGTATTCACGTATTTCCGGATGGTCATCTACCAACAGGATGGTATGTGTAGCTGCTTTTCTTAGCGGGTTCGGAAGAGCCGTTGCCTGTGTGTCATAATCTGGTTGGCTGACTGGCTGGTGGCTCATATTGAGAGCGGTCCCCTTCAGTGTTTCTTCTTTATCTATATTGTCAGGTAAGGTAAAGTAAAAGGTACTTCCTTGTTTTACCTTGCTTCTAACTGTGATCTCACCGCCATGCAGCTCAACCAACTCTTTTACAATTGCGAGTCCAATGCCCAGGCCTTCTTTTGTTTTATGTTCTTTTCCGGGCGATTGATAGAAACGGTCGAAAATATAAGGCAAATGGACTTCTTCTATGCCTTCTCCCGTATCAGCTACTTCTATTCCCACACCATTTGCAGCTTCTTTTACTGTGACCTTTACCTTTTCACCTTCCCGGGTGTGTTTAAGGGCATTATCGATGAGGTTATTCAAGACCTTTTCAATCTTTTGAGGATCTGCCTTAATGGTTTTGTCTTCAGGGATTTCTCTCAAATGGTTTAATGCAATACCTTTTGATTCTGCCAGGCTTACAAACATACCAGTAGTTACTTTAACCAGTGAAGCAATCCTGATGGAAGCATAGCTTAGCTTTAGCCGTTTGTTTTCTAATAATGTCAGATCATTGATTTCGCTTGTAAGTAAACTTAACTGACTGACATTTTTTTCTGCATTTTTCAGTGCCTTACCAGCTTTTTCTGTGAGGTAGTTGTCTTCTTTCCTGAGCATCTCCAGATTACCTTTAATAAGCGTGATGGGTGATCGCAGGTCATGGGATACATTCGCAAAGAATCGTGATTTAAATTGATCAAGCTGCACCAGTTTGTTAGATTGATTCTCCAGCAATTTATTTTGTGAGGCAATTCTTTGACTGTCTTGCTTCCTTCGCTGATATAGCCTAAACAAAATAAGGGCGAAAACCAATAGTAGCATTCCGAGCAAAGCGGAAGCGATGATGTAGAATTTTTGGCGTTCTATGATAGCGCCCTGGATGAACTGGTCTTTTTTCAGGAGGTTATTTTCAGATTCCTTTTGGGAAGTCTGGTATTTGACCTCCATTTCAGTGATGGTCGCAGTGAGCTGCTCTTCGAATAACGAATGACTGAAATCATAAGCCTTCCTCCAATATTCAGCAGCCGATTTATAGCCTCCTAAGTAATAATCAGACAAGGCAAGCAACCGATAGCTTTCCATCAGATTTCGAGTGGCTTTCCCCTTTTTGGCAGCTTCAAGGGACATTTCGGCGTACTCCTTTGCTTTTTCAAAATTACCCAGTGATCCATAGGTTTTTGCCAGGGTCTGTGCAGGGTAGGTGATGGAGGCGTATTTTTTGACTTTCTTTTTAAGCTTAATGGATGCCTCGGCATAAAAGATGGCAGAATCATAATACTGACCTCCCAAATTGGCTGAGTCACTGTAAAAGTCCCCCAGTTCAAAGAAACAGATGGCCATATTGCCTAAACCTTTTGCAAGTTTTTCATCATCTAATCCTTCTTCTAAATGTTTTACTGATTTTTCGAAACTTTGAAGTGCTTTCTGAAACTTCCCCTGACCAAGGTAAACAAGCCCATAACTATTCGAGATGGTGTTCATCAATCTTTCATCTCCAAGATTGCTTGCTATGTCCATTGCAGACTGAAAATATGTAAATGCTTCCCCCCAACGATTTTGGCTCTGAAGCGATAAGCCTATGCTATTAAAAATACGAGCCATCATAATGGAATCCGACATTGCTTTTGCCATAACTAAAGCTTCCTGTGCCACTGATATCGCTTTGTCCAGCTGATCCAGATCGTCATGGTACCTTGCTTTTTCCAGGGTCAACCTGATACCGGTTATCGTATCTTGTAAATACTGGTTGAGCGATAGCGCATGATCAATTTCTGCTTTACCGAAATCATCCAGGGTGTTTTGTCGCTCCGTTTTAGCTATTAGAAATAATACCTCGACCATAAGTGTTGGGTCATTTAGTTTTTCGGAAATTTCCTTAGCCTTAAGCAGATAGGCAAGGGACTTACTCGGGTTGATGGTTTGCGCTGCCAAACTGCGTAGGTTATCAAGCTGGGTCGTGTCAGGAAGGTCACTACCCGATAGGCTGTCAGCAACTTGCGCATGGGAATAAGCCATTGCACCATACAAGACCATAACTATGAATATACGGTTAAGCAGGGGTTTCAAGGTCATAAATGAAGGTCTCATTCTACACAACTAAGATAGCTGATACATGTTATTCAGATAATTTAGAATAAAAAATAATGTAGAATACTCACAAGCGTCGATTCGGCCTGAAGTTAGCAGGTAATTGAACAGATGCGAGCCGCTCAAGATTCCTGGATTTCTATTTCTTACGTACAGATTGAAGCTAATAGCATCCATAAGTAAGCACAAGAAAATGCTTGCGACAATTACTCTGACACCTTTTGGGTTATGGAACTTATATTTCTCCAACATATTTCCAGGAAGATAAAAATGGGTTGAGGATTTGCAATTGACTGGCACTTGTTACCATAAAAAAGAGCGGTATTGAGTTTGTGTTCACACGTGATCCGTGCTTGTTAGCATAAGATCATCCGGATAAGCCAGATGCGGTATGGACTGCCATAAATTGCAGTGTGTAGCCGGGCCAAGACTCAAATAGGAGGCGGGGGTAAAGCTGTCTTGGGCAGTTAGCCATAGTGGGAGGATAGGAGCATAGATAGTATGGTTCCATAAATGAGATTTATTCAATTTAAGGAAGTCTCCTGGGTTCATAAGATCATCTAAGCTGCATAATAACAGGCTGCCCGATTCCTCTTAATATGAATTCTTATTAATACCATTAAGACCAATATCCAATCCATTGGGATATTCATTTCTACCAGTCGGAGGATATGATGTATCAATTCGATAAATAATCAAGTTTTATCCAAGAAAATCAAAAGATTTAGATAAATGAAAAGATTATTGTATTTGTATTTACTTATTGCTTTTTCAATCTTCCTGTCATCATGTGGTGATGATGATGACGATGACATGACACCTGAAATGGAAACTGATCCATCACTATCAAAAGCTGCCTCAGACGCAGGATTAACAACCTTACTGGATGCAGTCACTGCTGTAGATGGCCTGGTAGCGTCTCTGGAAAGTGCGAATGAAATTACCGTGTTTGCACCTACCAATACCGCATTTAGTTCTTTACTGTCAGCTTTTGGTGCGGCAGACCTTAACGAACTGACTGTAAAGATCGGAGGCGTATCAAACCTCGAAACTGTGCTGGGCTTTCATGTGGTACCGGCAACCGCTTTTTCAACGGATCTCGCTGATGGGGATCAGACCTTTAACACCTTGTCCGGTCAATCCTTAACTGTAAATAAATCCGGTGACAATGTGACAGTAACAGACGCATTAGGCAACACCTTCAACGTAACTACAGCAGACGTTGCGATAGCTAACGGAGTAGTACATGTTATTGACGGGGTATTGTTACCTAACTTAGGACTTC